>NZ_JMCC02000099.1 GCF_000737335.2 Enhygromyxa salina | reverse complement strand
TGAGCGCGCGCGACGGGCTCGGTGCGTCGGCTGACCCGCTGATGCCCGCGCTCGCGGACCCGCTCGATCAAGCGCTTGCGCAGCCGGCCCGTGTCCGCGCCCGCGAGCTGCAGCATGCGGTAGGCGTGGCAGTCCGCGCTGCGGACGATCGCGAGCAGCTGCGAGAGCTCGCCGTCGGGCCCGACTCGGCCGCCGCGCTGCTGCAGGCGCAGGTGCCAGTCGGCGGGCTCGGGCTCGACCTCGTCGCGCAGTTGATCGCGCAGGGCCGGCAGCTGGTCGCCCGAGATGCCGATCTCGCCAAGCAGCGCAGCGACGACGTCGTGGGTGGCGAGCGCGATCAGGAGATCACAAGACGAGCCCGCTCCCGCGCGGACGCGCGCAGAGGAGGAGCGGACCGCGGCGGCTTCGGACATGAGGGGCAAGCTAGGGGTCCGATGTTCAGCGGTCAAAAAAACGGCGAGGGGAGCTGAAGGCGCCGGGTCCGCGCGCGCTTCGCCCCGGCGGACGTCGAAGCCGAGCGCGCCGTTCGTGGCCGGCGCCGAAGCTGGCCGCGCGGACATCGAGGCAGGCTGGGTCAACACGCGTGCGGAGGTCTGCGAAGAGACCCTCGTGGACTTCGACCACATGATGGCTCGGCTGCGAGCCAAGGTCCGCCGGCTGAAACTACAACGCCATCGACGACGACAGCCGAACTGCCGACCTCTCGAGTCTGGGCATTTGCGGAGGGCACCGATCCGAACTCGGCGCCGGAACTCAGCAAAAGTCGATCTGAAGAGAGCCCAGAACAGAAATTGATCCTCCCTGGCGCCGTTGGGTCCAGATCGGGGTGAAACGGCAGAGTTCCGGCTGGGATCATCGGCGTCGTTGCGTGGGTGCGAGGGCAGGGGCTACGCTGTCGTGGTGGGAGTCCGCGCCACAATCCGAAACGGTCGCCTGGTCGTCGACCAGGAGATCAAGCTCCCCGAAGGAACCGAGCTCGAGCTCGTGATCGACGACGAGGGCGACGATCTCGACGAGCGTGAGCTCGCGGCTCTGAACGCGGCGATCTCTCGCAGTCTGGACCAGGCCGCTCGCGGCGAGGTCAACCCGGCAGAGAAGATCCTCGCGCGTCTTCGTGAGCGGCGTCGGTGAGCAAGCCGGTCATCACCACATCCGACGCGGACCTGCAGATCCTGGAACTCGACGCTTGGTGGCGTGAGCACCGGGACAAGTCGCCTGACCTGTTCGAGACCGAGTTGGCACAGGCGTTCGAGCTGATCAGCTTCGTGCCTGGGGCGGGCAAGGGCCACCCGCACCCGAGGGATCCGGTGCGGCGCTTGATGCTGCGCCGAACTCGGAACCACGTGTACTACGTCGAGTACGGGGACCACGTGCTGGTGGTCGCGGTCTGGGGCGCGGTGAAGGGGGCTGGGCCGGATTTCACGGGGCTGTGATCATCGACTGGGCCGGCTAGCGAGAAGCCACGCACGACAGAAGTCCTCCAGCTCCGCAATGTCTGCGGCCTGACCCAAGAGACCCTCGCCGAGCGGTCCGGGCTGGCCTCTCGAGGTTCGCCTCTCTAGACGGTTCCGCTACGATCGGGCCATGGCCCAGGCCCAACCCGCCGAGCAGCTCGAACCCGAGGCTCCGTCCGCCGCTCGTTTCCCAGCCGAGACTGAGGACGCCTATCGTGCGCGGCTGATCGCAAAAATCGAGCGTGGGCTCGCTGATGTCAAAGCGGGGCGCGGGGTCTTGCACGCGGAAGTGTTGGCGATGATCGACGCGCGCTATCCCGGATCGAAGTAGGTGGCGCGACGTCGCACGCGAGATCGCCGGTATGTCGCGGAGCTTGTCCTCAGCCGATCTCGCGGTTGCGTTGCGAGCGCTCGGGTTCTTGGCCGAACTGCTGGAAGCCGTCAAAGTCGCACAGGTCGGCGGGGATGCGAGCAGTTGAAAGTGAGCTCGGTCGCCAACATTCGAGCGACACGAGCAACGTGTGCACCGGTGCCGGCTTCGGCGCGGTCATTCGGTACGCCACAGCCTTTCCAGCCGAGAACCGGGGCGCGAGGGCCTGAAAACGACCTCGACGCGCTCGCGCGCCGTTCGTGTGAGCTGGTCGTCTGAACTACAGCGACCAGCTCAGCGACGTCTTCTGCTCGGAGAGCGTCCAGAGTTTGGCGGCCATTTCCCGGCTCAGCGCCACCTCATCCAACGGACACTCACCAACGGGGCCGACCATCTCCGCTCGCTTCGTGGGTCCGTATAGCGTCTCTGATTTCAGCTCCGCTTCCGTTGCGCACATGACTTCGGGCCAGGAGCCCCGCTCGGCGGATTGGGCCACAAAACGCGAGAGTACGGACCAGAGAATCCTAGAGAACGGGCTGGCCGTGTCCTGCAACAAGTTCGTTCGTGAGGCGCCGGGATGGCAGACCTGGACCTGAACGCTCTTGCCCGCGGCCTGGACGCGGCGCTGCAATTCGTAGGCGAACACCATCTGCGCCAGCTTGCTCTGGGCGTAGGAGTTCCAGGGGCTGTAGTTCTCGTCGAAGTTGAGGTCGTCGAACTGAACTTTCTTTGCCCCCATTTTGTACGCGTTGCTGCCAACGACCACGATGCGCCCTCCCGACTGTTCGATCCGCTCGAAGAGCAATCCACACAGGAGGAAGTGACCGAAGTGGTTCACACCAAGCTGGCTCTCAAAGCCGTCCACGGTGATCTCCTGTTTGGCCACCTGCGCGATGGCGGCGTTGCAGATCAGCGCGTCGATGCGCGGGACCTGCTCGAGCACCTTGGCGGCGGCCTCTCGGACTGAGCCCAGGACCGCGAGGTCCATCTTGATGAAGGACACGTTGGCGTTGGTCCCGAACTCCCGCGTCAGGTCGTCGATGGCGGCGGTCGACTTCTCCAGGTTGCGGTTCAACATCACGACGCGGGCGCCTTTGGACAGGAACACCCGGGTCGCCTCAAAGCCCGCACCAGCGTTGGCCCCGGTGACGACATAGGTCTTGCCCGCGAGGTTGCCGAGTCGCTCCGGCGTCCACCCGGTCGGTCCAAAGGGATTTTTCTTGTTCTTCGCGCTCATGATCTGAAGCTCCTTCGGCGCCAGCGCGCCCGTTGTTGCTTACTGACGTATAGTTCTCTCATGGGTTAGAAACAGGCCGAATTTGTCTCAAATACTTGCCTGATTGTATCGGGCCCTTGCATTGAATGTCGGCAGCCTGCGATAACGAAAGGCATGAACCGGCGGACTCTGCGAGAGCTGGTGGCTCGACACGTGGGACCCGACGGGGTCTCGGAGACGCCGATCGAAGGGCTTCGCTTGTTTCGGATCAACCAGCCGATCGAGCGGTTGCCCGCGGTCTATCCGGCCAGCATGTGTTGCATCGTGGAGGGCAGCAAGCGCGCCTACCTCGGAGGCACCGCATACACCTACGACGTGGACCACTACCTGTGCGCCACCATGCCGTTGCCGGTCGAGGCCGAGGTGCCCTTCGCCACACCGGACGAGCCGGTGCTCGGTCTGTTGCTCGACCTGAACACCCACGCGATGACGGAGACCCTGGTCGCGTACGAAGCCGCCGCACGCCCGCGCAAGACCTCGGCGAAGGAGTTGGCTCCGGGCCTGGTCGTGGCGGAGGTCGACGACGGGTTCGTCAGGGCCGTCGGGCGGCTGCTCCAGCTGTTGGACGATCCGGTGGCGCTGCGGGTGCTGGCGAACGGTCGGCTACGGGAGCTTCTGTTCACGATCATCGAGGGGGAGGCTGGCCCCCTCGTGCGCCAGACCTTCGGCGGTGCCCACGACATCACGCGGGTGCTCACCTACCTGCGCGAGAACCTGAGCGAGCCCCTGTCCGTGGACGACCTGGCCCGGCGGGCTGGCATGAGCCGGCCCGTGTTCCACCGACGGTTCAAGGAAGCCACCAGCTTCTCGCCCCTCCGGTTCATCAAGACGCTGCGGCTGAGCCACGCCGCCATGCAGATCGTGGGCGGCAAGGCCGTCAGCGACGCTGCTGACGCCGTTGGATACAACAGCGCCTCGCAGTTCAGTCGCGAGTTTCGCCAGCAGTTCGGAAAGTCGCCGAGGCAGTGGGCCCGGACCGCTGCTGCTTCTGCGCCCGACGTGCAGGCCACGGGCGCGTAGGGGCCTGGCTGATCCCGGGTGCTACACTGGCCGACGTGACCGACGAAGCCACCCGCATCCTGGACGCCGCCCTCGAGCTTCCCGAGCACGAGCGGGCCCAGATCGCCGCCATCCTCACGGACAGCATCGGCGATGGCTCCTCGCCCGAGGAGGTCCAAGCGAGCTGGATCGCGGAGGCGAAGCGACGGCTCGCAGCCTACGAGCGCGGCGAGACCACCGCGGTGGACTTCGACGAAGTGATTGAGCGGCTTCGTGCCAGGGTCCGACGTTCGCGCGAGCGGCAAGCGTCGACGGGTTGAACATGAACCTGCGTGTCCTGGCCGAGGCGCAGGCCGAGCTCGTCGAAGCCGTCGACTGGTACGCAGCCCGCGACGAGTACGGCGAGTTGGCCGATCGCTTCATCGAAGAAGCGGAGAGGGCCAAGCGATTGGTCCGCGAGCGTCCAGGCGCATGGCCGGAGGTCGAGCCCGGAGTGCGGCGGTTCGTGTTCCGTCGGTTCCCGTTCACGCTGATCTATGTCGTGAAGCCCGACGAAGTGCTGGTCTTGGCGGTGGCGCACCACAGCCGCCGGACGAGCTACTGGCGCGACCGGCATTGAGCCCCGTTCGGCGACTTGCCGGCCCACGTGCGTGATACGCTGGGCCCATGAAATCGGCACACATGTGGTCGCACGCAGGCAACTGGCGGGGGTCGCTGCGGGCCTTCGCCAGATTGCGGAAGAGCCTGGACAGGGCCACCGCCAAGCCGTCATCTCGAGTCTGGCAGACGTGCTCGAGGTGATCGCTGGGGGCGTACCCTCTGACGTCGCGGAGGTTGGCGACCCGAAGGCAATCCCGGAGCCGAACGATCGCGGAAGATGAACGAAATCGCGTACTTGGCCGCGTGGGGCCCCACAAGTTGGTGAAATCGAGTGGGTCGTGACTGGCGCCGTTTGGCTCAGATCGGGGTCAAACGGCAGAGTCGCGGCAGGATAGCGGCAGGGATCGGCGGTGTCGTTGTGTGAGTCCTCGGGCAGGGGCTACGCTGTCGAGGTGGGACTCCGCGCTACAGTCCGAAACGGTCGCCTGGTCGTCGACGAGGAGATCAAGCTCCCAGAGGGGACCGAGCTCGATCTCGTGCTCGACGACGAGGGCGACGATCTCGACGAGCGTGAGCGCGCCGCCCTGAACGCAGCGATAGAGATCAGCTTGGAGCAGGAAGCTCGGGGCGAGGTGAAGCCCATGGAGCAGGTCCTCGCGCGTCTTCGTGAGCGCCGTCGGTGAGCAAGCCCATCGTCACGTCCGATCGGGCCGAACTCCAGATTGTGGAGATCGACGCCTGGTGGCGCGAGCATCAGGACAAGGCGCCCGACCTGTTCGAGGAGGAGCTCGCGGAGGTGTCGCGGTTGATCAGCTCCGCGCCCGGGGCAGGGAAGCGCGTGCCTCACCCGACCGAGGATGTGCGTCGGGTGATGATGCGCAAGACTCGGCATCACGTGTACTACGTCGAGCGGGAGCAGCACGTGTTCGTGGTCGCGGTCTGGGGCGCGATCAAGGGGTCGGAGCCGGACCTCGAAGGCAGGGAGGAGAGCGGTTGATCAAAAAACGACCGCTAGAGGCATCTCTAGCGGTCGAATCAGAGAGCCCAGAACAGGACTTGAACCTGCGACCTGCGGTTTACGAAACCGCTGCTCTACCGACTGAGCTATCTGGGCGAGTCGGGGCGCTGGTTTTAGTGCCCGCCCCGCCGCGCGTCAAACAAAAACCCTCAAGGCAGGTGCGCGAGCCCGCGTGAGCGGGGATCACTATCTGGCGCGGCCCCAGGGTTGCCCGCGAGCCGCACGACGACCTCTCCGCGCAGGGCGTCCGGGGGCACCCAGCCGATCGCCCGGCTGTCGCAACAAGCGCCCTCGTCCCGGTTGTCGGCCAGGATGAGGTAGCCCTCAGCGCGGACCTCGATCGGGCCGAGATCCTCGGGCAGCCCCATGCTGGCCCAGGTCGGCGCCTCGCCGCCGAGCAGCACCGGGTAGCGGGTGTGGCCCAGGGTCTCCCAGGCGAGCGCGCGAAGCCGCGGGCCCTCGGCGTCTCGCCGGTCCTCGCCAACCGCGGGCTTGCCGGACAAGACCAAGCGGATCGGATCGTCCGGTTTTTGCTGAAGCGCCGAGCCATTGACGACCAACCCCAGCGCCACATCCGGCACATGGAAGGTGACGGTGTCCCCGGGCACGGCGAGCACGCGTCCGACTCGAAAGTTGCGTGGGCTGGCCTTGGTCCCGCGCTCGCGGACCCGCTCCCAATTGCTCTCGACGTCATCGACGTCGACGACGGCCGTGTCGTGCAGCTCCCCGCGAGGGGAGCGCCTCTCGTCGATGGCCGATCCGCCAGGCCGCGGCCCAGGCTCCGCCGCGCGGCGGTCAGCGGGCTCGGTCAGCTCGTCCTCGCAGGCGGGCTCGGGCGGGCTTGGATCGTAGACAACCAGATCTCCAGCTTCGATGCCCCACTCGCCGCGGACCATGATCACCGACTCGCCATCGAGGATCGTCGGCGCCATGCCGTCGCCGTGGACTTGGATCAACGTGGCCAGCGAGGCCCGCGTGATCACCAGGGCCGCGCCGCCAAGCAGCACGCAGTACGCGACCTTCGTCGATAGCCGGCGTGGTGGAGCCGGGCGCTCATCCTCGTCGTTGCGCTTGCGGGCCATGGTCGTTCGGGCCTGGGCTCTCGCGCAGGCTGAACACCTGACGCAGAGCTCGGACATTGTCCCGGGCCTCGGCGTTTCGAGCAAAGAACAGGCGGATCCCAGCGACGCCCTGCGCGCCCGCGGCGAGGCAGTGGTCGGCGTTGGCTGGCGTGATCCCACCAAGCGCGATCACATCGTCGCAGACGCTCGCCCAGCTGCGCAGCCCGGCGAGGCCGATCGCGTGCTTGTGGACGCCGGGCTGGACCGTGAGCGGCGGGTAGATCGGCGCGAGGCAGGTGTAGTCGACGAAGCGGCTGGGCGTCGGCGTGGCGCCGTGGACCGAGCGCCCGATCACCATCGCGGGCAGCTCCTCGCGCCATCGTTGGCGCAGCGCAGGGGAGGGGTCGCCGCGCAGCTGGATCCCGGCGATCGGCGGATCGGCCCGCCGCAGCTCGCCCAGATCACGCTCGAGCGCGCGTGGATCGACAGACACCAGCGCCGGCAGGTTGCGATCCGCCAGCGCGCGGCGAAGCGCGATCAGCCGGGGATCCCCGAGGATCGCCGCCGCGCAGGCCGAAGGCTCGCGCAGCAGCACCGACACGCCGAGCGAAGCGGCGCCAGCTTGCAGCCATGACTCGATCACCGCTGGATCGAGGGTGGGCGCGAGCGCGGCCGGAGGCGTGATCGCCAGCAGCCGCACGCCGCTACTCGATCAGCCCGATCGTCGGGCTCGAAGCGTGGGCGTGCATGCGCCTGGGCATGCGCCCGGCCAAGAACGCCTTGCGCCCGGCGATGATGCCCAAGCGCATGGCGTCGGCCATCTGCACCGGGTGCGTGGCCTGGGCGATCGCGGTGTTCATGAGCACGCCCGAGCAGCCAAGCTCCATCGCGACCGCGGCGTCCGAGGCCGTCCCCACCCCAGCATCGACGATCACGGGGATCGTCGATTGCTCGATGATCAGCGCGAGGTTGTGCGGGTTGCGGATCCCCAGCCCGCTGCCGATCGGGGCCGCGAGGGGCATCACGGCCGCGCAGCCGATCTCTTGCAGCTTGCGACAGACGATCGGGTCATCGGTGCAATACGGCAGCACCGTGAAGCCCTCATCCACCAGGATCTTCGCCGCCGCGAGGGTCTCTTCGTTGTCCGGCAGCAGGGTCTTGGGATCGCCAATCACCTCGAGCTTGACCAAGTCTGCGATCCCGAGCTCCCGGGCGAGCCGCAGCGTTCGGATCGCGTCGTCGGCCGTGTAGCAGCCCGCGGTGTTGGGCAGCAGCGTGTATCGATCACGATCGATCCAGCCCAGCAGGTTGTCCTTGGCTTTGAGATCCACCCGCCGCAGCGCGACCGTCACGATCTCCGCCCCGCTCGCCGCCAGGCATGCTCGGGTCTGTGCCTCGTCCGCGTACTTTCCGGTGCCGACGATCAGCCGCGACCGCAAGGTCCGACCCGCCAACTCCCAGCCATCCTCGTCTCGATCTTCGATGTTGGTCACGCTTCAACCTCCGCCGACGAAGGTCACGACCTCGAGCTGGTCGCCATCCGCGAGCACGGTCTGGCCATGCTCGGCGCGGGGCACCACGTCACGGTTTCGCTCGACGGCCACCGTTCGGGCGTCGAGGTCGAGCTCGCGCAACAAGTCGGCCACGGTCTGGCCCTCACTCGTCGAACGGGACTCACCGTTGAGGACGATCGTCGGCACGGCCCGGAAGGTACCCCGTCCGCGGGCACCCCAGAAATCCGGCGCGCACCCAACCTCGCATGCAGGTTGCGAGCCGGTCAGGCCGCGCATGGCCCAGCACATTGTGGCGCGCATCACAGCACACAGTGGCTCGCTCCCATCACCTGTCGCGTGCACGCAACAGCAGATCCCGGATCGCGGTGCGCGCACGCTGAACGTCAGAGTCGAATGATATCAAGCTGTTGCCGGATTTTGAGAAGATGGCAGTCCGTGGCACGCGTTGTGCTCTGGGTCACCGTCATGATGGAACCTCGCCGAGCGTCAGTCCCGCTAGAGCGCATGACCGTAGAAGAGATGCTGGCGTGCATCGAGCCCTTCACTGTGGCCCGGAACGAGGAGCTCGAGCTCCTCGCCCGGGCCGTCGTACGCTCGCGCAAGTCAACTGGCACGGTGCTGCTGCGCGAGGGCCAGCACCCCGACGGGCTGTCCGTCGTGCTGCGGGGTCGGGTGAACCTGCTGCGGGCGGTCGATGGCGGGCGCGACATCATCCTCAGCTCGCTCGGCCCCGGCGATGTGTTTGGTGAGGCCTGCGCGGTCGAGGGCGTCGGCGCGTCGACCACGGCGGTCACGGCGGTGGCCAGCGACATCGCGCGCATCCCTTCGGATCTGTTGATGGCCCACCTTCGCCGCGAGCCCAACACCATGGTTCGGATGATGCGCCTGATGAGCCAGAAGCTGTGCGACGTGGAGTCGGTCGCCAGCGGGTTGGCGCTGTGTGACGTCGAGGAGCGCCTGCGCCAGACCCTGGTTCGCCTGGCCAAGCGCCAGGGTCGGCACTCGCCGGCAGACGACGGCTGGATCCTGGCCCCGGTCCCGACCCAGTCCGAGCTCGCCCGCATGGTCGGCTCGTGCCGCGAGACCGTCTCGCGCACGCTCAGCTCGATGGCACGCAGCGGCCTGCTGAGCTCGAGCGGCCGGCGGATGATCCTGGGCGAGAACTTGATGCAAGCCGAGGCCTGAGCGGCGTGACATGGGCGCCGGTCTTGGCGCTGGGGCCGGGGTTCGCCTCGGCCTCTTGCGTGGCGAAGATCCTGGGATGCTCTCGGGATGATCGGGGCTGGCTGAGGCGTACGGACGGCGCCCATGAAACCGTCCGTGCAGCTGTCAGCCAACCAGTTACCCTCAGCCCCGCTCATGAGCCGCTACCAGGGCCCCGATCGCCGCGCGCAAGACCGTCGCCAACCAAGGATCGTCGAGGTGCGTCCGACCTGGGCGGCGATCGACGAGACCGCGCTGGGGCACAACTTGCGCACGATCTCGCGGCACGTGGGCCCGCGCTGTCGGGTGCTCGCGGTTGTCAAAGCCGACGGCTACGGACACGGGGCGATCGAGAGCGCCCGCGCGTTCGTGGCCGCGGGCGCGTGGGGGTTGGCGGTCTCGCTGATCGAAGAGGGCGTGGAGCTGCGCCAGGCGGGGATCCGCGCCCCGGTGCTCGTGCTTGGCGGCGTCCACCCCGGGTCGGAAGACGTCGTCGTGCATGGCTCGCTGACCCCGGTGGTCTGGGCGCCGCAGCACCTGCAGTTGCTGTCGGCGGCGGTCCGCCGCAGCGGGGCCGAGCGGCTGCCGATCCACCTCAAGATCGACACGGGGATGTCGCGCCTGGGGGTGTTGCCTTCGGACCTCGCGGCGCTGCTCGACTGGTACGAGCACCACGCGGCCAACGAGCTCGAGATCGAGGGCGTCATGACCCACTTCGCGTGCGCCGACGACCCCGACGACACCCAGACCAGCGCGACCCAGCTCGCCGAATTTCGGACCTGTCTGGCGATGCTGGGGGAGCGCGGCATCCACCCCAGCATCCGCCACGTGTGCAACAGCGCGGGCTTGGTCCGGTTCGCCGATGCCCACCTCGACATGGTCCGGCCGGGCATTGCGATCTATGGCGCGGCCTCGAGTCGGTCGGTCGAGCTCCCGGGGCTGCGCATGGGCATGAGCGTGCACTCGCGGCTGCTGGGGATCCGCGAGCTCCCGGTTGGCGCGCGGGTGTCGTACGGCCACCACCAGATCTTGAGCCGGGCCACGCGCCTGGGGATCCTGCCGGTCGGCTACGGCGACGGCTACCCCCGCAACATGAGCGGCAGCGCCGAGGTGCTGATCCGCGGGCATCGCTGCCCGATCCTCGGCTCGATCACCATGGATCTGTCGATGGTCGACGTCACCGATCTGCCGGACGCGCGCGAGGGGGAGCGCGTGACCTTGCTGGGTCGCCAGGGGCGCCAGACGATCGACGTGTACGAGCTCGCGCAGTGGGCTGGTGTGATCCCCTACGAGATGACATGTGGCATCTCCAAGCGGGTGCCCCGACACCCGGACCGCACGAATTGATGCCCAGCCGGCAGCCCGCTGGTGCTACGATCCTCGCGTGGGGATCTTGCTCGTCGGCTGCTTGAGCCTGTCGCTGCTCGTGCTGTTCTCGGCAGCCGCACCGCTGCTGGCCGGGCGCTGGTTGGCGGACCGGGACGACCGCGAGGAGGACTTCGATCCCGAGGTCGCGGCGATCGAGGCCCACGCGCTGATCTTGCTGGCCGCCGCCAGCCCCGATCGGCACTGACGGGCCCTGCCAGGATCTGCCAGGCCCTGCCAGACCCCGATAGCTCAGGGCTGCGGGCTCGCGGCGGGCGCTTCGTTGCCCCCGCTGGCGTCGGGCGCTGGGGCGTCTGGCGCGGGCGCGTCGGCGTCGGCGTCGGCGTCTGGGGCGTCGGCGCAGGGCTCGTCGCCCATGTAATTGACGCTGCACGCGTCGAGGCAGTCGTCGGGCCCGACGTAGTTGTCGTCGCAGGGATCCGTGATCGCCTGGACGGCGGGCTCGTCTTGGGCGGCGCCCGATGTTGCGCCACCCGAACCGGACGCGGGCTTGTACTTCCACTCGGCGTCGAACTGCACCGTGGTCGTGGTGGCGCCCTGGCTGCGCTTCATCTCGCTGTCGATCGAGGCCATGTAGTGGCCCTTGGTGTCGAACAACACGGTGATGGCGCTGCGCGTGCGGATCTCGATTGAGCCGTCCTTGGTCGTGGTGGTCTCGGTCTTGTCACCGTCGATCTCGAGCTTGGCGAGCGGCTGCTTGGTCTCGCGGTGCTCGAAGGTGCCGACGAGGGTGCCGCGCGTGATGTCGTTGGTGAACTTGCCGAGCTTGCCCTCGCGGCCGCGGGTGTCCTGGGTCTCCCAGCCCTCGCCGAGGCCCAGGCGCTTCTCGGGGACCACGAAGAACGCGGAGGTCAGGCCCTCGATCACGGACTCGAGCACGCCGACCTCGGCCTCGTCGAGCTCGGCGGGGGACGCGGGGACGTCGAACACCTTGCCGGTTGGATCGACCGAGAACCGGATCGTCACGCCCTCGAGCCGGGCCTTGGCGCGCTGGTTGAACTCGTTCATGGACACGGGCAGCCCGGGCACGACCCAGTTGAGATCGATGCCGCTGACCGTGGCCGCGACCTTGGCGTTGCCGGCCTCGTCGACGCTGTTGACGATCAGGTGGACCCCAAAGTTGATCGAGCGGCTCATGGGCTGGCCGCGCATGGAGATGGTCTCGCGCCGCTTGATGCGGCCCTCGAACGAGGAGCCCGGTTGCAGGTCGTAGCGCAGCTCGATGCCATCGCTGGGCACCTGGGTCTCGACGAGGTCGCCGCCGCCGCAGCCGAGCAGTGGCGCCCCGAACAACAAGGCGGAGGTCAAGCACAGGCCAACGAGGGAGCGGGAGCGCATGGCCGGGAGCGTATGCGAGGGACCCCCAGCGTTACAACTCTTCGCTACAGCCCCAGCGCGGCTATCAGTTTCGAGTCAGTCCTGTTATCGAAGTGACTTGGACGACGAGGATCTGTTCGCTCACGCTCGCAAGCGCGACCCAGCCTTCGCGCCGCTGGCCGAGCGCATGCGGCCGCGAACGCTCGACGAATACGTTGGCCAAGATCACCTGACGGGGCCCGGGCGGCTGCTGCGGCGGGCGGTCGAGAGCGATCGGGTCCCAAGCATGATCCTCTGGGGTCCGCCGGGGACCGGCAAGACCACGCTCGCGCGGATCATCGCGGCGCACACCGGGGCCAGCTTCGAGACGGTCTCGGCGACCGACGCGGGCGTCAAGGATCTGCGCCGCGTGGTCGAGCGCGCCCGCCAGCGGCGTGACTACGAGGCCCGCACGACCCTGTTCTTCATCGATGAGATCCACCGGTTCAACAAGGCCCAGCAAGACGCGCTGCTGCCCCACGTCGAGGCCGGCGTGTGCACGCTGATCGGCGCGACGACCGAGAACCCCAGCTTCGAGGTCAACGCGGCCTTGCTCTCGCGCGCGCGCGTGGTCCAGCTGCGGCCGCTGTCGATCCCGCAGCTGATTGGGCTGTTGCGCGCCGCCCTGAACGATCGGGAGCGAGGCCTGGGGGCGCGGGGGGTCGACGCCGAAGATCGCCTGCTGGGGGCGATCGCGTTGGCTTCGCAAGGTGACGCGCGGCGGGCCCTCAACGCGCTCGAGCTCGCGGTTGAATTGGTCCCGCCAGCAGACGCCGAGGCCGAGCCAACGCAGCGCCCACAGCTGACCCCCGAGCTCGTTGGCGAGGCCCTGGGTCAGGCCCAGCTTCGCTATGACCGGGACGGCGAGGAGCACTACAACATCACGTCGGCGTTCATCAAGAGCATGCGCGCGAGCGATCCCGACGCGGCCGTGTACTGGATGGCGCGGATGCTCGAGGCTGGCGAGCCGCTCGAGTTCGTTGCCCGCCGGTTGGTGATCTTCGCCGCCGAGGACGTCGGCAACGCGGATCCGCAGGGGCTCGTCGTCGCCCAAGCCGCGGCCGACTCGGCGCGCTTCGTCGGGATGCCGGAGGCCGTGCTGCCGCTGACCCAGGCGGCCGTGTATCTGGCGTTGGCGAGCAAGAGCAACGCGACGATCAAGGCGTACTTCGCGGCCCGCAAAGAGATCCTCGCGCGCGGGCCGTTGCCGGTGCCGCTCGAGATCCGCAACGCGGTGACCAAGCTGATGAAGCAGGTCGGCTATGGATCGGGCTACCGCTACCCCCACGATCTCGACGGCCACGTCGACGCGGCGCACCAGAGCCACTTGCCGGAGATCCTGCGTGGCCACCTGCCGGGGCGGCGCTACGTGAACTCGGGCCCGCTGGGGTGGGAGGCCACGGCCGAGGCTGCGCTGGTGCGTGCGCGCGAGCCCGGTGGGTCGGACGGGGTGGACGGGCCGGACGGGGCGGGCGGGCCGGACGGGGTGGATGGGCCGCACGGGGCGGACGGGGACACAGCAGGGTAGGGAATGCGCTTGGGCTCGACCCGCAGAGCGAGTAAACCACCGCCGTGGTCAGGCTCAGCGTCAACGTCAACAAGGTCGCCACCGTCCGCAACTCTCGCGGCGGCAGCGTGCCGAGCGTGGTCGAGGCCGTCGATGTTTGTGTGCGCGCGGGCGTCCCCGGGATCACCGTGCACCCCCGCGCAGATCAGCGGCACATCACCGCGCAGGACGTGCTCGACATCCACGAGTATCTCGCGCCCCACCGCGAGCGGGTCGAGTACAACATCGAGGGGGATCCGCGGCCCGAGCTGATGGATCGAGTCGTGGAGCTGCGTCCCGATCAGTGCACCTTGGTGCCCGTGCGGCCCGGCGAGATCACCAGCGAGGCCGGCTGGATCCCCCAGCGCGATCGCGAGCTGCTCGCCCCCTGCATCCAGCGGCTCAAAGCTGCGGGCGTGCGCGTGAGTCTGTTCGTCGAGCCCGAGCGCGCCGCGATCGACTGGGCCGCCGAACTCGGGGCCGACCGCGTGGAGCTCTACACCGAGCCCTTCGCCCAGGCCTACGCGCGCAGCCGCGAACACGGCCAGCGCAGCTTCGATCACTATGTCGCAGCGGCCGAGCACGCCCACGCCCTCGGACTTGGGATCAACGCTGGCCACGACCTCGACCTCGACAACCTCGGCCTGTTCGCCACGCTGCCACATCTGGACGAGGTGTCGATCGGCCACGCGCTGCTCTCACGCGCGATCTTCGTGGGCCTCGAGACCGTCGTCCGCGAGTACCTCGAGCTCCTCGCGTAGCGGCTGCAGTCGACTGCGTGGCAAGGCTGCGGGCAACCGTCGGCTCACGAGTCGCCGAGCCCCCTCCCAGGGGGCCAATCATGCGGATGCGAACAAACGGCCCCGAGGAGCGAAGCGACCAGACGCGTCAGCGGCTGCAGTCGGCGAAGTCTAAGGTCTATGTGGGGGTAAGAAAGGACTCACCTCAGCCGCCTAGCTCTTCGATGATGCCCTTGACCCGCTCTTGGTCGCGCTGCCGCCCGGGGATCAGCTCGAGGTAGCGGCGGTAGTGGATCTTGGCTTGCTCGGCGTGGTCGAGCTCGCGCTCGATGTCACCGAGCAGACGATGCAGCTCGCCGATGTCGGGCGCGAGCGCCA
The DNA here is from genome assembly GCF_000737335.2 of Enhygromyxa salina. Lineage (GTDB taxonomy): Bacteria > Myxococcota_A > Polyangia > Nannocystales > Nannocystaceae > Plesiocystis > Plesiocystis salina_C. The sequence continues at coordinate 58,597 of NZ_JMCC02000099.1, read as the reverse complement.
GCGACACGCGAGCGGCCGCCAGCGCCTCGCTGGGCCGATCGAGCGACAACAATTCGCGCGCGTAGTCGAGGCCTTCGAGGGCCTCTTGATAGTCGCGGTACTCCTCGGAGTAGAGCAGGCGATCCGCGGGGAAGTCCGCCAACGCGGCCGGCCGCGAGCCCTGCCGGCTCAACAGATAGCGCAGATCGAAGGCCCGGTAGCGACCCAGCGTCGACGGACCTTCCGCGACCCACAGCACCATCGAGGTCGCGTCGACGACGACCGACTGCATGGTGTGGAGGTTCTCGAGCGCGTTGCGGTTGCCGAGCCCGAGCTCGACGTTGTCGAGGCCGCGGCGGTCTCGCAAGATCGCGACAGCGTCCGCCGGGGTGAAGTTGCCCGGCGCGGCCAGCAGCTCTGCGAGGCGGTCGTAGCGGTAGCCCGAGGACGTGGTCCGACGGATCCGCTCGTTGTGGGCGTCCGCCTCGAACACCTCGCGGATCATGTGATCGGTGGCCCACACGGCCTGCTCGTCGTCACCGCGGACGTGGCGGGTGTCCTCGTCGACGCGCGCGGTGGCCTCGAGCACGATGGCCTGGCGCTGGACGCCGTCGCCGATCAGCACGACCCCCGCGGTTCGCAGCTGGGCGGACTCGATGATCTGTATGGCCTGCTCGAGGGTGTCGGCCTCTTCGAGCACCCGACGCAGCACCAGCGGCAGCGGGATCGGGTCGGTCTCACGGGCGTCGTCAGTCCGCGCTGGGTTGGCGGCCACGAAGATCCCCCGGGCGTTGATCCCCGTGACGACCCCGATCAAGCCGGCCCAGCCGATCGAGACGAACGGATACTTGCCGTCGGGGTAGTAGAACGCGACGACCCGATCGGCCTCGAAGTCGGCGCCAAGATCGATGCTCAGCGTCCGGCCAATGACCAAGTTGCCGGCCTCGACCCCGCCGCTGGTCGCCCGGGGCGCGACCGCGAACATGCTGCCCTCGATGACGACGTCCTGCAGCCGCTGGGTCAGATCAAACAGGCACTGGTACAGAAACAGGCGATGGTAGGGCTCGAGCTCGCCCTCGCCGTCATCGGGCAGCGCGGCCGCGAGCGCGGACAGCTCGCGGCGATAGTCGGTGTGGGTGGCTTGATCCGCGTGCTCGGCCTGGTTGTTGCGATCGGTCCGCGCGGCATGCTCGGGGCTGAGGGCCGCGTCGGCGCCACGGTAGTCCCAGCGCAACAGCATCAGCTCGGCCCAGCTCTCGATGTAGCCGCGGTAGCGCTGCTCGAGCAGCGCGTCGACCCGCGTGTCGATGTTTCGAAACAAGCGCCCGGCGAGGTGCCCGTGGGCGTCGCCGATGTCTGCGGGCGACCCCTCGAAGTGCATCACCCACAGGCCGCCGCGACGGGCCAGCCACGAGCGCCCATAGTCGACCCTGCGCCCGGTCTCGTCGACGACCAACTCATACTCTCCGGGCTCGACGTCGTCTGGCTCGAGGGCGGTGTAGCCGACGTAGCCCGAGTACATCAGGGCCAGCAACACGGCGAAGGTGCCGCCAACGATCGCGAGCACGCGCAGCAGCGCGAACACGCTGCGGCCCTCTTGGGCCTGGGTCTGGAACGGACGAGCCACGCCGGCCCATGTATACCGCGAGCGCCGAGTCGACAACGGCAGGGACGGCCCCAGGGTACTAGGACGTCTTTGGGCAGCCGCAGAACTGGTCGCGCTCTTGCGGCGTCGTGGTGCCGTTGGGTCGCTCGTCCCAGGGGATCATCGACTTCACCATGGGCCCCAGGGAGTGCTGCAGCACGCCTCCAGCGCCGACCTCGAGCTGACAGCGGGCCTCATCGGCGATCGCCGTGACCCGCAAGGCGGCTTCGATCTGCTGCTCGAAGGGATGGGCCACGCGCTCGAGCTGGTGGTCGCGCGCGTAGGTGACAGAGATCTGCAGGTACTCGCGGTGGCCATCGCGGGTCTGGGCGGCCTTCAAGTACACACACGCGGGCTCGCTCAGATCCTCGCTCATCGCCAGGCCGCCGTCGTACCAGTTGCTGGCGCACGCGAACGGCGTGAACGCGAACTTGGCCTTGGACTTGATGCCAGTCTCGATCGAGCGGCTGACGTACATGGCCTGAGCCTTGCCCGAAGCGCTGCCGCCTTCTAGCAGGTAAAAGCACGGCTTGGCGTGGGCCTCGGCGCTGCGATAGGCGAGGTAGATCGAGACGGGCGAGAACCTTCGGCCGCGAAACCGTGGCCCCGTGATTAGATCTACCCGGGCCAGCGAGGGTCGCTCACCGCAGGCGCGCTCGTAGTAGCTGGCGACCTGCTCGACCGAGAACGCGAGGTGATCCTTGGCTTCGACCGTGCCGATCCACGTGCCGATGAACGCGTCCTTGGCGGGCTTGGCGAGTGGCAGTCTCACCCGCACGGACTGGCAGTTGGCCGTGAACCCGGCGCGGATCGGCTTGCGACGGATGTGTTTGGCCACGAGCGTGTAGATCTCGTGGTGGCCCTTGGCGGCGACGCGATCGAGCTCGGTCCAGCCGCGACGCGCGAGCACACGGCCGAGCTCGAGCCCGGAGCCCGGCGCTTCGATCAGCTGGCCTTCGCCGCCCAGATCGAGGGGGAGATCATCGGGAGCCTGGCCGGCTTGGGCGTCTGGCGGGAGCTGCTCGGCGGGCGCCTCGGGGTGACGTCGGCCCGCGCCAACCATCCCAAAGATGTCGTTGTCACTGCGCTCGAGCGCCTCGACGTGGGCGCCCACGCGCGCGGCCGTCTCTTCGTCGAACCCAGGCAGACTGCGTCGTAGCAGCTCGCACAGGTGCTCGGGGTTCTCGAGGTCGAGCTCGGCCATGGTCGACCGTACCACCGCGCCCTGTAGGTGTATGCGCGGGACGAATGATCAGCGGCCCTGCCCGAGCGGAGACTCAGGTGTCGGGCGTCCGCGAGCAGCCCGAGTAGCCTTGGCTGGTGCCGCGCTGGGGAGGCTCGGCGATCCAGTCGAACGCGGTGCGGCCGATCTGGCCCAGGCCCCACTCCCAGACGTCGAGCTTGCAGCCCATGGCCTGGGCGATCGCAAACACCCGCAGCGCGGCCTGGATCTGGTGGGCGACGGGCCACACGACCTTGCCGGGCTCGACGACCGCGTAGCTCGCGGTGAGATCGATGTAGTGGCGCGACCCGTCCTTGACCTGCGAGATCGAGATCGACAGCACGCTCGGCTCGGTCTTCGCCCGGTTCATGATCAGCTTGCCTGCGTACCAGTCTTCGGCGCAGGAGAAGGGCGTGAACTGAAAGCCTGCTTGGGCGATGATCTTGGCGCCCATGGTTGGCGCCCAGTACAGCACCGCCGGGTTGCCCTGGGCGCTGCCGCTCTCGTACACGTAGAACACGGCCTGCTTGTCGTCGGCGTGCTCGTAAGCAAGGAACACCGACAGCGGCGCGAACCGATCCAGATCGTAGTGGCGCGCGCCGGTGATCAGATCCACGCGGGCGACCTTGGGCTCGGATCCAAACATCGCCGTGTAGCCGGCGACGACCTCGGCGACCGAGAACATCAGGTGGTCCTCGGCCTTGACGACCCCGAGGTGGGTCCAGATCGGCTCGGCCTGTGCCAGGGTCGCCGGCAGCGTCACCCGCACCGACTGGGTGTGCCCGACCCAGTCGGAAGCGAACGGCTTGGTCCGGTTGTGGCGAGCGGTGACCGCGTAGATCGTGTGCTGCCCGCGGGCGCTCTCTTGTCGCTCGGCGGCTTCGCGCTCGGCATCGTCGGGCTCGCCGTCTTGGTGCATCCGCTCGAGACCCGGCTCGACCTCGGCCCGGCGTAGCTTGTCGCGCCTGGCTCGAACCTCGTCCTCGCCGGGCTGGGTGCCCGGGAACGCGCGCTTGAGCAGACGGCGGACCTTGTCGATGTCGTTGAAGAGCTCCTCGACGAGCTGCCCGAGATCCTCTCCTTGTCCACCCTGCTCGTGATCGTCGCTGGCCACGGCGAGACGCTATCACGGGACGCGCGGGAGGCGATGGGGCTCACGCGCAGGGGGGAAGGTGAGCGAGCCACGCGTGAAAGGGGCGCGCTCGGGGTCAGTCGCTAGCACTGGGACACGTGATACCTTCTCGGCCATGCAAGGCCCGGACACGGCCGACGGCCTACCGGAGCTCACCGACTCGGGCTTGCGCCTGGACACCTCGTCGATCACCCGCACGGGTGACAATCTGGCGACGGAGCACGGCCAGCCCAAGACCGACACGAGCATGGACACGATCGTCGCGCGCGGCCTGGCTGATCGGCCGGCCGTGCACCCGGGCGATCGGCTTGGTGAGTTCCGGGTCGAGCACGAGCTCGGGGCTGGCGGCATGGGTCAGGTGTTCGCGGCGCGGCGGATCAGCGGAGCCAACGCTGGCGAGCTGGTCGCGCTCAAGTACCTCGAGCGAACCAGCGCGAGCCTGCTGTATCGATTCAAGCAAGAGTTCCGCGCGCTGGCGGGCGTCGCCCACGAGAACTTGGTCGCGCTCGGCGAGCTGGTCGTGCTGCCGGACTCGGTCAGCTTCTTCACGATGGAGCTGATCGACGGGGTCAGCTTCGACGACTACGTGCGCGGGCGAACGCCAGAAGGCCAGCTGCCCAACCTCGCGCGGCTGCGTCGGGCGGTGAGACAGCTGGTCGCGGGTGTCCGCCACCTGCACCAGCACGGCTGCATTCACCGCGATCTCAAGCCCTCCAACGTCTTGGTCACGACCGAAGGCCGCGTCGTCGTGCTCGACTTTGGGTTGGTCCAGGATCACTCGGAGGCGCAGCCAGACAGCCCAGACGACCAGATCATGGGCACGCCCGCGTACATGAGCCCCGAGCAGGCTGGGCTCGAGCGCGCGGGACCAGCCGCAGACTGGTACGCGGTGGGGGTCATGCTCTACGAGTGCCTGAGCGGGCGGCGGCCGTTTCAGGGCAACCTCACCCACCTGTTGTTCGCCAAGCGCGAGTACGAGCCGCCAGAGATCGACGAGTTCGTCGCCGACATCCCGCCGGACCTCGCCGCGCTGTGCCGCCGGATGCTCGCGCGCATGCCCGAAGACCGACCCAGCGCCCGCGAGATCCTGGCGATCTTGGACGGGCGCACCGACACCGGATCGGGCGTTGGGTGGGGCTCGCTCGAGACCGACGACGACAGCATGGTGCGGGCGCGGGCGCCCTTCGTTGGCCGCACGCGCGAGCTGGCGCTGCTCGACTCGGCGTTTGACCGGGTCAAGGTGGGCGCGGGCGCGGGTCCGGCCATGGTCCACCTGCGCGGGCCCAGCGGCTACGGCAAGTCGGCGCTGGTCCGCGAGTTCTTGGCCCGCGTGCAGGATCGGGAGCAGGCGGTGGTGCTCAAGGGTCGCTGCCTCGAGCGCGAGTCGGTGCCCTACAAGGGCCTCGATCCAGTGATCGACGCGCTCTCGGTCCACCTGCGGCAGATCCCCCGCGAGTCGCTGCTGGCGCTCGAGCCCGCGCACCCGGTCGCGCTCGCGCGGCTGTTTCCGGTGCTCGACGATCTGTGGCGGGCCGATCGCACGCGAACCAGCGGCCTCGACGCCCACGAGCTGCGCGAGCGTGCGTTCGAGTCGCTGCGCGAGCTGTTCACGGGGGTCGCAAAGCGGCGGCCGCTGATCGTGTTCATCGACGACTTTCACTGGGCCAACGTCGACAGCGCGCGACTGCTGAGCTCGTTGCTCGCGCCCCCCGACGCCCCTCCGATGTTGGTCGCGGTGACCTACCGCGACGAGATCGACAGCAACGAGGCGCTGCAAGAGCTGACGAGCGCGACCGCGGTCGACGACCGGGACACCCAGGAGCTGTTCATTGGCCCGCTGGACCCAGAAGAGACCCAAGAGCTGGCCCGCGCGCTCATGGGCGACGACTTCGATCCGGTCACGGCCGAGTTCGTGGCCTCGCGGGCCCAGGGCAACCCCTTCTTCGTCGGCCAGCTGGTTCAGCTGACCCACGGGGGCTCGTCCGACTTCGCGACAGAGGAGCTCGACCAGATCGTCGTACGCCGGATCCTCGAGCTGGACGCGGACAGTCGGCGCTTGCTCGAGGTCGTCGCCGTCGCGGGCGGCCCGGTCGATCGCCGGGTCGCGTTTCGGGCCAGCGAGATCGAAGATCCGATGGCGCTGCTCCCCCGTCTGCGCGAGGCCGAGCTGCTGCTCGCCCGCAGCGGCGAGGGTGGGGCGCCCGGGACCCTCGAGACCGCCCACGCCCGGATCCGCGAGGTCGCGGTTGGCGAGCTCGAGCCCGACGCGCTGCGGAGCGTGCACCGTCGTCTGGCCGACGCGCTCGAGCATTTTGCCTGCGATCCAGAAGCGCTGGCCGAGCACTTCGAGCGGGGCGGTGATCGTGCGCGCGCGGCCAACTACTACGAGCGCGCAGCCGAGCTCGCGGCCAACTCGCTGGCGTTCCTGCGCGCGGTGGCGCTGTTTCGGACAACCTTGGAGTTGCTGCCCGAAGACGCCGATCCCAACCGGGTCGCAGATCTGCGCATGGGCCTGGCGGAACAGCTGATCAACGTGGGCCGGGGGTACGAGGCCGCCCAGCTGTTGCTTGCGCTGGCCGACGAGGCCGACCACCCGCACAACCCGGTCCAGGTCGATCCGGCGCGCGCCCGCGAGTGTCGACGCCTGGCCGCCGATCAGCTGGTCAAGACCGGCCACGTCGACGAAGGCCTCGCGCAGCTCGACACGCTGTTGCGATCGGTCGCGCTGCAGCTCCCGTCTGGCACGGTCGCCTCGGTCTCGGCGCTGGTGTGGGAGCAGGCGCGTGCGCGCGTGCGTGGGTTCGCGTTCGTGCGGCGCGAGGCGTCCGAGGTCGAGCCTGGGTTGCTCGATCAGATCGACACCTGCTTCGCGGTCGTCAACGGTCTGTCCACTCAAGAGACGCTGCTGAGCGCGCTGTTTAACTTTCGCAACCTGCGGCTGTCGCTGCGCGCTGGTGAGCCCTACCGGGTCGCCCGGGCGCTCGCGTACCAATGTGTGATCGACGTCGCGGGCGCCGACTGGCGCCGGGTCGAGCAGCACATGGGGGTGGCGCGCGAGCTCGCGGCCGAGCTTGGCGATCCGCAGCTCGAGGGCTTCATTGATCTGTGTGAAGCCAGCCTGCACTGGTTCGAGCGCCGCTACCCGATCAGCGGCGAGCTGCACACCAAGGTGATCGAGCGGCTCGAGGGCGTGCCCGGGGCCGCGTGGGACCGCCGCACCGCTCAGATCCACCACATGTGGACCCTCGTTTGCCAGGGCCGCCTGCGCGAGTTTTGGGCCCGGGCCAAGGGCACGACCGAGCGCGCCCGCGAGCGCGGCGACATGCAAGAGATGGTCGAGGTGTCGTCATTCATGGCGGTCGCGCTGGTGCTCGCTGGCAAGCCAGCCCAGGCTCGCAGCGTGTTGACGGCGGCCCTCGATCATTGGAAGCCCGGTCGCTACTTGTTTGGCGACGTGTGGGCGTTCTATGGCCAAGTTCGGATTCTGCTCCACGAGGGCGAGCACGAGCAGGCGATCGAGCTGGCCACTCAGACGCTCGCGCAGATGAAGCGCACGTTCCTGTCCGAGCATCTGCTCGCCCGCTACAACGTGATCGAGCTGCTGTGTCGCTGTCACCTGATGGCGGCCGTTCACGAGGGCGGCGGGCCCCATGTTCGTCGCGCGCGGCGCTGGGCCGCGAAGCTGCGCGCCGCAGGCAACCCAACGCTGCACGGGCACGTGGCCGTGATCGAGGCGGGGCTCGCGTCGCTCACGGGCGACGCCGCGGGCGCCCAGACAGCGTGGGCCGAGGCTGCCGATCAATTTCAGGCCCAAGGCATGCGTGGGCAGCTCGCGGCCGTCCGCGCGCGCCAAGCCCAGCTACTTGGTGACACGGGCGAAGGTCCGGCACATGCGGCGCACGCTGCAGGCTACTTCGAGCTCGAGGACATCGAAGATCCCGAGGGCTTCATCCGCTTGGTCGCGCCCGCGCGTACGCTTGCGCGCGAGTGACCCTCGGCGTTACAAGGTTCGTCCCCAGAGTTCGCTGCCCGCAGAGAACCAGTCTACAAGAGCGTCCGCAAGCGGGCGAGAAGCCCTCGCCCGAGCTGAAAACAGTTCGCTGCCCGCAGAGAACCAGTCTACAAAAGCGTCCGCAAGCGGGCGAGAAGCCCTCGCCCGAGCTGAAAACAGTTCGCCCGAGCTGAAAACAGATTGTGAGCCGATGTCAAAGCGATCGTTGCCCCTGTTGTCCATGTCTTTGTGTGTATCGCTCGCGTTCGCGTGTGACACCGGCGACACCCAAAACCCCGACACGGCCGCGCCGGAACCCGTGGAGGACACGGTGACCGAAAAGCCCGCCTCGCCGTGGAGCTACCCGGTCGCCCGCGTGTCGCCGCAGGTCGACGATCTACACGGCGTCGGGATCGCCGATCCCTACCGCTGGCTGGAAGACCTGGACTCCGCGCAGACCCGCGAGTGGGTCGAGGCCGAGAACGCGGTCACGTTTGGCTATCTCGAGACCATCGAAGAGCGCGCCGCGATCCAGGCCAAGCTGGCCAGTCTGTGGAACCACGAGCGCTACGGCACCCCGTGGCAAGAGGGCGACCGGTTCTTCTTCAGCAAGAACGACGGCCTACAAAACCAGTCGGTCTACTACTGGTCCGAGTCGTTCGACGGCGAGCCCAAGCTGCTGCTGGATCCCAACTTGCTCAGCGCCGACGGGACCACCGCGGTCGGCAGCTTGAGCGTCAGCCACGACGGCAAGCTCGCCGCCTACTCGCTGTCCGACGCCGGCTCCGACTGGCAGCGCTGGAAGGTGCGCGACGTCGCAACTGGCAAGGATCGGCCCGATCTGCTCGAGTGGAGCAAGTTCACCGGCATCTCGTGGACCCCAGACAACAAGGGCTTCTTCTATGGGGCCTACGACGCGCCCACCGAAGGCGACGAGTTCGAGCAGGTCAACAAGAACCAAAAGCTCTACTACCACCAGCTCGGCGCCAAGCAGAAGGCCGACAAGCTGGTCTACGCGGATCCCAGCCAGCCCGACTGGCAGTTCGACGGCGACGTCACCGAGGACGGCAAGTGGCTGGTGATCGACGTGTCGGTGGGGACCGACGTCCGCAACATGTTGTACGTCGCCGCGCTCGGCCGCGGGGGCGCGGTCTCGGGCAAGGTCGTCAAGCTGATCAGCGAGCTCACCGCCAGCTACACGTTCATCGGCAACCAGGGCGGGGTGTTCTACTTTTTCACCAACGACAACGCGCCGCGCGGGCGGGTCGTCAAGATCGACGTGGGGGCGCGCATGAAGGCCGCGGCGGCGGCCGGCGACGATGGGGCTGGTCTGCCGGCGCTGGTCCTGGACGAGGTCATTCCCCAGGACCCCCACACGCTGCAGTCGGTCAGCTTCACGGGCGGTCGGCTGTTCGCCAAGTACATGGTCGACGCCAAGAACGAGGTCCGCGTCCACGATCTGGCCGGCAAGCTCGAGCGCACGATCGCGCTGCCCGAGCCGATCGCCACGGTCTACGGGTTTGGCGGCAAACAGGACGCCAAGCAGACCTTCTACGGGCTGATGAGCTTCACCCAGCCCTACGCGGTCTACAGCTACAACGTCGACACGGGGGTGAGCACGCTGTGGCGCGAGCCCAAGCTGGCCTTTGATGCCAGCCGCTACGAGACCGAGCAGGTGTTCTACGCCAGCAAGGACGGGACCAAGATCCCCATGTTCTTGATCCACAAGAAGGGTCAAAAGCCCACGGGGGACTCGCCAACGTATCTGTATGGCTACGGTGGGTTCAACATCTCACTGACGCCGCGGTTCTCGGTCCCGGATCTGATCTGGCTGGAGATGGGTGGCGTGTATGCCCAGCCCAACCTGCGCGGCGGCGGCGAGTACGGCGAGGCATGGCACGACGCCGGGACCAAGCTGACCAAGCAAAACGTGTTCGACGACTTCATCGCGGCGGCGGAGTACTTGATCGACAGCGGCTGGACCCGGCCCGACAAGCTCGCAATTGGCGGGCGCAGCAACGGTGGGCTGCTTGTCGGCGCGGCGATGACCCAGCGGCCCGATCTGTTCGGGGCCGTGCTCGCGGGCGTTGGCGTCATGGACATGCTGCGCTTTCACCTGTTCACGATCGGCTGGGCGTGGACCAGCGACTACGGCAGCGCCGACGACCCCGAGCAGTTCAAGGCGCTGCTCGAGTACTCGCCGTATCACAACCTCGTCGACGGGACGTCGTACCCCGCGACGATGGTCTACACCGCGGATCACGACGATCGGGTCGTGCCCTCGCACAGCTTCAAGTTCGCGGCGCGGCTGCAGGCGGCGCACGCTGGGCCGGCGCCTGTGATGATCCGGATCGAGACCAAGGCCGGGCACGGGGCGGGTAAGCCCACGGCCAAGCAGATCGAAGAGTGGGCCGATCTGTGGGGGTTCTTGAGCGATCAGCTGGACATGACCCTGCCGCCGGAGTTCTAGAGCGGTCCAGGATGGGGGACCGAATTGGGTGGAATTCGGGCTCCGCGGCGTGTCAAAGCCGCGGGTAGGGAGCGATCGCGGCCTCGCGACGCCGAACAACGCACCTGCGCGCGGGCGCCGTGGCCCTGCGACCCGGCGCATGCCCGTTCACTCGAGCGATCGCGGCCTCGCGACGCTGGATCGGGGCTGACCGGACACCCAAGGCGAGCTTGCGACGCTGGATCGGTGGCGACGGCTGGCCCACCGCGCCGCTGTGACGCTGGATCGGCTGGATCGGGCGGCCCATCACGACCTGGAGACGGGGTGGGAGCGATTTGGGGCGCGTCGCAGGCCACCTACGAGCGCGAACTCATGTTCAAGTCCGCCAGATCTGTGCAGGTTGGGTTGCATGGCGCTTCCACGCGAACATGACGGCTACGCCGCGTACACCGACCAACTGGTCTACTTCGTCGCCCGGCTCAGCGCCGATCCCCTGACGGCCCCCCTCGCTCCGCAGGTCGACGAGGTCCTGGCGGCGATCGACAAGTCGTTCGAGACCGTGCGCGACACCAGGCGCGGGCAGAGATCTACGCCCGGGCCCAGCGCGACCATCGAGACACGATCAGCGACGACCAGACCAAGCGGTACAAACGTCGCATCGACGTGGTCCCGAATTGCGGCTTCGTCACCGAGCGCCTGTTCCCCAAGGGGGTGACCCACATGATCGCCCCGCGAGGCCGACCCCAGCTCGAGCGTCTCGAAGGTCTCGCCGCCGCCACCGACGAGGTGCTCGGCTCGCCCCGCCTCGCCGCGCACCACGTCGTCGTGCTCGGCGTCGGACGTCAACCCACGAACGCCCGGAGGGCGCGCTCCCACGTCTCGCCGCCGCCACTCGCCTAGCTCGCCCAGCTCGCCGACAAGTTCAGGCGGTGAGATCGGCTAGCGCTAGCAAAACGCGCCGACGTGGCAGTCCTCGCCCGAGCACCCGCTCACGCACAGGCCCCGCTCGGTCGCGCTGCAAGGGACGCAAGCGGCTTTGCAGGTCGGGCCGATCGCACCCTCGATGTCGCAGTAGGGGACGCAGGTGCCGGGCTCGGTGGTGTGGCCTTCGGGGTTCCAACATCGGCACCGTCGGCGCAGTCGTCGGGCTCGCACCAGGTCCGGCGCATGCGCTATGTTGGTCCAAGCCAAGCTGCAGCGGATCACGTTAACGGCGGAGTGGCAAACTATGGCACGAATCGCTGGGGGCGAACCTGAACTCAGTACGTGCAAATCCAGAGCGCCTCCAACGTATCTTGGGAGTAGTCACCTCCACAAGTGTCGGTGTCGGTGTCATCCGAGCAGGGCGAGAATTGCTGATCGGCACAAGAGTCGAGGTGCGCTCGCTTGCACTCAATGTCCGCTGACATCTCGTCATTGAAGCATTGGATGAGCGCGAGATGCTGTTCGGTCGTGCGCCCCGAACCGGCCAACACGTCTTCGATGCACGCCAGGTCGCTATCCTGCACTGGGTCAGAGCCGGCGAGGCACGCCATCTCGCTCTTGAAAACATCGCCAGAGCCATCGAGGACCTGATGCGGACAGGCACAGCTGACTTCGCGGTTCTCGTTGCGCAACGCTGCTAGTTCCTGAAGCACCTCGTCGAGTGACGTCACCGGAGCGCGGGTGCAGCCGAGACCGCCGACGTATTGGAGAGCTAGAACGAATATAACACCAGCCTGTGGCCAAGCTGGTGTGGTGAGCCGAGTCGGCATCCGATTCTTCGACATCTCAGTTCTCCTCGCAAAAAACGTTGGCCGCGCAAGACCAACCAGGTTTTCCCAGCGGGGCACACTCGGCGGGCCCTTCGCAGCCCGAGAGGTAGAAACCAGGAGAGCGCGGGTCCTTTCCCTTGCTTCCTGTTAGCCCAAACTCCCAACGTGTGGCGTTGTCGAGGTTGGGATACTCGTCGTCAACGGAGAGACCGAGCCCCGCAGCGTCGCCCGAGAACTGATTCATGAAACCTTGTGGGTAGTCGTCGTGAACCAACCCGATCGTATGCCCGATCTCATGCGCCAACGTGGTCCACATGGTCTCGATGTAGGGTTGGTCGGTGACGATCGCTGTGCCTCGGTGCTGCGGGTCTCCATGGGGCAACGTAGCGATCCCTGCCACGGGCGGGCACTGTGGGAACTCCGACATTTTGCAGGCTGTGCGGAGATCCGAGGTCAACAGGACGACCCCATTGACGGGCTCGCCGCTGGCGCCAAGCGCCGCGGCGCTGAGCTCAAAGTCTGCCCAAACTCGCGGGAGCGCCTCCTCGAAGAACAAATTGGCTTGGTCGAACGCCGACAGCTGGTCAGCCTCCGTCGGGCCGTACGGATAGTCTTCCATGCCTGGCGAACATATCGGCGCACCGTAGACAGGCTCACCATCGACGATCTGATAGGGACCGAACTGACACTCGTTGTAAGCCTCCCAGTTATCGAACACCCAGCAGGAGAACGTTCTGAAGCGAATCGGTCGGCCAAGATCGGGCCGCAAGCTGTCGAGCAGTTCGGCCGCGCGGAGTGCCGAGTCTGCGAGCTCGATCTCCCACGTGTCGGGATACTGTGTGCACAGCGAGCCGTGCCCCATCAGCGCGTAGGTTTCACCACTTTCGACCCTCGACCGTGCCTCCGGAAACGCGTCCGCGCGGTAGTCCGCGTGTGGGAGACAGTTCCAATCGCACAGGTCTGCGTGACCATCACCGTCGTTGTCGATGCCGTCGTTGCATTCATCGAGCGGGTCGTCGGGATCGTCGCAGGCGCCGTTTTCACATGCAAAGGGCTCCTGCCCCCGCCGCGCCACGTTCCCCTCGGCGACGCGCACGGTGAGCACGTAGTAGCCGTCGGGCGCGGGCGGATCGAGGGCGAGGCTGTTGTGAGGGCCCGTAGCGATCACGCTGGTCCCGCCGATGTCGGCGCGGATCAGGATCTGCCCATCGGAGGAGGCCAGCAACTCGGCGCGCGAGTCGGAGTCAGTCTGCTCACCTGCGAAGTAGGTGAACAAGGGGACCTTCGCCTCGTGAATTGCTCCGTGCGTGACACTGCGGTGGGTCACGAAGGTTCCTAGCGTCATCTCTTGCAGCACTCGAAAGCGAAGCGAGACCTGATCGATGTTGGTATGACGGCGCACGTTGGCCGAGTCTCGCCACACAGGTATCGTGAGTGCGGGTGCGTCCGGATTTGCAGCCAACGGAGGCTGCCGCAATGCGACCAGGATGGTCGGCGCATCCCACCTCGCCCGGCGCTGCTCGTCGGCAGTTGCAGGTCGGTAGTATCCCTCGTTCGTGGCGATCCAATCGGCGTCTACGATCGGCTTCGGCACTCTCACGTCGTTGGGGTCTGCGCCATCCCTGCTGCCCAAGGGCGTTACGTCGAACGGTTCAACAATTGGTTCGCCATCAGGCCCCGCAGTATCACCGTCGCTGTTGCATGGTCCGATGGGCAGTGGCTCCTCATCATCCGAGCACGCAAACAGGGCTACGACCGCGGTGAGGGCTCGAATTCGAGGCAAACATCGCATCTATTGTGGACAGTACGCGAGCCCGGGAGACCGATCAATACTTTTCTGCGACCAGCTTCCCATTCCTTAGCGACGGCGGGACTCGACGACCTCATCGATGATCAGCCGGGGCGGTTCGAAGCTCCGGTCGAGTTGGCCGCGAACGCGATGAGATACGCCGTCGCATGACCCCGACCAGACCTCCTCCTGGCGGGAGCCAGGGAACGACCACTCTACGAACTCACCACTGTCAGACAGCGCAAATCGGCTTGGCTTCGCGCCGAAGTTCAGACCCTCGAGGATACCGGCGTACTCGATGATCTCCACGGGGAGGTCGGCGGGTACGTTGCCCTCGGCGCTCTCGTCGGAGGGCAGCGGCGGGGAGCACCCCAGCGACACCGCAACCAGTGAAACGGCAAGGGCTGCAGCAGGCACGGACATGGGACGGTCGCGGTCCAACACTGTCCACCATATCGTGGGGCGCGCATCTTGCGTATGTCGAGCAGGCTTCTCGTTTCCTGGAACTCTCGGCCAGACGGTGGTGCTCATGCCCCGCGCGCGCGTGCACCCGCGGCCACGAGCAGCAGCACCAAGGTGATCGTCGCGTGCCCGGCCCATTGATGGATCGGCGCGACGATCGGGCAGTGCAGCACCAACACCAAGTTCGCCAGCGCCCCGGCGCCGAGCAGGGCCAACACCGCCGAACCGCGCCTGCGCAGCGCCGAGCGCTCGAGCAAGTACGCGGCCGCGACCGCGAGCGCCACGAACCCCATGCCAAACGCAAAGCATCCCGCCGCGCGCGGGACCAAGTCCGCGTCAACGCCGATCAGCGACGCCGGGTGATCGTGATGGGCCGGCGGCAGGCTGCACACGATCGCAGGCGCGAGCACGGCGAGTCCGGCGATCAACCCCAGCAACCATCCGCGTAGCGGGCGGCGGTGCAGCGGGCGCAAGGCGACGGCCCCGGCGGCGAGCACCGCCGTCGCCAGGGCGGCGATCGTGCCGAGCAAGCGGGGCAGGGGATGCAGGCCAAGATCCACCCGCCGCAAGCCAAGCAGGATCAGGGCGACCATGGCGAGCGCGACGCCGAGCAGCGCCGCGCTCCGGACCCACGTCGAGCGTTGGCGCAGCCCCTCGACCCAGCCCACGGGCGCGGCGATCCGGCGTTCCACCGCCTCGAACATCGCGTCGAGCTCGTCGGGCCCTGGGGTCGGTTCACGCATCGACGTCACGCTTATGCCTTCGGCTCCTGCACGGTTACCGCCTCGCTGTCGCCAGGCAGCTCGAGATACTCGGGCCCCAGCAGCTCGCGCAGCCGCTTGTACCCCCGGTGGGCCCGGACCTTGACCGCCGTTCGCCGCGCGCCGACGCGCTCGGCGACCTCGGCGAACGAAAACCCCGCGAACCAGTGCAGCACGATGACCTCGCGCTGGGCTTCCGGCAGCTGGGCGAGCGCGCGCCGGATCGGCAGCGCGTGGAGATCCGCGTCGGGTCCGGGGGCCTGGCTGGGCCGGGTGTCATGCCCGCCGGGCCCGGTCGGCTCCGTCAGCAGCTCGGGCCGCCGCCCGCGGTAGCGATGATGATCGCGCATCAAGTTGTAGGCGATCGTGTACAGCCACGGCTGCAGGCGCGAGCCCGCCCGGAAGTCCCGCCGGGCCCGATGCAGGTTCAAGAACGCGGCTTGAACCACGTCTTGGGCGTCGGCGGTCGAGCCGAGGTGGCCCGCCATCACCCGGGTCAAACCCGGCGCGTGACGCTGAAACAGCTCGCGCAACGCCCGGGCATCCCCGCCAACGTAGGCGGTCATCAGGGCCTCGTCGCTGCGATCGTCCGTCACCCTGATCCGGCCCGTTCCTGATTCGCGCTACACGGGCTCGGGGGCGCCCTGGCGCCGGGGCTCGGCCTTGGGGTTGCGCTCGTCGAGCAAGATCACCGGCGCCGAGCTGCCGCGGCCGGGGCTCCAGTACAGCAGCTCGGCCTCGTGCCCGCGGACCCGCAAGAACGTGAACTGAACCCGCTCGCGGGGCATCAACACGTCGTGGGTGAACACCGCCAGCCAGGTCCCGGTGTTGTAGTACCAGGCTCGCCCGCCGCTGGGCCGCTGCAGCGCCCACAGCACCTCGTCGTGGGTGTGGCCAAAGCTGACGATCGGGACGTCGAGCAGGTCCACGATCTTCTGGGCCGCCCGCCGCAGCGGGGACGAACCTGGCCGCGGGCTGCGAAACAGACCCCACCCGATCCCAAAGATCGCAGCGACCAAGAACGCGAAGTCGAGCAGCAAGAACAGCATGGCCTTGACCATGAAGCCGCCCTTGAGCTGGGCGATCGCGTGGAACCCTGCGAACCACAGCCCGAAGGTCAGACCCGCGAGCGCGACGACCACCAACAGCACGCGTAGCGCTTGCCGCGTGAGGGTGCTGATCGCCTCTACGACGCTGGCGCTGCGCTCCTTGAGCGCGTCGATCTGGCGCAGCTTGTCCCCGAGCGCGCCGGCCTCGGGGAGCTCGGCGAGCCGGGTCAGCGCCCGCTCGTGGCCCTCGCGGTAGACCCGGCGCGCTCGCTTTTGACTCTGCGCGATCCTGCGGATCACCTGGGGCCAGAACCGCGCGTGGCTGAGCACCGCCCGGCTGATCAGGTGCGGCGTGTTGGCCAGCAACCACTTGGCGTAGCGCATGTTCGCGCGGGTGCTGGGCACGATGAAGGTGATCGCCCCAAACCCATTGAACAAGTAGCGCTGAAAAAAATTGCCGAGCGGCATGTCGTACTCGGCCTCGTGCACGGCGGGCGGGGCCTCGCCGAGGCTGCCGCGCAGCCAATACTTGAACGCGTTCTCTGGATCGTACTGGCAGCCGTGCTCGAGCCACACGCGCCCAGGCTCGTACCAAAACCACGGTGGAAACCGCAGGCGGGTGGCGGCGTCGTCGACCTCGCGACCGTGGGTGAGCTGCTCGCGGACCCGGCCGAGCACGGCCCGCTCGATCTGCCGACGCACAGCCGGCCACTGGACCTCGATGTCGTGGTTGCCCGGCAAGATCACCACGTCGTGACCGGCGGCGAGCACTCGCGCGAGGCCGTCGACGAAGCCCGGGTGACCGTCGAGCACGTCCGACATGTCCCGCGCGGCCCGATCGGGGGTCATGAACGGGCCAAAGCGCCGCTCCACGAAGGTCGCCTCGGGGGTCTGCGGGGGCCGATCGATGCGCAGCAGATCAAACGCGTCGCCGTTGATGATCAGGCGGATCTGGGCGTTGCGCTTGTGCGCGTCGTCGATCAGCCACTGGCAAAAGCTGCGGAAGTCGTCGTCATAGAAAAACGCTTCGAGCTCGTGATAGCGCCCGGTCTGGGGGTTCTTGCCGCGCCCGAGGTGGAGGTCGCTGACGACGAAGAGATCGTGCATGGTGACGAATTAGCGTGGCGGTGCGACGGCGCGCAGCCAGTCGAGGTACGGCCCGTTGACCGCGTTGGGCTCGATCACGAGGATCTTGGGAACGTCGTAGGGGTGGGCCGCAGCCAACGCCGCGACGGCCTCGTCGGCGCGTGCTTCCGTACACTCCATCAGCAGCAAGACCTCTGCGTCGTCCTGGATCTCGCCGTCCCACCAGTACAGCGAGCGGACGGCCGGGACCAGGTTGGCGCAGCCGATCAGCTTGGCCTGCAGCAGCGCGCGCGCGAGGTCCGGTGCGACCTCGCTCGGCGCGGTGCACAGCAGCAGTCGAAGTCCGGCGTCGGGCATGCGGCGAGAGTCTCGCATCAACCGGGGTCCGCGTGCAGGCCTGCGACACCGGCGGCGGGTCCCTCGAGCGCCTGGGCCCGCTCGAACGCGGCGGCGATCACCGGCGTGTAGCGAACGACGTCGTGTCCGACCCGCTCCACGCGGTCGATGACCCGGGCGTCGGTCAGCATCTCACCCTCGAACGCGGTCGGGCTCGCGGCCGCGTGGAACGGCAGCACGAACCCGTGGCACCACTGAAAGCAGGTCTTGACGGCGGTGATCGACATGTCCCCGGTGCCGCCGCCGGTCGTGGCGACGACCCCGGCGAACTTGCCCGCGAGCTCGCCGTGCAGAAAGTCGAACCAGTTCTTGAGCGCCCCGCTCATGCTGCCGTGGTACTCGGGCGTGCCGATCACGAAGCCGTCCGCCCAGCCCGCGAGCTCGCGGACCCGCGTCACGTCGGGGTTCGCGTCTTGCCCGGCGTCGCCCCAGATCATCACGGGCAGCTGCACGGCCCGCAGCGACAGCTCTCGAACTTCGCCGCCGGCCATGCGCGCTGCGACGGCAGCGAGACCAACTACTTGATCGAGGTATCCGTCTTCGCGACTCGAGCCGCACACGACGAGTATCTTCGGCGCCATGGTCGTGTGTAGAACGCTCCCAGGGCGGCCGCAACGGCTGGGCAGGACCCCCGCCGCGCGCTCGGTGCTGCGCCGACCGCGGTCCCGCCACCTCCGCTCGCTCGCCTCCTGGCCCCCAGGAGGGCCAGGAGGCCCATTGAACAGCTATCGCGGCGCGCTCGAGCGCTGCCGCCTTGTTGTGGATATTGTGAGTTTCTGGCATTGCAGTCGCGTGTCGAGCTCCGAGTCGCCCCGATACCGCGCGATCACGCGGGCCAATGTCGGTCGGCTGCCAGAGTGGGCAGGTCTGCCCAAGGATCTACAGGATGCGATTCGGGTGGTCTCGACGGTGTTGCCGTTCAAGACCAACCACTATGTGGTCAGCGAGCTGATCGATTGGGACCGTGTCCCCGATGACCCGATCTTTCAGATGACCTTCGTCCAGCCCAAGATGCTGGCGCCCGCGGACTATGCGCGGATGGCCGACCTGGTCCACGGCGAGGCTCCGACAGCGCGGATCAAGGCCGCAGCCGACGAAATTCGCCTGCGCCTGAACCCGCACCCCGCTGGGCAGCTGACCCACAACGTCCCGATTTTGGGCGGCCGCAGGCTCTCGGGCATGCAGCACAAGTATCGCAACACCTTGTTGTTCTTCCCCAGCCAGGGCCAGACCTGCCACGCCTACTGCACTTTTTGTTTTCGCTGGGCGCAGTTCGTGGGGCTCACCGACATGAAGTTCGAGGCCCGCGAGACCACTGACGTCACGGCCTATCTGCGGGCGCACCCGGAGATCCGCGACGTGTTGGTGACCGGCGGGGATCCGCTGGTCATGGGCGCGAGCACGCTCGAGCGCTACCTCGAGCCGCTGTTGGCCCCGGAGTTCGAGCAGGTCGACGTGCGGATCGGGACCAAGTCGGTTGCCTATTGGCCGCAGCGCTTCGTCAGCGATCCCGACGCCGACGCGCTGCTGCGGGTGTTCGAGCGGGTGACCGCGAGCGGGCGTCACCTCTCGATCATGGGCCACTACACGCACCCCCGCGAGCTGAGCACGCCGGTCGCTCAACAGGCGATCGCGCGGATCCGCAGCACAGGCGCGCAGATCCGCATGCAGTCGCCGCTGCTTCGCCACATCAACGATGAGCCGCAGACGTGGGCCCAGCTGTGGAGCGCAGGCGTGCGGTTGGGCTGCGTCCCATACTACATGTTCGTCGAGCGAGACACGGGCCCCCGCGGCTACTTTCAGGTCCCGTTGGAGCGCGCGTGGCAGATCTTTCGTGACGCCTATCAGCAGGTCAGCGGCCTCGCGCGGACCGTTCGCGGGCCCTCGATGTCGACCTTTGCGGGCAAGATCGCAATTGATGGCGTCGTCGAGATCGCGGGCGAGCGCGTGTTCGCGCTGTCGTTCTTGCAAGCGCGTGACCCTGCGTGGGTGCGGCGACCGTTCTACGCAGCCTACGATCCGCGAGCGTCGTGGCTCGACGAGCTGCGCCCGGCGTTCGGCGCGGACCAGTTCTTCTTCGAGTCTGCACCCGCACAGCGGCGGGCGGGCGGTCGGCGGCTCGACGTCATCCATTGATTTTGTTAGTGGGTTCGCGCAGGCGTCCCATGCAAGAGTTTCTAGATACTGAGCTGTTTGGCACCGACATCAGCGTGGCGGAGATCGGGTACGTGCTGCTCGCAATCGTCGTTGGCGTCGTGCTGTCGTCGCTGATCAACCTAATCCTGTTGCGAATCTCGAAGCGGGCCGACTCGTCCTCGATCCGCGGCGCGGTCGTGACCTCGCTCGACGGGCCGCTGCGATGGTCGATCATCGTGGCGTCGCTGTGGATCGCCTACGTCATCATCGCGGCCGACAACGCCGAAGGCGTGCTCAGGGCCGAGGCCACCGACGCCGACGCGCGCTTCAATTACGGGCTGTTCTTGGCGTCCGAGATGCCGCTCTTGATGTGGTTCGCAAGCCGCCTGACCGATCGACTGACGGCGCTGTGGGGGACGCAGGCCAAGTCGACGGACGACACCTTCGACGATCAGCTGGTTCCGGTCGTCAAGACGCTCTCCAAGATCTCAATCCTGATCGTCGGGGTGTTGGTGATCGTCCAAAACCTTGGCGGTGAGGTTGGATCAGTGCTGGCGGGGCTCGGGATCGGCGGCGCGGCGATCGCCTTGGCGTCCAAGGACACAATCGCCAACCTGTTCGGCTCGATCGTGATCTTCATCGACCGGCCGTTTCAGATCGGTGACTGGGTCGAGATCGGCGATCAAGAGGGCACCGTAGAGGCCGTGGGTCTGCGGGTCACCCGGATCCGTACATTCGCCAATAGCTTGATCACCGTGCCCAACTCGGCGCTCACGACGACCGCGATCAACAACTGGTCGCGGATGCGCAAGCGTCGGATCAAGCTGACGCTCGGCGTGACCTACAGCGCAACGCCCGAGCAGCTGCAAGAGGGCGTCAAGCAGATCCGCGAGGTGCTCGAGGGCGACACGCGCGTCTCGCAGGACTTCATGCTGGTCAACTTCACCAACTTTGGCGCCAGCAGCCTCGACATCTTCGTCTACGCGTTCACGACCACGACCCGCTGGGACGAGTACATGCAGGTCCGCCAAGAGCTGCTGCTGGAGTTCATGCGCCGGTTTCGGAGCGTGGGGCTGAGCTTCGCGTTCCCCAGCCAGAGCCTGTACGTCGAGAGCCTCCCGCCGGGGGCGCCCGACGCCATGCAACGAGAATTGCCGCACTGATCCGCCCCTCGCGCGGGGTGGGCCCGTCGTTTTTGTGCAATCCGGTGGCAGCGCTTGTCGGCCATCCGGCGCGCTCGTAAGCTCGGCTGCGAATGGGGACCTCGGACAGCGCGCCTGCGGGCGAGATCCAAACCCCGCGGCCCAATCTGAAGGTCGTGCCATCCACCCTGGTCCCCGGGCCAACGCTCGGAGCGGGTGAGCAGCCCATGCTGGTCGGGTGGGGCAACCTCGCGCGGCCGGGGGTCGAGGTGCGGTCCGAGGACCTGCGGGCGCTCACGGCGGGGCGGGTGCTCTCGCGCGGGCTCGGTCGGGCCTACGGCGACTCGGCCCAGCCGCCGCCCGGGGTGCTCGAGGTCGCCGGGACCGTGCTCGCGGATCGGATCCTGAGCTTCAACCCCGACACCGGGCTGATGCGCGCCGAGGCCGGGCTCAGCCTGCACGAGATCAACCGCCTGTGGATCCCGCGTGGGTGGTTTCCGTCGGTCACCCCGGGCACCCAGTTCGTGACCTTGGGTGGGGCCGTCGCGGCCGACGTGCACGGCAAGAACCACCACGTCGCGGGCTGCTTTGGCCGGCACGTCACGCGCCTGCTGATGCGCGTGCCCGACGGGCGGGTGCTGTGGTGCTCGCCGACCGAGCACCCGGATCTGTTCTTGGCCACGATCGGCGGCATGGGCCTGACCGGGCACATCCTCGAGGTCGAGTTTCGCATGGACCGAATCCCGAGCACGTGGATCTGGGGCGAGACGCTGCGGGTCCGCGACATCGGCGAGTACATCGGCCTGATGAAGCAGTCGGCCGAAGCGTGGCCCATGACCATGGGCTGGATCGACTGCGTGTCCAAGGGCCGGCGGCTCGGGCGGGGGGTCCTGTTTCGCGGCCGCTGGGCCACGCCGGACGAGGCCCCCAACAAGCTCGCGGCTCCGTTCTCGCGGCTGACCGTGCCGATGATGCTGCCAAGCTGGACGCTCAACCCCGTGACGGTGCGGGCGTTCAACGCCGGCGTGTACTGGAAGCCCACGCATCGGCAAAAGCCCGTGCACTGGGAGTCCTTCTTCTATCCGCTCGACAAGGTCCGGCACTGGAACCGCGCCTACGGGCGCAAGGGCTTCACGCAGTACCAATGCGTGCTGCCCGATGACGCGGGGCCCGACGCCGCGCGCCGGTTCCTCGAGGTCCTGACCACGACGCCTGGGGGCACCTCGTTCTTGTGCGTGATCAAGGACTGCGGCCCGCAGAGCGACGCGATGCTGTCGTTCCCCACCCGCGGGGTCTCGATCGCGCTGGACATCCCGGTGCGCAAAGACACCCAGGGCCTCGTCGACCGGCTCAACGAGGCCACGCTGGCCGAGGGCGGCCGGATCTACCTCGCCAAGGACTCGTTCACGCGGCCCGAGCACTTCCGGGCCATGGAGGGCGAGCGCCTGGATCGCTTCATGGAAGTGCGTCGCCGCTGGGATCCCGATCTGCGCATGCGCAGCGCCCAGTCGGTGCGGGTGTTCGGTGATCCAGCCCCGGACCGTGATATCTAGGGGCCAGATGCGCGTAGCGATCCTCGGCGCGACCAAGGGTATGGGCCGCTCGCTCGCGCGCGCGATGGCGGCGCGCGGCGATCGACTGGCGTTGCTCGGCCGCGACGCCGAGCAGCTCGAGCGATCGGCGGCGGATCTACAGGCCCGCGCGGGCTCCGACGAACCGGTGATCACGGCGATCTGTGACCTCGCCGATCCCAGCAGCTTCGGGCCGGCCCTCGACGCGGCGGCGGCCGGGCTCGGCAAGCTCGACTGCGTCGTCGTGACCGCCGGGCTGTTCGCTACCCAAGATCAGCTCGAGGCAGATCCCGAGCTGGCGCTGCGGCTGGTGACCCTGGACTTCGCCAACACCGTTGGTTTTTGCGAGCGCGCGCGCGTCAAGCTGCTCGCTGGCGGCGGCGGCAAGCTGTGTGTGTTCAGCTCGGTCGCGGGTGACCGTGGGCGCAAGCCGGTCGTGATCTACGGGGCCGCCAAGGCGGGGCTCTCGGCCTATCTGGAGGGTCTGGACCACAAATTCCGGGCCCAGGGGCTGCAGACGATCTGCGTCAAGCCAGGGTTCGTGAAGACCGGCATGACGGCAAACCTGAAGCCGCCGCCCTTCGCTGGCGAGCCCGACGCGGTCGCGGCCCGAGTCCTGCGCGCAATCGACCGCGGTACGCCGGTCGTCTACGCGCCCTGGATCTGGCGATTCGTCATGCTGGCGATCCGCTGGCTGCCCCGCTTCGTGATGCGACGCATTGGCTTTTGAGGCCGCCCCGACTTCGCTACAGTGTCGCTAGCCCGTGCGTCCCGTCCTCCAGCGCCACCGCTGCCGCGCGTGTGGATCCGATCTGCTCGATCACCTCGCGGCCGGCGAGCGGGCGTGGGAGTGCGGCGCGTGTGGGCTCGCGGGTGGGCAAGATCTGGTCCGCGTGCGCTGGCAAGCCGCCTACGGACAGCTGCCCGACACGCCCGAGATCGAGCGCTGGAAGACCGCGCTCAACAGCCTGCGCCGCGCGCAAATGCTGCTCTTGATGTTGCGCTGGGCCCTCGATCGCCAGCGCGGCGACGAGTCCAAGGTGTCCAGCGTGCGGCTCTCGGTGCTGGTGTGGAGCAGCAAGTGCCTGCGCGACGCGGCCGAGCAGCTTGGCGGCTGGCTGTACGTCTCGCACGACGAGCGCTGGGATCTGTGGGAATTCGAAGCCTGCCTCGACCACGATCTGCGGGTCTTGACCGGTGAGGCGGCGAGCGTGTTCGCGTCGCAGGCAACCTATCTCGAGGCGCTGGTCGAGCGACACCTCGCGAGCGTGCAGATGCTGGTCGAGCGCAGCGAGCACCTCGAGACCCCGCCCAAGCCCTTACCCAAGCGCACGCTTCGGCACTGAGCTGAACACCGCGATCAGCGGTCGTCGGCACCCGGCGGCAGGGCAGGGGGGTCATCGCGCAGCGGCGAGGTCCCCTGGATCACGTGGGCGACCAACTCGCGCTGGCGCCTGGTCGAGCTTCGAAGGTCGCGCAGCGAGGTGATGCCAGCCTTGTCGTCGTCGATCGCCTCACCCTTGTTGTTCTTGTTGTCGGCCACGGCCCGCAAGAACAGGTACACGATCGGCAGCAACGCGTACTCGATCACGATCAGCGCCCCCGCGCCGAACAGCGCGAACAGCCACACGAAGATCGACATGGGCTTGGGGGTCTGCGCCAGCTCTTGGACCAGCCCCGGCACCGCCAGCGCGGTCGCGGGGGTTTCGGGCCCAGTGGGGGAGGACGTGGGCGTGGGCGTGGAGGTGGACGTGGACCTGGCCTTGGCGGATGGCGCCGCGCCGTTGCTCGTGGATCGCCCATCGAGCAGCGCGCGGGCCTCCGCGACCGAGCGCACCCGATCGCGCGGATCCGGCTCGAGCAAGGCCCGCAGCACCGGGCGCAGGCGCTCGGGCAGGACCAGCTCATCGAGATCGATCGCCAGGCCCACATGCGGCAGCTCGTCGGCCGCCCGACCGGTGGCCAGCGCGACGATCGTGGCCCCCAGCGCGTACAGATCCACCCCCGGCCCCGCGTCGCCGTGCAGCTGCTCGGGGGCCATGTAGCCGAAGGTCCCGATCATCGTTGACCCGCCCTCGAGCCGGGTCAGCACCCTGACCCCGCCGAAGTCGACCAGGTGCACGCTGTCGTCCTCACCCACGACGATGTTGGCCGGCTTGATGTCGCGGTGGATGACCTGCGGCGACCGGGTGTGCAGGTACTCGAGGATCTCGAGCACGCCGCGCATCAGCCGGCGCAGCCGGGCCTCGTCAAACCGCCCCGTCGCGCCCAGCTCGTCCGCCAGGCTGTGCCCGACCACGAGATCCATGACCAGGAAATAGTCGCCGCTCTCTTCGCTGGCGAAGTAGTCCCGGTAGCGGGGGATCCCGCGGTGGCGCAGGCCCGCGAGCACCTCGGCCTCGCGCTCGAACAGCTCGAAGGCCTTCCACTCCGTCGCGCCGCCAAGCGACAGGACCTTGATCGCCACGTCCTCGTGGGTCTCGCGGTCGATCGCCCGGTAGCTGTGCCCCTGACTCCCCGAACCGAGCCGCTCCATGATCTGGTAGCGCTGGAGGCCTTCGCTGGGCACTGCCCGACTTTCGAGACCTGCGCCGCCAAAAGCAAGGGCGGTCAGACGATCGCGCCCGCATCCGTGAAGATCATGAGCGTGACCGGGCCATCGTTGACCAGCTCGACCTGCATGTTCGCCGCGAATTGGCCGGTCTGGGTCGGGATCCCGTGCTCACGCAGCAACTGCGCCACGGCCAGGTACAGCGGCTCGGCCAGCTGCGGATCTTCGGCCCGATCGAAGCTGGGACGTCGACCTTTGCGCAGGCTGCCCGCCAGGGTGAACTGGCTGATCACCAGCGCTGCGCCGCCGACCTCCGTCAGGCAGCGATCCATCGGCTTGGTCCCTGGAAACATGCGCAGGCTGGCCAGCTTCCGGGCCGTCGCCTGGGCGTCGGCGAGCCCGTCGCCTCGCTCGACGCCGACCAACGCCAAGACCCCCGCGCCAATGCTGGCGACCAGCTCGCCGTCGACGCTCACAGACGCGCGGGTGACCCGTTGAATGATCGTCTTCAAGCCCAACCCCTGCGGTTCATGGTCGGATGGTAGCGGGGCCGGGGGCGGCAGCGTGCCAACACCCGCCCCAAAAAGACCGGCAGGATTCAGCTCACGGCGACTTGCACGCGGGGCCGCGGCTTGCGTACCGTGAGGTTAGATGGGCGAACAAGAGGTCACCGACGCGAACGATGATGCCGAGCTGCGGGCGTTCATGCGCGCCATTCTCGCCGACCTCCACGCGCTCGAGCAGGTGATCGATCGCGGCATGATCGAGTCTGGCGTGCGCCGGATCGGGGCCGAGCAAGAGATGTTCTTGGTCGACAACACGCTCTCGGTCGCGCCGGTTGCGACCGAGGTGCTCGAGACCGCGAACGATCCGCGGCTGACCACGGAGCTGGCCAAGTTCAACCTCGAGGCCAACCTCTCACCGCAGGATTTTGGCGGCGACTGCCTGCGCGTGCTCGAGCGCGAGATCGAAGAAGTGCTTGGCGTCGCGCGCAAGGCCGCCGCGGTCCACGACGCGCGGATCGTGCTCACAGGCATCCTGCCGACCCTGCGCAAGCCCGATCTGGCGATGTCGAACAT
The DNA here is from genome assembly GCF_000737335.2 of Enhygromyxa salina. Lineage (GTDB taxonomy): Bacteria > Myxococcota_A > Polyangia > Nannocystales > Nannocystaceae > Plesiocystis > Plesiocystis salina_C. Next base: position 32,403 of record NZ_JMCC02000099.1, on the reverse strand, counting down.
GACCCCGCTGCCGCGCTACTTCGCGTTGAATCGGGCGATGCAGCGCATGCGTGGCGGCCAAGACTTCCACGTGTTGATCAAGGGCAAGGACGAGCTCGAGCTGACCCATGACAACGTCATGCTCGAGGCCGCCAACACCAGCTTTCAGATCCACTTTCAGGTCGACGCCAACGAGTTCGCCCCGCTCTACAACCTCGCGCAAGTCGTGACCGCGCCGGTGTTGGCGTCGGCCGTCAACTCGCCCGTGCTCATGGGCAAGCGGCTGTGGAACGAGACCCGCGTCGCCCTCTTCCATCACTCGGTCGACACCCGCAACGACGCCCACAAGGCTCGCAGCGCGCGACCTCGCGTTGGCTTTGGTGATCGTTGGGTCGAGGAGTCGGCGCTGGAGATCTTTCGCGAGGACATCGCTCGGTTTCGCGTGGTGCTGTCAACGGCGCTCGACGAAGACCCAATGGAGCGGGTCCGCCAGGGCAAGGCGCCCGAGCTCAAGGCGCTGCGCCTACACAACGGCACGGTCTACCGGTGGAACCGGGCGTGCTACGGGATCTCGCCGGGCGGCAGCCCGCACCTGCGGATCGAGAACCGGGCGCTACCCGCTGGCCCCAGCGTCGTCGACGAGGTCGGCAGCGCGGCCTTCTACTTTGGCTTGATGTCGGGCATGTCCGCGCAGATCCCCGACATCAGCAAGGTGATGGACTTCGATGACGCCAAGCACAACTTCTTCTCGGCCGCGCGCTACGGGCTCGACGCGCGCCTGACCTGGATCGACGGCCGCGCCTACGAGGCCCCGCGGCTGCTGCTGGACATCCTGCTGCCGCTCGCCCGCGAGGGCCTGACCGCCCACTCGATCGACGGGGCCGACATCGATCGCTACCTCGGCGTGGTCGAAGAGCGGGTCAAGAAGGGCGTCACGGGTGCGCAATGGGCGATCAACTCGCTGGCCACGATGCCCACCGACGGCCCGCGCGATGCCCGGTCCCGCGCGCTGACCCACGCCATGCTCGAGCACCAGCAGGTCGGCGATCCCGTGCACGCCTGGGAGCCGGCCGCGTTCCACAAGGTCAGCGATGTGCGCGAGAACTACCTGACCGCGGGCCAGTTCATGACCACGGACCTGTTTACGCTGCACCCCGAGGACCTCGTGGACCTCGCCGCGAGCCTGATGGACTGGGAGCGCATTCGCCACATCCCGGTCGAGGACGACGGCAAGCTGGTTGGCTTGATCTCGCACCGTGCCGTGTTACGTCTGGTCGCCCGCGGGCACCTCGATCGGGTCGGATCCGAGAAGGTGGCCGTGCGACAGATCATGAAGACTGATCCGATCACCGTCGCGCCCAACACCACGACCCTCGAGGTGTTGGAGATCATGCGCGATCAGAAGGTCGGATCGCTGCCAGTGGTCGACGGTGACAAGCTCGTCGGGATCGTGACCGAACACGATCTGATCGCGGTCTCCAGTCGCCTGCTCGACAATTATTTGCGAGGCAAGTGAGTGCTGAATAGCGGGGGGCGCAACAGGTCCGAGGCGAGCGGACGCGGCGGTGGTGGTAGCTCTGCCAAGGCTGCGGGGTCTGCTGCGGACGTGGACGCGCCCGCAGCGGCATCCGGCCCGAGTCGGCCAAACTGGCCGGTGGAGGGCGCGACGCTGACCCGGCGCTGGGTCGGCTCCCACGAAGGGCAGCGACCGGGGCCCACGATGGTCATCGTCGGTGGGATCCACGGCAACGAGCCGGCCGGGGTCATCGCCGTGCAGCGGGTGCTCCACGAGCTGCGGCAGCGTCGGGTCGCGGTGAGCGGCCGGCTGCTGGGGCTGGCCGGCAATTTGCGCGCGCTCTCGCAGAACGTCCGCTACATGACCCGGGACCTCAACCGGCGGTGGTTCCCGGATCACCTCGCCCGGCTGCGCGACACCCCCCACGCCGAAGAGTCGTCCGAGGACATCGAGCAGCGCGAGCTCTTGAACATCTTCGATCGCCTCGACGAGACCTTTGATCACCCGCTGGTGGTCATGGATCTGCACAGCTTCTCCGCCGAGGGCCCGCCTTTCTCGGTCGTCGCCGACACGCTGCGCAACCGTCCGATCGCCTACGAGCTGCGGGTCCCGATCATCTTCGGGCTCGAGGAGGCCGTAGAAGGCACGCTGCTGGGCTACCTCGCCGATCGTGGCCACATCGCCGTCGGGTTCGAGGCCGGGCAGCACGACGATCCGCGCACGGTCGAGAACAACGTCGCCGCGATCTGGATCGCGCTGGTGTCTGCGGGCCTGGTCGCCCGCGCGGACGTGCCCGAGATCGCTCGATTCGAGGCGCGCCTGGCCCAGGCCGCCGCTGGGTTGCCGCGCGCGGTCGAGATTGTCTACCGCCACCCGATCACGCCAGAAGACGAGTTCCGCATGGATCCCGGCTTCTATAATTTTCAGGGGATCGGCAGGGGACAGCGCTTGGCGATCGATCGCAGCGGCGACGTCGACTCACCCTCGGCCGGGCGGATCTTGATGCCGCTGTACCAGGGGCTCGGCGAAGACGGGTTCTTCGTCGCGCGCGACCTCGGGCCCGCGCAGCTGCAGCTCTCGGCCACGCTGCGCAAGCTCAAGATCGACGGGCTGCTGGGGTACCTGCCTGGGGTCGACGTCGAGGCTGATCAGGCTGACGGCGGCGACGAGATTCGGATTGGGCGGGTCGGCAGCCAGGTCGTGGTGGGCGGCGTGGTCAAGCAAGTGCTGCGGATGTTTGGGTACCGCAAAGACGTTGGCGGCGGGGATGATCTGGTGGTCGCCCGGCGCCGGCAGGTGCAGAGCAGCCGGCGTGGGCGTGGCGGGGTTGCGGGCGACGCTGTCACCGACGGCGGCGACTCCGAGTGAACGCGGCGCCGGTTCCCGGATCCAACTAGCCGCCGCACCGGCTATCTTCCGGCCGCGGGACGCTGTCCCGTAGAAGAGTTGCGCCACCGGTGGCGCTGTCGACGTCGTTGGAAGAGGGGGATTGATCCCGCCAGCGAGGTGATCGAGATCGCCGAGGCGAACGGGCAGGCGAACGGGCAGGCGAACGGCCGGGGTGGTGTGCAGCAGGCTGCTGCACTGCAGAAGGTCGAGCCCCGAGCTGCGCCGTTTCTTGAAGCTCGCTACGGCTCGAAGAAGTGACACAGCGCTCGCTTCGTGTCCGCGAGCAGCTCATTCGGTACCGGTGGAGATCGACGCGTGGCCGCGGATGCGTGCGGCCATGCTGATCGGCGTGGTCGACTCGGCGCCGAGCAAGGCGATCGCTTGCGCGGTGCTGGGTCTGAGCCGATCACTTCTACGAGAACCAGGCCACCATGGCGCCACCGCCCGGAGCATGAATTAGGAAAAGGGCCCGCAGAGTGTATCTGCGAGCCCTTTAGTGAGTAGCGGGGACAGGATTTGAACCTGTGGCCTCCGGGTTATGAGCCCGGCGAGCTACCTGGCTGCTCCACCCCGCAGTGGACGCGGCGAGTGCCGCGGGAAGCGGTATTTAGGCGCAAGCGAGGGCCCGGTCAAGAGCTGAAACGAAATTGAGCAAAAAAACGCTCATTTGTACCTCAGACGCCAACTACAGCCGGATTGCGGCGCGATCAGCCCGCCGTTCTCGACCTCGGCGGGAGCGCGAGGCATCAACTCGCCAGCGCGACGTGCAACACGCCCAGCAGCATGGCCGCGATCCAAATCTTCCAGCTCGATCCGCGCATCATCGTCCTCCGGGTTCCAAGTGTTCATTGCACTCGGACGGGGATCCTTTCATTTCAGCGCGGCGAGGGCTCCTCGCCCGCGTGCGGACGCCTTCGCAGGCTGGTGCAGCGTGGCGCTACGTCGCGGCCAGCTCGGCCAGCGCCACCCGTGGCTGGCCGGGCGCGCTCAGCTCAGCCAGCACGGCCAGCGGCCGGTTCACGGCGTCGAGGATCAGCACGCTGGGCCGCGGTGGGGGATCGTCCACGAAATTGAGGGGGCAGTGATCCACGCGCAGCGGTCCGTCGGCGCGCTCGGGATCGGGGACGGCGACCGGCAGCCCGTGCGAGCGGCAGATCAGGGGCCGCTGCTCGTACACGCTGCACCGCCCATCCACGAGCAACGCGCAGCTGGTCGACTTGGGATCTTGGCCCTGCGCGCGGATCCGCTGGCGTAGCGGGGGATCGTTCGTTGCGAGATCCGCGAGCGCAGCCCGGATCGGCCCGGCCTCGACCTCGAACACCGAGAAGCGCTGACCGCAGCAACGATCACAGCCCGCCCGACACGCGAAGCTAGCGGGGCTGCGCGCCACGGCTTCGTCAAAGTGCTGGTCCACGCGGGTGCGCAGCGTGACCAAGTGCTGGGAGACCGGCATCAGCGGCTCGCCGGATCGCGCAGCGTGGCCAAGATGTCAGCCTGTGCCGCTCGCAGCTGGTCGATCTGATCCAACGCGAACGAGGCGCCCGCGACGAAGGGATGCCCACCGCCGCCGTGGCGCTCGCACAGCTGGGCCAGATCGTGACGCCGCAACTCGCGGTCAAACCAGGGGTTGAAGCCAACGGACAGGCGCAGATCCCCGTCGGGGTGGCCATACACGCCAAGGCTGTAGTGCGCGCCCGGGGCCAAGTAGTAGGGGATGAAGTGGCTCAGGATCCGCGGCGGCTCGTCCAGCAGATCATAAGAGAACACGCCGCCCTTGGTCCGACCAAGCCGCCGGATCAGCTCGATGTCCTGGCGATGCGAGACCAAGCGAGGCTCGACGATCTCGCGGACCCAGTCGGCCTGGGCCAAGCGGGCGAGCGGCGTGACGACCAGCTCCTCGATGAAGGTCGAGATCGCCTGGGGATCATCGGCGGTCTGGATCCAAGCGGCGAGGTGCATGGCCGGATCCGCGTACAGCACGGCGGCCTCGGGGCTCGAGAACCCGGCCGAGTCGATGATCTCGGCCCAGTGGATCAGCTCTGCGTGGGCCGAGCTGTCAAACCCAAACCGCTCGCCAACGATCTTGGCCAGGTAGCCGGTGCAGCTGGGCGCGGTTGGATCGTGAAAGCGCTGGGTTCCTTCGCGGGCCTCGAAGTGGGCGCGATCCCCCGGGAGCTGGAACGCGGACCGATGGTGGTCGAAGTACCAGGTCAGCTGGGGGTGCTGGGTGTAGCGAAAGTCGACGACGGCGGCCTCGTCCGCGCCCGCGAAGTCGGCGTCCTCGAACGGGTCCCCGCGTCGGTGGTGCTTGGCGAGATAGACCAGCTCGATCTCCGACCCATGGCGCTCACGCATGAACGCGCCGAACAGCGCCGACGAGGCGGCGCCGTCGAAGCAGCGGCCGTGGTGGAGCACGTGAACGCGCATGCGCCGGCAGGGTAGGGGGGGGCGTCGACCAGGTCCACCCCGCATTTGTCGCTTTCTTTGGGGCCAGGGCGCTCGCTGCTAGCGTCGGCGACGATGCAATTGCGACCCGATGTCTCGGCCGGCGTCCCTCGCCAAGCGCCCGCCCCCGTCCGCCGTCGCGGTCCGAGGACCCTGGGTCTGGCGTTGCTGGCCGTCGTGACCCTCGGGTGCGCCCACCAAAGCGAGAAGCGCAGCCCCGAGAAGCTGCAGGACTCGGCGGACAACCACTATGAGATCGCGCTTGGATCGGCCCAGACCGGCTCCTTCGACGACGCCAAGAAGCAGCTGGAATTCGCGCTCGAGGCGATCCCGGAGCACGGCAACTCCCACTACCTGATGGGTCTGATCCTGCTGCACGAGGGGCGGATGATCATCGAGTTCATCGAGTCGGAGATGTGCTTGACCGACCAGGCCGCCGACGAGCAGCGGCTTCGGGCCGACGATCTGCATCGCGCCGCCCACGAGTCCTTCAGCAAGGCCGCGGCGGCCTACGACGAGAACGATCCCAGCCTGGGCCGGGCGTTCAACTCGATGGCCGTGATCTCGCTGTACTTCCACGATCACGAGCGGGCTCGGACCGAGCTCGAGCTCGCGCTTGGAGCCCAATTCTACACAGAGAAGTACTCGGCGCTGGCCAACCTCGGGCTGGCCTATCACGAGCAGGGTGACCTCGTGCAGGCGATGACCGAGCTGCGCCAGTCCGTGCTCATGAACCCGGACTACTGTGTTGGGCGCTACCGGCTCGCGCAGGTCTACCTCGACTTCGACATGACCGAGCAAGCGCTCGAGGAGGCGGAGCGGGTGATCAACGACGAGCGCTGTCCGATCCAGGATGCCCATCGGGTCGCCGGGATCGCTCGGATGCGGCTTGGGCACGGGCAGGGCGCGAGTGACGCGTTTGCGGAGTGCCTGGAGCTGGCCCCTCGCAGCTGCCTGGCCAATGCGTGCCGTCAGTTCATGTCGCTGGCAGCGGCCGATGCGCCGCCCCCCGCCAAGTGAGGCCGATCGGCCCCGCTCGGGCGCAGACGTGGAGGCGCGGGCTCACGGCGTGATTGGCGCCGAAGCCCTTGCCCGGTCGCCGGGGGTGACTGCACACTCGCGCCGATGCCAGCTGACACAGGTCGCCTTCGGGTCGTGGTTCCCGAGACGGTAGCGAACGCTGAAGGACAGCCCAGCGGGCGGGGGCGATCGAAGGCCGCGAAGCGACGCCGCGAGGTCGAGTACCCAAAAGATCCATCGGCGCGGTCCGAGCCGGGCGCCGAGGGGCACCAGAGCCCGGGTCCATATCTGCAGGCCCAGCGCAAGCGTCGGGGCATGAGCCTCGAGCAGCTGGCGGCGGTCACCAAGATCCCCCGGGGCCAACTCGAGCTGCTCGAGGCCGACCGCTACGAAGAGCTCCCGGGCATGGTGTTCACCAAGGGGTTCTTGCGCTGCTGTGCGCGCTCGCTCGACCTCGATCCCGACACGGTGCTCGGCCTGCTCTATGAGCGCGAGCGGGCCAAGCTGCGGGCACGCCGACGCGAGACCAACAACGCCAACGGCAGTCCGGCGGCGCTCGACGGCAAGCCCGGTCGGGGTCAGGACGCGGCGCGGTCACGGCGGCCGGCGACCCGGCGGGCGGGCGTCGTCGACGCTTGGCTGGCCCAGTGGATCGGCAAGCTCCCGAGCGCGCGGATCCTGATGTGGTTGGTCGTGGCGCTGCTCGTCGCGCTGGTCGTGTTCATCGCGTTCACGCTCGCGAGCGGGCAGGCCGAGTCGATCATCATCAAGTCCTGAGCGGCTGCGGTCGCGCGGACCGGGCGTTCGTGGCCTGGGCTGGAAACCAGTACCATGCCGCTCGCAGGTCCCGGCCATGGCTCGTCGCAAGCAGATCGATCTGATGCGTCCGCTGCGACGCAAGGAGACGCGCCGGGTCGCGCGGATCCTGCAGCGGCTGGACGAGGTTCAGATCGCGGCCCAGCTCGACAACGCGCCGCCGGAAGATCAGGACCGGGTGCTGCAGATGCTCTCGGTCGAGCGGCGCGCGGCCGTCTTCGCCGAGCTGCGCGAAGAGACGGCGGCCGAGATCGTCCGTCGGCTCGCCCCCGAAGAAGTTGCGATCCTGCTCGATGATCTCGACTCCGACGACGTCGCCGACATCTTGGGTCGCGTCGAAGAGAGCCTTCTGCGTCAGATCCTGACCCGGCTCGACCCCGAGGACGCCGACGAGGTCGAGCAGCTGCTTGGCTACGACGAGAACAGCGCTGGCGGCATCATGTCGCTGGACTTCATCCGCGTGTACGACAGCGCGACGGTGGCCGAGGCCACCCGCGTCGTACAAGAGGTCGAGGATCCGCCCGACCAGGCGTTTTATGTGTACGTGATCGACGAGGACGATCGCCTGGTCGGGGTCGTGTCGCTGCGCAAGCTGCTGACCGGGCGCCGCGACGACTCGATCCGCGAGGTCATGGAGCCCGAGCTGGTCTACGTCGACCGCGAGTCCGATCAGGAGGACGTGGCCGACGTGGCGATGCGCTACGACCTGGTCGCGGTCCCGGTCGTCGACGAGCAGCGGCGGCTGGTTGGGGTCGTGACGATCGACGACATCGTCGACGTCATCCGCGAAGAGGCGACCGAGGACATCCTCAAGATGGCCGGCGCCGGCGAAGAGCTGTTCGAGACCCGCTCGTTCTGGTCCAGCTTTCGCGCGCGGATGCCCTGGTTGTTGGCTGCGGCGATCGGCGGGGTGCTGGTCGCGGTCGCGCTGTCGGGGTTCGAGAGCGCGCTCGAGGCCGTGCCCGTGCTCGCGCTGTTCATGCCGGTCGTCGCTGGCATGGGGGGCAACGTTGGCACCCAGAGCTCGACGATCGTCGTGCGCGGATTGGCGGTTGGCTACGTCGAGAGCGGCGCGCTCGGGCGCCTGGTGTTCCGCGAGATGGGCTTGGGCCTGACGCTGGGGGCGCTGTACGGGCTGCTGATCGCCCTCGCTGCGCCCTTCGTCGGCACCTCGGTCGCGGACCCGGTCGCGCTGGGCATCGTGCTGATGGCCGGAATGATGGGATCGATGACGATCGCCGCGACGGTCGGCACCTCGATCCCGCTGCTCATGAACCGGCTCAAGATCGACCCCGCGGTCTCGACCGGTCCGTTTGTGACCACCGCCGTCGATATCCTGGGTCTGATGTTCTATTTTTGGTTGGCGACGGTGCTGCTCGACGTGCCCATGTAGAGCCTGTCATGAGCGAGATCCTCACCCCCGCGGTGGTGCTGCGGACCCGAGCCCTGCGCGAGTCGGATCTGATCGTGGTGCTGTTGACGCCCGGGCGCGGCAAGGTCGACTGCATCGCGCGGGGTGCCCGGCGCAGCCGTCGGCGGTTTCCGGGCGGGCTGCCAGTTGGCGCCCGCGGCGAGGTTGGGCTCGACCGCGGCCGCGGCTCGCTGGCCGTGCTCGACAGCTTCACGCCAAGCTTTGATCACAGCGGGCTCGGGCGCGACCTCGAGGCCTTCGCGTACGTGGCGTACCTGTGCGAGCTGAGCGATCAGCTCGTTGGGGGCAGCGCGCCGGATCCCACCACCTTTGGTCGCCTGTGCGAAGCGATCGAGGACGCGATGACCTGGGCGGGCCAGCCCGAGACCCACAAGCCCGCGCTGCTGCGCCGCTACGAGCTTGGCTTGCTCGACAGCTTGGGGCTGCTGCCTGCGCTGGATCAATGCAGCGTGTGCGGGGCCGCGGCCAACGTGAGCGAGGACGGCGTCGCGTTCTCGGCCGCACGGGGCGGGGTCGCGTGTCCGGTTCATGCGAGCGGGGCCCGGCGCCTGCCCGTGGCCGTGCGGGACCTGGCGACGACCTTGCTCCACGCCGATCCCGAGGCCCGCGACCGGGCCTACGCGCAGGCCGAGCGCGAGATCCGGCGGGGCCTGCGTGACTTGTGCCGTGAGCTGATCCAGCCGCACCTGCGTGCGCCGCTGCGCTCGCTGGCATTTTTTGCTCAGATCGCCACGCGACACGCGGACAAGGGGTCGTCCGACGGGGCCAACTGCTCCGACGGATCCGAATGAGCGCCCTTACAGGCTGGAATTCGCCGGTGTACTTGATAGTTTCCCGGCTCATGCGTCGCGCACCAGCTGGTCTGCAAAGGACGGCGGCCACCTCGTTGGTCGCCGCGTTCACGTGCGTGACGGCGGGCGCGTTGGCGCTGGGGGCCGGCTGCGGCCAGGCCAACCCCGGCTTCAATCCACCGGCGGGAGCGCTCGCGTTTCCATCGGGGCTGCTGCTCGACCCGCGGGTGTCCGCGGAGTCGAACGGACCGTGCGGGGTTGATCCCGCGATGCCCGACGAGCCGCCCGTCGAGTGTGCGGCCGGCGACGTCTGCACCAGCAATCTCCAGTGCCGAACGCCCGCGTCGTGGTTGGTCGTGACCAACGCCAACAGCGATCGGCGCTACAACGCGGGCTCGCTCGTCGCGCTCAACCTCGACCTGTTCTGGGACGCGGTCGCGTCCGATCAGGTCCTCCCGCAGGCGACCGACATCGACGAGGCCTACGACGCCGCGGCGTCGGGCCTGAAGTACGCCGGGTCCGCCGATCCCGAGTACCAGCCTGGCAAGTTTGTCCCGTGCCGGCGGGTCGCCAACCTGCCCCAGGTGATCGAGTGCCTCGAGGAGCCCTTCGTGCTCGAGGCGGCGACCGTCCAGTTCGGCAACTTTCCGGGTCCCACCGTCGCGTGGGACATGCGTACCGACACGTTCAGCCCCGCCGCCGATCAGTCGATGTTGCTGACCCCCGTGCGCGGCGACCCCAGCATCACCTATGTCGAGATGAGCGGGGGGCTCGGCGGCGCGGACGACTTGCAGCTCGAGTGCGGCCAATCCCAGGATCCAGAAGACGTCAACGGCGGGCGGCGCTGCGATGACGATCACCGGCTCAGGTTCCTGCGCAACGATCCCGACGAGAGCCGGCTCGCCCGCGAGCCGTTCCGCGTGCTCGTCAGCCCGCACCCCGAGCAGCCGCTCGCGTACGTGACCCATCAAGGCGACTCGGACCTGACCCTGCTCGAGCTCGAGGGCTTTGAGAACGGCGGCGACGGGCGTCCGGCGATCGTCCACCAGGCGAATCTGCTCGAGATCCTGGGTGCGTCGTTTAGCTTTCAAGGCGGGTTTGGCCTGGCTGAGCGGCCAGAACCTGGCGACGGCGACGGCGACGGCGACGGCGATGACGATGATGAGGCGACCGCGCAGATCGGTCCGTTGATCTACGCGAGCATGCGCTGGATCGCCTCGGCCCAGCCCGTCCGGGCGATCGCGCACAAGCCCGTCAGCGGGCAGACCTGCATCAACCACAACTCCACGGTGCCCAGCCAGCCTGGCGCGATCATCTGCGAGGCCCAGCTCGAGCCGGTCGGTGCGCCCTTCGAGGTCGGCGGGCTCCCCCAGGTGCTCGATCCGGCGGTCAGCCGCCCGATCCTCGCCGACATAGCCTTCTCGCGCACGGGCAACGAGCTGTACGTGGTCCAGAGCAACCCCGGCGCGCTGGTGCGGGTCGACACGTCGCTGGGCGTCGACGGCGAGCCGCTCGACGTGCCCGCGGGCCAGGTAGAAATCTGCGCGCAGCCAACGAGCTTGGTGATCTATGACGACGGCGCGGTCGAGTACGGGTTGGTGACCTGTTTTCGCAGCGGCGAGGTGTTCATCGTCGATCTCGCCAGCTTGACCGTCGTCGGCTTGTCCCGCGCCGGGATCGGCCCCGACACGATGGCCGTCGACCTCGCCCGCGAGGTCGTCTACGTGGCCAACACCCTCGACGCGACGATCAGCGTGATCAGCATGGCCCCCACGAATCCGGCGCGGTTTAGCCAAGTCGCGCGGATCGGCCTGCAGGAGCCCTACGTACAATGAGCCGCCGGATCCGCATCTTCGCCCCACTGCTGGCCTCGCTGGTGTTGCTCTCCAGCGCGGGCTGTCAGCCCCAAGAGACGCCGGACATCCCCAACCGGGTGCTCGACCGACCCACCGACCTCGCGCTGGTGTGCGCGGTGGTCGAGTGCGACGACAACGACGAGAACTGCGTGGCGCAGCCGCTGCCGCTGAGCGTGTGTCAGCAGGAGACCGGCAGCTGCACGTCCGACAACCCCCACCTCGTCGGCTTCGTCGCCAACTCCGAGCGCAACGAGATCGCGATGTTCACCAAGTGCTCGAACCGCTTGGTCGATCTGAACGTCGAGATCCCCGGCTACAACTTCATCCCGGCCGGGATCCTGCCCACGGATCTCGACGCCAGCGACGACGGCTGCCGGGTGTTGTCGGCCAACGTTGGCAGCTGTGATCTGACCTTGCTCGACGCGCCCGCGCTCGCTGGCATCGCCCTTGGCAACGCCGATCCAATCGACGAGCCTAGCAGCCTGGTCACGACCCTGATCCCCACAACATTCGACGCGGAGGCGAAGAAGCGGCGCCCGCTCGGCGCCCGGCCGGGGCAGGTGCTCTCGGTGCCGGCCAACCTCACGCAGGCGCCCGGCCTCGGCCCAGGCCAGACGCTCACGGGGATCTGCGATCCGCTGGTCCGCGCCAGCGCCTACGTCAGCTTTCCAACCTGCAACCTGGTCGCAGAGGTCAACCTTCAAAACGGTGAGATCATCCAGAGTCGGCAGTTTCAGAGCGATGGGTTTGGCGGCGTCACCGTGGTCGACACGGGCGTCACCCCAACCTGTCCGCTCGAGTGTCCGGCCCAGTTCGAGGGCGACTTGCCAAGCTCGCCGCTGGTCGACGCCACCGGTCCGTTCGTGCAGGCGCTCGAGCTCTCGCTCGAGGTGCCGCTGCCCAGCGAGGACCCCGAGCCCAGCGCTGGCGAACCAACCTCGTCGGGCTACGACGAAGCAGACGCCGAGGTCGTAGGTCAGCGCTTGTTCGTGGGCGGGCTGGGATCCGACCTCTTGTTCGAGATCCCGATCGAGGACACCGGGCAGTGGAAGCCGCTCACCAACCAGCTGATGCTCAGCGACGCTGGCGGGATCAAGGGGATCCGCGTGAGCCCAGCCGTCAACGCCAGCATCGACGAGCAGGGCTCGCCGTTTAGCCAGTTCATCTACGTCGTGGCCGGCGACGGATCCACGCGGGTCGTGGGGCGCGAGCTCCCGGCCGCGGAAGACAGCATCGGCATCGAGTGCGAGACCCAGCTCGACCCCAGCATCGTGCCCAAGGCGGCCGCGGTCGCCTGCGTCGCGGTCGCGCAGTCGCCCAACGAGGGCCAGCCGGCTTCGCGCCGGGGCTTCGCGCGGGGGCCTGGGCTCCGCCCCGGTCGCGGCGAAGAGGTGACCGACTGGATGTTCCGCAAGGCTTACGTTGGCTCGCCCAACAGCGGCCCATCGACAGAGGCAGGGACGGTCGCCGTTGGCGTGACCTCGGGCGGCTACGCGGTCTACTCGATGATCGACCAGGAGCGCGCCAACGGCCAGACCGAGGCGTCCGACCTCGGCGGCACCGACCCGGCGTCAATCATGGAGGTCCGGCTGTTTGCCCACTCGCTGTGGCCGCAGCCCACCGAAGATCTTCGGGCCCAGCTGCCGGTCGTCCAAGACGATCCGCCCGGGCGCGTGATCGCCAACGGATCGGGGATCACCCGCCAGCTCGCGCCCACGCTGCGACGGATCGACGCCGCCTACACAGCCGACGAGAACGCGCTCGCGCGCCTGAACGTTGGCGGTGACTTCGACCGGCTCGGGGCTGGCGACGAGCCCCTCTACGCGGACTCCGCCGCGCGGGTGATCGTCCACGACTATCGCAGCTGGGGCAGCTCCGGCACCCAGTCGTGGTCGCTCGAGTGGGAGGGCACGATCCAGAACACGCAGTCGTCGACCGGGCGGATCAGCTGCGCGAACGCAGACGCGTCGGACCCAACCTGCTCGCCTTCCGATCCCGGCGACGCCCGCCTCATCGACAGCACCGCGGCCTTTTGTGACGACGGCGTCCTCGCTGGCGACAAGCTGGTGCTCATTGGCTGCAACGATGACGACGACTGCGGCGACGGTCGTCGGTGCCTGCTCGAGAGCGACACCGCGCCCCAGAGCAGCGGGATCTGCATCTCTGCCTCGGCCTACGACGACGGCGTCGAGCAGCTGCGCAAGGCGTGCGGAACCTTCATCTCGGATCCCTGCGGCGAGGCCTTGCGCGAGTACACGATCACGCGCGCCTTCCAGGATCAGCTGTGGATCGAGCCAATGACCCAGGCGCCGAGGTCGTACCTGCGGGCGCGCTCGCCCGAGCTCGACGATGGCTGCCCCGCCAACAGCGTGTCGATGGCCAACGGTGACTGTGCGTGCCTCGCAGGCTTCAGCGAGGCCGCGTGCGGGGTCACCAACGAGTTCGAGTGTTGCCCCGATCCCAGCCAGCTGCTGAGCGGTCAGGCCCCGGTCGCCGAATTCGAGGATCAGTTCGTGTGCACCAACAGCCAGCCCGACGGCGGCTGCACCACCGACGACGAGTGCACCGACAGCCTGTGTATCGACTCCCGCTGCCGGCGGCCGTGTGAGAACGCCAGCGAGTGTCGGCTTCGGCGACTGCCGGGCCCCGGCTGCTTTCAAGAATTCGTGCGCTACCAGGTCGCGCTCAGCAACGCGTTTCAGGTGACGGGGCCGGGGGTCGGGTTCGTCCAGGATCTGGTCGAAGCGGTCGAGGCCGACGACCTGCCCGGCATGTTCGAGTGCCAGCCAACCGCCAACGCTGACATCTCGCGGCTGCTCACCAGCCGGCTGCCGCTGCCGCCCACCGACGACCCCGACGATCCCGAGTGGCTGGCGATCCCGACCTGCGCCGATGATCAGAGCGTTCAGCCGAGCAACGCGAACCCGTGTCGGATCGTCTCACCACGCGCGGCCACCCGGTTCCACCAGTTCGAGTACGAGGGGATCCCGGTCAGCGCGCTGCGCTACTCCAACCCGGTGTTCAGCATCGTGCTGGATCTCAGCGCCCTCGAAGCCCTGAGCCAGGACGTCCCGAGCTTGCCCAATGCAACCTGGGAAGACGCGATCTGGCCGGCCGAGGCGGCCAGGTTCAGGCGCTCGCGGATCCCCCGGGGCTACCGCGTGGAGTGGCGGCTCTCGACCGGCTATGGCGCCTTCGCCGATCGGCTGATCCTCGAGGCGCGGCCCGTCACGTACCCGGTTCGGATCGTCCCTGGGCCTCAGTCAAACGTCGCCTACATCGTCGATGGGAGCGGCCCCGGCACCACGTCGTCGATCCGCGGGCAGGTCGTGCGCGTGACCCTTGGCGACACGATCGACGCGGACGAAGCGTTCATCGGCGTTCGCTGACCAACCGCAATTCCCGCAGCTCGAATTCCCGCAGCTCGACGTGTTGCGTCGCCGCGGGTCGCCACGATCCTCCGCTTTTGAGTTATCTTCGGGGCGGTGGCCCAGTACCGTCTGAAGATCGGGGCGCGTACCCTCAAGCTCCCCGAGGGCACGGTCGACGTAGGGCGCAGCGCAGACTGCTGGCTGACCCTCGATGATGACCTGATCAGCCGCTATCACGCCCGCTTCCACGTCAGCGATGACCTGGTCGTGCTCGAGGATCTCAAGAGCCGCAACGGGACCTTCGTCAACGGCGAGCAGCTCGACGGCAAGATCACCCTGCATCACGCTGACAAGGTTCGGATCGGGCACGAGGTCATCTCGGTCGTCGAGACCGAGCTCGATGACGACGAGTCATCAGACGCGCTGCGTCGGACGATCGGGCCGGGCGAGGACTCCAAGTTTCCTTCGCTGATCGGCGCGCTGGTCGAGAAGAGCCTGAGCATGGGCAAGTTCAAGGAGGCCGAGCGCTATGCGCTGGCGCTGACGAACCAGCTCGCTTCTGCGAAGGTGCCGGTTGATCACCCAACGGCGGAGTCGGCTGTGAACTGCTTGGTTCAGCTGGCGGAGAAGACCTCTAGCGGGGTTTGGCTCGATCGGGTGTTTCGGCTGCATGCGGCGAAGGGGTGGATTATGCAGGCTAGGGTCATCAAGCAGGTTCAAGGGGCGTTGGATCGGATTCCGCGGGTGCCTGGGTCGGGGTTGCAGGACTATGAGCATGCTTTGCGGACTATGGCTCGAGATGGAGTGGATGTGCCGGCTAAATTGATGACGGAGGTGGCGGAGATTTATGATGCTTATGGGAAGAACTGAGCTGGATTGGATTGGATTGATTGGTTGTTTGCGGGGGTGTTTGTGTCCGATGGGGACCGCGCACGGGCTGCAGATGGCCTCAACCCGGCTAGGTCTACTCCAGTCTCGTGACCCCGCTTCCTTTGGTGTCTCGATCTTGGCCCGACCGGTTGTGGCTTCGTTAATCTCCACGTGCGTAGATACGCCGGGTTGAGGCCATCTGCGGCCTTTGTGCGCTCTACGTTCATCGGGCGGTGGCTCCGATCTGGACGGACGGGGGCGGTCTGCTGTGGAGCATTCTCGTCTGGGGAGACGGGGATAACCGGCGTGGGTGAGGGTGTGGGGAGCGTCGTTGTGAGGAGATTGGTGCGCGGCGTGGGTGAGGGTGTGGGGGGCGTCGTTGTGAGGAGATTGGTGCGCGGCGTGGGTGAGGGTGTGGGGAGCGTCGTTGTGAGGAGATTGGTGCGCGGCGTGGGTGAGGGTGTGGGGAGCGTCGTTGTGAGGAGATTGATGCTGGGAGTGGGTGAGGGTGTGGGGAGCGTCGTTGTGAGGAGATTGGTGCGCGGCGTGGGGGAGATTGATGCTGGTCGTGGGTGGGGGCGGGTGGAACAACGAGAATCGGGAACCGCCGACCTGGGTCTGGGGGTTCCCGATTGATGTGGGGTTGCGGTGGGGCGGCGGGGTTAGTCGTCGCTGTCGTCGCTGCTGCTGGAGGCGGCGACGGCTTTGGACTCGTCGTAGTCGCGGACCTTGAACTCGGTGCGGTTGTTCTTGGCGCGGCCGTCGGAGGTGATGTTGACGGCGACGGGGTCTTTGTCGCCCCAGCCTTTGGCTTCTAGGCGGCTGGCTACGACGCCCTTGCCGACGAGGTAGGCGACGACGGCGTCGGCGCGGGCTTGGCTGCGCTTGCGGGGGTTGCCGCGGTCGTCGGTGTGGACGCGGACCTCGATCTTGCCGTACTCGGGGTGCTGGGCGAGGAATGAGGCGAGCTGATCGAGGGACTCGGCGCTGCGATCGGTGTCGACGTCGTCGCCGCTGTAGTGGGGGCCCCGCTTGACGCGGAGTCGGTACTTGTTGCCGGAGATCAGGGGGGTCTCGATGATCGCGGCGGCGCCGCCACCATCACCACCGGCTGAGCCGTTTGCGGTCAGGGTCTCGCTGACGATCGCGCCGTCTTCGGTCATCGTGAACGAGACGGTCTTGGGGTCGTAGCCGGGGGCGGAGATCGTGGCCTTGTACTCGCCAAGCGGGAGCGCGATCGCAATGCGGCCGGTTCCGTCGGAGTCGAAGGACTCTTGAATGCCCATGCCGTCGAGCGCGACGGAGACCGGGAGTCCGACGCCGTCCTTGCCGAGGAAGGTGCCGTCGAACACCGGGTCCTCGCCGGTGTCGGCGGCGACGTCGGCGATGATGTCGACCTGGGCGTCTTCGCCGACGCGGACGTCGGCCATCTGCTCGATGAAGGTGCCGTCAGGTAGCTCGACGCTGATCGAGACCGGGCCTTCCGGGAACCGGAAGCTGGTGAACATGCCGGCGGCGTCGGTCAGGATCACGTTGGACGCGAGGCCCGGGAAGCTGATCTTGGCGTCGGCGATCGGGTTGCCCTCGAGGTCGGCGACGCGGCCGAGGATCCGACCTTCTAGGACTGGCTGCGGGCTGCCGTTGTCCATGGGGACCGGGACTTGCTTGATCCGCGGCTTGGGATCGAAGCTCCAACCGAGGCCGAGGATGACCTGGTAGGGCGGGACCGGCGGGCCAAACTCGTAGCTGGGCGAGGTCGTGCCGACGTCGACGGCGGCGCTGAGGAACAGGCCGTCGTAGACGTTGGCGCGCAGGCCCAAGGTCATCCACGCCTGCGAGCGCTTGAGCGGGGAGCCGCCGAACTGCTCGGTCAGCTCGACGAAGGCCTGCTCTTGGTAGGTGGCGATGTCCCAGTTGTATTCGATGACCGGGTCGAGGCCGTACTGCTTGTTCTTGCCCAAGCGGATCGGGAAGTCGACGGCGATCTTGGTGGTGACGCGGCTGTGGTTGACGCCCGAGGAGAAGCGCAAGACCTCGCGCGAGAGCAGGTCGTCGACCGAGGCCCAGTCGACCAACTTGCGCGAGTTGTCGAGGGTCCAGCCGACGTTGCCGGTGATCCGCATGGGGATCTCTTTTTTGGTCAGGTAGCGAAGGTCGGCGCCAAGGATCACGGCGAAGTCGAAGTTCACTCGCGAGGTCCGCAGCCGCTCGCTGCCCGAGATCAAACCAAGCCCAAGCTGCCCGCCAAGGCCGACGCCGCCGTTGAGGAATTTATAGGCACCCTTCACGCCGAAGTTCATGTCGCCCAGCGCGAACACGGACGGCGGATCTTGGCGAGCGCCCTGATCACGGGTGTTGCGGTTCGCCGAGCTGTTGATGTTGAAGTAGACCTCGGTCCACTCTGTGAAGGTGAAGCCAAGGTTGACGGCGCCGCGGAGTCGGGCGTGGCGATCGCCGTCTGATGTACCTTCACAGCAAAAGAAGTTGTTCTTGACGAAGAAGTCGCTGTGGAGCTGGAAGCGGAACGTGTACTTGCCTCCAACGTCGGCCAGCGACGTGTAGAACAGACCGACCGGGCCGCGCAGCGAGTTCATGACCGGCTCGTGACGACCGGCGACGATGCCGGGGCCGGACTCGCCCTCGTAGCCAAGCGTGCCCATTGACGTGTCGGTGCCGCCAGCGTCGGCCGAGCCCGCTGTCTCGGAGCCGCCGCTGAACGACGAGTCGAGCGAGCTGTCGGCCTCTGGATCGAACGCGCCGCCGAGCTCACCGCTGGCCTCGGCCTCTGTCCCATCATCGACGACGTCTTCACCCGGGCCAGCCGGCACGGTGTCGGTTGGCATCGGCTGGCCGTCGGCGGTCAACATCTCTTCTCCGCCGTCGGTCGCCGCTTCGGGGTCGGTCGCTTCTTCGGCGTCGCCGCCTTCGGGCAGCGAAGGTGGACCCGCGAACGCGAGACCGGGGAGCAACAACAGGGTGCTCGCAGCAAGGCCCGACGCGAGCAGATGAATGGACAGACGGCGCATGTAAATAGCGTCGTACGTCAGCGTGCAGGTGTCAAACGCGGTCTCGCTCCTGGAGTGGATCGCTGACGAGCCAAGCGGCGAGCGAGGCGGCGGTCGGAGCTCGCGGGTACTCGGGCCCCCGTCGTTGGTGAGCCCGGGTGCTCGACTGGCCAGGTGCACAGGAGACCGCGATCGGCCTCCGATCGGCCTTCGGATCGCCTGGTCGCGGCGCTGAAGTTCGGGCGATGACCAGCACGAAGGTGCACGCCCGAGGTTTGGCGGAAGCCCTCAAAGAGGCGACAGGAGCGAGAATTCGAGGATCTGAAGGGGAGGGCGATTTCCCTTGAAGGAATCCGCGGACATGGTCATGGAACCGCGACACCAGACCCTCGCGCTCGCGCACACGGCGGGGGCGACGTGGACCAGCGCTGGCGTTAAGCTACGGCGACACCTCGACGTGCGACCGCAGCGACGCATCCCCGGCCCGAGTTCGATCGTGGCTTCCCTCGATCCTCTCGCGACCTCGCGTCCGATCTTGCGTCGCATGATCGTGGTGCTCGGATTCGCGGTCGCGATGATCGTGCTTGGCGTCGTCGCGCCGCTGCTCGAGTCGCTCGCGGGGGCGGGGTCGCACGCGGTCGCAGCCCCCCCAACGGGCTCGGTCGAGGGCCCAGTCGAGGGCCCAGTCGAGGGGCCAGTCGCGGCCCCAGAGGTCGACGCGACGCCAGCCAGCGGCGCTGGAGAGAGCGTTGTCGATAGCGCTGCCGAGAGTGAGGCTCGCCAGCCAGCTCCCGAGCCGAGCGAGGACGAGCGCGGCGAGGCCCCGGTCGCAACCCCCTCCAACGCAGAAGCAACGGTCGCTCGTGTTCGCGTCGAGCTGACCGTGTGGCGCGGCGGCGATCACCCGCGCGAGGGTGATCGGGTCGCCCGCCGCCGTTCAGAAGTCGAGGGGCGGGCGAGCTACGAACTCACCCATCCTGCCCGTGCCCAGCAGCGCTTGGTCCTGCTCGACTACGCCGAGCTGTTGCGCGACGAGCCGCGCGAGCTCGACGAGATCGCGCTGTCGACCTACGTCGCGGGTCCGTCCGAGCGCGCGCGCACGATCGTGGCCAGCGTGTACGCGGGTGGTCAGGAGCTGACGCCCAAGCGGGTGGGGGCGCGGCGTGACATCGAGATCGAGCTGCCGGCGGGAGTCACCGAGGTCACGATCGCCTACCGCGTCGAGGTCCCGCATCGCTATTGGCCGCTGGGATGTGTGTGGCGCCGGTGCAGCCTGTCTGGCGCGATCGCACCGCTGCCGAGCGAGCCGGCCCGCGGCGGCGTGTGGTTGCCAGCCGACGGGCGGGTGATCACGCCGGTCGAGTGGGTGGTCGATCACGCTCGATTTGGGGCGGTCCCAAGCTGGGCGCCGGGCACCGAGCCGACCACCGAACAGGCCAAGGCGCTCGACGGGCAGGAGCTCGTGATCACCCGCGAAGCGATCGATCCGCGCGCCGTGATCGCGTATCCCTCGGTGTTCTGGGGGCCGCGCTGGCACCACACCCAGATCTGGCATCGAGGCGTGCGCGTCCGGGTCCTGCACATCGACGTTCGGCCCGGTGATCAGTACCCGCAAGAGAACCTGCTGCACCCGCTGCACGACGTCGCGGGCCACGTCCTGTCGATCGCCACCGCCGCGATCGACATCGCGTCGGTCGTCAGCATCGAGCCGCCGCCGGACGCCGAGCTGACCGTGGTCCAAGGCCCGCTGCGCAGCGACGTGTCGATGTTCCACCCGACCGCGGTCATGGTCAGCGATCAGTACCTCGAGCTGTTCGCGACCAAGCGCCTGGCAAAATTTCACGACATCCAAGTCGCCCGCTCGATCTGCGATCTGCTGGCCTACGCACATTTTTCGGGGCGTCACGACAGCTCGACGGATCTGTGGCTCTCGGGCTCGTTCGGGGTCGTGCTCGCCCAGCTGTGGCAGCGGGCCCGGGATCTGCGTGACGAGTACGCTGTCGATCTGCTCGCCGCGTGGACCTTCGTGCCGGCGATCGACAGCTTCTTGTACTCGGGGCAAGCCTCGTTCTCGTCCGCGTACTTTCGCGGCAGCGAAGATCAGTGGCCGGTCCGGCATCACCCGCTGTTCTTCGCCAACGAGCTGCCGAGCGGGCGGCGGATCCACGAGAAGCTGTCGGACCTCCTCGATGATCCGCAGCTCGCAGGGTTCTACGCGGAGCTGGGCCAGAACCCCGACAGCGATCCGCGGGTCGTCGCCGAGCAGGCTTGGGGCCGCGAGCTGGGTTGGTTCTTCGACCAGTGGCTTGGGCCCTATCCCGAGGTCGACTACGCGATCACGGACGTCCGCTCGCGCAAGGGTGACGACGGTCGCTGGCATCACGAGATCACGATCTCGCGCGACAGCGATCGCCCGCTGATCGAGCCGATCCAAGTCTACGTGAACGAGCGAGGCGGGCAGGATCACTACCTGGCCTGGAACGGTGAGGCGCTGCCCGGCGCCGACTTGCTCGACCAACCCAGCGCGGCCCAGCACGTGTTCACGCTGGACACCGAGCGCCGGCTCGCGTCGGTGCGCCTGGATCCACGCGCGCGCTTGGTCGAGACCTCGCGGATCTCCGGCAGCGTGATCCGCAGCGCGCGGGGCGACAGCAGCGATCCGCTGTTCAACAACCGCGCGCCCGCCAAGACCCGGTTCGTCTACCGTGGGTTTGGGTTCTCGGTCGCGGCCTCCGAGCTGGCGACCGCCAGCACGACCCAGGCCCGGTTCAACGCGATCTCGGCGGCGCTGGCGTTCGAGGCCAGCTTGCGGCGGGACCTTCGCCGGACGGCAGAGTTCTACGCCTACACCAACAGTGAGGCCAACCTTGGCGGTCGCACGCGCTTCAATTTTTACTTTGGGGCCAAGCGCAATCGCCAGCAGCGAAGGCTGCGCCTGAGCAACACCAACTCGATCGCGTGGCTCAACACCGGCGGGCTCGATCAGGCGGGCGGCATGCGCTTGGTCGAGCGCTTGAGCCTGAGCCACAGCACCTACAAATACGGCGGCTGGCCCGAGCGCGGACACATCGTGTACGGCAGCGTCGCGGGCTCGCAGACCGTGCGGCTCGACGGCGCCACCGATCACCGCTTCTCGCTCAACTTCGACGCCGGCTGGGCCCAGATGTGGCCGCTCGCCCACCACCACGTGCTGGCGACCCTGGTCGAGGCCAGCGTGGTCGCGCCGCTCGCCTCGAAGCTCGAGTTTCGCAGCCTCAACCGCGGCGGCGGACTGGGCGCCTTGGTCGGCTTCACCTCCAACGAGCTGTACGGTCGCGGGGTCGCGCGCTCGCTGGTCGAGTACCGCCACGTGATCTTGGATGATCTGCGGATCCCCCTGTTCAACTTGATCTTCGTGCGCACGATCAGCGGCGCGCTGTTCGGCGGGGTCACGACGCTGTCGGGGTGTGACGATTACAGCGGGTGGTTTGGGTCCAACAGCTGGTACGGGCAGGTTGGGTACGGTCTGGCGGCGCGCTTTACCTGGCTTGGCGTCGCGCCGCAGCTGCTGCGGGTTGACGCTGCGGTCCCGCTTGGCCGGCGGGGGGGGCGGACCTGTCTTGGCGAGACCTTGCCCGACTACATCGCGGAGGTGCAGGGTATCGACGACGTGGATCGACTGCTGCCGCCATTCAACATCAACGTCACGTTCAGCCATCCATTTTAGACCCCCACATGCACCTTCGCCCTTCGCCGACTGCAGCCGCTTCGCGTCTGGTCGCTTCGCTCCTCGGGGCTGGCTGTTCGCATCCGCATGTGTGGCCCCCTAAAAGGGGGCTCGGGTGGCTTCGGCGGGCATCCTTGTTGGACACTCTCGTGGGCTCTTGTGCTTCGCCAACTGTCGTCGGCTCGCGGTCGCTCCTCGGGGCTGGCTGGGCCCCTAAAAGGGGGCTCGGGTGGCTTCGGCGGGCATCCGCTTTAGTCCCCCACATGGGGCTTCGCTCTTTGACTGCAGCCGGTTTGGAGAGGGTGTGTAGGTGACGGGAGCTGGGCAGAGGGGGGGGCGATGGGGGGTCGCGGCGACGGTGCTGACGGTTGTGGGGCTGATCGTCGTTTTGGTGGGGTCGGCGTGGGTGCGGGAGCCGGGGTTTAGCCAGGGTGGGTTCGCTTCGCACGATGTCGCGGGGATCCTCTACAACGCGATGGTCCTCGAGCATGGGGGCTTGCCGTATGTCGACACTTTGGAGCTCAAGGCGCCGGGGAGCTTTTATCTGGCCAAGTGGTTCGCGGGGCCTGAGGCGCGGGATATCTCGCGTTTTCAGGTTGCCGCGAATTTGTGGGCTCTGTTGGCGCTGGCCTGCGTGGCCGGGCTCGCTTGGCGACTTTGGGGGCGACTCGGTGCGGTCATGGGCGCGGGGCTGTACGCGCTCCACGACGCGCACCTCGACTCGATGGACGCCAACTATGTGACCTGGGCGAACCTGCCGCAGATCGCTAGTTTTTGGGCGGGGATCGAGGCGCTGCGGGTCCGATCGGAGCGCTGGCGACCCAGCGCGTGGATGCTGGCGGGCGCGCTCGCGGGCTTCGCTGCGCTGTGCAAACGACCCGACGGGATCGTGTTGGTGCCGCTGCTGATCATGGCCTTCGTTGGCGATGGCGGCGAGTCTTTGGCGCGGGCCAAGGTGAGCCGCGGCGACGGGTGGGCGAGGGTGCTCGAGCGCGCGGGTGATCCGGCCTGGGTGCTGCTCGGGTTCGGCCTCGCACACCTGCCGATCGTCGCGCAGTACGTGGCGGCGGGTGAATTCAGGGCGCTGTTCGAAGGCTACTTCGTGAGCCGCTGGGGGCTTCGCTACTTGGGCGCGCGCGAGGCTGGGCTGGCGGCGTCAGCCTGGGAAGGCGCGTTGGCTCTGGCTCACTTCGTGGGGCTGGCGTTGGTGCTCGCCGCGTTCTCGTGCGTTCGCGGGGTGGCCGAGCGCGTGGCCAACTGGCGCGCTGGCGTGAGCGCGCAGTCGGATCAGCGCCTGCGCGAGCTCGGCTTCGTGTGCGCTTGGTTGCTCGCCATGCTCGTCGCCGCGAGCCTCGGGTTTCGGTTCTACAAGGGCTACTTCCTGGCCGTGGCCGCGCCGATGTGTGTGCTCGCCGCGGCGCCCTGCGGGCTGCTGGGGCGCCGCTGCACCGCCCACTGGGTCCCGCGCTCGCTGGCCTTGGCGCTGTGCTCGGTGTTGGTGGTTCGCGCGCTGCTGATGCTGGATCACGTTCGTCATGATCGCGCCCAGCCCCACGATCTGGGCGGCCGCCGGATCGCCAAGCACCTGCTCGACCACACCGAACCCGACGACCGGATCTGGATGTGGGGCTGGCACCTGTGGGACGTGTACCCGCTGACCGGGCGCATGTCGGGCAGCCGAATCTACAAGTCCCTGGGGATCCTGAGCCAACCCAACGACGACACCTGGCGACGGCCGGCGAGCCCGCTGCGGTTTGTCGAGTCCGAGTACTCAAGGCAACTCATCGCGGATCTGGAGGCCTCGCGCCCGGCCTACGTGGTGCTGGGGTCCACCGTTCCGCACCGCGAGTTCAAGCAGCTTCACGCGTTCTTGGACGCGCACTACCGCCGCGACCGGCGGGTGCGGATCGGTCGGGTCCAGCTGTGGAAGCGCAGGAACCTCTAGAGACCTCTAGAGACCCCCACAGAGACCTTAGACTTCGCCGACTGCAGCCGCTTCGCGTCTGGTCGCTTCGCTCCTCGGGGTTGGCTGTTCGCAGGGGCATGTGTGGCCCCCTAGAAGGGGCTTGGTGGCTTCGGCGGGAGGCTATACGCCCGGACCCAAACTCCGACCTTTGGACTCTGGTCGCTCAGGCTGTTGCCTCTGACGCTTTGCGCAGCTGGCCGTCGATGATCGCGTCCGCGAGCGACTCGAGCTCGGCGGTCATGCTTCGGTCCCCGGTGAACGGGGCCATGTGCTCGCGGATCGCCGCGTGTACGCGCATCAACGCTGGGCTGCTGGGGTGCTCGCGCAGATCCAGCGCTCGGGCCGTGGCCGCGGCTTCGATCGCCAAGACCCGGGCGAGGTTGCGAACCACGGCGGCGAGCTTGCGCGCGGCGATCGGGCCCATGCTGACGTGGTCTTCCTTCCCCGCGGAGGTCGGGATCGTGTCGGTGCTGGCCGGGAACGACATCGACTTGCACTCGCTGGCCAGCGCGGCGGCGGTGACCTGCGCCATCATGAAGCCGCTCTCGACCCCGGGGTCGTTGGTCAAGAACGCTGGGAGCCCGCGGGAGTGGGCGGCCGTGCACAGTCGATCGATGCGTCGCTCGCTGATCGTTGCGAGGGTGGTGAGCGCAGCGGTCATGTGATCGGCCGGCAGCGCGACGCTGCAGGCGTGGAAGTTGCCGCCGCTGAGGACATCGAAGCCGGCGGCGTGATCGTTGGGATCACGCAGCAGCACCAGCGGGTTGTCCGTGAAGCTGTTGAGCTCGATGCCGACGGCCGTCGCGGCGTACTCGATCGCGGCCCGAACCGACCCATGGACCTGCGGCATGCAGCGCATCGAGTACGCGTCCT
The DNA here is from genome assembly GCF_000737335.2 of Enhygromyxa salina. Taxonomy (GTDB): domain Bacteria; phylum Myxococcota_A; class Polyangia; order Nannocystales; family Nannocystaceae; genus Plesiocystis; species Plesiocystis salina_C. The sequence goes on along the minus strand of NZ_JMCC02000099.1, from coordinate 7,368 downwards.
GCACTCGCCCACAGTCGGCGTGGGACTGGTTGAGCGGCGAGCCGGCGAGCAGCCGGGTGATCAGCTCGGCGCTGTGGATCTGGCCGGGGTGGGGCTTGCCTGCGTGGATCCGGGCGTCGAGGCACGCGGTCGTGCCAAGCAGCGCGTCGAGGCTGGCGGCGCCGATGATGTCCGCGGCCTCGACGAGCTCGCGGGCGTCGGCCAGCGCCAGCGCCGTGATCGCGGTCGTGACCTGGGTGCCGTTGATGAGCGACAGACCCTCTTTGGCGGCCAGGTCGAGCGGCTCGATCCCACACTTGCGCAGCGCTTCGGCGCCCGACATCCGCTGGCCCTCGAGCCACGCTTCACCTTCACCGATGAGCGGCAGCGCGAGGTGGGCGAGCGGAGCGAGATCACCGCTGGCGCCGACGCTACCTTGGCAGGGGACCACAGGCACGACGCCGGCGCGCAGGAGCTCGAGCAGGCGCTGAGGAACGAGGGGTCGCACCCCCGAAGCACCCAGCGCCAGGGTGTGGGCGCGCAGCATGAGCAGCGCTCGGACCACGTCTGCGCCCAGCGGCTCACCCACGCCAACTGCGTGGCTGCGCAGCAGGTTCCGCTGAAGATCCTGCAGCCGAGCGGGTGGGACCTTGACGCCCGACAGCGCCCCAAAGCCAGTGTTGACGCCGTAGATCGTCGCGCCCTCGGCGAGCGCGCGCTCGAGCAGGGCGCGGGTGCGCAGCAGGTTCGACTCGGCCTCCTCGTGGAGGGTCGCGGCCGCGCCTCGTCGCGCGACTCGACGAACTTCTTCGATGTCGATCTGGCGTCCGACGATCACCGTTTGGGCGGGCATGGAGTCCGATATCACGGCCGCCCACGTGCCGCCCACGTGGACGGTCGTTTCCGAGCCGAGCCGGGACCAAGTGAGCTCACGTGGTCCGGCGGCGGGCGGCCCAAATACAAACCGCGATCCGGGTCGCAGTCCGCGTTGACCGCCGCAACCCGGACGTCTACGCTAGTCGAGAATGCGAGTATGCCCGCATTGCGGGGCTCGCTACGACGGGGAGCCCAGCTTCTGTCCGATGGACGGCTCACCGCTCGGCGAGCTCACGAGCCCCGGTGGCCCGACGGCAGGCGCGTCCGCGTCCGGCTCGGTGCTGCGTTGGGTTCCGGCTGATCACGACCAAGACGATCGGGTTCAGCCAGCCTCGGATCGGGCCGGGTCGGGGCCGATCCGCGTGGGCTCGGGTCCGATCCGAGCTGGGTCGGGTCCGATCCGAATCGGCTCTGGGCCGCTGCGTGTTGCGTCCGCGCCGGCCAGCGGTTCGTCGGGCCCGCGTGCGGTCGCAACTCTCGCCGCGGTTCCGTCGCCCGAGCCGTCTTCGGGGGGCGTCGTGCAGCTCAGCGCGCAGATCAGCAGCTCGGGTTGGCAGGCTTCCCAAGATGGCTCCGCCGCCGTGGCAACAGAGGGCTGGCCGGTGCCACCGGGCCTCGGTTCGGGCGACGAAGAGCACCTGCTCGGCGTCGTGCTTGGCGATCGCTACCGGATCGAACATCAGATCGGCGCGGGCGGCATGGGCTTGGTCTACAAGGCCGTGCACCTGCTGATCGGGCGCAACCTGGCGATCAAGGTGCTGCGTCGCCGCTACTCGCAAAAGCCCGAGGTCGCCAAGCGCTTCGCCCAAGAGGCTCGGATCGCGTCGAGCGTCAAGCACACGAACGTGGTCGACATCATCGACTACGGCACGACCCCAGGCGGCAGCCCTTACTGTGTGATGGAGTTCCTCGACGGGCGCAGCCTGGCCCGCGAGATCGCCCAGAGCGGGCCAGTCGCTCCTGCGCGGGCGATCGGGATCGCCTGTGACATGGCGCGGGGCTTGGCCGCCGCGCATCGGGCCGGGGTGATCCACCGCGACCTCAAGCCGGACAACGTGTTCTTGGTCGCGCCCAGCCAAGAGGCCGCCGAGCAGGTCAAGCTGCTCGACTTCGGCATCGCGCAGGTCGTCCGTCGCAAGGTCCGGTTGACGGCTGTCGGCTCGATCGTCGGCACGCCCGAGTACATGTCGCCCGAGCAAGCCCGCGGCGATGACCTCGACGCACGGTCAGATCTCTACGCGCTGGGGATCGTGCTGTTCGAGGCGCTGACCGGGCGGGTCCCGCTGAGCGCGGACTCGCCGGGCGGGACCATGAGCAAGCAGGTGTTCGAGCACGCGCCCCGGCTGCGCGAGGTCGACCCTCGGTTCGCGGACTTCCCCAGCTTGGAGGCCGCCGTCGCCAAATTGCTGGCAAAGAACCGGGACGAGCGACCCAGCTCGGCGCTCGAAGCGGCGCACTTGATCCAGACCGCGGCGGCCAACGATCTCGAGCCCGCCACGGATCAGCCGGGTCACGCGGCGCAGGCCGGTTGGGCCCAACCCCAGGCGCCAGCGCCCGCCGTGTCCGAGCAGGACATCGTTCGGCGGGCAACGATCATGATCGGATCGGGGTCGGTCGCGCGCGCCCATGACACCGAACTCGACGGACCGGCGACGGGCAGCTTTTCGGCAAAGCCGGGCAAGATCGAGGACGCTGCAGAGACGAAAGATCCCCGCAAGCGGCCCAGCATCATCATTCGTGACGGTGTTCCGTCCAGGGTCGCGCCCCCGCGTCCGGCTCCCGCCACTGCGGTGTCGCGCACGCCCACGCCCGAGTCGACGCAGCCGCTGGGCAAGCCGTCACGTCGGGGTCTGCAGAGCCGTCATTTGCCGCTGGTCATGGTCGCATTGGGCGCGGCGATCTTCGCCGCGCTGGTCACAATCGGCTTCATGCGCTGGCTTCAGCGGCGAGAGGCGCGGGGGTCTGGTGTGACGGGATCCATACACGGCCTGCGCTCGTATGAGAGCAGTCGGGCGCTCGCTCGCGCTGGGCGCGTTGGCCCAGATCCCACGAGCAACCCGGCGAATACCCACGCAGGTCCGCCAGTCGAAGGCCGCACGCGCGGGTCCGAGCACACGAGCCGGTGACCCCTCACTCCAGGATGCTCGAGGTCGATCTCCGGTTGCGGTGCCCCGCGATGCCCACGAAACTAGACGTGCCCAACAGCCGGCTTGCAGAAAATACGGTAGGCTGAGCCGGCCTCTGAACTGACGAGCGACTCATGGCTGAACCGAAAGCGAACCCGAACCTCCACGTACCCGCAGGCGGAGGCACGATGATCGCCAGCGCCAAACCACCGCCAGCGCCCTCGCCCGGGATCGGTGGAAAGGGGACGATGGTAGCGGGCGCACCTCCGCCAATGCCCAAGTCGACCGTGCTGTCGGCAGCCCCACCACCGGCGGCCCCCCAAGCGGCAGCACCCCAAGCGGCAGAAGACCTCGGCAGCGGCGGCACCATGATCTCGATGGGAGAGGCCGTACCCGAGATCGTCGCCCCCACGCCTTCGCAGAGCCAAAACGTCCACGACTTGATCGGGACGGTCTTGCTGGGTCGCTACCGCGTCATCAAGAAGCTCGGCGAAGGCGGCATGGGCACCGTCTACCTGGGCGAGCACGCGCAGATCGGCAAGAAGTTCGCCGTCAAGGTTCTCAGCCACGAGTACGCCCACAAAGAGGATCTGCGCGAGCGGTTCCTGCAGGAGGCCCGCGCGGCCTCGATGATCAGCCAAGAGAACGTCGTGGAGATCACCGACTTTGGTGACACGCCCGATGGCTCCGTGTTTTTCATCATGGAGTTCCTCAACGGCGAGGACCTCTCGGACACCGTCAAGAACCACGGGCGGCTGCCTTGGGCGCGGGTCAAACACATCATGTTGCAGGTCTGTCGCGCGCTCGCGGCCGCTCACGACGCGGGCATCATCCACCGCGACATGAAGCCCGAGAATTGCTACCGCATCACGCGGGGCAAGAACGAGGACTTCATCAAGGTGCTCGACTTTGGCATCGCCAAGGTCACCTCGGAGGAAGAGGGCGAGGGCAAGGGGCTCACGCGCACGGGCATGATCTTCGGCACGCCCGAGTACATGTCGCCCGAGCAGGCGCAGGGCGCCAAGCCCGATCATCGCGTCGACGTCTACGCGCTCGGCGTCATCCTCTACGAGCTGCTCACCGGTCGGGTTCCGTTCACCGCGGACACCTTCATGGGGATCCTGACCAAGCACATGTTCGAGATCCCCGAGGCGCCCTCGGCCTTGGTCCCCGAGGCCGAGATCCCGGCCGAGGTCGAGGCGATCATCCTCAAGGCCATGCAAAAAGATCGCGAGCTACGGTTCGCCGACATGCGAGAGATGGCCGCCGCGATCGAGGCGGTGGGCAGCGGCGCGGCTGCGGTCGCGTTCGTCAACGAGAACATCGCCCGCCCCTCGACCGGTGAGATGGCGTTCACCGGCAGCCGCACGGTCATGCCGGGCACGGTCCCGCCAGTCTCGGCGACCGACGAGGAGCAGGGTGGGTCCAAGAAAGGCCTGATCTTCGGGCTGGTCGGCGGCCTCGCGCTGGTCGCTGCGGGCGTCGGGGCGTTCATCGCCTTCGGTGGTGACGGCGGCGACAAGACAGCCGACGCCAAAGAAGAGCCCGCCGCCGTGGCCAAGGCCCCCGAGCCAGACGTGGTCGAGCAGCCGGTCACGCCGCCTGTTGTCGAAGAGCCCGAGAAGGTCAAGGAGATCGCGGACGGGACCGAGACCGTCACCTACCGGATCACAACGACCGACGCGGAGGGCAACCCCGTGATCGCCTCGATCCTCGATCCCCGCGACAACGGCAGCTACGGCAAGACCAACACCCCCGAGGGCGTGAGCGTCGAGAAGTCCACCGAGCGGCTGCCGCTCACGCTCAGGGCCGCCGGCTTCGAGCCGCAGACGATCGAGATTGTCCCGGACTCGGACAAGAAGTTCGAGTACGTGATGCAGCCGATTCAAAAGGCCGCGCCCAAGAAGACGGTCACGAACAAGAAGAAGGCCGACCCCGCGCCAGATCCCACGCCCACGCCGAAGGAAGACGCGAAGACGAAGAAGCCGCCGCGTCGCGTGTCGCCGGATCTCAAGGATCCCTTCGGCTCTCGCGGAGGCTGAATTTGACCCCCACAGCCGCCTGTGGGGGTCATGGGTGCGCTGGCGGGAGATCGAGTGTGGCGAGCAGGAAGGCCGCGACGCCGGGGACGTCGTTGTCGACCCACGGCTGTGGATCGCGGGGGTTGAACCGCCAGAACAAGGGCACCCGCCGTCCGAAGCTCTGGGCCAGGCTGGCTCGCACGGAGAAGCACTCGACGCAGATCGACCAGCAGCCGTGGGCGTGGTGCTGGTGGTCTTCTTGCTCGCCCGTGAAGGTGTCGAACACGCGGCTGGCGATCCGCAGGTAGCGGGTGTGGGGCTGAGCCTGGCGAAGCGCAGCGCACAGGCGCGCGTAGGCCATTGCCGCCGCGCGGGTGCGGACGCGCGGCGGAAACATGGTGCCCATGAAGCTGTGCAGGTTGGCGCTGGCGTGAAATTTTTGGGTCGTGAGCAGCTGGTCCAGCGCAGCCGTCTCGGGCTCGCTCAGGGGCGAGGGGCCGCGGTAGGTCGCGTCGCCTGGGGTTGGGCTTCCGGCGCCCGGTAGCGGAAGCCGTCGAGCTCCGGTTGGCAGTGGCCAGTTGCGATTGAGATCCACGCCACGATGGTTGTGACGCAGCTGCGCGAGCGTGCCGGCGCCGTCGCGTGCGTGGGTGCGGGCGTAGCCGTCGGGGTTGAGGCACGGCGCGAGCCACAGCTCGGCGCGCTCGTGGAGCTGGCGCAGCGGTGGGGGAGGGTCGTCGATCAGCTTGGCGAGCATGCCCACGCACACGCGGTTGCCGATGAACTCGGGTCCGTGGGTGTTGGCGCAGACCAGCACGCGCGGGGCCACGCTCGACGCCGTGCTCGCGGGTGACGGGACGCGAACGACGTGGAGCGGCCGCTGCTCGACGCTGCGGCCGTACTCGATCAACTCTGTGCCGGGGATCGTCGCGCTGGCCCTCGCAACGAGCTCGACGAGCTCGAGCTCGCGCTGCTCGGGCGAGGGGTAGGGGATCATCGCGTGACTCGTGGGCGGCGAGGCCCTCAGCCGAGGGCCCCGCCAAGCGATGGCGTCAGCCTTCTTCGGGGCCAGCGGCGATCGGCTCGGGCGCCTCTGTGACGTCGGTGACGTCGGTGACGTCGGTGACGCTCGCTTCGGGCTGTCGGTCGACGGCGTCGTCGGCGCTCACGGTCTCCCCAGCGTCCCCTGAGTTCGTGGGTTCAGCTGGGGCGACGGCCTGCTCGGGCGCGGGCTCGGGCGGCTCGGCGGCGCTCGAGTCGAGCGCGTCGGCGAGGGTGCTCGCGGCGACCATGGTCGCCGCTTGCTCGTCGGGCAGCCGCAGCGGGGTCGCGTCCGCGTCGAGCTCCGTCATCTTGACGAGGGTCAACGCGATGGAGTCGACCACGCTGCCGTCGAGCCGCGCGACCACGGTCTCGAAGTGCTGCCCGTCCATGCGGAACAAGCTGTTCTGATCGCGGACGGTCAGATCCTTGACCGCCTTGCCGTGGAGCCCGGTCACGCGCCGGAGCAGCGCGCGGACATGGGCAGCCTTGTGCCCGTGCTTGCGGCCGATGTTGAGGCCAACCCGCACGAGCGCATCGTCCCCGGGCGCGTCTTGGATCACGGGGACCGACGAGTCGTCGACCTCGGGCTCGGCGAACGGCGCCGCAGGCCGAACCGTCTCGACCTGGATGTCGTCGTCGGTGTCGGTCTCTGCGTCCTTGCTGTCCTCTTCCCGGGCGAAGTCGGCGGCCGAGAACTTGCCCGCCCAGATCTCCCAGAAATCCTTGTGCGGCGGACAGGTCAGCTCTGGCGGCGCGACCGGGGCCTTCTTGCGCCTGCGCCTGCGCCTGCGCTTTTTCTTGTCGCCCTCGGATTCCCCCGAGCTGTCGCTGTCGCTGTCGTTGTCTGCGTCCACCTGCGGCTGGTCTTCGGCGGAAGCAGCGGTGGCGGTCACCTCGTCGGCGCTCGCCGACGCGGGCTCGGGCGCGTCGTCCTGAGCGGCCGAGCTCGGATCTGGATCGGCAGCGAGTGGCTCTTCGCCAGACGGATCGAGCTCGGCGGCGTCGTCATCGTCGTCGTCGTCGTCTTGCTCGGTCAGATCCTCGGCGTCTCGCTCGGTCAGATCCTCGACCTCGACCTCGTCGGTCAGGTCATCGAGGACCGCGCGGCGTCGGCCTTTGAGGGTCAGCTCGTCGAGCTCGTCGATCTCGCCGAACTCGGTTCGCACGGCGCTCAGCTCGTCGATGTCGATGTCGATGACGATCTCGTCTTGCGACACGCGCTGCGGCTCGGGCGTCTGCTCCTCGCTGCTCGGGGTGTCGTCGCCGCCGCGATGGCGTCGCCGACGTCGGCGGGATGCCCCGTCGCGCTGCGCAGCGCCGCA
>NZ_JMCC02000098.1 GCF_000737335.2 Enhygromyxa salina | reverse complement strand
TGGACGGTGGCCCGCTCGAGTGGAGCGGTGGTTGACCAAGAACTGCCCGATCCCGAGCGCGTAGCCGCCGTCTCGAACGACGAGAAGCGCACAGAAGACCCGTGAGGGTCTCTCCGGGCACAATAAGAGGGCGTTGCGAGTGCCCCACCGAAGCCAAAGCCCGACCTCGTCGACAGCGATCCATGACAACGCAAATTAGCGTCTTGAGCCCTCCGTGCCCGGAGAGACCCTCACGGGTCGTGCGCGCTGCCCCATCAGCACATCGACCCCCGCGGACAAAGACTCACCCATCGTGCCCAACAAGCCAAAAAAATTACCCCTGAGGCTCCGGCTTGCAGATCTCCCCAGCCTCGATCTGCGCGTTCGTTCGAAAGGTATTGAGCCCCGCCCAGCTCGGCGGCTCCCACTGCGGAATCGTCCCATCCTCGCGCACGTTCGTGACGTGATAGGTGTGCTGATTCCAGATTCGCCGGGCCTGAATCCAGCGATCCTGCACATCCCGAATCACCTGGACCGTAGGCGCGGTCTGCATCATCTCGAACCCGCCGTCCGAGACCACGATGATCTCCGCCGACCCATCATTGTCCACATCCGCGACGGTTGGATACTCGGTCAAGGTCCGGGCGCTGCGGGGCACGGTCAGCAGCGGCGTGCCCTGATCGTCAAAGATGAACAGCTGCTGCTCGTCGGCGTACATGGCCTCGGCCCGGCCGTCGCCGTCAAAGTCGAACGCGGTCCCGCCCGAAGACCCACTCGCGTCGTCAATGATCGCGCTCCACACCAACGAGGGCGCCGGCTCGAACACCGAGTAGACGCTGGCCGAGCTGACGGCGAACTCGGCCAGGCCGTCGCCGTCAAAGTCGTGAACGGCGGCGGGCCGCAGCCCGGTCCAGATGCCCTCGGGCTTGACGTTGAGGTAGACGATCGTGCCGTCATGCTCGAGCAGGGTGACGCCGCGGTTGTTGGTCACCAGGATCTCGGGCTCGGGATCCTCGTCCAGGTTGGCGATCTGCGGAAACCCAGGCGTGACCATGATCTCGAAGTAGACCGTGCTGCCGTCGTGGTGATAGGCGCTCTGGCCCAGCACGACCTCGAGGTCACCGTCGCCGTCGAGATCCGCAGCGGTCACCGCGGTGCTCAGCGGCTGCAGGCCCAGCTGCGCGGGCGCCTCGAACACGACGTCGCCGTTGTGATCGAGCACGACCGTGTCAAACATGATCTCGACGTCGCCGTCATTGTCGAGATCAGCCAGCGCGACGGAGCCGCCTTGCGGGTGATCATGACTGTGCGCGCTGGTCCATTTGTGGGTGCCATCATGCTCGAAGGCCATGAACCGCGCCGGCCCCTGAAACCCCGCGCCGTTGCCCGTGATGATCTCGGGCAACCCATCATTGTCGATGTCCCCGATCGCCGGGGTGATCGTGAACGCGACAAAGGGCGCGATCTTGAAGTGCAGCTGCCCGGTCGCGCCGTCGAGCACGTAGATGTGTGACTCGCCCCCAAACGTCGCCGCGACCACGACCACGTCGGGGGTGTCGCACAGATCGATCACGCCGTCGTCGTTGTCGTCGGTCAAGTTCGCGACCAGGGCCGGCACAAACGACTCGGTCTCGCCGTTGGGGCCCCACCAGCTCCACTGCACGTCGGGCTCGAACGCGTCGGGGGGCGCGGACTCGTCGCAGTCCCCGATCGCGTTCATGTCGTCAACGACCATGCACAGCTCGGGCGGCGTTGGTTCTTCGTAGTCGGCGACCGGCGCCATGTCGAACTTGGTGCCGTCGCCGTCGCCGTCCCCGTCGCCCGTTTCCATGGTCGAGCTGGTGGAGCTGCTCGAGCCCTCGGCGTCATCCCCCGCGGTCTCGCTGTCGCCCGTCTCCCCTTCCGTGGCCACCGCGACCGAAGTCGCAAACACCTCACCCGAGCCGCCGCCGCAACCACCAAGGCCAGCGCCCAGCGCCAGTCCCCAGGTCATCAGCGCGCTCGCTCGAGTTCGCACCATCGTCGGGCATTCTAGCAGCGATACCCGCGAGCCACGCGCTCACGCAACATGTGCATCGACACGCCCTCTGGAGCCCCCAAACCGCCCGGACCCGCAACGAATCGCGCGATCCGTGCGGGTCCGGGCGGGGTTGATGAAGCAACCGTTGAGGCGCTGGTCGAAGACCACGCCAGGCCGTTCCTGGCTCACCACAAACCCCGACCAACGGGACGTGCGGGCGTCCTGGGCAGCGCCCCGCGGCTGCAAATCCGCGATGTTCATGACCGGTATCGAGTTGCCTCCCACCCAGCGCCCAAACCCTCCAAAAGAGCAACTGAGTCCGGAAATTCTATCCCGACCCAGGTGCGCGGCAACGCCGTTCCAACCGCCGTATTTGCGATGAGTGCAGGACATGGAGAGTTTGGTGTTCCGTGTGTCCACGGAAATCGCCCTCGAGGGGCTCCTAGCCCGCAAAAGGCGCTGTCGCGAGCTGATACAGTCGGCCATGCATAGCCCCCGGCTCCCCCGCTTTGTCATCGCCGCCCTCGCCTGCGTTCCCCTCGGGGCCTGCGTGATCATCGGTGGGTCCCCGACGCTCGAGGACGGCGAAGCCGAGGGCGACACGACTGGCGACGGCGACGGTGACAGCGGCGACGGCGACGGCGACCCAGCCACTGGCGACGGAGACGGTGACCCAGGCGACGGCGACGGCGACGCGGGTCCCTTTGTCTATTCCGAGTACGACCCCGACGGCGTCGTGATGATCGACGCCCTGTTTGTCCTCACCGAGGCTGCGGTCGATGAGATCGCCGGCCAGGGGCAGACCCCGGAGCAATTCCTCGACTGGCGCATCGACGACCTCAACGCCGCCCTCGCGCGCAGCCTCGTCGACAGCTCCACGGTCCGCTCCCTCGGCTACCACGTGCTCAGCGAGGACGACTACATGCGAACGGGGGCCTGGCCTGGGCCGACCGACTTCAACATCAACGCGGCCCTCGGCTGGCTGTCCACCTACCGCGCAGCCTACGGGGCCGACAAGATCCTGATGATAGCGAGCACCGCGGAGAGCCAGTCGCCCGCGGCCTGGGGCGGCGGGGCGGTGTCGTCCTACTGGGTCGAGTTCTTGCCGATCAACCACGAGTTTGGCCACTGCATGGGTGGTGGCCACTGCAACGAGGGTGACCCCGACAGCTACAACTTTGGGTTCCCGCTGGCCGGCTACGACGAGGACGGCTGGCCCTACCCGTCGGGCCTGAGCGGCGGGACCATGATGTGTGGCAACAACGTCAACTTCTTCTCCAACCCCGAGGTCACGCTCAGCCTCGCGGAGATCGAGGCCTACGTGGACGAGGGCATCATGCAGGCGCAAGACTACGCGGCCGCGCTCGGGCCCGGCGGCAGCCTCCAGCTCGGCCACCCGATCTACGCCAACATGGCCCAGACCTGGCGTGACAACGAGCTGCCCGCGGCGCGCTCGGTGCCCACGGCCAAGTACCCCGGCGACCCCGGCACCTACTACGCCAAGGATGACTGCGCCGGCTTCTACGCCGACGAGGGCTACACGAACCTGGTCCTCGAGCTATGCAGCGGCGAGACCGATCAGGACCTCGCCGACCAGTCGATCTCGTCGGTCATGCTGGGCCGCGACGTACACGTCAACCTCTACACCGACACGGACTTCGGAGCCGGCTCGACCTGCGGCGGGATCCTCGAGCGCCTGGCCTTCTCGAGCCCAAGCCTCTCGGCGATCTGCGAGCACCACGGGCTAGAGAACATCGACGGTGGGGTCGCGGCCGTGGCCGTGTATCCCCCGAGCGATCGCCCGACCCACCAAATGTTCGAGGGTCAGTTCGAGTTCCATTCGTCGGGCGAGTCCCCGTTTTGCTCGTCGGTTGACGGGGAGACCCTCACGGTCTTGCGTGACGGCGTCGCCTGGACCGGGACCGCGGCGATCTTCGAGCAGACCCTCGCGCTGCCCTACTCGATCGAGTTTGACTACCTGTCGAAGCACGTCGGGGACGATCCCCCCGCCGACGGCATCAGCGTGTTTTTTGCCAAGGACGCCGGGGCCTACGCGGGCCAGGTTCCGCCGCGCGAGACCCTGGGCTTCATTGCTGACGGCACCGGCTACGCGATCGAGCTCAACATCTGGACCAACCAGGTGTCGCTCCGCGACGGCGACTACATCACGATCGGCCAGACCGTGAACACGAGCACCTATACCGATGGCGTCTGGGTCCCCGTCCGCGTCGACGTCGCGCTCGACGGCGTCACGCTGTGGTTTGACAACCAGCAGATCCTGGCTGAGGCCGTGGTGATCGACGACAGCCACGCTCGGGTCGGTATCGGGGCCGGCAGCGGGGCCTACACGAGCGAGTTCAGCGTGCGGAACTTCGCCCTCGTCCCGGGCTGAGCCAGCGCGGTGCTCAACGCAGATCCGGCCAGATCGGCCCCGACCTGCGTTTAGCTCGGCAACAGATCCGCGAACCCAAACCCATCGCGCTCGACGACCTCGCCTGCTCGGTGCTGGATCGGCGCAGTGAACCCGGGCCCGTCGCTGACAAAGGTATGAAACTCGCCCCGCTCGCCGCAGGGATCCACGCCCTCGGGCAGCTCGGCGAGCAAGCTCGCGTCCCAGCGCCGCCCAACCAGCTCGATCGGCAGCTTGGCGAGATCCACACACGTCAAGGTCGCGACCACGCCCGCGCTCAGCATCTGCCGAGCGAGCGCCCGCGTGTCTGCGCCCCACAGCGGAAACACCGGCTCGAGCCCCGTGCCTGCCAGCTGCTGCTCGCGATAGGCGCGGATGTCTTCGAGGAACAGGTCACCAAAGATCATGACCTCGACGCCGCGCTCGCGCGCCTGCTCAACGGCCGCGCCCATGCGTTGCTCGTAGACCCCGTTGGGGCACGGGTGCGGCAGCTCGATCACCTGCACTGGCAGCCCCAGCGACGCGGCCTGGCGCTGCAGCAGCTCGCGGCGAACCCCGTGCATGGCGACCCGATCCGCAGACGCGTTGACCGTGGTCAACAGCCCGATGATCTCCAAGTCCTGAAAGTCGAGCTGCGAGCGAGCCAGGTGCAGCGCGTAGGCGCTGTCCTTGCCGCTGCTCCAGCTCATCAATGCTTTGCGTCGGGTGATCATGCTGCGTCAGCGCAGCATCCTCGCCGATCTCCCCCCGCTTCGCTGCGACTGGCTCGGAGCCCGCTCGGCCAAGGTCCGCCCCACCAGCGCCGGCCACCCCGCCGGTCGCGTACGATCCCGGTCGCCGCTCGAATTTTGCGTGCGCGAGGCGTCCGACCCCAAGCATGGGACCCGGCTGAGCCGGCGCCGCGCTGGCAGCGGGCCCAAACCCACGCCAGCGCCGGATTTTGGGGGCAGATCCTGCGTGTGAGCCCGCGGACCTGCACGTTTGTAGAGCCTGCGGCGCGGTCAACCGTGGGTCTCGCCGAACCCGCGCATCTACTTGCTCACCCTGCTATACCTCCCGGCGACCATGGGCGATCCAGGGCAGCCGCTGCCGCCATGTCCCCACTGTCGGGCGGCGCATCCCGAGGAACTCCTCGTCTGTCCCAACACAAACCGGTTGCTCCCGCTGCAGGGGCGCGTGCTCGACAACCGGTTTCGCTTCATCACGATGCTCGGCGAAGGCGGCATGAGCACGGTGTGGATGGCGGAGAATTTCCGTGTCCGCAAGCGGGTTGCGATCAAGCTGATGCACCCAGAGTTCGCCCGCAACCCGCGGACGCTGCATCGGTTCCAGAACGAGGCGACCGCGGCCGGGCGGATCGGCAACCCACACATCTGCGACATCCTGGATCTGGGCGAGTCCCCGCTCGGTCCGTACATCGTGATGGAGGCGCTGTCGGGCCAGAGCTTTGGCGAGCTGCTCGAGACCCAACCCCGCATCGATCCGCCGCTGGCGGTGTTGATCATCTGCGAGGCGCTCAAGGGCCTGATCGCCGCGCACGCGGTCGGGATCATCCATCGCGACCTCAAGCCCGAGAACATGTTCCTGCACGAGCCCGAGCCAGGGCGGATGTTGGTCAAGCTGATGGACTTCGGGATCTCGAAGTTCACAGAAGATCCGGGCGGCGGTCGAACCGGCGCGAACGTGGTCATGGGCACGCCCGAGTACATGTCGCCGGAGCAGGCGGCCGGGGCGGCCAACGTCGACGCGCGCACCGACATCTGGGCGATGGGCGTGATGCTGTATCGCGCGCTCACGGGCACCGAGCCGTTCAAGGGCAACACCATGGCCGCCCTGCTGCTCTCGCTGTCCATGGAGGAGCACACCCCGATCAAGAACTATCTGCCGCAGCTGCCTTCGGGGCTGATCGCGGTGGTCGATCGCTGCCTGGCCAAAGAGCCGCAGAACCGCTACGCCACAGCGCAAGAGCTGTACAACGCGCTCGCGCCGTTTCAGCAATTGGTCGCCGAGGGCGAGCGCCCGCAGGCGCCGGTGCGCACGGGCAACACCATGGCGATCCAGCTCTCGCAGGTCCCCACGATCGGGACGACGGCGGGTGGCGGAACGGCGGGCGGCCCCCCAACCGCGGGCAGCGAGCCCGGTCCCACGCGCCAGCTCAACGCGGCGCCCGGCACATCGGCGTCAACGGTCGCGTCGGCTCCAGCGGGCCCGATGACCTTCAAGACCAACAGCACGACGAGCCCATCCGGCTCGCAGCCGCTCCCGCCACCCGACGGCACCGCGCAGACCTGGTCTTCGGAGCTCGCGGCCCCGCCCGCCGAGCCGGGTCAGAGCTGGTCGATGGGGGTCCGCTCGTTCACCGAGGCAGAGAGCCGCCCCTACACCCCAACCTCAAAGCGATCCGAGCGCGGAGCGGGCTGGTACATCGGGATCGGCGTGCTTGGCCTGGGACTGCTCGGGCTGGTTGGCGGCGGCGCGTTCTTGGCGTGGAACGCAGGCTTGTTCGGTGGATCCGGCAGCGGCACGACCACCGCCACCGCCACCGAAACGGACTCGAGCAACGACGAGGGCGGTCTCGCCATGGCCGAGGCAGAGTCTGGCGCAGACGCTGGCGCTACCGAAACGGATACCGGCGACGAGACGGGTGCCGGGACCGAGACCGGAGCCGAGACCAGCGGCGAGACCGGGTCCACGCCCGCGGCCGACACCGGAGCTGACGGCGATGACGATGATGATGATGGTGATGGTGCCGACGACGGCGGTGGCGGAGCCAGTGATGGTGGGGCCAACGACAAGCCCAAGCCGATCGAGTACGGCAACCTGATCCGGCAGGGCAGCATCTACACTCACAAGTCGCGCGGTCCCAACGGCAGCTGGACGAACGCCAAGGACTACTGCAGCAGCCTCAAGCGCAAGAAGCGGCATGGCCTGACAAAGTGGCGACAACCAACCGTCGCGGAGCTCAAGAGCTTCGGCGGGACCGAGGTCGCCAACCTGCTCTACTGGAGCGGCGAGTCCGACGGTCGCAAGGCGAAGACCGTGGCCGTCATGGGTGGCACGGTCAGCGAGCGCGAACTCAGCAATCCGGCACCGCGGGCCTTCTGTGTCTCGCGAAAATGACAGCCCCCCTTCGTGTACCATCGGCGGAGTGACCGCCAACAAGACCGAGTCGGATCACATCAAGCAAGCCCTCGGCAACAACAAGACGGTCGCCGAGCCCCGCTCGCCCGCTCCCAAGCTGCTGGACTACGACGCGTCGATGATCGAGCAGCTGCTCCGCAGCACGCTCCCAGCCAACAGTGAGCGGCTCGAGCTGCGCCGCGAGGTTGGGCGCGGCGGCATGGGCTCGGTGTGGCTGGCGATCGACCGCTCGCTGCGGCGGCCGGTCGCGCTCAAGCAGCTCGACGACAGCTTCGCGACCAACATGAGTCAGGTCGCCAACTTCCTGCGCGAGGCTCGGGTCACCGCGCAGATCGATCACCCCAACCTGGTGCCGGTCTACGAGGTTGGCGTGCGCGACGGTCATCGCATCTACTACACGATGAAGCTGGTAGAGGGTGAAGACTTGGCCGTGCGGGTGCGCTCGAAGCCGCTCGAGGAGCGCAGCCAGACCGAGCTCTTGGATCAGATCGACTCGGTGATTCGAATCTGCGGTGCGGTCGCGGCCGCGCACGACTTTGGCTACGTGCACTGCGACATCAAGCCGCACAACATCATGATCGGGCGCTACGGCGCGGCCTACCTGATGGACTGGGGCTTGGTCCAGCCGCTGCGGCGTGATTCAGTGATTCGTTCGTCATCGTACAGCGAGGCGCAAGAGGTCAGTGGCACGGAACCCAAGTGGATCTCCGACGCCAACCTGGTGTCGGGGGGCACGCCAGCGTTCATGGCTCCCGAGCAGGCCCGCGACGCGCCAATCACCGCGCAGACCGACGTGTTCGCGCTGGGATCGGTGCTGTACTTCATCCTGACCGCGCGCGGCCCGTTCACAAACCGCTCGCGCGATGAGGCCCTGCGCCGCGCCAAGGCCTGTGACTTCGAGCGCCCCTCCGCGCTGCGCGAGGACATCCCGCCCGCGCTCGAGGCGATCGTGCTCAAGGCCATGGCCGAGCAGCCGTGTGATCGCTACTCCACCGTCGAGGCCCTGGCGACCGCCCTGACCCGGTACCTGCGCGGCGGCGGCTGGGAGTTTCAGTCGGTCAGCATCGCGGCCGGTGACGTGGTCGTGCGCCAGGGTGAGTTCGCCGACGCGGCCTACATCATCGTCACGGGCCGCTGCGAGGTCACCCGCGAAGAGCACGGCGAGCAACGGGTGCTGCGAGTCATGGAGGCGGGTGAGGTGTTTGGCGAAACCGCAATCCTCGCCGGTTCACCGCGCACGGCGACGGTTCGCGCATTGACCGACGTCACCCTCTACGCAATCACGGGCGAGGTGTTCGAGCGTGAAGTTGGGCGCTGGAATCCCTGGGTCGCCCAATTCGTGCAGACCCTCGCACGCCGCCTTGGCGAAGATCGCTGACCTGCGGGCTCTGGGCGGGCGGGCTCCTCAAAGCCCAGTCGTCCCCTGGACCGGGGGCGCTGGGCCTGTCACTTTGGAGCGGTGCTACGCGCCCGCTTGCTCGCCCTGCTCGCTCCCCTCGCGCTGACAGCAGCGATCGCCTGCCAGTCGGTCCCGCCGGCCCACGAAGGCCAGAGCCAGCAGGTCGACAGCCAGTCCAGCGTTGAAACCGGCGTCATCGTCGTCGAGCGGCTGCTCGCGGTCACCGTCGCGGGCCAGACCCTTGGCACGGTTCAGAGCACGCTCGAGAAGGCTCCAGACGGGACCTGGACCACCCGCGAGCTGGTGACCTTCTCGCTGACCCGCGAGGGCGGGGGCGCGGACGCGCAATTTTCGAGCACGACCCAGAGCGTGTCGGTCTACGACGCCAACCATCAGCTCGTGTCCGAGATCGAGATCGAGCGCGAGGCCGACGTCACGATCACCCGCTCGGTCACCGTCGTCGATGGCGAGATCGTCTCGAGCTACTCGGGCCCCGGTCGCACCGAGGACATCAAGCGCTTCGCGCTGCCAGACGACTATCGCAGCGCGCTGGCGGTCGACTTTGAGCTGGTCGAAGAGTGGAAGCGAACCGGCAACCCGGCCACGCGCAGCTTCTCTAGCTTCGACGACAACCGCGAGCGCTTTGAGCAGACCACCGTCACGCTGACGGGGGAGACCAAGTTTCGCCACGGCGATCAGCTGATCCCGGCGTATGTGTTTCGCGCGACCCAAGAAGACGGCACCGTGGTCGACTCGATCGTCGATCACGACTTCACGCCGCTGAAGGTCGACGCGGCCGGCACCTTCATCGCCACCTTGGTTGATCAGGCGCCCGTGCTGGGCCAGGGCGGGGGGCGTATCAACAGCGAGCTGCCCGTGACCGGGCGAACGACGGGGCGCTGGTGGGAGCTGGCCGAGCAGAAGATCACGACGACCGTGACCGGTGACGATCCCAGCGCGCCGCCGCTGTGGGATGACAATCACTATCACGAGGTCGTGCGCGAGGGGGACCGCTATCAGATGACGCTGCGGTCCACACTGCCCGGCCCTGGGTTTGTGCCGCCCAAGCTGCCATTGACGATTAGCGACCCCGAAGTCGACCGGTTTCTAAGGCCGACGGCGATGGCGCAATCCGATGACCCCAACATTATCGCGGCGGCGGCGAAGATCGTCGGGGGTGAGACGAATTCAATGGTGGCGGCCTCGCTCATCGTGACCTCGGTGTTTGATAGCATCGACAAGCAGGCCGGCGTTCGCGGCAGCGCGACGGCCTCCGAGGTGCTGCGCAATGCGGCGGGGGATTGTACCGAGCACGCGGTGCTGGTGGTCGCGCTGATGCGGGCGGCGGGGATTCCGGCGCGGGCTGTGGATGGGATCGTGTTTGCCAGCGACAAGGGGGGCAGCGGAATGGCGGGGTATCACGCTTGGGCAGAGATCTGGCTGGGTCAGTGGATTGGGGTGGACGCGACGGTCAACGAGACTGGGACTTCGGCGCGGTACTTGGAATTTGGGATCGACGAGCCGGGGCAGCTGGGGTCGGGCGGGAAGATGATGCGGTCGATCGGGAAGACGGCGATCGAGCTGGGGCCGCACTTGACCTACGAGGAAGTGCGCTGAGGGCTGCTGGCGCTTGCGACCACACACCGCAACAGCGCGACATGGCTGCGGATCTTCGTCGGTGTAGACGCCGGTGAAGATCCACGGGTATTCGCCGCAGATAGACGACGGCCCCGAAGCGCGGGCGATCAGTGGCGCATGATCCCGCCATCCGTCAGAGCAGCTCCAAGTCCACGCCGTCCTCGGCCTCTTCGCCGCCGGGACCGTGGACGCGGATGATCTCGACCAAGGTGTCGAACAGTTGCTGGCCGCCACGGCCAACCCCAAGACGTTCACGCGAGCGAGCAGACCGCCGCCACCGGATCACGAACCCGCCGGCCGGCGTAATTCCGAACCCACCCCGCAGCACGTCGTTGAAGGCGTCGAGGTTGCGCCCCCAGCGAACGCCAGGTCCAAGCAGCGCGCGCTCGATCTCGTCGTAGAACCCATTGAGCGTCCGGAACCGAGCGCCATCGATCTCGATCACGGGCTTGTCGGACACGAGGCCACAATAACACAGTTGCCGACGCCGATCGACCGACTGCCGCTCGACGCAGCCCCCTACGCCACGCTCGCCGACTTGGAGACGACCACCCAAAAGATTTTCACGGCGAAGATGATCCATGCACATGCGCTCGTCACCGTCGAGTTGTCACCGGCGAATCATGCGCCCAGCACGCGCAATGAGCGAGATGACATCGACGCAGGTCCGCATGCACCAACAACATTCCCAGCCCATGCAGTACCAACAGCATCCGCAGTACCAACAGCCCCCGCACTGCGTCGCCAACCGGGACAAGACATCTGCGACGCTCCTGGCCATCTTTCTGGGTGGCGGCGGCGCTCACAAGTTCTACCTCGGGCAAGTCGGCCCCGGCGTTGTCTACTTGCTGTTCTTCTGGACTTTCATCCCCGCAGTCATCGGCCTCATCGAGGGCCTCGTCTTGGCCGGGATGTCAAAGCAGGATTTCGACGCCAAGTACAACATCTGGACCCCACCCCACTCACCGTATCGCTGATCTCGTTGGGCCGATCGGGGAGGTACTGCGGCCGCCGACAACCGGCGTCTTCGCTCCAACCAAACGCACTGTCGTGCCAACGTATCCGAACCGAGGCTGAATCGGCGTTGCGAGTGCCCGGAGCGGAGCCGCCGTCTCGAAAAACGATGAGCGCACAAGAGACCCGGGAGGTTCAAAACCCAAACAATCACGGCGGGATGCGGGCCAAGGCCGCGCCATCGTTGCGGAAATCCGCATCCGCCGTACGGGCTGTTGGCCCTTGCGCCCTTCGGCGGGGTGTTACCGTTGCTGAGCACAACGGACGCCGTAGTCGAGTGTCAGGGCCGTCCACGAGATCCGGCCATGGCCTCGGCGGGAGGTTCGAAGGATATAGCCGCCCTGGGCCAGCTCCAACGACTGATAGCCGCCGCCACGAAACACGCGGCCACTTTCCGTTTCGATCCCCGTGGGGTTCTCGGCCGGGAGCGCGCCGTAGCCCACGCCGACCTCGTATCCGTCGCTCGTCCACTCTTGACGTTGCTCGCAGCAACCCATCCAGAACGAGCCGGCGGGGACAAACACCATGCCGTCGTCGACGAGCACGCAGATGCCGGAGGCCTCGTTGCAGGTGCCCTCGTTGCAGGTGCCAACCGTCGAGCAGGGACAGCCAACAGACGCGCACTCGCAATCCTCGACCTCGACCTCGCAGACGAGCGGCACGGGGTCCGAGGGCTGCTCGCACGCGCAGGCCCCAGCGAGTGCTAGCCCGATCCCGAGGCCCAAAATTATCCGAATCGGGGTCACGGACTGCTCAGCGGCGCCTTGCCCGGATCGTACGCGATGAAGCCCGTCTCGTCACCAGCGAGCGTGATGACGTCTGCCGGATCGTTCCAAGCGCTCCGACACAGATGAGTTCGTTTCCGCGTGAGGCCATCATCACGAACGCGCCCACGAGACCGAGAACGAGCAAGGGGATCAGCGGCACAACGCTTTGCTAGCGCGCTCGTCGGTGGCACGCTAGCAGCACAGCGGGCGCCTCACGCTGCGCCGGAGAAACGGAGCCTACGCAGTGCCCTATATGATCGACCACGCAAACGCCGTCGCTGAGCAGCTCGAGAGGTTTACAAGCGGCTACGCGCACCACGTCGTAGGCCAACACGCGAACTTGGAGTTTTGGTTGGGACAGGCGCGCCAAGCTCTCGACACGCTCGACGGATACAGGGAACGCTTC
The DNA here is from genome assembly GCF_000737335.2 of Enhygromyxa salina. Taxonomy (GTDB): domain Bacteria; phylum Myxococcota_A; class Polyangia; order Nannocystales; family Nannocystaceae; genus Plesiocystis; species Plesiocystis salina_C. Next base: position 21,493 of record NZ_JMCC02000098.1, on the reverse strand, counting down.
GATAGGATGGCCAGCGCCCAGAATAGCTGGGTGGAGGCCCACGAAACGATGGTCGGCAACTTCTGTTCGTTGTGTGGTGGCGCCTGTGAGCTGGGGCCGAAAATGCAGAAGCCGCGTCCCCCGGCCCGCTACCGTTCCAGCAATCTCGCACAGGCGGCGCGCAGGCTCAAAGACGCCGCGTACTATTTCCTGCTCCGTTGCTACCGCATGAACTTGCTCGACGAGGAGGAGCTGCGAGCGCGGTGCAAACACCTCGGCACGAGCGTCGACCTCGCCGACCTGAAAGCGCGGTAAAAGCCGTCCAGCGCTCCGCAGCAGAGTAGCGAGCGGAGTTCCTCGCTTCGGCTTGGGAAGCGGTGATTCCACGCAGCCGTTGCCGTCGGTGTGTGCCGTCCGCGCCCGACACGATCGAGATGACCTCTACTTCACTTTCTGCCCACTCCCATGGAGTGGGGGGTGGGCGGCACTGAACAGTATCGCGCGAAAGCCGGGCCTCACACCGCGCGAGACTGAGTAGTATGACGACAATGGCTGCCGGGTCGGTCACCCAGCTCTACTACCCGTCCTCGCTCATTGGGGCGAGCACGAGTATCGAGGCGACCGTGTGGCCCGCTGTGTACGTGACCATGATCGTCAACGCTCAGCGGCTGGGGCTCGCATCGCCCACACCGATCGAATCCGGGCGGCGGGGGCGTTGTTGTCCGGCTCCACCGACCACGCGAAGCGCAGGTTGTCTTCGGTGTACTCGTGGGCGCAGCAGACCCGCACGCTGTCTTCGAGGGCCATGAGCCGCGCGAGGCTGGCCCGCATCTTCGCTTGCGGGCCGTCGGCCGAGGGCTTCGTCATCCGAGCTGCCAAACACTCGAACGAGTGGCACCCGTTTGTGGTCGTCGCCATGCGCACCAGCCTGCCTCGCACGCGGTCATGCGTGGGATCCCATGTAAGCGACCGATCCTGAAGTAACCCAACAGGCTGCTACCCCGGCGGGATTGAAAACCCATACTCCCGCAGCACCGCCTGCCCCTGCGCCCCAACCACAAACGCCGCAAACGCAGCGCCCTGCCCCGCGTTCGGCCCGTCACCCAAGACCGCGAGCTCGTAGCTCGCGCTCACGTCCGTCGGCATAGCGATCCCCCGCAGCCCCGGCGACCGAGCGAGGTCCGTCGCGTACGCGATCCCAGCGTCCGCCTCCCCAAGCGCAACCTTCGCCAGCACCCCGTTCACGCTGTCCTCGTTCGACACCAAGCTACCCTCGACGGCCGCCCGCAGCCCGAGCTGATCCAGCGCCGCCCGAGCGTAGCGACCGACCGGAACCTCCGGCCCCGCGAGCACGATCCTGAGCCCTGGCGTGCGCAGCTGCTCGAGCGACTGCAGCTGCGAGTCGGCCGCCACGACCACGACCACCCGATTGCTGGCGAACACCCGACGCGACCCCTGCGCGTCGGGCTTCTCGACCAACACCCGCTCGAGCGTGTGCGCGTCGGCCGAGGCGAACACGTCGGCCGGCGCGCCCTCGATCAGCTGGCTCGCCAACAGCTGCGAGCCCGCGAGGTTCAGCACCACGTCCACGCCGGGGTGCGCGGTCTCATACGCGCGCTCGAGCCCCCGAAATGGCTCGCTCAGGGAAGCTGCCGCGAACACGACGACCGTGTCCTGCGCCTGCGCGCGACAGCTGGTGGCCACCATGGTCACCAGCAGCGAGAGCGCTCGGATCGGCGTGAGCGACACAGGCACGGCCGCAACCTAGCGGATCCGCGCGGCCAATGCGAACGCCCCAACACCCGACACAGCCAGTCCCATCGCTGACCATTGTGGTCGAACGCAACGGGGCATTTTGTGACACTCGGCCGTAGCGCACCCCTCCTGGCCCGAATGGCGATTCGTTATCCAAGCACGCCATACGCAACCAACTGAGCGTATTCGACCTCCCCCGCGAGGTCTCGCATCACGCGCGACTCCAAGTTCGTGAAATGCACGCACGCGGCTAGCTGCGGCAGATCCAGTGGTCCTGCCGGCTGCGGCGGAGACCATTTTTGATATGTGGACTCCTGATCAGGGGGATGTCAGCCGAACCTGCCAGGGGTAGTCTGCTGTTGTGAATCCTGTAACGCGCCGCTCTGGCAAGCTGTCGCTCGACGGCTACCGGAGCACACAGGTGCTGCGGGACTCGGAGCGCACGCGTGTCCACGCGGCCGTGCGCGAGAGCGACCAGCGACGCGTGCTCGTCAAGGTCCACGAGCTCGACGACCTCGACGGGCTCGAGGTTCGTATCGAGCACGAGTTCCGCATGATCCACGGGCTCGAGCTCGAGGGCATCGTCGGCGCGCTCGCGTATGAGCGCTCGGCCAACGAGCTCGCGCTGGTGCTCGACTGGTGCGAGGGCGTCTCACTAGAAGAATACCGCGCTGGCCGACCACTGCCGGTCGCAGACTTCATGTCGATCGCCGTTCAGCTGGCCCGGATCCTCGCGGCTCTGCACCGCTACAAGGTCATTCATCGCAACATCAAGCCGTCCAACGTCTTCATCAACCCCAAGACCAAGGCGGTCTCGCTTGGCGACTTTGGAATCAGCGTGGTGCTCGAGAGCGAGCGGCAGCGCATCAATGAGCCACGCGTCATCGACCACATCCTGCCCTATGTCTCGCCCGAGCAGACCGGTCGCACCCACCACGAAGTCGACTTCCGCAGCGATCTGTACTCGCTGGGCGTGACCTTGTACGAGCTGCTCGCGGGCCGCCGCCCGTTCGAGGCCACGACGCCGCTCGAGCTCATTCACGCCCACCTGGCCCGCCGGCCCCAGACCCCGCAGCGGCTGCGTCCAGAGCTCCCCACCATGCTCAGCGCGGTCGTGATGAAGCTGCTGGAGAAGGCTCCGGAGCGGCGCTACCAGTCCGCCCGTGGCCTGCTCGCCGACCTCGAGCGCATCAACGCGGCGCTGACCTCCGGCACCCCCACCGAAGCCTTTTCGCTTGGCGCCGACGACGTCCCAGCGGTGCTGCAGCTGCCGCACCGGCTCTACGGTCGCAGCCGCGAGGTGGAAAAGCTGTCGCAGCTGTTCCGCGAGTCCAGCCAGGGTCATCCCCACTGCGTGCTGATCTCGGGACCCACTGGGATCGGCAAGACGGCGCTCGTCACCCAGCTCACCGAGGCCGTGCTGGGCCGCCACGGCTACTTTGCCCGCGGCAAGTTCGAGCGCGAGCAAATGGACAAGCCCTACGCGGGCGTGTTCGCTGCGTTCTCCAACCTCGCCGATCAGCTGCTCACGCGCAGCGACGCGCAGCTCGAGCCGCTCCGCGCCAACCTGCTCGAGCGCCTGGGCCCAAGCTGCTTCGTGCTCCACGAGCTGGTGCCCAAGCTGCGCCCGATCCTTGGCGCGGTCCCGGCGATCCCCGAGCTCGGACCCGTCGAGTCTCGCAACCAACTCGCGCTCGCGTGCGCGGGCCTGATCGCCGAATTCGCCCGCGTCGAGCACCCGCTGGTGCTGAGCCTCGACGATCTGCAGTGGGCCGACGAAGCCAGCTGCGAGCTGATCGCGTCGCTCCTGGTCGAGCCCGATGCCGCGCTGTTGGTGGTTGGCACGCTGCACACGGATGACCTGCCCCCCGACGCGCCCGCGCAGCAGCTGATCGAGCTGTTGCAGGCTCGCGCCAGCCAAGCCACGTTGATCGAGCTCGGTCCGCTCAGCCGTGACGATCTGGCTGCGTTGATCGCCGACGCGCTCGGGTGGCCGAGCGATCTGATCCGCCCGCTCGCGGAGATCGTCGGCCGCAACACCAACCACAACCCCTTCTTCGTGGGTCAGTACCTCGCGCACCTCGTCGAGCTTGGGCTGCTGCGGCCGACCTCGCTGGGCTGGGAGTGGGACGCGGGCGCGATCGAGGCCGCCGGTCTGCCCGAGGATCTGCTCTCGCTGATGACCGCGAAGCTCGCGCTGCTGACGGAGCCACAGCGCGAGCTGTTGGCCGCCGCGGCCGTGATCGGGATGCGCTTTGACGTGGCCACGCTTGGCGCGTTGGTTGGCAACGACGTGGTGAGCCTGGCCCTGGTGCCCATGATCAAAGAGGGGTTGCTGACCTCGCTGCCCGCCGGTCGCTACGGCTTCACGCACGACCGGATCCGCGAGGCCACGTATCAGATGAGCGACCCCGAACGGCGCGCGCACCTGCACCGCATCGTCGGCGAGAAGTGCCTCGAGCGCAGCGGGATCGGCGAGATCGAAGAGTCGATCTTCGACATGGTCGACCACCTCGACCTTGGCTACGGGCTGGTTCCATTTGCAGATGAGTCGCCCGAGCTCAGCCACGAGCGAGCCCGCCGGATGCTCGGCAGCCTCCATGAGGAACATCGCTCGCTGCTCGCCGAGCTCAACGCCCTCGCCGGCCACAACGCGCAGATCGGGGCGGCGCACCGGGCCGCCGTTCGCTACTTCGAAGCCGGTATCCAGCTGGTCAGCAAGGGCGAGACCCAAGCCGACGACGCGCGCCGCAGCTCGCACCTCAACCACGAGCTGCGCTTCTCGCTCGAGCTGGGCCGCTGCCAGGCGCTGGGCTTGGCCGGCAAGCGCGAACAGGCAGAGCGCCACTTCGATCGACTGCTGCAGGCGCCCCTTGATTTCGCGCGGGTCGGGCGGGCGATCGCCGGCCGCGTGGAGCTGCGGATCGCCGCGACCGATCGGCTTGGCGCGATCGCCTGCGGCATGGACGGGCTCACCCGGCTCGGCGTGCAGGTGCTGCCCGACGATCCCAGCCCCGACCAGTTTCCGCTCAATCGCCTGGTCCCGATGCTGCGCTCCGCCGAGCTGCGCCGGCTCGGGGACACCGAAGCGATCCGCGACCAACGGCTCGAGGCCGCGCTCGAGATCCTGACCACGCTGATCCCGGTCTCGCACCTGCTCGACACGGATCTGCACGTGGCGATCGTCACCGAGCACACGCGGATCATGCTCGCGCACGGCCGCCATCGCAGCGCGTCGCTCGGGCTCAGCTACGCGGCGATGATCGTCGGCACCGCGGTTGGCCAGCGCCAGCTCGCGCTCGAGATCGTCGAGCTCGCGCGCGCGCTCGCCAACCGTCCCGGCTCCCACCGCCAGCGGATCGAGCCTCCGTACTGGGTCGTGGCCTCGTGGGTTCGGCCCTACGCCGACGGGCTGGCGCCGCTGCGCGAGTCCGTTGGCTTGGCGCTCGGCGCTGGCGACAGTGAGGTCGCTAGCTACGCCACGGACATGAGCGTGACGATGAGCCTGTCTGCGGGCGTTGACCTGCGCACGCTCGAGCGCATGGCCGACGCCGCCACCCGCCGCCTGCGGCAGTGGCAGGCGGGCCCGCTGATCGTCCGCGCCGAGGCATATCTCGACTTTGCAAGCTCGCTGACCGCTGGCGACGAGTCGGTCCTGCGAGCTGACGAGCAGCGCCGCGACGCGCTCGCGCGGGGCATCCAGCACCTGCCCTCGCAGTACATGGTCCGGCTGCTGCGGGCCTGGAGGCGCTGCCTAATTGGTGACTGGCAGCAGGCCTTCGACGAGCTCGACGCCATGGATGACTTCCAGCGCGTCGTGTTTGGGGCCTGGCACCTGTGCGACTACGCGTTCTTTCATGGCCTCAGCGCGGCCGGTGTGCGCGGCAGCCTAAACGACGAGGACGCGCGCGAGCAGATGTTGTGGGTCATGCGGCTGAACCTCGAGCTGCTCGAGGGCGCGGCCGAGCTCGCGCCCGCCAACTGTGTCCCGCGGGCGGCCGTGCTCGCCGCCGAAGTCCACGCCGCAGAGGGCAACTCGATCGCGGCGCTGGCCAGCTACTCGACCGCGCGACGCTCGGCGGTTGAACACCAGCTGCCTTGGGTCGAAGCGATCGCGCTCGAGCGCTCGGCGCTGTACCTGCGCGAGCTCGGTCTCGAGGAGCTGGCGCAGGGGCCCATGCGCGACGCTCGAGCGCGCTTCGCCAGCTGGGGTGCGTTCACCAAGGTCGCCCAGCTCGAGCGGCTGTGGCCCGAGCTCGTCGACGCACCCAGTCAGACCAGCCCCAAGCCCAAGCGGCCAGACGTGGCGGTCGAGCCAGGCTCGGCAACCAGCGCGCACTCGCAGGCGTCGAACGCCAGTCGAGCCCTGGACCTCGCGTCGATCCTCAAGGCCTCGCAAGCGATCGCGGGCGACATTCAGCTCGACGATGTCGTCGATCGGGTCATGGCCATCGCGCTCGAGAACGCTGGCGCTGAGCGAGGGGCGCTGTTGCTGCCCGGCGCCGCAGGGTTCGAGCTCGCCGCGCTGTGCTCGGCCGACGGGGCAGACTCGGACTTGGGCTCGAGCTCGGGCGTGCTGCCGCGGCCCGTGCCGGTCGAGAGCGCGGCCGCGCGGGTCCCGGTCTCGCTGCTGCGATGGGTCGAGCGCACGCGCGAGCCCGTGATCCTCGACGACGCCGCCACCGACATGCGCTTCGCCAGCGATCCCTATATCGCTGCAAACGCGGTCCGCTCGGTGTTGAGCATGCCGATCCTCAAGCACGACCGCCTGGTCGGGCTGCTGTACCTCGAGAACAAGCTCAGCACTGGCAGCTTCACCATCGACCGCTTGGAGCTGCTGCACTTGCTCATGGCGCAGGCCGCCAGCGCGCTCGAGAACGCCCAGCTGTTCGAGGCGCTGCGCGGCAGCGAGGTTCGCTGGCGTTCGCTGGTCGAGGGTCTGCCCGACGTCGTGATGTTGGTCGACCCCCAGGGCCGCCTGGAATTCATCAACCACTTCGCGGGCGAGTTTGGTGGCGAGGGTGAACACCACGCTGTGATCGGGGCCCCATTCGACGCGCTGGTCCATCCAGACGACGCCGACGGGCTGCACGAGCAGATCAGCCAGGCGGTCCGCGAGCTGCGTCAGACCGAGCTCGAGCTGCGCGCGGCCCTGCGTAGCGCCAAGATGCGTTGGTACGCCCTGCGCCTCGCGCCGATCGCCGTCGATGGTCGGGTCGAGCGGGTCATCGCCGTCGCAACCGACATCACCGAGCGCCGCGACGCCCTGCAGGCCAGGGAGCAGCTCGAAGCGCAGATCCGCCAGCAACAGCGGCTCGAGTCGATCGGCACCCTCGCCAGCGGCGTCGCCCACGAGATCAACAACCCCGTGCAGGGCATCATGAACTACGCCGAGTTGATCGCGACGATGCCGGGCATGAGCGAGGTCGCGCGCGAATTCGCGGGGGAGATCGGCTACGAGTCACAGCGTGTCGCGGCGATCGTCCGCAGCCTGCTGTCATTTTCTCGCGAAGAGAGCGAGCACCGCTTCACCGCAACCGACATCGGTGACATCATCGAGGGTACCTTGCTGCTGGTACGAACGGTGATCGGCAAAGACCAGATCGAGCTCAGCGTCGACCGGCCCATGCAACCGATCATGGTCGAATGTCGGGCCCAGCAACTGCGCCAAGTGATCATGAACTTGGTCACCAACGCCCGCGATGCCCTGTGCTCGCGCTGGCCCGGGTACCACGAAGACAAGCGCATCAACATTCGCGTGCAGACCTTCGATCACGAAGACGGTCGCGCTTGGCTTCGCATCAGCGTGGGCGACAAAGGTGGCGGCATCCCGGCCGAGGTAGTCGGTCGGATCTTCGATCCCTTCTTCACCACCAAAGGCCGGGATCAGGGCACGGGATTGGGCCTCTCGGTCAGCCACGGGATCATCAGCGATCACGGCGGTGAGCTCCGCCTCGAGAACGATCCTGGCGTCGGCGCATGCTTCCACGTGGAGTTACCCACAGAGGCAAGCCATGCAGCCGGCTCCAATGCGCGTGAATAGCGGACATCCAGAAATTCCACCCAGCCCCGAGATGCTTCCACTATATATGGATTTTTATTGCATTTCGCACACAAATACTGGAAAATGCTGGCCGTGGTCCACCGGAAATTTATAAATACTGGATTTTGATGCAGATGTTCGACCACGTCGCCCGGGATGTCCATGCCGCCGCTCTCGAGTGGCGTGACGTGCCGATCCGCGCCCGCTTGAAGCTGCTGCGCAGCGCCGGTGAGGTCCTGCGCAGCCGCCGTGATTCGCTGCTCGATTGCCTGCGCGCCGACGGATTGTCCACAGCCCTCGCGGAGTACTACGGCGCGTGGATCTTGCGGCAGGCCGCGCCCGATGTGCTCGAGCACACCGCGAGCGAGCTGCTGCGAACCACGCCCGCGCGCGATGAGGTGTGGGTCCGGCGCCCCGACGGGGTGGTCGCGCTGATCACCCCTGGCAACTCGCCAACCATCAACACCGCGCCGCTGTTTTCCATGTTGCTGGTCGGCAACGGCGTGATCATGCGAGCGCCCGGCAGCGACGGCGGGGTCCGGCTGATCGCCGCGCAGTGCATTGGGGCGACCCTCGAAGCGGCCGGCTACTCGCCCAAGCTGCTCCAGGTCGTGACCGGCAAGACAAGGCCCTTGCTCGAGTCGATCTACACCTGCCCGATCGTCGACACCATCGTATTTTTTGGCAACGCCGTGTCCGGCAAAGACGTGGCCGAGCGTGGCCACGCGGCCGGCAAGAAGGTCGTCCTCGAGCTCGAGGGCAGCGACTGCATGGTGGTCTGGTCCGACGCCAACCTCGAGGGCGCGCTCGAGAGCGCGACCCGAGGCTTCGACTTCTCGACCCAGCCCTGCCCGATCCCCAAGCACTTTCTGGTTCACCCGGCGATCCGCCCGGCGTTCGTTGCAGGGCTGTGCGAGCGGGCCAACGCCCTCACCACGGTCGAGGCGGACCCGGAAGCGGGGCTCTTGGTGCCCCTGTTTCGGCCTGAAAAATTCGATCGACTGCTCGCAGAGGCCAAGCGCGAGGGCGAGGTCGCGTGCGGTGGCCACCGCACCAACGCAGCCGGCCAACCCAGCGCCACGGGGGTCTACGGGGCGCCAACCGTGGTCGTGCTCGATCACGGCGCGGCGCTGCTGAGCAGCCCGCTGTTCTGCGAAGAGATCAACGTGCCGATCCTTCCCGTCGTCAGCTATGCCGGCGACGACGCGGCGATCCTGCAGACCATGGTTGAGACCGTCAACGCGATCCCCTTTGGTCTGCGCACCTCGATCTGGACCCGCGACGATCAGGTCGCAACCACCTTCGTCCGCCAGGCCAAGGACGTTGGCCTGGTGCTCGTCAACAAAGATCACGCCCACCACCCCAGCTACCTGTCGCCGTGGGGCGGGCCCAAGCGCAGCGGCGGGCCGCACGGCGAGAGTCACTTGTTTTGGCAGAAGACCTCGCGCCTGCAGGGCGTGGCGGCGCCGCCCAACGTGATCCGCGACGCGCTGCTTGGCGCGGGCGACAAGCTCGAGCTGAAGATCGACAACGAGATCGCATGGCTGACCCTCAACCGGCCCAAGCGTCACAACGCGATCGATCAGGGCCTGGCGGCAGAGCTCTCGGACGCGGTGGATCAGCTGGTCACGAACGCCAAGGATCTGCGCGGCGTGGTCTTGCGCGGGGCCGGAGCTTCTTTTTGCAGCGGCGCGGATCTAACCATGCTGCAGCACCTGAACGCCAAGGCGGCGCGGCGGTTCATGCAAGACGTCACCTGGACCCTGCGCCAGCTCGAGCGCCTGCCGGTCCCAAGCTTGGCGCTGGTCCGCGGGTTTTGTGTCGGTGGCGGGTTCGAGTTCGCGCTGCACTGTGACGCGATCATCGCCAGCGCCAACGCCAAATTTGGGCTCCCCGAAGTTCGCCATGGCCTGACCACCACCGCGGGCGCCGTGGGTCGGTTGGTCGGGGCGGTCGGCAAACAGCGCGCCAGCCAGTGGCTGTTGACGGGGGCACGGATCGACGCGGCCACAGCTGACGCGGCCGGGCTGCTGAGCGAAGTCGTGAGCGACGACCTGCTCGACGAAGCCGCTGCCAAGTGGTGCGAGCACGCCCGCAGCCTCCCGCGCGCGGGCGTGAGCGCGTACAAGCGCATGCTGGCCCCGCTCGGGCACACCGACACCTGGCTGGCGGAGCTCGAGGCGTTTGAAGGGCTCAAGCGGGGGCAACAACATGCTTGATCTGACCGGACAAGTCGCGCTGGTGTCGGGCGGCTCGCGGGGGATCGGGGCGGCGATCTGTCGGGTGCTCGCGGCGCGTGGGGCCAAGCTCGCGGTCAACTATCGCAGCAGCGAAGCCGCCGCAATGAAGGTGTGCAGCGACATCAAAGCAGACGGCGGGGTCGCCCACCCGTTCGTGGGTGACGTCGGCGACCCGGCCCAGGTCGCGCAGCTGGTCGCGGCTGTCACCAACACCTGGGGCCCGGTCAACATCTTGGTTCACAACGCTGGGCTGCAGCACTCGGCGATGGCCCACCGCATGAGCGACGAGCAGTGGCGCGCGAGCCTGGCCGTCAACCTGGACGCGGCCTTTTATCTGGCCCGCGCGGTGCTCCCGGCCATGCGCGCCGCCGAAGCAGGCGTCGTCGTCTTCATCGCGTCGGCGTCGGGCAGCATCGCCCAGGCGGGCGCCGCCGGCTACGTCGCCGCCAAGCACGGCCTGATCGGTCTGACCAAGGCGCTGGCCCTGGAGTCGGCGGCCAAGGGCATTCGCGTCAACGCGGTGTCGCCGGGACTCACCGACACCGACATGGTCGCGGACTTGAGCCCAGACCAGCGCGCCGGCCTCCTGCGCATGATCCCGCTGCGGCGCATCGCCAGCCCCGAAGAGGTCGCCGCCACCGTCGACTGGGTGGTTCGCGGCGCCACGTACACGACCGGCAACGTATTTCACGTTGGTGGCGGCGTCGCCATGGGCTGAACCATCTCCACGCACACGAACACGAACTCGAGCATGGCTGACAACCGGACCTTCCTCTACGACATCGCCGGAAACGCACACATCGCCGTGCACGGCACCGCGCCCCCCGATGACCAAGAGTGGCAGGCATATCTCGACGATATCCTCGATCGCGTCCACGAATGCCGCGGGGTCATCGTCAACACCATGGGCGGCGGGCCCACGGCGGCCCAGCGTCGGGCCTCGACCGAGCACTGGAATCGCTACGGCAGCACGCCACGCATGGCGATCATGACCGTCTCGCCGGTTGTCCGCGGGATGGTCACTGCGCTCAGCTGGTTCTTGGGAACCAACATTCGCGCGTTTCCAATCGATGGCTTCTCCGCCGCGGGCAAGCACCTCGCGCTCAGCGACGCCGACATCGAAGCGGTCCGCGCGATGGTCGACAAGCTGCGCGCGCAGCTCTAGGAGCCCGCGCCAGCACGACAAAGGACGCCGCATGGACTTCAACTGGTCATCCAATCAAGACGAACTGTTCGAGCGCAGCCTCGAATTCGCCAAGCGGCGGATCGAGCCGCACGCCAAGGCCGAGCGCTTCGATCGCGCCGTGTGGAACGAATGTGGCGAGTTTGGTCTGACCGGGCTCGCGATCCCCGCTGAGCACGGCGGCCTGGGCCTCGACGCGCTGACCACCGCGCGCGTGCTCGAAGCCTTCGGTCAGGGCACCTGCGATCTTGGCTTGCTGTTCTCGGCGGCCGCCCACCTGTTCGCGTGCGCGCTCCCAATCCTCGAGCACGCCGAGCCAGAGCTGGTCGAGCAGCTGGTCCCCGCGCTCGCACGCGGCGCCAAGATCGGCGCCAACGCGATGACCGAGCCCGGGGCCGGATCCGACACCCAAAAGCTCGCGGCCCGGGCGATCCGCGACGGCAACGATTACGTGCTGCAGGCCGACAAGTCGTTCGTCACCAACGCCCCGATCGCCGACGTCTTCTTGGTCTACGCAACGACCGAGCCCACCCACGGCTATATGGGCCTCAGCGCGTTCGTCGTCACGCCCGACATGCCGGGTGTGCGAGTGGGCGCCCCCATGGACAAGGCCGGGCTCAAGTCTTCGCCCTTCGGCAGCCTGTACCTGGAAGACTGTCGCGTGCCCGCTCGGCATCGCGTGGGTCCAGAAGGCGCGGGCTCGCGGGTGTTTCAGAGCTCGATGGCGTGGGAGCGCGCGTGCCTGTTTGGGATCTATGTGGGCGCGATGCAGCGACAGCTGAACGGCGTCGTCACCCACGCGCAAGAGCGCAAGCAATTCCGCAAGCCGATCGGCAAATTCCAGGGCGTCAGCCACCGCATCGCCGACATGCAGCTGCGCCTCGAGTCGGCCCGCATGCTGCTGTACCGGGCGTGTTGGATGCACGACCAGCAACGCGACTCGCTCCTGGATATCAGCTTGGCCAAGCTGGCCGTCAGCGAGGCCGCGATCCAGTCCAGCCTCGACGCGATTCAGCTCCACGGTGGACTTGGGCTGATCGCCGAAGCCGGGATCGAGCGGGGCCTGCGTGATGCGCTTGCGAGCACGGTGTTCTCGGGGACCTCCGAGATCCAACGAAACTTGATCGCGAGGGCGCTGGGCCTATGAGCGCGGAGGCGCGATGAATCTAGCGACTCTGGTCATCGAGGCAGCTCAGCGCACACCCCACGCGATCGCCGTAGTCGGGCCCGACGCTCAGCTGAGCTACACCCAGCTCGACGAGCAGGCCGCCCGGCTCGCGACCGCGCTGGCCAACGCTGGCGTCGTCGCGAGTGATCGCGTCGCGCTGTGGCTGCCAAAGTCCGCGCGCGCGGTCGTGGCCATGCAGGCAACCCTGCGGCTGGGCGCCGTGTATGTGCCGATCGACCCCGAGAGCCCGCCAGCGCGCGCGTGCAAGATCATCGCAGACTGCACGGCGCGCTGCCTGGTGATCGACGAACACCGGGCCTCCCCGCTCTCGGGTGAATCGGCCACGAGCGTGGCGGTGGTGCGCGCCAGCGATCCCGCCCACACCCAGGCCCACACCCAGGCCCGCGCGCTGCCACCGGTGGATCTGCATCCAGAGCAGCTCGCCTACATTCTGTACACCTCCGGCTCAACGGGCACCCCCAAAGGCGTCGCGCTCAGTCATCGGGCCGCGCTCGCGTTTGTCAGCTGGGCCCACGCTGCGCTGGCCGCTGCGCCAAGCGATCACTTCTCCTCGCACGCGCCGTTTCACTTTGACCTGTCCGTGCTCGACCTCTACGTCGCGTTCATGGCCGGCGCCCGCGTGTGCCTGATCCCCGCGGGTCTTGCCTACGCGCCCGCGCAGCTGGTCGCGTTCATCCGCAAGCACGCGATCACCATCTGGTACTCGGTGCCCTCGGCGCTGATCATGATGATGGACCACGGCGGCCTGCTCGAGCTCGAGTCGCCGCCAAGTCGCATCGTGTTCGCAGGCGAGCCGTTCCCAATCAAGCACCTGCGACGGCTCCGCGAGCAATTCAGCGCCGTCCGTCTGCTCAACTTCTACGGCCCAACCGAGACCAACGTCTGCACCTACCACGAGGTCCTGACGATCGATCCCGCGCGCGCGACCCCGGTCCCGATCGGCCGCGCCTGCTGTGCTGACGAGGCCTGGGCGATCAACGCTGACGGCGAGGTCGCCAAGCCCGGGGAGACCGGCGAGCTCATGGTTCGCGGCCCCACCGTCATGACCGGATACTGGGGCCGGCCCCCGCTGGGCACCCACCCCTACGCGACCGGCGACATCGTCCGGGTGCTCGAGGACGGCGTCTACGAATACGTTGGCCGCCGCGATCACATGGTCAAGGTCCGCGGGATGCGAATCGAGATCGGCGAGGTCGAGGCCGCGCTGCTCGAGCATCCGGCGATCAACCAAGTCGCGGTGATCGTCGCAGGGGTCGCGCTCGAAGCCCGCTTGGTCGCGTTCGTGTGCGGCCCGCAGCGGGTGTCCCTGCTCGCGCTCAAGCGGCACTGCGCCGAACGCCTGCCGCGCTACATGCAGGTCGACGAGGTCCGAAACCTCGATCAGCTCCCGCGCACAGGCAACGGCAAGATCGACCGAAAACGGCTCCTGGAGTCAACGAAATCACAGGACAAGGCACACCACTAATGGACGCAACATCAGTCAATCAGGCGCTCAAGGGCTTCATCACAGAAAAGCTACTCCACGGAGATGGGGCCGATCTCACCGATCACACCCCGCTGCTCGAGTGGGAGATCGTCGACTCCCTCGCCATGGTCTCGCTCTTGACCTTCGTGCAAAAGACCTTCGGGGTCACGATCCCCGACGCCGAGGTCTCGCCGCGCAACTTTCAGAGCATCGAGGCGCTGCAAAACCTGATCGTGAACGTGGCCCAAGACCGCCCCGAAGCGGCGGATGGAGACACCAACAAAGGTGCGTAGTCACTACGACGTCATCGTGATCGGCGGCGGGCCAGCGGGCTCCGCCTCCGCGATGCTGCTGGCCGAGCGCGGGCTGAGCGTGCTGTTGCTCGAGAAGGATCAGTTCCCCCGCTATCACGTGGGCGAGAGCTTGACCGGGACCGCTGGTGACTTCATCGCCCGCGCCGGCCTGACCGAAAAAATGGCCGAGCTGGACTTCCCTGCCAAGCCTGGTGTCAAGGTCGTTGGGCGTGAGGGGGCAGAATTTTTCGTGCCCGTCTTGCGGCCAACGTGGCAGGTCCGAAGGGCAGATTTCGACCACCTGCTGCTGCAGCTGGCGATCTCCAAGGGCGTCGAGCATGTCCAAGGCGCGGCCAAGACCGTGCTCACGGAAGCCGGACGTGTCGTCGGCATTACGGTGGCGACAGCCAATCGCGAAGACGGTGACGCGCAGGCCGTTCGGGCCGCGTTCGTCGTCGATGCTTCCGGCCAGAGCGTGTTCATGTCTCGCCAAGAGCTGGCCGGGCCGCGCCGCGTCGCCGCCTTCAACCGGCAGATCGCGCTGTATTCCCAGTTCTCTGGGGTGGCCTCCGACGTCGGTGAAACGCACAACTCAACCGTCATCTTCTATCGTGACACCTACCATTGGTCTTGGTTGATCCCGGTCAGCTCGGAGATCGTTTCGATCGGCATCGTGTTGCCGACCGCCAGCTACAAGCTGCGCGGCGGCACCTCGAAAGCCGCGATGGCGTGGGGCCTCGAGCACATGCACCCCGAGCTGACCCAGCGAACGGCCTCGGCCACCCAGGTCGAGGCCATGCACGTGTCGCGAAACTACTCGTACCGCGTCGATCCCTTCGTCGGTCCGGGGTGGTTGTGTGTCGGCGATTCGCACTGCTTCACGGATCCAATCTTCTCGTTCGGGGCATCGTTTGCCCTGACGGAGGCCCAGGCCGCAGCCGACGCAATCGTTGCCGCCATCGCAAATCCGGCCGCGGAACCGGATTTGCTGGCTGGCTACGCCACTTATTGCAACCGGGGCCAGGGTCGCGCCGCAGACCTCATCCGTTATTTCTGGAAATTCCCGGCATTCTTCGCTTACATGACCAAGGGCCAACATGGCGGCGATCTGATCCGCCTGCTGGCCGGGGACTGCTTCACGCCCGAGCCGTTGGCTGCCACGATTGAGATGAAGAAGAGCCTCGAGGACTCGCCGGTGTTGCACCGAATTCCAGAGGGTCGGGGTCGGGACATCGCCGCGCGCATCTACGAGCGGTTTGACTTCTTCCAGGGCGTCGACGCGGCGTTCTTGGATCTCAGCGAGGGCGTGATGATCTACTTCATCCTCGCCGAGGACGACATCGATCTCTACGACTCGCTGCGCGACTTCGAGGAGCAGCTGGTCAGCGACTTTGGCCGGGACACGCTCGCCGTGCTCAGCTTCACGCCCGACATCATCGAGGCGATGCCGCCGCTCGACAACGCCTACACAATCGTTGATCGGCGGCGCAAGTAATGGGGCCTGCACGTCGCTACCTCGAGCGACCCGTCGTCGAGCCGGGCCTCCACACCTACGCCCAGACCGAGCTCGCGGAGCTGTTTCGGCGGCGCCTGACCAAGCTGAAGGGCAGCGAGCAAATCCGGCAAATGGTCGGTTTTGTCTACGAGCACGCGGGCATCGAGCAACGCCACCTCGAAGTCAGCGTCGCCGAGATCGAGTCGCGCAGCGGCTGGTATCGCTTGGTCAACGCCGCCACCGCTTCGCTCGCCCAGCGCGTGATCACCAAGCTGCTCCGCGAGGATCTGCCCGCCGACAGCTTTGACGCGCTGGTGGTCGTGAGCGCCAGCTACGCCGGGTTTCCCTCATTGAGCCGGCTGCTGCAGACCGAGCTGGGCATGCGCCCAGAGGCCTTGTGCTACGACCTGACCGGGCTTGGCTGCGCTGGCCCAACCCACGGCCTGCACCTCGCCGACATGCTGCTGACCACTGGCGCCGCCCAGCGGGTGTGCCTGGTCTGTGCCGACGTGATGGGCACCCACGGCGAGAGCCGGGTTCACAACGAGGTCCCCAACATGTCGCAGGTGGTCGCGCATTGCCTCGCCTCGGACGGCGCGGCGGCGGTGGTCGTCAGCGCCAAGCCCAGCTCGAGCAGCTGCATCTCGTGGGACGGTTGCCGGCTCGACACCCGGCTGTGGCCCAACAGCCTGGCAGAGAACGACTTCACCGCGTCCGAGGACAACCAGCCGCTGATCTCGGTTGGCAAAGAAATTCGCACGCGCCTGCTCGACGAGCTTGGGCCCACGGTCGCGGCCGCCAACCCCGACACCACATACTTTCACCCTGGCGGCGCCTCGCTCATGCGCCAGCTCGGCGCCAGCTTTCCTGCGTTTGCGCCAACCCTAGACATCTCCAGCAAGGTCCTGCGCGAGCACGGCAACATTGGCTCGGCCTCGGTCCTGTGGGTATTGCACGAAGCCTGGGCCCAACACGAGGCGGGGCAGCGGGCGTTCGGGCCGGATCTGCGCCTGATCGCGCTGGGCCCGGGGATCGTGTCCACGCAGCTGTGTCTGACCGGAGTCAGCCAATGACCAGTTCCACGCAAGACGTCATCATCATCGGTGGCGGCCCCGGCGGGTCTGCGCTCGGTAGCTATCTGTCCAAAGCCGGCATCTCGAACACCATCTTCGAGTCTGCGATCCACCCCCGGCCGCACGTGGGCGAGTCGCTGGTGACCTCGACCACGCGGATCTTTCAAGACATCGGGTTTCTCGAGACCATGGAGCGCGAGGGCTTCGTGCGCAAGTACGGCGCCTCGTGGCACCCGATCAAGCGCAACGCCGAGCTGACGATCGAGTTCGCCGAATTCCCACAAGAGGGGATCGAGCAGGACTACACCTATCACGTCGATCGGGCCCGGTTTGACGCCCTGCTGCTCAAGCACGCCAGCGAGCTCGGCTCAACGGTGTACCAGGGCACCGAGGTCAAGCAGGTCCTGATGGAAGGTGATCGGGCCTGTGGCGTGCGCGTGGCCGTAGCCGGCCAGACGATCGACGTGCCGGCCAAGCTGGTCGTCGACGCCAGTGGTCGCCGGGCCGTGCTGGGCCGCCAGCTCAAGCTGCTAGAAAAGGACCCGCAGTTCGACCAATTTGCGACCCACGCGTGGTTCGAGAACGTGGCCCGCAGCGCGACCGGCCGGCTGCACGACATTCACATCTATTTCTTGCCGGTCGAGCGCGGCTGGGTCTGGCAGATCCCCATTACAGAGACCATCACCTCGGTCGGCGTTGTCGTTGAAAAGCGCGACTTCGTCCAGAACAAGGGCGAGATCGAGGCGTGGTTCCACGAGATGCTTTGCTCGACGCCGGACGGCGCCGTGGCGATGCAGGACGCCGTGCGAATCAACGAATTCAAGCGCGAGGGCGACTACAGCTACCGCATGTCGCGGTTCACGGGGCCTGGGTACCTGATGATCGGCGACGCCGCGCGCTTCGTCGATCCCATCTTCTCGTCCGGGGTCAGCGTCGCAACCTACTCGGCCAAGTTTGCGAGTGAGGCGATCCACCGGGTCCTGCGTGGCGGCGAAGACGAGGCCACCGCGTTTGACGACTATGCGACAACCCTCGGCGCGGGGTGCAGCATTTGGTACGAGTTCATCTGCTTGTATTATCGGCTGTTGCCGCTGTTCACGTTGTTCATTCAGAATGACGACTATCGCATGCAGATCTTGCGGCTGCTGCAAGGCGAGGTGTTCCAGCGCGAAGAGGTGACCGTGCTCGACGCGATGCGGCGGTTCATCAGCGCGGTCGAGGCGAACGACGAGCACTTGATGCGGCCGTACTTGGGCGACGTGGATCTCAGCGTCGTCGACGAGCTGCGGGTGCCGACCCGGGCGCCCTGAGGGCGGGTCGCCCCGCGAACGGCCCGGGTCGGGGCGGGTCCGCGTTGTTCGAAAATTGGCTGTCTCGCGCGCGCGCTGGCAGAGTCGGGAGATGGCCCGGAGTTCAGCCAAGACGCCTCCAGCCTCCAGCCTGACTGACTTCGCCGCCCCCACCCGGCCCGTGGACGTCGGCCTGATCGCCGGCCGCGCGCACTACGACGTCGTGCTCGCCCGCATCGCCCAAGCCCAGCGCTCGATCTGGATCGCGACCGCCAACCTCAAGGAGCTCATGGTCGAGGGCCCGCGGAGGTCGGTGCGCTCGCGCGATCGCTTTCGCTCGGTCCTCGACGTCCTCGACGAGCGAGCCGCCGCGGGCGTCGAGCTGCGCCTGCTCCACGCCGGCCACCCCTCGCGCGCGTTTCGGGCCTCGTTTGATCGGCACCCACGCCTGGTCCGCGGCGGCCTCGAGCTGCGCCTGTGCCCGCGCGTGCACTTCAAGACCGTGATCGTCGACGCCGAGTCCTGCTACCTGGGCAGCGCCAACTGGACGGGCGCGGGACTGGGCGCCAAGGGCGAGGGCCGGCGTAACTTCGAGCTTGGCTTCGTCAGCTCCGACGAGGAGCTGATCGACCAGGTCCAAGCCATGTATGAGGCGATCTGGACCGGCTCGCAGTGCGCTGGCTGCAAGCTGCGCAAGGACGGCTGCGAGGCGCCGCTCGACCTCGATTGAGGGGTTTGCGGCCCCAGGTCTAAAAGCGCAGCGACAGACAGCTCAGCCCGCCGTCCATCTTCTCGACCTCGCTCATGTTGAGCACGATCAACCCAAACCCACGGGCCCGCAGCTTGCCCGCGAGCTCGGGGA
Organism: Enhygromyxa salina; assembly: GCF_000737335.2. GTDB lineage: Bacteria > Myxococcota_A > Polyangia > Nannocystales > Nannocystaceae > Plesiocystis > Plesiocystis salina_C. Next base: position 2,627 of record NZ_JMCC02000098.1, on the reverse strand, counting down.
AGCCAGCCGCGACCAACACATGGTCGTTGACCCGCAAGATGTTGGCGGCGTAGGCCTCGGCGTCGCTGACCTCGATGACCTCGAGACCATGGAACTCGGGCCGCCCGGCGAACGCCGCGGTCGCGACCAAGGTGTCGTGGCCCACCAGGTTGACGCTGGACTTGAAGTGCAGCCCGGCCGCGACTGGGATCGCGCAGACGGTGTAGCCGACACGCTCGAGGACGCCCTGCAGCGCCGCCACACCAGCCGCGTTGGTGCGCGCGGACAGGCCAACGAACACCCGGCGTCCCAGCACCATCACGTCCCCACCATCGAGGGTCGCGGGCGCCTCGAGCTGCACGAGCTCGCGGTGCGCGGCGAGGGCCGCGACGATGTGTTCGGTCTCACCGCGGCGGGCCTCGGCGCCAGGGCGCGTGACCACGGCCAGCTCGGGGAGCACGACCGCGACGTCTTCGACAAAGTAGGCGTCGGGGAAGCCGTCGAGGGCCGGGAGTATCTCCACGCTCAGCCCGGCCGCGCGCAGGCCCTGCGCATAGGCTTGGTGCTGCGCGAGCAAGCGCGCATGCGATGGCGGCTCCGTCCACGCCACGGTCGTGATCCCGCCAGCGAAGTGTGGAGCGGGCGCGCGCAAGATCGCGTGGCGAAAGGTGTGCATGGCTCGCACGATAGCCTGGGAGCTCGAGCCCTGACGCCGTCGGCGGCGCGAGCGGTATGCGGACACCGAGCGAGCGCTGACCGGCCCTACGCCGATGAGTCACACCGCTGGCCCGTGAGCCAACCCAAGCACGCCGGGCGCCGATCACCAACGAGCCAACATCATCAGTTGGATCAAAGAGATCGCAAACCTCGGGTAGCCGGTCTGGCTTGGCAATTTCGCCAGCGGGCCACGCAAGCGCCGGGCAAAGGGCGCGGCCACGGCTGTCTGGCTTGCGCGCTTCCGCTATTCATGTCACCTCCCGCTCGTGAGTTTCGAACAACTCGGCCTCGTGCCGTCTCTCCTCCGCGCCGTCCGTGAGTCCGGCTACGACCATCCAACTCCGATCCAAACCCAAGCGATCCCGCCCGCGCTCGCCCGCCGCGACATTCTTGGCTGCGCCCAAACAGGTACGGGCAAGACCGCCGCGTTCGCGCTGCCGATCCTGCAGCACCTCGACAGCAGCGCTGGCGATGAGCCGGTCCTGCGCGCGCTGATCGTCACCCCCACGCGCGAGCTCGCGGCGCAGATCGGCGAGAGCCTGACCACCTACGGCGAGCACCTCGAGCTGTGGCACTCGGTCGTGTTTGGCGGGGTCAACGACAAGCCCCAGATCCGAGAGCTGCGCAAGGGCGTCGACGCGCTGGTCGCCACGCCCGGCCGGCTGCTGGATCTCATGAACCGCGGCGAGATCAACCTCAGCAAGATCGAGATCTTCGTGCTCGACGAGGCCGACCAGATGCTCGACATGGGCTTCTTGCCCGACATCCGCCGGATCGTGTCAAAGCTGCCGCGCGAGCGCCAGACCCTGTTCTTCTCGGCGACGATGCCCGACTCGATCCGCACCCTCGCGGGCACGCTGCTGCGCGACCCGCTCGAGGTCGCGGTCGCGCGGGTCTCCGAGCCGGCCGACGTCGAGCAACACCTGTACTTCGTCGACAAGAACGACAAGCGCCGGCTGCTGGTGGATCTCATGAACCGCGATCGCCAGGTCAGCCGCTCGTTGGTGTTCAGCCGGACCAAGCACGGCGCCAACCGAATCGTGAAGTACCTGATCGACGCTGGCGTTGGCGCGGCGGCGATCCACGGCAACAAGTCGCAGGGCGCCCGCACCCGCGCGCTGGACTCGTTCCGCAGCGGTGAGCTGCGGGTGCTCGTGGCCACCGACATCGCGGCGCGCGGGCTCGACATCGACGAGGTCTCGCACGTGATCAATTTTGACCTGCCGAACGTGCCCGAGACCTACGTGCACCGGATCGGACGGACCGCGCGAGCTGGCGCCTCGGGTATCGCGCTGTCGTTTTGCGATCTCGAAGAGCGGGCGTACCTCGTCGACATCGAGCGGCTGCTTCGCAAGCACATCCCGCGGGTGGAGCAACACGACTACATGCCGAGCCAGGCGCCGCCCCAAGCGACGGATCTGGCCAGCAAGTCGCGCGGCGGTGGCGGTGGCGGTGGCGGTGGCGGCAGGGGGCCGTCTCGCAACCAACCGCGTCGCGGCAAGCGAAGCGGCCAGCGTGCTCCAGGTCGCCGCGGCAATTGATTTCGGCCCGGGCGGGGGCTTCTCGTCCGCTTGCGAACACCTTCGTGGGTGGGTTCACCCACGAGCGAAGCCCTCCAGCAGTGGGGGGCTTCGCTCGCGCCTGAGTGCCAAATGTGGCCGATTTTCGGGGTAGTAAGGCCAACGGCCGCCAACGTAGACTCCCCGGACATGTACTCGCTCAATCGTTCTACCTTGATGTGCCTACTCGCTGCCGGCGGCCTCACGCTCGTGGCTTGCAACGATGACAGTGGCTCGACAACGAACGCGGACACCTCCACGTCCACCGAGACCGGTGACGGTGACGGTGACGGCGACGGCGACGGCGACGGTGACCCTGGCGACGGCGACGGCGACGGCGACGGCGACGGCGACGGCGACGGCGACGGCGAC
>NZ_JMCC02000097.1 GCF_000737335.2 Enhygromyxa salina | reverse complement strand
AAGACATCCTGACCCTGGCGCCGCTTCCTTACCCGGAGTACGAGCGGGCTGGAAACTTCGCCTCGTTCTTGTTCGAGGAGTACGGGCCGGAGGCGGTCGCTGGGCTGTGCGACGAAATGCCCTACTTCACGACCCTCGACGACTGGCGCGAGGCGATCCCGAAGGTCCTCGACGTCGAGTTCTCCGAGCTGCTCAGCGCATACGAGCAATATCCGCGGTGCCACCGACAGCAATATCGGGCGCGGCTATGGGAGTGTGCTGGCGAACCCGATGCGATCGCTGACCCAAATGGCGAGGTCGTGTTCGACATTGACATGGACTGTGCCGCCAACGGCGTCATCGGCCCATTGGGGAGTCGAATCGTGGCGACACGGCGGCTCTGGTTCCCGGAGGAAATGCGGACAGGCGTCTTCATTCGTGGCGAGGACGGCGAAGACGCCGAGCTGGACTTCAACGTTCAAGCGTGCGCCGCATGCTCGGAGCACCCCCACTTGTACGCTGACACGGGCCTGACGACGGTGTTCAATTTCAGTCCCGGCATGTACGAGCTAGTCGTGTACGCGGGATCTGACTTCTCGGAGTCCCTCAGCGTTCACCTCGAACCGTTCTGACGCGCCCACGCACACGGGCAGACTGTCTTTGATCCGCAGCGACGACACCCCCGCAGTACGAAACCGCCTGCGGGGGTCATCGTCGATCACGTAGGTGGAGAGCCACCCGGTTGCTGCAGGTGGTCAGACGAGAGCCCCTTGTAGGGGCCGATCACCCGCAGCGCGAAACCGCCTGCGGGAGTCATCGTCGATCACGCAAGTGGAGAGCCACCCGGTGGCTGCAGGTGCCCAGACGAGAGCCCCCTTCTAGGGGGCCAATGATGCACCCGCGACCAAACGCCCCCTTAAGAGCGAGCGAAGCGAGTGACCGCGAAGTGCGAAGCCGCCTGTGGGGGTCATAGAAGGCCTGCGAAGTGCGAAGCCGCCTGTGGGGGTCATAATCGACCACGTAAATGGAGAGGCACCCACCCAGCTCCAGGTGCCCAGACGAGAGCCCCCTTCGAGGGGGCCACACATGCGGATGCGAACAAACGGCCCGTTGGGAGCGAGCGAAGCGAGTGACCGCGTGGTGCGAAGCCGCCTGTGGGGGTCATAGAAGGCCCCCGAGGTGCGAAGGCGGCTGTGGGGGTAATGATTAAGAACAGCCGGAGGTGCCGCCGCAGGTCATGCATTTCATGCACGATCCGTTGCGGACCAGCGTGAACCCGCCGCACGCGTCACAGGCGTCCCCCTCGTAGCCCTGCATCCGCGCCCGCCGAACCTGCTCGCCCAACGCCGCCTGGGCTTGCAGCTCGGCCGCGCGACCGCCGTTGGCCCCACCGGCCGCGGCGACCGGCTTGAACCCGGACGCGTTGGCAGCCACGCCGACCGTGCGGTCCTCGACCTCGATCTTGCCCTGCGCCGAGTCACCGACGAACAGGTGGGTCGAGCGGGGGATGTCGGCGGTCAGCTTGAGCGGACCGGGGGTCACGACGCGCTCGGAGATGACCTCTTCGTCGCGGTACTCGATGATCTCGTCGGCGCCGGTCGAGTCGGGGGCGAGGTCCTCGGGCAGCACGTGCGCGAGGTCGGTGCGATCGAGGTACGAGACCGCGAGCTCGCGGAAGATGTAGTCGATGATCGAGGTCGACATCTTCACGTGCGGGTGGCCCGTGACGATCCCGTTGGGCTCGAAGCGCGTGAACACGAACGCGTCGACGAACTCCTCGAGCGGCACGCCGTACTGCAGGCCCAAGCTGATCGCGATCGCGAAGCAGTTCATGAGCGAGCGGAACGCTGCGCCCTCTTTGTGCATGTCGATGAAGATCTCACCGAGCGTGCCATCGGTGTACTCGCCGGTGTGCACGTAGACCTTGTGCCCGCCGATCGTGGCTTTTTGGGTGTAGCCGGCGCGGCGATCCGGCATCCGCCGACGCTTGGACAAGTAGCGGTGCACGAGCCGCTCGGTGACCTTCTCGATCACCTGCGGTTGGCTGGTCGCGGCGGCGGGCGCCCGGTAGCTCGGCTCGGCCTCGTCGAGATCATCGAGGTCGTCGCTGATGTCGTCGACCAGCGAGGCCGAGAGCGGCTGGCTGAGCTTGCTGCCGTCGCGGTACAGCGCGATCGCCTTGAGGCACAGCTTCCACGAGGCCAGGTAGACCTGCTTGACCTCGTCGATCGTGGCCTCGTTGGGCATGTTGATCGTCTTGGAGATCGCCCCCGACAAGAACGGCTGGGCCGCGGCCATCATGTGCACGTGGGCCATGGGGCGGATGAAGCGGACCCCGTAGCGACCGCAGCGGTTGGCGCAGTCGAACACCGGGAGGTGCTCGTCACGCAGGTGCGGCGCGCCCTCGACGGTCATGGTCCCGCAGACCCAGTCGTTGGCGGCTTGGATCTCGTCGGGGGTGAACCCGAGCTCGCGGAGCATGTCGAAGCCGGGATCCGACAGCTGCGTGTCGGTGAACCCGAGCGTGTCGCGGCAGAAGTCGTCGCCCAGCGTGTAGCGGTTGAACACGAACGAGAGCTCGAAGGCCTGGGCCAGCTCGGACTCGATCCGATCGATCAGCGGCTGGGTGAACCCCTTGGCGCGCAGATCCGCGTGGGTCAGCTCCGGCGAGCCAGCGAGGGTCCCGGCGCCCTTGCAGTAGCGAACGATGTCCTCGATCTGTCCGTCGGTGTAGCCAAGCCGACGCAGCGCGCCGGGGACCGACTGGTTGATGATCTTGAAGTAGCCGCCGCCGGCGAGCTTCTTGAACTTGACCAGGGCAAAGTCGGGCTCGATGCCGGTCGTGTCGCAGTCCATGACCAGGCCGATCGTGCCGGTTGGCGCGATCACGGTGACCTGGGCGTTGCGAAAGCCCGACTTCTCGCCGCGGGTGAGCGCTTCGTCCCACGCGGCCTGGGCCGAGCGCAGCAGGTAGTTCGGGCAGGTCCGCGAGTCGACGCCCTTGGGCGCGGTCGCCAGCGACTCGTACTCCGAGCGCGGCACGTCGTAGATCGCCCGGCGATGGTTACGGATCACCCGCAGCATCGACTCGCGGTTGTCGGCGTAGCCGGGGAACGGCCCGTGCTCGGCCGCGAGCTCGGCAGAGGCGGCGTAGCTCGCCCCGGTCATCAAGGCCGTGACGCCGCCACAGATCGCGGTGGCCTGCTCGGAGTCGTAGGGGACGCCGCGGACCATGAAGTAGGTGCCGAGGTTGGCGTAGCCAAGCCCGAGCGTGCGGAATTTGTAGCTGCGCGTGGCGATCTGCGGGCTCGGGAACTGGGCCATGAGCACCGAGACCTCGAGCACGATCGTCCACAGCCGGGTCGCGTGACGGATCGCTTCGACGTCCAAGTTGCCGTCGCCGACCCCGCCGGACTCGACGAATTTCATGAGGTTCAACGACGCCAGGTTGCACGCCGTGTCGTCGAGGAACATGTACTCCGAGCAAGGATTGCTGGCGTTGATCCGGCCGTCGGCCGGGCAGGTGTGCCAGTCGTTGATCGTCGTGTCGTACTGCAGGCCTGGATCGGCGCAGCTCCACGCGGAATAGGCGATCTTGTCCCACAGCTCGCGCGCGCGCAGGGTCCGGCTGACCTTGCCGTCGGTTCGCCGGGTCAGATCCCAGGTGTCGTCGTCCTCGACGGCGCGCAGGAACCCGTCGACGATCCGCACCGAGTTGTTGGAGTTCTGGCCCGACACGGTCCCGTAGGCGTCGGAGTCCCAGCCGGTCGTGTACTCGGGAAATTCGATCTCGCGGGCGCCCTGCTTGGCCAGCTGGATCGCGCGTTGAATGTAATTTTCTGCGACCTGGACCTTGCGCGCGCGCTTGATCGCCTTGCGCAGCGGACGGTTCTTGCGCGGGTCGAGCCGCTCGGCGGCCGTGAGCTCGGCGTCGGTGACGTGGCAGGCGCGGATGATCTGGTTGAGGTGCTCGTTGCAAAGCCGCGAGCCGGTGACCAAGGCCGCGACCTTCTGCTCCTCGACGACCTTCCAGTCGATGTAGGCCTCGATGTCCGGGTGATCCACGTCGACGACGACCATCTTCGCGGCGCGGCGTGTGGTCCCGCCGCTCTTGATCGCGCCGGCGGCTCGATCGCCGATGCGCAGGAAGCTCATCAAGCCGCTCGAGCGCCCGCCACCCGACAGCGGCTCACCCTCGCCGCGGATCTGCGAGAAGTTGGACCCGGTGCCCGAGCCATACTTGAACAGCCGGGCCTCACGGACCCACAGATCCATGATGCCGCTGTCGCCAACGAGATCGTCCGAGACGCCCTGGATGAAGCAGGCGTGGGGCTGCGGGTGCTCGTAGGCGTTGACCGACTTGAGCAGCTCGCCGGTGGTGGGGTCGCAGTAGTAGTGGCCCTGCGCGGGGCCGCTGATCCCGTAGGCCCAGTGCAGGCCGGTGTTGAACCACTGCGGGCTGTTGGGCGCGGCGCGCTGGCTCGCGAGCATGGTCACCATCTCGTCGAAGAAGGCCCGCGCTTGCTGATCGTCTTCGAAGTAGCCGTGCTTGTGACCCCAGTAGGTCCAGCAGCCGGCCAGGCGATCGAACACCTGACGGCTGTCGCGCTCGCCGGTGAAGCGCTCGGCCTCGGGCAGCTTGGCGAGGGCCTCTTCGTCGGGCTCGCTGCGCCACAGCCACTCGGGGACGCCCTCTTCGGGGACGCGGCGGAGCACGGCGGGGACCCCAGCGCGACGGAAGTACTTCTGCGCGAGGATGTCGACCGCGACCTGCGACCAGCCCCGGGGGACCAACATGTCACTGGCCTCGAACACCAGCGACCCGTCCGGGTTGGTGATGCGAGAGCTGCGGGCTTCGAAGTCGAGGCCCTCGTAGGGGCGCTCGGTCGATCGGGTGAAGAGGCGGCTGATCTTCATGGTGGTGCGGGGCGTGGCGGCGAGTGGGTGAGCAAGCGAGCAGGTGGTAGAGCGCGGACGGCTCCCCCATCGGCTTGGATCGAAGCCGAATCTGGGGCGGTCGGCTTCGAGCGAAGCCGTCTCTGAAGCGGTCGACTCGGGCGAGTCGCCTGGTGCCGGCTGGGGAAGGTCAGCCGGGACGATGGAGGAGCGGAGGCGGAGGCGAGGCTTGGCTTGGCAGCTCGTGCCATGCCAGCGGGCGGGAAGTCGGATGGCGTCGATGGCGGCGACGGGCGCTGGAGCAGTGCCCTCGTCGGGGGGGGGTTTGGCACGAACTCGCTCAACTGACGAGCCCGAACCCGAGTCTGGTGGACCCAAATCTGGTGGGACCCGAAGCTCGTGGACCGGAGCAGGTGGACCCGAATTTGGCGCCGAATCTGGAAATTGTGGGGCCGGCGAGTCGCCGGCCCACATGTTGGGTCGGGGGCCTAACCAACCACAACATGTGGTGTGTCGCAAGAACCTCGCGATCGCCGCGATCGGATTTTGCCCACAGCTTCCGGCCCACGGGCTTGGTGATCTGGGAACCCCTAGAATCAAGCTGAGGCGCCCGACAAACGGCTTGATCAATGCCGTTCAGATGGTCGACGCCACCCAGGTTCTCGCGTTGGCCCCGGATTTGCTGTGGGTGGACCCACGGAGATCCACCCACATCCCGATCCCCAACTGGTCCCCAGAGTGACCGACGAGTCACCGGCGATCCAGCCCCGACTATTGGTCTGAGAGATCTCCATTTTCGCGCATCGACGACTCACGCCGACCGGCCGGGCCCGCGCTCGGAACTGCTCGAAAGATCAGGTCCCAATCCCAGGGTTGCCGTGCCCGCCAGGCGTGACGCACAATCAGCTCGACGCTAGCAGGCGGTCGCGAAGTGGCGATCGCTGGTAGCCCGTGAATCGCGCGATCTGGTGCGCCCTCCCCCGCTCGGTGCGGGCCGGACGGACGTGCTAGCGAGCGAAACCCGAGACGAGAATGGCTGGCAACGACATCCCTCCCCTGCGCCGCAACGAGCTCGAGCGCCTCAGCGCGGTCGAGACCCTCAAAGGTCTGAGCAACCCTGGCGACGTCAAGCTTGGTGAGCTCGTTGGCTTCTTGGAGGCGCGGGATCTGTGGACCCAGTTCTCCAAGATCACGCTTGGGGATCTGCGCGATGCGTTCGGTCTCGAGCCCGAGCCCGAGCCCGAAGCGGACACGCCAAAGAAGCGCAAACGTCGGATCTTGCAAGAGGCGCTAGGCGGCCCCGAGCAACAGGCCGACGCCGACGCCGAGGGCGTGGAGATGGCCGACGACATCGTCAAGAAGATCCCCAAGGCCCCGGCCGACGGCGGACTCGAGACCGACGAGGTCGGGCGCATGGTCGTGCCCTTCGTCGAAGGCAACGGCGACGTCACGCTCGACGACATCGCCGAGTACACACGCATGGATCGCAAGGTCCTGCGCCACCACTTGGGTGTGCTGTGTAAAGAGGGCCGGCTCGAGCGAATCGGCGTGGGCCGGCACGCGATCTACTCGGCCGTCGTGTAGGGTCGGGGCGCTTGACCGAGCCGCCCACCGCTCGCTGGGCCCACCGTCTGCGCGACTGGTGGATCGAGCAGATCATCCGTCACCATCGCGTGGTCCTGGTCCTGGGCTTGGCGCTGACGTTGGTCTCGGGCTGGCTCGCCTCGCGCTTGAAGATCGACAGCGACCTGCGGGCGCTGCTGCCCCGCGACCACGCTGTCGTCGAGGCGATCGAGCACGTCGAAGCCAACTTTGGCGCGGTCGGCTCGATCAACGTGGTGATCCAAGGCGGGGCCGCGGCAGACCGCCACGCGCTCGCCGACGCGCTCGCCGAGCAGCTCGCGGACGAGCCCATGCTGCGCGAGGTCGACCATCGCCTCGCTAGCAATTTTTTCATCGAGCACGCGCTCTACTATCTCGAGGGGCCCGAGATGGACACGCTCGTCGAGCGCGTCGAAGCGTGGCAGCACTATCAGTTCTGCTCGGCGGCGCCCGACGTGTGCATCGAGCCGCCGGATCCAGACGCACCCGCGGCGCTGCAGGCGTTCATCGACACCAAGCGCGAGGCGGTCGAGCAGCGCGCGGGGTTTCGTGACTACTACGAGCGCGAGGGCATCGACGCGCTGGTGTTGTTCCTGCGCCCAAGCCAGAGCTCCGCGGATCTCGACTATGCCGTCGAGGTCAGCGACCGGATGCTCGAGCGGGTCTCGCAGGTGTTCGCCCAGCCGGGGCCGTGGCACGCGACCGAGGTCCGCTTCAACCTGGTCGGCCCCTACGTGAACAAGGCCGCCGAACGCAAGATCATCGGCCGCGACATGGTCCGCAGCGGCGCGGTCGCGCTGCTTGGCGTGATGGTGGTGCTGTACCTGTTGTTTCGCTCGTGGCGGGCGATCGGGACCTTGCTGGTGCCGCTCGCGTGCGGGGTGACCTGGTCGCTGGGGGCCACGCAGCTGGCGATCGGCCACCTCAACTCGATCACCAGCTTGATCTCCTCGGTGGTGATGGGGATCGGCATCGACGCGGGCATCCACATCCTGGCCCGAGCCCGGCGCGAGCGCGAGGACTACAGCAGCGAGCAGACGATCCGGCGCGCGTTCAGGGCTGTGATCGCGCCGCTGCTCGTCGCCTCGTGCACGACCGCGAGCGCGTTCGTGGTCATGGCCACCTCGGAGTTTCCGGCGTTTGGCGAGTTTGGGGTCATCGCGGGGTTTGGCGTGGGGCTGTGCCTGCTGGCGATGCTCACCGTGTACCCGGCGCTGCTGGCCTGGGTTGGGGTCAAGCCCCCCAAGCGGATGCCGCCCGATGGGGTTGGCGGGGCCACGCGCGCGCTGCTCGCCCGGCCGGGCCTGATCTTCGCCGCGATCGTGCTGCTGACGGTCGCGTCGTTTCGGGGCATCAGCCACATGCGAAGCGACGGGTTCGAGCGCAACACCCGGTCACTGCAGAGCGACCAGACCCGCGACGCGACCGAGGCCGACGTGTTCCTGATCTCGGAGATCTTTGGGCGCAACGTCCACGCCAGCGTGCTCTCGGTCCCGACCTATGCCGAGCTCGAGCGGGTCTACGAGCGCGCGATCGACCACCACGCCCGCCGGGTCGAGGCCGGCGACACCCGCGTGGCCGAGCTGGTCGCGGCGCCGAGCTTGATGCCGCCCAAGCACATCGATCAGCAGGCTCGGCGCGCGCGGATCAACGCGATGACCGAAGACTGGAGCCCGCGCGTGTGGGCGCAGCTGCGCGGCGAAGACCCCGACGAGCTCGACGCAGGGTCAGACGATTGGGACGACGACTTCGAGCCTGCCGAGAATGACGAGGATGACGAGAATGCCGAGGATGCCGAGAATGCTGAGAATGCCGACGGCGATCCCGACGAAGAGCTCGCCCCCGCGCAGCCGGCCGCCAACCAGACCGGCCTCGATCCCAAAGACGGCGCCACGCTGCAGCGCATGCTCGAGGCCCAGCCCTTCGGCCCCGAGGATCTTCCGCCCGAGGCGATCGGCAAGCTGCGTGGCGACGACGGCAGCTGGGGGCTGTTCGCCTACCCCAACTACGACGCCGCCGACATCATCACCAGCGTGGAGTTCATGGACGAGGTCCAGGCCTACGCCGACGGGACCGGGACCTTCGCGGGCGAGCCCACGGTCTACGCGACGATCTTCACGACCCTCGAGGAGGAGTGGCCCGTCGTGCTGGGGATGGCGCTCTCGATCATCGTGGCGTTCGTGTTCTGGCAGGTACGCAGCTTTGGCCAGACCCTGATCACGATCGCCCCGCTCGCGCTCGCGCTGTGGTGGACGTTTGGGATCCTTGGCGCCTTCGACCTCAAGCTGACCTTGTTCAGCGTGCCGATCCTGCCCGCGATCATGGGCATCGGCGTGGACAACGGCGTGTACCTGACCGCCGCGATCCGCCGCGAGCCAAGCACCAACACGGGCCTGCATCGCTCCGTCGATGAGACCGGCCGGGCGATCCTGGCCGCGACCATGACGACCGCGATGGGCTTCGGCGCGTTCTTGGTCGCCGACAGCGGGGGCCTGCGAACGATCGGGGAGCTCGCGGTGGTCGGGATCCTGTCAACGGCCGTCGCGTCGCTGCTCGCAGTGCCAACGATCGCGGCCCTGGTCCAGCGCCGACGCGATCGCCTCGAGTGAGGGTCGAGGTCCCGACCCCTCAGCCTGCCGGCTCCGGCGTGTGGATCGGGACTTCAACCCAGAACGTCGCGCCCGCTCCAGGACGGGAGTCACAGCCGACCGCCCCACCGTGGGCGTCGGCGGCCCTGCGGCAGAACGCCAGCCCCAGCCCGCGCCCGATCTTGCGATCGACGCCCTGGGCGAAGGGGTTGAACAGGTCGCTGCGAAGGCTGGGGTCGAAGCCGGCGCCATCGTCGGTGATGCTGATCCGCAGTCGGTCCTCGCTGAACCTCCCGTCGATCTGCACATGGGTGACCTGGGGCTGTGACACCGCGTTCTCGAGCATGTTGACGATCACGCGGACCAAGAGGTCGCGGTCGACCTGGATCACACGATCATCGCGGACCCCGACCGTGATCGTTGTCCCCCGTCGCTCGGGGCCGGTTGCGAGCATTCCCACGGCGGCCTGGATCAGCTCGCCGGCCGTCGCCGGAGACCGGCGGATCCGCAGGGTGCCCATGTCACCCAACACCAGATCCAGCATGTCGATGAGGTGCCGCTGCATGCGATCCGCGAGCGAGCAGAGCTCGGCGACGGCCTCTTTGTCGAAGTCGTGTTGGGGGGTCAGGGTCTCGGCCAGCAACCGGATCCCGGTCAGCGGCGAGCGCATGTCGTGGACAACCATCGCAACGAGCAGCTCGGTCTGCCGCTGGCGATTGGTGCGAGCCTCCAACAGCTCCGTGAGCACGCAGATCCGGCGATGCAGCTCGAGCGCGCGCTCGGCCTGCTTGGCCAGCCGGGTCAGCAGGTCCTGCTGGATCGCGGTGAGCTCGCGCGGTCGACCGTCAATGGCACACAGGGTCCCGAGCGCGTGGCCATCACCGGTGCGCAGCGGCACCCCTGCGTAGAAGCGAATGAAGGGCTCGCCGGTGACCAAGGGGTTGTCACGAAAGCGCTCGTCGACTCTCGCGTCGGGCACGATTAGCGGCGACTCCATGCGGATCGCGTGCTCGCAAAAGGCGTACTCGCGCGGGGTCTCTCGCACGTCCAGGCCATGGTTGGACTTGAACCACTGCCGGTGGCGGTCGAGCAGACTCACCAGGCAGATCGGGACATCGAGCAAGCTGGAGACGGCTGCGGTCAGATCATCGAACACGCTGTCGGGTTCGGTGTCCAAAATTAAGTAGCTGTCGACTGCGGCCTGCCGCGCCTGCTCGTCCTGCTTGATCTCTTCTCGCTCCACCCTCAAGCAGCATAGCGCCGCGCGGGTCGTGTCCACCTGTGCGTCGGCATGCCGTGCGGCGGTTCGTCACCCGGGGCCGGCCAGGTGTCATGCGGTCGCCGAACGAGCTTTGACTCTGGGTGCGGACGGCACCAGGTACTGGCGTGTCCACAGAACCGCCGCTGACCTCGCCGGTCTCACGCCTCGTCGGGCGCAGCAGGCGAAGAGCCTGGTCTGGGCCGCTCGCGCTCAGTCGACGCGCTCGAGGGCAGCGAGCGAGAAGCACACGGCTTGATCGCGGCTCTGATCGTTGCGCAGCTCGATCGTGGTCGCGCCCGCGCGGCCCTCGGCGGTCAGATGAAAGTGCTCGCGCTTGCTCGTACCGACCGGCGAGTAGAAGTCTGGCTCACCGGGCAGCCGCACGCTGAGGCCCTCGAAGGTCCGATTCTCCCGCACGAAGAACCCGGCGAGATCGTCCTCGGCTTCGAGGCCATCGAGGTGGATCTCCAAGCTGCCGCGCCCGGGCACCTGCACGCGCAAGCACCGATACAAGTAGGGCGCCCGAAACGACATCGAGCGGCGCGGCCGGGCGTCGACGCTGGTGCACCCGGCCATTGCGTCTTTGCCCAGGGTCCCGTCGCAGCCATCGGTGGTCGAGCGCGTGACCGCGTAGCCGCCGTCATCAACGAGGTCACTGCGAAATTTCAGCTTGCGCCCGCCCGCGAGCCGCTTGGACGACATGTGATCCTTGGCGATCTTGGTCCACGTGTCCTCGAGCCGCTGCTGCTGGCGAACGTAGCCGCCGACCAAGATGCCGGCGACGCCGAGCAGCCCCAGCGCCCACGAGATCTTCAGCGCCCGCGGCGACTGCAAGCGGACCGCCAGCTGCAGCTCGCGGTTCGAGAACATCAGGCCGAGCAGCAGCAGGATCGCCACGTTGCTGATCCACATCGCGGCCCGCTCGATCGTCGGCGTGCGGTACTCCAAGGTGACCGTGCCGGGCCGCTTGAACGGCAGCTTGACCCCCGGGAGCCCGCGGGCGAGCGCGACGGGCTCGAGCTTGAAGCGCTTGCCGTCGTCGCGCACCGCCGACCACTTGCGGTACGGACCCAGCGGCAGGTCGACCCGGCCTGCACCTTCGACCGACCCCACGCTGACGCTCAGCTTGGTCACCGACTCGCGCGTGACCTCGACCTGCCCGAGCTGGCCGATCACCACGTGGTCGACTGGCTTGGGCTCCTTGGCGGTGTCTGGGCGCAGGCGCCCGAGCTTCCACACCCCAAACTCACCGACCGGCTCGAGCGCCTCGGCCAGGCGGATGTCGTCGCTGCCGTGGGTCAGCGGATGATCGTAGATGACGTGGGTGACCCCGAGCAGCCGCAGCGCGTCGGGGCTGCGGCGGCGGACTTGGTACTTGTAGTTGACCGCCGGGATGTGGCCATCGAGGACCAGGTTGGCGTCGGCGTCGGTGATCGCAAACAGCGGGTAGGTGCCGCCACCCATGATCCGGCGCAAGAACGCGACGTTGAGCGGGCGCGGATCGTTGGCGCTGGCGAGCAGCTGGGCCTCTTCAACCAGGGTCTCGGACAGGGCCTGCTCGACGGCCGCGTGCGGCGAGCCCTCGAGCACTTCGACGCCGCCGACCGGGCGCGGGGTCAGGCGGCCGCGATCATCGACGATCCCGACCAGCAGCGGGGCCAGACACAGCGCGGCGAGCAGCCGGCCCGCGGCGGGGCGCGGCGCGGCTGCGTCGCTCGCGGGGTGATCACGGTTGGGGATCGCGCGCAGCCGGGCCAGCAACACCGCCCCGCCGACCCCCGCGAACGCGTAGAGCACCGGCTTGAGCGCGATCGAGTAGCGCGGGAACTGCAGGTTCTTGAACGAGCTGACCAGTAGATCCAGGCGGACCACGGTGATCGAAGCCTCGGAGCCCAGCACCAGCAGCGCGCAGACCAGGCCGACGCCGAGCCAGGCCATCGCGCGACCGCGACGGATCGCAACGATCAAGCCGACGACGCTCAGCGGCCCAACCCAGGCCCGGTACTGCCAGAACAGCTCACCCGCGAGCAGCGAGGTCGCCAGCTCGCCCAGCGGCTTCCATGGCACCGGTGATCGGGCCATGGCCCCGGCGCTGGCGAGGAAGCTCAGCACCCAACCCAAGCACACCAACCCCGCGAACA
This sequence comes from Enhygromyxa salina, assembly GCF_000737335.2. Lineage (GTDB taxonomy): Bacteria > Myxococcota_A > Polyangia > Nannocystales > Nannocystaceae > Plesiocystis > Plesiocystis salina_C. The sequence continues at coordinate 22,275 of NZ_JMCC02000097.1, read as the reverse complement.
CGTGGATCAACAGCCACCAGCGGATCTGCCCGCCCGGCAGCTTGCGCATGGTCCCCGTCGCCCACAGCACGATCGGCCACGCCGCCGCCGAGGTCGCGGCCGTCAACATCCCAAACGGGTGGGCGAGCACGCTGGCGCCCAGCAACAGACCCGCGAGCGCGAGGCTGCGCATGCTCGGGCGCCGCAGCGCCGCCCAGGTGGCCGGCAGCGAGGCGATCCACAGCGCGCTCGACAGCAGCTGCGGCCACACGCCGTGGAACATGAGGTAGTTCCAGCCGCCCTCGCGACTCGCGCCTGGATCGATCAGCCACGCGATCGCGGCGAGCGCCCCGGCCCAGCGTGGATCGAGCAGCTCGGCCAACGCCGGGCGCGGCGGCTCGCTGTCCTTGTCTTTGTCTTTGTCTTTGTCTTTGTCGGGCTTGGCCGGAGCCTGCTCGATCGCTTCGCCCCGCAGCTCGCGGGCGATCGTCGACGCCAGCCACCAGACCGCCCCCAGCGCCAGGACCCAGATCCCCAGCAGACCCCAGGCGTAGCTGGTGCGCAGCGAGATCAGCCCAAAGCTGAGCAGGTTGGCCGCGCCGGTGATCAGGTAGCCCAGCACCGGGTACGAGTCGCCAAATGGGTAGCCCGTGTTCAGGCGATCTGAGAAGCCGATCAGCTCGCCGCGCGGGATCAGCTCGTCGACGAGCACCTTGGTCTGGAAGTAGTGGATCCCGTGGTCGCGCGAGGCCGGCGGTCGCCCCAGCGCGAGGTCCCCAAGCAGCGCGGTCGCGAGGGCGACCACGACCAGCACGGGTACCCAGCGCGCGATGCGTTCACGGTTGTCTGCGATCAGCGGCAGCCGCAGCAGCGGCCGCGCGAGCGTGGGCCCGACCGCCAGCACCAGCGCAAACCCGACCCAACGACCGAGCTGGCCCCCAAGCGCGACCAACACCAGCGCCGCGATCACGCCGACCCACGTCCAGGTCTGCGAGGGGACCCGCAGGGGTCCGCGCTCGTTGGTGGTCGGCCGCAACACGGGATGCGGGATTTAGCACAGTGCTTTCAGCCCCGGCCAGGTTTCTCGGCGGTTGCGGACGCACTCGTAGACCGGTTCACCCCAGGCAGCGAACTCAGCCTTGCAGATCGGGGGCGACACCAAACACCCAGTCCGCGTCGGCCCGCGGCGTGTGACAGCCGATACAGTAGCCAACCGCGCCCTGGTCATTGAGCTCCCCGTCGAGCGAGGCGTTGGCCCACCACCAGTCGCCGTGCTCCGCGTCGTACCCGGCGGGGCCCTTGAACATGATCGTCAGCCCGACCGGCTCTGCGTTCGCGTTGAGGTGCTCCTTGACGATCAGCGCGCCCGCGGGGAACGAGGCGGTCGCGTTGGGATCGCCGGGGTCGACGCTGCGGTACATGCCCGCGTACTCGCTGGGGACCCAGATGTTCACGGTGTCGGCGAGGCCGTGCTGGCTGGCCGCGGCGACTGCGTTGATCTGCTCGAAGCTGCCATAGTCGATGGCGGCCGCGGCGACCGCTTCGGCGTCGACGCTGGGCTCGCCGGTCTCTCCGGCCTCGGTCTCGGTCCCGGTCTCGGCCTCGCCAGCGGTCTCACCATCACCGCTGCCATCGCAGGCCGCGAGCGAGAGTCCACAGCACAAGGCGAGCACGGAGAGTTTGTCGGCGAAGGCAGTCATGCCCGGCCGACGCTACCACCACGCGCGCGGTTACAGCTCGGCTCGCAGCACGCCCGCGGAGATCAGCTGCGCGAGGCCGTCGTCGACCGCGTCAACTTCGAAGCCGGAGAGGCTGGCCGGCAGCGCCACGCCCTGCCGCCGCGCGAGCGCTGCCAGCTGCGGCGCGGTGGGCCAGTGGATCCGCACGGCGTGGGGCGGGTGCAAGGATCGATAGATGAACAGCGTCGCCGGCCGCGGCTCGGGCAGCGGCGTCGCGCGATCCTTGGCCAGCGCCTTGGCGATCTCGATGACCGGGAAGGTGTAGCCACGCACGAACAGCCGGACCTCGAACCCATCACCCTCTTCAGGGTCGTCCTGCGCCGAGGCGGCCAAGTAGCTGCACATGTGATAGTCCGCGAGCTCCTCGAGCGCGGGCGAGTACCCGCCGCCTTGGTCACGCCGCGCCGCCAAGAAGTCCGAGAACGCCAGCCCGAACAAGTTGGGGTCGCGCGGTCCGGTCTGGTTTGCTTGCAGGTAGTCGCTCACCAGCTGTGGCCACAGGCCTGGGTGATCCCGAGTGACAAGCGTGTGGACCGAGACAAACAGCTCGCTGAGGATCCGGTCGAAGTTGCGCCTGACCAGCACCCGATAAAATTCCAGGTTGTCCGAGCCCGACGCCGAACGACCCAGGCGCTGTTCGACCGCGCCCACGCTGGTCTCACCGAACAAGAAGGGCGCGATCTCGCCGTAAAAGCGCTCCAGAGTGGGTTCAGCTCGGGCGAGGGCTTCTCCCCCGCTTGCGGACGCCTTCGTCGACTGGTTCTTGGTGGGCAGCGAACTCATGGTTGCCCTTCGTCCAAGATCACCCGGGCGAGGTCGGCCTGATCGAGGACCGCCGCGAGCTCGGGGATCTGGGTGTCCCACTCGATCAGCGTTGGGATCGGGCCGCAGCGCTCGATCACCTCGCGGTACAGCGCCCAAACCTCTTCACACACGGGCGCCCCATGGTTGTCGAGCAGGCGCGGGCCCTCGAGCTTGTGGCCGGCCAGGTGGATCTGACAGGCCCGATCGACCGGCAGCTGCCACAGCAGCTCGCTCGGGTTCAGCTCGTGGTTGCGCGCGTTGACGAACACATTGTTGACGTCGAGCAACAGCATGCAGTCCGCCTCTTGGATGACCGCCGACACGAACGCGCCCTCATCGAGGTCCGAGGTGGGCATCTGCGCGTAGTAGCTGATGTTCTCGAGCGCGATCGGTCGATCCAGCGCGTCGGCGAGCTCGCGCACCCGCGCGGCGGTGTGGCGCACGGCCTCCTCGTTGAAGGGCAGCGGCAACAGATCGAAGGTCGTGCGGCCACCCAGCGTCGCGAAGCACAGGTGATCCGTGTAGAACGGCGCGCCGATCCGATCGAGCAGCTGGCGGAGCGCGGCCAGGTACTCGTGATCGAGCGGATCCGGGCCGCCGATCGACATCGACACGCCGTGCGCCAGGATCGGCCAACGCTCGGCGCACGCGTCGAGCATGTGTAGATAGCGGCCGCCCTTGCCGACGTAGTTCTCTGGGATGATCTCGAGAAAATCGAGCGGGCGCTCGTGCTCGAGGATCTCCGAGAAGTGACGTCGGCGCAGGCCGATGCCTGCGCCGCGTACTGGGCTGTCTTCAGCTCGGGCGAGGGCTCCTCGCCCGCTCGCCGACGCCTTCGTAGATTGGTTCACCGTAGGCAGCGAAATGGTTCAGCTCCGGGCGAGGTTTTCGCCCGGATGCTGGCGCCTTGGCAACCGAGTCACTGGACGGCAGCCGAGGCGGTTTTCAGCTTGGGCGAGCTTCGTCGCCCAAACAGTCGAGCAGATCAGCCGCCGGTGTCCTCGGTGCCGGGGCAGCCAGCTTCGGTGCCGGGGCAGCCAGCTTCGGTGCCGGGGCAGCCAGCTTCGGTGCCGGGGCAGCCAGCTTCGGTGCCGGGGCAGCCAGCTTCGGTGCCGGGGCAGCCAGCTTCGGTGCCGGGGCAGCCAGCTTCGGTGCTGGTGGGCGCCGGACAGCCGGCCTCGGTCTCCTCCGTCTTGGGAGTCTCTTCATTTTCCTTGTCGTCGCAGCCAGGTGCCACGATGACAGCCGTTGCAAACGCGGCGGCTTCCAGAATCGAAATTAGGCCTTTTTTCATTCTATCCTCGATGAGTGTCGGTTGGGGGGAAGATCCGGCCCGCCTACGCGAGCGAGCTCGCAGCGGTTACCGGGCCGGCCCTTGTATCATGATCGAGCCCGTTCGCCCCGGTCTGCGCAAGCGCGCGTCACTCGAGCCGTTCACAGGGGGTGAGCGCGTCCGCGAACACCCGCTGGCCTTGCTCATCGAGATGCTCGTGCAGATAGCGTCGGGCCCGACACAGCTTTGTCAGGCGGGGGGCGTCAATTCGCGCATGGTCGAGCGTGGCCACCGGGACCCCCCGATCCGGGCAGACCGCCCGCACACGCTTGCCCTTGCCCGTTTTGTGGGTTGGCGCCGTCCCGTCGGGGCAGACGATCGTGACCGCGGGATCGCTCAGGTTGGGATCGACGCCCCCGTAGCTCTCGAGCACGACGGCGTCCATGAGCACTGTCTGCGGCGTGAAGAACCCGCTCGCGTCGGTGCCCCGATTGACCAAGCCGTGCGCCCCCTCGACGGCGTTGTCGGGCCGCTCGTGGGTGTGGCAGCTGGCGCACTCGTTCTTGCGACGGATGCTGGCCAAGTACCGATCCCGACGCTCCGCTGACATCTTGGAGGCCGGGGCCAGGGTCGCGAGCTCCTCGAGCAGTAGATCGGTCGCGCGTTGGTGTGCGGCGGGATCCGAGCGCGGCCACTCGTAGCCAAACAACGGCGCGTTCACGCCCGACGCCGCGCGCCGCAGGGTGTGCATCCACTCTTGCGGCGGGTCGCCTTCGTCATCGCCTTCGCCAAGCCTGGTCCCGCGCACGTCGACGACGCTGCGATCAGGACCGGATCCCCGCTGCTCGACCCGATCGGCCACGGTCCCGGGCGGAAACACCAACACCCAGCCGGCCCGCGCCTCGCTCCACCGGGTCTGGATCACCCCATCGTCGGGGATCCGCAGCCACACCACGACGTCGGTCGCGTCGGCCGTGCTGCTTGGCAGCTGGATCGGGGGGACCATCTCCACGAAGCCCTCGCGCGCCCAGTGCTGGGCGGGGTCGTTGACTGTCACGCGGCTGACCGGATCGCGGGGCCAGGCGAGGTAGCTGGCGACCGCGATGGCGCCGAGCCCCGCGACCGCGGCCAACACGATGTTCAACGGTCGAGGCACGGTCCAACTCAGCTCGATGGGGTCCGCTCCGGCTCGGCGCCATCGCGGTCGCCCTGCTCTGCCTGCGCTGCCTGCTCTGCCAGCTGCGTCAGCGACCGGAGCAAGGCCGGATCGACGCCAAGCTGCGCGCAGCGATCACGAACCGGGTCCAGCCGCCACTGCGCCGGCGCCAAGCTGCGCGCCCGCTTGGCTCGCAGCAGCAGGTTCTTGGGTGTGTGGCTGCTGGCCACGAACTCGAGCACGCCGAGCTCGTACCCGCAGGCCTCGAGCAGCTCCACGCGCAGGCCGTCGGTCAGCAGCTCGCCAAGCGAGCGACGCAGCAGGCCCTGCTCGACGGTCGCCGGGACCAACGCAGCGCCCGCGCGCGCCCGCGACTTCGGCTCGCCGAGCTGCCGCGCGAGCTCGGCCTGGCAGCAGGGCACGCACAGGATCGACTCGACGCCGGCCCGGACCGCCAGGGTCAGCGCCGCGTCGGTCGCGGTGTCACACGCATGCAGCGAGATCGCCAGATCCGGCGCCCCACCCAGTCCGTCGCGGACCGCGTCGAGCTCGAGCGACTCCAAGCTCGCAACCACGAACCGGGCCTGCTCGCCAAACCCAAGCTGGTCCGCGCGCGCGCGGCTGGTCGTGACCACGTCCTCGCGCAGATCCACGCCGAGCAAGCGCGCCTCGATCCCCTCGAGCCGCAGCGCCTCGAGCAGCACGAAGCTCAGGTAGCTGTTGCCACACGCGAGATCGACGATCCGCAGCGGCTGCTCGCTCGTCCGGCCAGCCCAGGTCGGCCGGCACAGCTCGACGAGGTGGTTGACCTGCTTGTACTTCTTCGCGTTGCGGGCCGAGATCGTGCCGTCGGCGTTCATGATCCCGATCGCCCGCAGCAGATCCGCGCTGCGATCCGGTCGCAACGCACGATCCTTGCCGCCCATGATCTTGTCGACGGTCTGCGCGTCGAGCTCGCGCTGCTTGACGTGACCGTGGCGCGCGTCGACCTCGAGCCGATGCCGGGCGTCGATCACATAGGCGTGCTTGACCAAGCCCGCGCTGGCGGCCGCCTCGGCTTCGTGCATCAGGGCGACGACCAGCGACGCCGCGCGGGGATCGTTGGCCTCGAGCGGGCCTGGACCTTCGACGACGCGCTGTTCGTGGCTGCCGTCCGCTGTCTGCGGTGCGCTGAACACCGCGCGTTCCCAGCCGCGGATCAGTTTGCGCTCGAGCTTGGCGCGAGCGCGCGCGAGCTTGGGGTGTACCTTCACCACGCAGACATCGCAGAGCGCCCGCCCGCTGGCAAACTCGGCCCCTCGCGCGTGATGATCAGAGCGTGATCGTTGGCTACTGGCGGGCAGATCCGCCAAGTCATGCTCGCGCGCCGACCTCGCGCTGCTCACGCTCGCCGCCATGGGATCAGCAGCTCGGCGGCCGCAGCCACGGCGGCGTGGTCATGTAGGCCGCCAAGGCATCGATGAACGCGCGGACCTTGGCCGGCAAGTGCCGTCGGCTTGGGTACAGCGCGTGGATCGGCACGGGCCAGGTCCACGCGTCGAGCACCTGCACGATCCGGCCGTCGGCGAGCGCCGGGGCGACGTGAAAGTCCGGCAGACATGCGATCCCAAGCCCACAGATCGCGGCCTTCAGCAGCGCCGCGCCGCTGTTGGCCGTCATCGGTCCCGACACGCTGACCGTGCGCTGCTGCTCACCCGCCTGCAGCGACCACTTGGCTGGGGTCGGGCTGTTGGAGTAGAGCAAGCACGCGCGCTCGCTCAATTCTTCGGGCGAGCTCGGCGCGCCCACGCGCTCGAGGTAGCGCGGACTGGCCACGACGAGCCGGTGAGCCACGGCCAGGCGCTTGGCGATCAGGCTGCTGTCATCCAGCGACCCCGCTCGAACCGCGACGTCGAAGCCCTCGGCGAGCAGGTCGACCGCGCGATCCAAGTACACGACATCGAGGCTCAGCTCCGGGTTGTCCCGGCCAAAATTGGCGATCCAACTCGCCAGCCAGGTCACGCCCAGGTTCGTCGGTAGGCTGACCCGCAGGCGCCCGCGCGGCGTCGCTTGCAAGGCCGTGACGTCGTCCTGCGCGTGGGACAGCAAGCTCAGACCTTCGGCGCAGGTCTCGTGATAGACGGCTCCGGCCTCGGTCAGGGTCAGCTTGCGGGTCGTGCGATGCAGCAGCCGCACCCCAAGCCGATCCTCGAGCCGGGTGATCAACTTGCTGGCGTACGAGCTCGAGATCCCCAGCTGCTCACCGGCCGCCGCGAAGCTGCCCGCCTCGACCACGGTCACGAAGGTCTCAATCTCGACGAGCTGACTCATGGTGCGTGGCCTGGGGCGCCCTGGGCAGCGTAGCGGTTATCCGTGATTCCGGCCTGAGAGTCAGGAGTCTCGTGCCTCGTGAGGGTCTAATCAGCGCCGAGCCTCGGTCCTAGGCTGAGAAACGGACCTCATGAACACCCTATTGCGCACCATCCTCCCCTCCTTCTTGCTGCTCGCGGCCTGCACGGAGCCCGGCTCCGGCACGGACGCTGACACAGGCACCGACTCGACCTCGGACGCGGACTCGACCTCGGAGTCCGGCGACACGGCGGGCGAGCCCCAGGAATTCGTCGCCTGCGATGATGAATTCACGATCACGGACCCCAACCCGATGTACGCGTGGACGCCAAACGCGGTCACGCTCGAGTCCCACGAGCTCAGCCCCCGCGTGTTCGAGGTCCACGACGCCAACGCCAAGGACTACGCCGCGGCCGGGATCCCGCTGGCGACCAGCGGCGGGTTCGTGATCGGCGACGACGGCGTGCTGCTGATCGAGACCATGGTCAACCGCCAGCTGTTCTGTCAGCTCATCGATCTGGTCCACGAGCAGACCGACAAGCCGATCCTCTACGCGATCAACACCAGCTTCCACGGGGATCACAGCTTCGGAAACGCGTACCTGCCGGACGAGGTACAGATCGTCCAGCACGCCCGCACGGCCGAGTACATCGCGGATCACTTCGCCGAGGACGTCGCGTTCATGGAGGCGGGCTTCGGCGCGGACCAGGGCATCGGCGAGGCGACAGCCGTCGCCGCTGACGTGCTGGTGACCGACGCCGGCTGGTCGGTCGACCTTGGCGGCGTCGTCGTCGTCGCCCAGTACCACGGGTTTGGCCAGACCGAGGGTGACCTGTTCGTGCACGTGCCCGCGGCCAAGGTGCTGTGGACCGGCAACCCGCTAATTGCCGAGGCGCCAGCGCTGCCGTGGCTGCTCGAGGGTCAGGCCCAAGCGGTCCGCGCCACGCTCGCGGCGGTCAAGGCCTCGGTCCCCGCCGACACCACGATCGTCCCCGGGCACAGCCACCCGCTCGGCGTCGAGGACTTCGACTTCTCGATCGACTATCTCGACACCCTCGTCGACGAAGTACAGATCGCCGTCGACGAAGGGCTGACGGTCGAAGAGACCGTGGCCGCGGTCACGATGGAGCCGTTTCAGGGCTACGCGCTGTGGGACTGGATCCACAGCAGCATCAACGTGCCAACGACCCACGCCGAGCTGGGGGGCTGACTTCTCGGGCACCGCCGTGTTCGTCCCGCTGTACGGGCTGGGGCTGGGGTGGTTGTTCGCGGTGGGTTGCGTGCCGATGCGGCACCGCGCACGGCTGCAGATGGTGACAACCCGGCTACGGTCTACTCCAGTCTCGTGACCCCGCTTCCTCTCGTGTCTTCTCACTGGCCCGACCAAGCTTCTCTTCGTTAATCTCCACGTGCGTAGATACGCCGGGTTGCCACCATCTGCGGCCTTTGTGCGCTCGACGTCGAGCGTGAGGTTCTCTCCGCTCCGAGCACGCGATCGGCGGCGCGTGTTCGGTCGCTTTCTCGCGACGCCGTAGCGCACGGACCTGGTCAGTGACTCACCAAGGAGCTCGACTCGCGATGATCGAGGCTCACCGACAGGTGCTGTGGTTAGGCCCCCCAAAAAGACAAGTGGCCCACCTCCTCCACTCAACGAGTGCCCCCCGCCAGTTCGGATCGGCGAACACCACGTCAGGAGTAGAGTGCACAAAGGCCGCAGACGGTCCCAACCCGGCGTATCTACGCACGTGGAGATTAACGAAGAGAAGCCAGGCCGGGCCAGTGAGAAGACACGAGAGGAAGCGGGGTCACGAGACTGGAGTAGACCTAGCCGGGTTGGGACCGTCTGCAGCCCGTGCACGGTGCCCCATCGGCACCCAACCCACCGCACCCAACCAACCACCCAACCCCGTGACTGCCCAAACTCCATGTGGGTGTCATGACTTGCTATCCAACTCCGCCAGCTTGAACCACGCAGACCTCCCCCTCGACGGTCCAGATCGTCAGGCCCAGCTGCTCGTAGGCGTACAGCAATTCCACGTCACGCCCGATCTTCTCGGCGTCGATGTTGCTGGGCATGCCCAGCGTGACGAGCAGCTGGCCCACGCCCATGCCGATCAAGTTGCGCCCGTCGACCATGCAAAACTCGTAGAAGCTGACCGAGTCGACCTTGCCCTCGCCGTCGACGTAGATGATCAGCGTCTCTTCCAGCCCGGTCACGCCGTACTCGGCGTAGCCCTCTTCGGCGCCGTACTCGGGCTCGGGATCCCGCAGCACCAGCTCGGGGTGCTCGGTCACGCGGTCGCCGAAGCGCATCGTCCCGACCCCGACCCCGGGGACCAAGGCGTATCGCTTGGCCAAGAGCGGTTGGGTGTCGGCGTTCACACGGGTGCTCGATCCACTCGTTGACCGCGAGACCAAACCTCGCGGATGAGCGGTGAACCAGCATGATAGACGAGTTCTCGGTAGTCGTTGGACGCAATCACCAACAGATCCGCGCTGAGCCCGGGTGCGAGTCGGCCGACCTCGCTGGCCAGGCCCAGCGACGCGGCCGCGTTGTGGGTGGTCGCCACGACCGCCTCAGCCGGCGTCAGCTTGCAGCCATAGGAGGCTAGGGCCAGCACCACGGCGAGGTTCTCGAGCGCGCACGAGCCCGGGTTGCAGTCGGTCGCAACGGCGATCGGCACGCCCGCCTCGATCAGCGCCCGACCGTTGGCGTAGGGCTTGCCGAGCACCAGGGAGGTCCCCGGCAATAATGTTGCGACCACCCCGGCCTCGCGCAGCGCCGCGCGCTCTTCGTCAGAAAGATGCAGCAGGTGGTCGGCCGAGCGCGCGCGAAGCTCCGCGGCCAGCTCGGCGCCGCCCGTGTGACCAAATTCGTTGGCGTGTAGGCGCAGCTCGAGCCCGAGCCGCAGCGCCGCCTCGCACACCTTGCGCGCCTCGGCCTTGGTGAACGCGCCGCGATCACAGAACACGTCGGCGTAGTCGGCGAGGCCCTCGCCCACCACCGCGGGCAAGATCTGCGTGCAGATCCGATCAATGAAGGCGGCGCGTGCGTCATCGCTGCCGCGCGCCTCCTCGGGGATCGCGTGCGCCGCCAGGCAGGTCGCCTTGATCCGAAACCCAGCCTCGTCGCGCAGGCGCCTGGCGACCCGCAGCTGACGCAGCTCGGACTCGAGGTCGAGCCCGTAGCCGCTCTTGATCTCGAAGGTCGTGGCCCCGCAGCTGCGCATCCGCGTGATCCGAGCCAGGCTCTGCTCGTAGAGTTGCTGCTCGCTCGCGGCCCGGGTCTGGCGCACGCTCGACAAGATCCCGCCGCCCGCCGCGAAGATCTGCTCGTAGTCGGCCCCGCCCAGACGCAGCTCGAGCTCGTCGCGGCGGTGGCCCGCCCACACCAAGTGGGTGTGGGTGTCGATCAGCGCGGGCATGATCAGCGCGCCGCTGCAGTCGTGGGTGACCTGCGGCGCCGCGAGCTCGCCGGCCGCGAGCTTGGCGGTGAACTCCGCGTGGGTGCCGACCCACGCGATCCGCCCGTCCTCGATCACCAGCGTCGCGTGCTCGAGGATCCCGAGCTCGCGCATCGCCGCGCCGGCCCGGGCAGCTTCATCCCCCGCGAGGGTCAACATCTGCGCCGCGTTGGTCAGCGCGATCGTGGTGGACACGCCGGTCATCCCGGCTCCTTGGGCCAGGTGTCCGACACCGGCTCGGTGATCACCGTGGTCCCGGGGATCTTCACCCCGTAGCGCTTGGCGAACTCGATCGCCTGCTCGTAGCCGGCGTCGACGTGGCGAACGATGCCCATGCCCGGGTCGCTGTGGAGCACGCGCTCGAGCCGCCTGGCTGCGTCGGGGGTGCCATCGGCGACCACGACCATCCCGGCGTGGATGCTGTAGCCCATCCCCACGCCGCCGCCGTGATGCACCGACACCCAGCTGGCCCCGGCCGCGGTGTTGATCAACGCATTGAGGATCGGCCAGTCCGCGACCGCGTCGGAGCTGTCCTTCATCGCCTCGGTCTCGCGGTTGGGCGAGGCGACCGAGCCGCAGTCGAGGTGATCCCGACCGATCACGATCGGCGCCTCGAGCTCGCCGCTGGCGACCATCTCGTTGAACTTCAGCCCGGCCCGGTGCCGCTCGCCGTAGCCAAGCCAGCAGATCCGCGCCGGCAACCCCTGCCACGCGACCTGCTCACCGGCCAGCTCGATCCAGCGACGCAGCGCCTGGTCTTCGGGGAACAGCTCGAGGATCGCCTGATCCGTTTTGTGGATGTCCGCGGGGTTGCCCGACAGCGCGGCCCACCGAAACGGGCCCTTGCCCTCGCAAAACAGCGGGCGGATGTACTCGGGGATGAAGCCCTTGATCGAGAACGCGTCCTCGACCCCGGCCTCGACCGCGTACGCCCGAATGTTGTTGCCGTAGTCAAACGCGACCGCGCCAGCGTCCTGCATGTCCCGCATCGCTCGCACGTGCCGGCCCATCGCGGCGATCGACTGGCGCACGTAGGCGTCGGGATCACGCGCGCGCAGCTCGAGCGCGGCGGCCAGGCTCATCCCATCCGGCACGTAGCCGCCAAGCGGATCGTGGGCCGAGGTCTGATCCGTGATGATGTCGGGGATCACGCCGCGCCGGACCAGCTCGGGCAGGACCTGCGCGCAGTTGCCCTCGAGCCCGACGCTCAGCGCTTGCTTGTTCGCGCGGGCCTCCGTCAGCCAGGCCAGCGCCTCGTCGAGCGAGCTGGTGCTGCGCATCAAATATTTGTGCTCGACCCGCCGCGCGATCCGATCTGGATCAACCTCGATACACAGGCACGCCGCGCCCGCCATCGTCGCCGCCAGCGGCTGCGCGCCGCCCATGCCCCCAAGCCCGCCCGTGATGATCAGCTTGCCGGCGAGATCACCGTTGAAGCGATCGCGCCCGCAGGCCACGAAGGTCTCGTAGGTGCCCTGCAAGATCCCCTGGGTGCCGATGTAGATCCAGCTGCCGGCCGTCATCTGGCCGAACATCGTCAGGCCCAAGGCCGCGAGCCGATTGTGCTCTTCCCAGGTCGCCCACTTCGGGACCAGCAGCGAGTTGGCAAGCAGCACGCGCGGCGCGTCGGCGTGGGTCTTGAAGATCCCGACCGCGCGGCCGCTCTGGACCAGCAGCGTCTCGTCATCCTCGAGGCTGCGCAGCGACGCGACGATCCGGTGGTAGTCCGGCCACGAGCGCGCCGCCTTGCCGGTGCCGCCGTACACGACCAACTCCTCCGGCGCCTCGGCCACCTCGCGGTCGAGGTTGTTCATCAGCATGCGCAGCGCGGCCTCTTGCACCCAGCCCTTGCACGTGAGCGCGGAGCCGTGAGCGGCGCGAATGTTGGGACGATCGTTCGTCGACGTCATCGACGCCGACAATATCCTATACCCCCACATGGACCTTAGACTTCGCCGACGGCAGCCGCTTCGCGTCTGGTCGCTTCGCTCCTCGGGGCTGTTTGTGCGCGGTCGCATGTGTGGCCCCCTGGAAAGGGGGCTCGGGTGGCCTTGAAACCCCCACGGAGACTTTCGCACCTCGCTGACGGCAGACGCGCCAGCAGTCTGAGGTCTATGTGGGGGTCCAGAGACGACCCCCGTTACTCGCCGACGCTGACGTAGTAGCTCAGCCGGCCGTTGTACTCGTAAGGCTCCTCTTGGCGGTCGACGGCGGTGTGGGGCAGCGCGGCCGTGAGCTGGGCACACATCTCGGCCGAGATGAAGTTGTTGCTGAGGTTGAGCGCCTCGAGATGCGAGAACTGCTTCGCGGCGTCCAAGATGTGCTGGGCCCCCGCGTCGGTCATGGTGCCCAGCGACAGATCCACGCGGGTGAGCTGGGCCAGCAGCGGGCTCTTGGCTAGCTCGCGCGCGATGTCATCTTGGAACTCGGCGTTGCACAGGCCGAGCTGGCGTAGCTTGGGTACGCCCTTGCCCGTGAACAGCGGCGCCAGATCCGAGATCGTTCCGCCCGCGCCGTAGTCCGAGCTGCCGAAGTACACAACCAAGTTGGTGGCCGCGGGGAGCTTGCACTTGCCGACCGCGCGGACCGTGGTCTGCGGCAGCCCGCCGGTCTCGAGGGTCACGGACTCCAAGCGATCGTGGTGTAGCTGCGACAGCTCGATCTCACCGCCGCGCACATACAGCCTGCGCAAGCGCGGGACCACCGGCAAGACCTTGGTCACGTCGCCGACCGAGGTCGAGGAGATGTCCCAGTACCCGCCGGTGTCGGCGATCGACAGCCTGGTCAGTGCCTCGAGCTTGCCGGCCTTGGTGATCGCCTGGACGTTCTTGTCCATGACGCCGCGCCAGTCCTCATCGTCATAGGTGGTGCCGATCGAGAGCTCCGCCAAGAACGTGGCCGCGGAAGACTTGACCAGCGCGCGCAGGATCGTGTCCGGCGAGGCGCCGCTCCAGTCCTCGTCGGTGCCGCCCACGCTCGCTTTGACGATGTAGCCACGCGACCACACCAAGCTCGCTACCTCATCGATGCCCTCGTGGCTCAGGTGCTTGGCCAAGCCGCCGAGCCACGCCTTGCGGTGCTCGGCCTCGATCTCGGCGATCCGGGCCTCGAGCTGCTTCTTGGTCGCGCCCTTGGCTTGCGCGCGCTGAAGATCCAACGAGATCAGCTCGCCGCGAACATCGTGCTGCTCCTGCAGCCAGTCCCCGTAGACCTGCCAGGCCTCGTCGTTGGTCGGGTTATCGAAGATCCCAGCCTCGAGCGCGGGGTTGCGCGGACCCTCGGCCTCGGCCCGCTTGGCCGCCGCCGCCGTGTCGACCGCGACCTCGGCGTAGCCCTTCTTGATCTTGCTCTCGAGCTTTTTGGTGCCCTCGGCCTCGGCCTTGGCCGGCGACGCGCAGGTCTTGGTCTGCGTCTGCCCGTCGGTCCCGACCTTGCCGTAGCGAACCGTGTAGGCGTCGCCTTCGATGTCGAGCTCCCAGAACTTGTGTGACTTGGCGTCTTTGTACTCGAGCCTACGCATGACCCCGATCTCGTACCGCACTATTGGGCGTCTGCGGAGATCTTGGAGATCAGCCACATCGGCTTGCCCGCTGGCGCCAACCACAGCCCAAAGCGGCCCAGGTACTGGACCTCGCCGCGCGGCCGCCAGCGCGCGAGCGCCTCGCGGTACAAGAGCAGCTGCGGCCCGTACTCCCACTGCAGCTCCTGCATCTGCGCGCGCGAGCGGACCTTGCTGGTGACCTTGTAGTCGAGCACGTTCCACAGCCCCTCGCCGTCGCGCCACAGCAGATCGATGCGGCCGCTGATCCAGTGATCCCGGGTCGCCTCGCCAACTAAGGCGTTGATGTCGACCTCGTGAAATAGCTGGCCGCGCGCTCGAGCCTCGCGCAACTCGTCGAGCAGCGGCTGGTCCTCGGCGAACAGCTCGATGCAGCGCACCAGCCAAGTCGTGATCCGCCGCCGCTCGCTCGGGTCGCGCGCGGCGTGGGTCACCGCGACCATGCCGGTCAGATCCGCGCTGCGCGGCGGCTCGCCCTCGAAGTCCCAGCGCTCCATCGCGCGGTGAAACAGATCCCCGAGCGCGCGCGGATCCTCGTCGTCGAGCAGCGCGGGGCGGCGGGCCGGGAGCGGCATGTCCCACTCGAGCTCGCTGACGGGCCACGGCGCACGGCCGGCGCTGGGCGTCCACAGCTGCATCGTCGGCCCCGCCAGCCACGGCGACGCGGGCGGGGGCGGGTCGGGTGCTCGTTCGGGTGCCGGCTCGGGCGCTGGGGGCTCGGGCGCTGGCGGATCGGTAAAGAACGCCGCGAACCCGAGCTGATCGGGGTGGGTCTTCGGCGCGCGACGTCGCTTCGAGACCGGCCGCGGTGGTTCCGGCTTGGGCTCCGGCTCCGGCTCCGGCTCCGGCGCCTGTCCAGGCGTGGGTGTCGACACTTCGCTGCCTTCGCTGGCGCCCGCGAGCGGGGGAGAAGCCCTCGCCCGAGCTGAGAGCAGATCCGCGACCGGCTCGGCAGCGCTGGGGTGCCCGCGCTCGAGCCCCGCGAGCAGCATCGCGTCATCGATCACCCGCAGGTGCGCCAAGCTCCACGTCGCCGCCCGCGGCCGCAGCACGGGGGTGCCCTTGGCCGCCGGCAGATCAAGCGCGGCGGTCAGCAGCTCGATCGGCCGCTTGCACAGGTACGCCGGCTTCGGCTCGCCGATCAGCGGCCCCATGTCGAAGCGGTACTCGAGCCCGAGCCACGGCTTGTCGTCGTAGTGCACGTGGGCGCGCGCGTCGGCCTCGCCCGAGAGCACCAGGCGATCCCGGGCGCGGGTCATCGCCACGTAGAGCAGGCGCTTGGCCTCGGCGGCCTCGAGCGGGGCCAGCATGTTGGTGCAGGGCGCGTGCAGAGGATCCGGCGGGGCCGAGAACCCTTGGTGCGGCTGGCGGATCCGCGGCACGTTGATCCGCTCGTCGCGCTCGCCGTCGATGGTTGGGATCGGGGCGCCGCTCCAACTGGTGCGCGCGCCGGCCTCGCGAAATTCCCCGATCCCCGCGAGCACGACGACCGGCCACTCCTTGCCCTTGGCGCCGTGCCAGGTCGTGATCGTGACGGCGTCGGCCTCTGGCGAGATCAAGCCCTCCGCCGCCGGCTCGGCGCCCGCGTCGAGCCACGTGCTCAAGCGCTGCAGATCCGGGCCGTCGTGCTCGAGCGTGCGCGCGTGCTCGACGAAGCGCCACGCGTTGGCCACCGCCCGCCGCCCGCGAGGTCCCGCCAGCCAGTGCGCTTCTAGAAAAAACCCAGCGATCGCGTCGGCGAGCAGATCTGCGCTCGCGCGGGCGCCGGCTTGGCGCATCAACGCGAGGCTGCGCGCGCGGCCGGCCTCGAGCGCGCGCGCGTCGGCTTGCAGCTGCGCGAGCAGGCGCGCGTGCGCGTCCGCTGAGGTCTCGTCTTTCTCGGTCGCGATTACCCCCGCCGCTTCCAGGGCCGCGAGCGCGCGCGCGGGATCCAGGCGACCGTGCCGGAGGACCTCGCGGATCCGTCGGGGAAACCGGCGCGGCCAGCTTGGGGTCTGCGGCTCATCCTGCCCGTCCTGCCCGTCCGGCTGCTCATCCTCGTCGTCCCAGGGCTCCCAGACCTCGTCGAGATCGGCGAACTCGGGCAGATCTGGGTCGGCCTCGCGGACGCGCCGATCGACGCCCGGCCAGCGCGCGAGCACGTACAGGCCAAGATCCGAGATCGCAAAGCACGGCCCGCGCAACACCGCCAGCGCGGCCATCTCGTCGTGCTCGTCGGCCCACAGGCGCACGAGGTTGATCAGATCCCGAACCTCGGGGAGCAGCAGCAAGCCGCGGCCGCCGGCCAGATCCGCCGCGATGCCGCGCCGCTCCAGCGCCGCGCGGTAGCCCTCGGCGAGGCTCCAGCGCGGCACCAAGATCGCCAGATCCCGCGCGCGCAGCTGGACGGGCGCCGCCCCCTCCGACGTTTGCTGGGTCGCGC
Source organism: Enhygromyxa salina (assembly GCF_000737335.2). Lineage (GTDB taxonomy): Bacteria > Myxococcota_A > Polyangia > Nannocystales > Nannocystaceae > Plesiocystis > Plesiocystis salina_C. The sequence goes on along the minus strand of NZ_JMCC02000097.1, from coordinate 5,551 downwards.
CGTCGATCAACCCGCGAAGGTGCGCGGCGACCCGCTCGGCCTCATCCACGAGCGCCGCGTGATCCGAGGCCCGCGCGCGATCCCGGATCAGCAGATCCACGCCGAGCCCCGGCAGGCGATCTTGCGCGCGCGTGATCACGATCTCGCCGTCCCACTGGACCAAGGCGTGATCCAGCACGTCGCGCAGCCGGGCCAGCTCGAAGGGTCGACCGAGCTCCGTGATGTTGGCCCACGGCAGCACCCCCGCGAACAAGGGCGGAAACAGCTGCATGAAGAACCGGGCCAGGGTTGGCGAGCTGCGTCGGTTCTCGGCCAGCGTGACGATGTCCGCGACCTCGAGCGGCTCGTCCTGATCCCGCAGCTCGCTGGCCCCGCCGCCGCGCAGCGCCACGGCGCGCTGAAACACCTGCGGATCCGCCCCGCGAAACCGGTAGATCGACTGCTTGGGATCCCCAACGAAGAACACCTTCGCGGGCCCGTCCTCGCCGCACAGCTCGGCCAGGCGATCGATGATCTGGGCCTGGGTCGGGTTGATGTCCTGGTACTCGTCAACGAGCACGTGCCGGTAGCGACCACGCAGGTGGACTTGCGCGCGCGGATCGTCGAGCAGCGCCCACGTCAGCAGCTCGAGATCGTCGTAGCGCAGCACCGCTCGCTCGCGCAGGCTCACCGCCCAGTCCGCGCGGGCCAGGGCCGCGAGCGCGACCCAGCGGGCGAGGTGCTTGGCCTGGCCGCGCTCGAGCGATCCGTGGGGATCCGGCAGCACGTCCCGCGAGCGGCGGGTCGAGAGCACCTTGTGGCTGTTGCGGACGTGCTGCAGCGCCGCGCCAAGTGGGCCCAGCTCCGCGCTTGGCCGCATCGTGACCAGCTCCTTGACGTCCGACACGACGCGCTCGAGATCGGGCTCGGGCACGTGGTGGCGCAGCAGCTGGCCGGTCAGATCCCGCAGCTGGGTCTGCTTCGGCGTCAGCCGAGCTTGCTGGCTGGCCATCGCGCAGGCCTGAAACAAGAGCGCGAGCGGGGCCTGCATGAAGCGCATGTAGTCGCGCCACTGGGTTCGCACGAAGTGCGCGCGGGCGGCTTGGATCGCGTCGGGCTCGCGCCAGTCGGCCTCGAGAACCTGGGCGCTCGATGTGGGGTGGGGATCGGGACTCGATGTGGGTTGGGGATCGGGCCGCGCGTGGATCAGCGACCAGTCACGGTCATCGACCATCGCCCGCAGCTCGCGTCGAATGAAGCCAAGCGGATGCGCACCCAACAGCTCCACACAGGCTGCGTGGGCGCGGTGGCTGGGGTCATCGATCGCGCGGTCGAGCCAGCCGGACACGAACGCATCGAGCTCCAGGATCTGCTCGGCCGGCTCGAGCGGGCGCGCGTCGGGGGGCACACCCGAGAGCTCGGGGAACTCGGACAGCATCCGGGCGCACAGCGAGTGCAGCGTGCCGATCGGGGCTGGGGCCACGTGCTCGGCCAAGGCCAGCCGTTCAGCGAGCGGACGCAGCTGCAGGATCTCCTGCAACACCGGGTCATCGTCTTGGTCGATCTGCTCGACCGACGACGTCGTCAGGGCTCCGAACACGCGCGCGCGCATCTCGGCCGCCGCCGCCCGGGTGAAGGTCACCGCCACGACCTGGTCGGGCCGCGCCCACGCCGGGGCGCCTGCTCGCTCGACGCCCGCGATGATCCGCAGGTAGCGACGGACCAGCCGCCACGTCTTGCCCGTGCCCGCGCTCGCAACCAGCACGACCGAGCGCGTGGGATCGAAGATCGGCCCGAACCGGCCGGGAGATCGGCCGGCTTCATGCTTGGGTCGCGTCACTGCACGACCTCACGGGCGCTGCGTGGATCCGGCAAGGGCGAGAGCGCGGGCGGCAGGCCGGTGCGGCGTTGCTCGGCGCTGGGGACCACGCGGGCGAGCTCTTCGATCCGGCTGCTGCGTCCGCCGGCGAAGCTGCGCTGGCCGGGCGCCCGCGCGACCACGGGAAACCGCCCCGCCTCGATCGCGGTCACGAACGCCAGGCAAAAGCTGGCCGCCGCCCCGAGGATCGTCCAGGTCTGCCCGCTCGCGTCCACCCCCAGCGGCTGACCGGGCGCGAAGCCGCGGGCCTCTGGGGTCACCAGCTTGCCGCCGCGCGGCAGCGGTCGCTGCAAGTACTCCAGGCGCAGGGCCCCCACCGGCACCGGCTGCGGCAGGTTCAGCCGCTCGGGCGCGCTCGCCACCACCTGCTGGATCGCCAGCGCGTAGAGCGGCAGCTGCAGGTGCACGCCCGCCCGCAATTGATCCGCGATCGCGGACGGCCAGCGGGGTCGCCCGGTCTTGAAGTCGACGACATCCACGCGGTTGCGATAGGGATCGAACTCGACCCGATCGATCACCGCGACGAAGGGGATCTTGCGCAGGCTCAGATCCAGCTCGAAGCTCGACTCCCCCTCGCGCGCGGGCGACCACTCCGCCGCCAGCAAGAACATCCCCGGCACCAGCTGCTCCGGCTCGGGCCGGCCCCGGCGACCGCTGCTGCGCGCCACCTCGCCGCCCGCTTGCCGGCCCGCGTTCAAGCGGACCTGCCAGTGATCCCACCAGCCGCGCAGCTCGACCGCCCAGCGCTCGCGCTCGCTCGTCCAGATCGCCTCGGCCTGGCCGTGCTCTGCCCGCTTGCGATAGCCCTGCGCCAGCGCGTCCAGGACCTCCGCCAACAGCGGCTCCGAGATGCTCACCAGCTCCAGCGCGCCCGGGTTCGCGGCCAGGCGGGCCGCGTGGGCTGTCTCGAGCGCTCGGTGCACGACCTGGCCCTGCTCGGTCGCCAGCAGCGAAGCCTGCGAGTCGGCCGCCCGCTGCCGCTCGCGCAGCCCGATCACGCGCTCGACAAAATACTGGTACGGCAGCGCGGCGTAGCGCTGCAGCGAGCTCGCCGAGTACGGGGCGTGAGGCTGAACGCGCACGCCCAGCACGCCCGTGTGTGGCCCGACACTGGCCGACTCGTGGCTGCGGATCGCCTCGACCCGGCGGCGCAGCTGGGGCTCGTTCGCCCAGTTGGCCAACATCTCCTCCAGCGGCGCGCACGGCCCGGCGCCATCGGCCGGCAGCGCGATCGCGTCGACGCCGATCGCCGCCTGTGTGCCCTCGTCCTGGCGCCCAGCGATCCAGGCCCCTGGCGGCCGCCGGGCGCCCGCGCCATCGCGGTGCCGCCAGCTGCCCACCACCGGACCCGAGCTCGAGGCCAGCAGCTCGTCGAGCTGCCGCAGCTGCGCCACGAAGCGCGCCCGATCAGCGACCAACCCCTGGCTCGCGCGCAGTGAGTCCGAGATCAGATCATGGTGAACCGGCGGCTGCGGATGCGCGTCGAGCCCGGTCAAGAACAAGCGCGGCGGCAGCCGGCCAACCGTTGAGACGCTGGCGTAGGGCAGCACCCAGACCGGGGCGCCCCCGCCCCCCCCTTCGGCCCGGCTCTGCTCCCAGCTGCCCGCCGACGCGCTGGCCAACGCATGATCGAGATCGGTGCCAAACGTGACCGGCGTCGACGCGCCCAGGCTCGAGTCCGGCGCGCGCATGCACAGGTCGATCACCACCCGCGCCGCCGTCATCTCGGCGCCCGCGACCCCGTGCACCGCCGCGCGCCCGAGCAGATCCCAGTCGTCTAGCAGCCCGCGCAGACCGGCCGCGCTCCACTCCTGCGCCAGCGCATCGAGCCGCTCGACCGCCGCGCCCAGCAGCCGATGCGCATCGCGTGTTCGAGCGCTTCGCTGGTCGATCTGGACCTGCGCCCAGCCCAGTCGAGCCCCACGCTCGCGCACCGCGGCCGCGCTCGACTCACCGCCAGCCCGCAAACGATCCGCGAGTCCCCCGAGCGAGAACGACGACGCCCGCTGCAGCTCCCACGCCGCTCGCAGATCCCCCGGGTGAGGGCAGCGCGGGTAGTCGATCCCCAGCTGCGCCGCGATCGACGACCAAGCCCGCAGCGCGGACCCAAACACCAGCGTCTCGAGGTCATCACGGCGCACCGAGCTGGGCCCGCTCACCACCCGCAGCACCGCTCGAACCGCCCGCGCCGCCCCGGTGTTCGCCGCCCGGCGCTCGACGAACGCCCGCACTGGCACGTCGCGGTGCCGCAGCCTGTCGACCCAACGCGGGACCGCATCGCTGGGCGCGAGGACCACCGCACCTTGCTCCGGCGCGGCCCGCAGCGCGCGAGCCACCGCGGCGATCTCCGCCTCCGGCCCCGCGCAAGCCAGCCGCAGATCCAGCGCCCGACGCCTTCCTGGGTCTTCGCACGGATCCCCACACCCAAAATCGGATCCCCACCGCTCGAACCCCAGCCCGTCGAGCAGCCGCCCCTCCCACGCCGAGGTCAGGGGCGTCACAAAGCCCACCGCCACCGCCGCCTCGCGCCGCCGCAGAAACGACACCCGACGTCGCCCCGCGACGACCCGCGCCGGCGCCTCCCCACGCCACCACCCCCCGTACCCCCGGATCAGCTCACGAAACCGCCCAAACGCCAGCAGCATCCCCGCATCCCGCCCATCCACGCCGCCCGTCACCCGCTCGAGCACCCCATCCAACGATTGCTCCCCCAGCCCCCGCTCGAGCTCCACGAACGCACGCAGAGCCTCGCGCTGGTAGCTAGGCTGCTCGGCGATCGCAACGTAGCGCCCCTCCGAATCCCCCAGCAACGCCTCGCGCACCGCCGCCAACGCCCGCACCGGACTCACCATCTCCCCCACCAACTCGAGCATCGCCGCACCCAGCAAGCCCTCGACATCCAAGACCCGCACCCCCACCACCGCCCCGCGCTCGGCCAGCAAGCTCGACAACCACCGCCCCGCGACCGCGTGCCGAACCAGCACCAACACCCGCCCCGGAGTGTGCTGCTCGCTCAGCGCCGACACGCGCGCGACGAGGTCATCCCGCATGCCTCGCACTATAGGCGGCACCCAAGTTTCTGGCCCGCACCCAGCCGTGCGAGAGGCCTGTCTCCGAGCCCGACGCGGCCGCCGCTCGCTCGCGTCAGACCAGCTCCGACAGACCACCGACCTCGCCAATCCCCAGACACGTTGCCAGCCAACCCCCGCATGTTCGTATCGGAGCGCGCGACCCGATCACGTGGACCGCACACAAGGCCCGGATCGAAGCGCGCAGCTCGATCAACGTCGAGCACACACAAGCCCGCGGAGGCCCCCAATCCCCCGTATCTACGCACGTGGAGATGAGCGAAGACGCAAACCGTCGGGCCAGCGAGACGACACCAAAGGAAGCGGGGCACCCGCCGTCACACCCAACCTCCGACCCCCCAAGCACGGACCCGCCCCCCAGCGAGAGCGGTCACCCCCTCGAAGGGAAAGCTCAGCTCGACAGCCAGCAGACCCCCGCATGGCCCGATCGCGGCGGAGATACCGGTTGCAACACGACGGCCCGGCAACCAGGGCTCCGAGGGTCCCTCGGAGCGAAAATTCACGGCGTATTAGCCCCAATCGAAGCGATGCCGGTCACTCGGACTACCCGAAGACCGACACACCACATGCCAGCGGTGAGTGGTTTCGCTCCGAGGGACCCTCG
>NZ_JMCC02000096.1 GCF_000737335.2 Enhygromyxa salina | reverse complement strand
GCCAAGCTCGAGCTCGAGCTCCGCTCGCCGCAGCCGCGCGCGCGCCAGCGGTGACGCGCCGCCTTGCGAGGCGCTGGCCAACACCACGCGGCGACTGAGATCGTGCAGCCGCCTGCCCTCGTCGAGCGCCCCGACAGCGACCAGCGTCCGCACCAAGTTCAGGCACACGGCTGGCAACGTCTGCACCTGCGCCCGCGCCAAGAACCATCGCAGCGCCCGACGTCCGCGGGTGAGCGACTCGTCGTACTCGCCAGCGTCGAGCGCCAGCGAGGCCAAGCTGCCCTCCGCGAGCACTTGGCCGAGGCCCTCGCCCGCCTGCGAGAACGCGTTGGCGGCGGCTCGGTAGCGCTCGCGGGCCCGCGCCCCTTCCCCGCCGATCTGCGCGAGGTTGGCCTCGAGCTGAAACACCCGCGCGCGCAAGCTGGCCACTGTTCGGGCCGTGCCCGGGGCGTGGTCCCCGGCGCACTCGTCGAGCGCCCGATCGAGCCATGGGCCCGCCTCGCCGCCGCCATAGAGCACCGCCAAACCACCCCACAACCACGCGACGGCGCGGCGCCAGCTCGGGCGGTCACGCGCGGGGTCGAGCTCGCGCTCGCGGGCCCACGCTTCAGCCTCGGCCCGCGCACGGGGGATCTGACCGGCGTCGACCAGCGCGCGCCAGCGCAACCCCAGCGCGCGATCACGATCGGGCCCGACCATGCGTGGCAGCAGCTGCTCGACGGCATCGAGCGCGTCTCGTGAGCGACCGATCTGCTCGAGCGCCCGGACCCCCTCGAGACCCTCGGCGGGACTCGGCGTGCCCGTGGCTGCGATCGCGGTGAGCAGTCCAAGCGCCCGCTCGGCCTGGCCGCGGCGGATCAGCTCGCGCAGCGCCCGGAGCCGGAGCCGCGGGCCCACGCGCAGCGCTCCCCCCCGCTCGAGCCAGTCGACCAAGTCACTCGGCAAGTCGCTGGGCAGCTCACTGGGCAGATCACCCGCAACGGCGCTCGCCGGACCACTCGCAGCAGCGCTCACCGGATCACTCGCAGCAGCGCTCGCCAGCTCGCTCGCAGCAGCGCCCGCCAGCTCGCTCGCAACAGCGCCCGGCAGCTCGCGAGCTGGATCCCCAGACGCACCGCCGGCCCGCTGCTCGAGGGCGAGCACACAACCCTCGATCGCGTCGGCGTCGTCGGCGTCGAGCGCCAGCGCGAGCGGGATGGTTCCACCGGCGCCGCGGACCTGTGCGAGCGTGGCCTCGGCCAGCGCCGCGACGGCGTCGCCAAGTCCGACCCGCGCCGCCGCGACGGCGCTCGCCAGCGGCTCACCTCGCGCGACCAAGCTCGCGGGCAGCTCCGCGGGCAGACCCCAGCGACGATCGAGCACACGTCGCGCGATCTGTGGATCGAGGCGCGGCTCACTGTCCGAGGCGATCAGCGCCTGCTCGATCGCCGCGCGATCTGGAGCCTCACCGCCAGAGCGAGCGACCGCCTCGATCGCGCGCACGACCTTCGCCGGCCATCCGCCGGTCGCGTCGTGCAGCGCCCGCGCCCAGCGATCCAGCTCGTCGTGGCTGGAAAATTGTTGCTCGACGACGCCGTCGAGACAGCGGCGGACCTGCGCGACCGTCCACGGCTCGACGCGGACCAGCGCGATCGCAGGGTCCTCAGCGCTCGCGCCAACGAGCAGCTGCCCAAGCTCGGGCTCGACCGGCAGCAGCACCGCGTCGCGCCCAAGCCCAACGCCAGCACGCAGGACCGCGGCCTGCAGCTCGGTCGACGAAGCGATCGTGGTTGGCCACGTCGGCGCTTGGTTCAACCCCCAGGCCCGCCGCGTCGCCCCAGGGCCACCCGCTCCGACCCAGGCCTCGACCCAGCCCCCCGCTTCATCAGCTTCGCGGCCGCGCTCGAGACCCAGTTCGGGACCCAGTTCGCGGGCGAGCATGTGGGCGTCGGTGAGCTGGGCCGTGATGCCTAGCTCGGGATCGCGAGCGCGCGCCAGCTGCAGCAACCCAATCAGCTCTTCGATCACCCGCGCGCGACCGCTGCCCGGCGGACCCTCGACCGCGACCAGCTTCACGCCGCCTCGCTCGATCGCCTGCGCGGCCGCGACGAGCGGGGCCCGGTCGCCAAGGAAGGACCAACGGTTTGGCAGCCACCACGCGGGCTGGGCCCGCAGCAGCTCGCCCGTCGAGCTGGCCCGATGCAGCTGGCGAAGCCGAGCCACGAGCAGCTCGGGATCCGAGACCCGGGCACCCGGCGAGGGATCCAACAAGCGCTCGAGCAGCGAGGCCAGCGGCCCAGGCAGATCGACCTCGGCCGCGTCGGCGAGCGATCGGATCCGACGCCGAACCCCCTCGACGCCGGCGACCGCGAGCAGCCGCTCGGGGCTGCGCCACGGCACGTGCCCGAACAGGCGCAGGCACAAGAGGCTGCCAACCCCGAAGCGATCCGCGGCCGGGCCCCCGTCGCCCGCGAGCACCTCTGGCGCCAAGAACCCAGGCGTCCCACACCCGTGGCTTCCGAGCTGGCCGAGGTCGGTGAGCACGACCCCACGCGTTGGCGTGACGATCACGTTGTTGGCGCTGACGTCCCCGTGGTGGGTGCCGAGCCCGTGGATCGCCGCGAGCGCCAGCGCGACCCCGAGCGCCTCGACCAGCGCTTGCTCGATCGGCACCGGCCCCGGCGCGAGCACCTCACCGTCTACAAACTGCGTGACAAGCCAGATCCCGCCGGTCTGCGGATCATCGATGAGCTCGAGGGCCGCCGGCAGATGCGGCGAGGACACCGCGCGCAGCACCTCGAAGGCCCGCGCGACGGTGCCACGCCTGTCGGCGCTCACGTGCTTGAGAACGACCGGCCGACCGCCAGCATCATTGGCGATCCATGTGCCCCCCTCTGCTCCCGCGCCGAGCCGGCGGACATTTGCAAACCTGGTCGACAGGCTGCCACTCAGGTTGTCGCTCGCTGGTGACATCCGACGAAAGGTCGGACACCATCGTAGGCGATCAATCCGGACCGGTCACGCGAGACTCACCAATGCAGGCCGAGATTCAGGCCTGCCTGCCAAGCGTGGCCAATCGACTCGTCCATGAAGTTGGCACGGTAGACCCCGAACAGGCCCAAGGTCACGTTGCGGGAGACCCATGCTTCGAACCCCGCGCTCGCGCGGACCGTGGCGCCAACCAAGATCGGGCGATTTCGAGCTGGCTCGAAGAAGCCCAGGCCGCCGCCGAGATCAATGAAGGGGTCGATGCGTCCGCGGACGGGCGCGTAAAGCCGGACGAAGGCCAAGTCCCACGCGCTCATGTAGCCGTTGCGCTTGACCACTTGGGACGGATTGACGAGTTGATCGCGGTAGCTCTCGTGGGGCTGCCGCGAGAACCCCGTACCCACGGCGACCCACTGTCGGATTCGCCAGCCACCTTCGGCCCCACCACCAAGCGCGATCACCGTAGGTCGACCCGGCGTATCTCCCGCGAGCGGACCCATCACGTGCAGGCGCACCGCGAGCCAGCCGACGCCCCGCCAACTGTCGTGACGGATCGTGGATGGCGAAACCGGGGGTGGCGCGGGGGGCAAGGGCGCGACCCCGCTGCTGCCGACGGCGTAGACCCCTTCGCTGGGACGCGCATGTGGGTTGGGCGGCGTGCCGCGGTCCGCGGCCGGAGGCTCGACCCGAACGGGCGCCTGGCCCGGGCCGGGATCGTTGGCAGGAGCCGCGACTGGGATCGGATCGGCTTGTGGCTCGGGCTCGGGCGCGGGCGCGGGCGCGGGCGCGGGCGCAGCCAACAGAACAGCGAGGAGGATGCTGGAGATCATCGGTGGCCCCGGCTTCGCTGCCAGGTGGGAGGACGTTTGGCGCGATCGCCGTCGGGCTGACCCGACTCCGCCGCTGAGTTGAGGCCGCCGTCACCTGCGGTGACCGAGGGCCGACTTGGCGACAACTGCGCTCGACTGCTCGCTTGGACCATATCCGAGTCGGCGACGCGATGCAGGGCCCGCTCCGCCGCCGCGCGCCGGCGCGGCTCATCTTCATTACGGGCGGCGAACTGCAAGAAGCCCTCGGCCTCGGGACCGCCCAGGTTCGCCAGCGCATCATACGCGGAGTTGGCTTGGCGCGTATCGGCGAGCTGGATCCGATCGAGCAACACGCCGACGTGTTCGGGACCGCCGATCTGGCCGAGCGCCTCGATCGCGAGCAGGGCCACCCGCTCATCTGCGTGGTTGATCAGCTCGACCGCGCGATCTGCTGCATCGCGGGCCTGCGCACGGTCCGCGTGATCGCGCACCCACTCGAGGGTCAAGATCAGCGCGTCGGGGTCGCTCGATCCGAGCAGGCGCGCCACCGATCCCTCGGTGTCACGGGCGAGGTCCGTCCGAGCCTGCAGGATGTTCACGAGCCGCTCGGTCGCGAGGCGCAGGTCCCCGGACAGATCGGCCTGGCCGGCCTCGCGCTCGAGCAGCACCGTCACATCGAGACCCGCCGCACCGAGCTCCGCGGCGATCTCCGGGGGCGTCTCGACCGACAGTCGGACCATCAGATCACGACCGTGATCGCTGGCGTCGGGGAGCTCCCGATACTCGAAGGTGGCGACCAGCGTGCCCCGCTTCGAACCGCTGCGCTGGTCGCGCTCGGCGCTTGCGAAGCTCGGCGCCTGGGCCAACGCCCGACGGACGATCGCCTGAACCCGATCCTCGGGGAGCGACGGCCCGCCGTGCGCGTCGATCGAGATCACCTGGACGCGGAAGGTCTCGGGATCGGGATCCGCGCACCCGCCGACACAACCAAGCGTGAGGGCCGCGCCAAACAGGCTCGCCAACAACGAGAGAGTCAGTGGCCGAGGCTGAACCACAATGCAGCGGCAACATAGCAGAACCCGGCGGCCCCAGACACGCGGCAGATCGCGACCCCAGACGCGCGCGCTCGCCACGATCTCAACCGGGACTTGGCGCCGGCAGCGGCGACCAATCGAGGCTGTAGCCAGCGCGGTCGGCGAAGGCCTGGGCCCAGCGTTGCGCGAGCTCCGCGAGGGGCGGCAGCGGCTCGGGTCGCAGGGCCGAGACGCTGGTCATGCGGATCTCGGGGATCCCGCACGAGACCAGCGACCCAAACAGCTTGGGCGCGACATCCAGATTGATCGACATGCCCTGGACGCAGACCCCTCGACTGATGTGCAGGCCGATCGACGCCATCTTGGTGTCGCCTCGCCAGACGCCCGGGTGGTCGGCGCGAAACTCGACCCCGTCGACGCCAAGCTGCTCGAACAGCGCGATCGTGACCTCGGCCATGCGCTCGATGTGCTCGCGGATCGCGCGGCCGATCCGAATCACGGGGTAGGCGACCAGCTGTCCGGGCGCGTGCAGCGTGACCTCGCCGCCGCGCGGCGTCTCACACACGGCGACCTGCTCGGCGGCCAATTGCGCGTCGGTCCACAGCACGTCCTCGCGTTTTCCGCGGCGCCCCAGCGTGAGGGTCGCCGGGTGCTCGACCATGAACAAAGTCTCTGCACCGGTCCCCGCGAGGATCGCCTCGCGGGTCTGCAGCTGTTGCTCGAGACACTCGGCGAAGGGCTGTCGCCCCAGCCAGCGACCGAGCAGTCGCGGTGCCTCAGGTATCGAGGCCCCCGATCGACTCGATCAGATCCGCGTCGAGGACAGGGACTTGGATGTTCAGGCTGCGCACACCGATGCCACTGCGCAGCAGCCAGCGGACGAACTCGTTGGCGAGCACCACCCGGGTGTCTGCGCCAGCGGGCTCGGCCATCGAGTCGCTCATCGCGAACACCAGCGTGCTGGCGCAGGTGTTGCGCTCGGCCTCACCCTCCCAGAGCTTCGGCTCGAGGTTGGTCTTGCGCGGGACGATCAGCACGAGCGTGCGGCCGTCGTCATCCTCGGGATCGGGGTCCTCCGCCACGAGCTTGCTCAGACCCCGCGAGGGTGGAAGCGTGCTGAGGATCCCAAACCCCTCGTGGGCCAACCAAATTCGTACAAACGACTCGAGGGAACGTGCCCCAAGTGATTGTAACCACAAGAGAAGTTGAGCGGACGTCTCTTTCTCGAGTTCACGGACCGCGGTCCGCATCGCGTGCTCGGCCGCGGCCGCCTTTTCGGGCAGCCGGCTGCCGCGAAGCTGGTAGCGAGCGTCGCCCCGAACGGCAAAGCGCGAGGCATCGCCCCGCTTGTGAACATCGAGCAGCATCGCCGCGGTCACGGCCCGCTCGATCTCCGAGATCTCGCCGCCAAGGACGTCCTGGTTGGCCAGGCTCTCTGCGATCTGGCGGACGTGAAGCGAGCGTGGCCCAGCCTCGCTCAGGACCCGGGCGACCTTGTCGAGCAGCTCCTCGCCGCTGCGGGCGCCGTCTTGGCGGGTCGCGTTGGACTCGGACCACTCCACGCGACGGCCACGACGACGGCGACGGCGACGCTTGCGGCCGCCCCGATCATCGTCGCGGTCCCGGCGATCATCCTCGCGCCCGCGTGCCTCGCGGCCATCGTCTTCGCGGTCACGATCTCGATCTCGCCGCGTCTTGCGACCAACCTCGATCACCTCGGGAGCTGGGGACGGACCCTTTTGCATTGCTTCGAGTTCCTCACGCAGATCTGGCCGCTCATCGACCAGACGCGACATGGCGTTGGCCATCACGAGCGTGACGTCGGTGTCAGCTTCGAGCCCGGAGCCCTCTGGCCCGCGAAACCGGACCTTGCTTGGATCGAGCTCGGGCATGGGCACCCCCGCAGCGCTCGCGGCGGGGGCCTGGGCGGGCGTATCCGCCATAGCGTCCTTGTCCCCGAGCTCGAGCTGAGCCTGGGTCTCGCGCGGCTTGGCTTCGCTTGGTGTCGCGCGGTCTCGAGTCGTCTTTTTGCGCCCACGACTGCGACTTGGCGGGTCGGATTTTTTCTGACTCGCAGTCGAGCTATCGCTAGCTTTCGGCCTGGAATTACTCGCCTTTTTGGATTGGGTATCCTTGGACTCCGCGTCCGGGAGCGGCTCCGCGTCGGACGGCGGCGGCGGCGACTTGGGCGGCTCGACGCCGGGCCGCAGGCGGTAGTGGCCGGGCTTGCTCCGCATCACGACGCCGTCGTGGACCTTGCTGCGGACCGCCGAATTGAGGCAGGTCCGCATGGCAGCGTTTGGGTCGCGGCCGACGTGTGAGAGCAGTTTGCGCTCGACGGCCAGCCGAGCGATGTCGTTGAAGTGCAGGGGCTCCTCCGTGCTTCGGAGGATCTCTATCGCGGCTTCGAGGAAGGTCATTGGGTCTCCGCTCGTCGCAAAGGTGAGGTGGGCGCACGCTCGGGAGGTCGGTTGGCGACGGAGCCACAGCAGTCTGAAGGCTCGATCGGACCCGTCCCGGCGCTGACGATCGCCCGTGGATCGTGGTGGAACGTAGATGAAGGTAGAGACAGCGAGTCAGGACGAACTCGGTTCCGGGTGGAACGCGGCCGGCGGGAGCACCCTGGGGGTGCGGCTCACCGGGCGCGCCTGCCGAACTATCCGAAAATTTGTGGATGCTTGGCAAGTCCTGCTAGCCGCCGATCCATGGGCACGCTCACGCTGGGCATCATTGTTCCTGCGGGCTCCTCGATGCGAGGGGCCTCCGGGGCTGACAACCCACGAGCGCGAGCTAGCGCCATTGCCGCGAACGGGACGCCCCCGGGCGCTGGTGGGCTCCTGGACGGCGAAGCACAGACCGCCCGCGATCTGCGCGACGCCGCGCGGGCGCTGGGGATCGCCTGCGAGCTGGCCGTGATCCCGGCCTACTCGGACGACCCGGACTTCGAGCTGCGCCCGGTGACCGACGTGCTGCGTCGGCTCGGTGGCGTCGACAAGGTCATGATCGCGTCCCACGGCGACCTAGGAGGTAGCGGTCGGGTCCACGCGGCCGCCCGCGCATGCGGGCTGGACGTGATCGGCCCCAGCGAGGCGGCGATCAGCCAAGCCTACGACAAGCTGCTGACCCGGCAGGTGCTGAGCCACTGCAACCTTCCTGTCCCGCACACGATCGCGATCGGTCCCAACCTCGCGGCCACGGCGATCGACCTCGACCGGCTCGGTTGGCCTGGGGTGATCAAGCCGCGGCGCGGCGCCGACGGGATCGGCGTGCGCCGGCTCGACAGCGCGTCAGAGGTGGCCGCGGCCGCCGACGAGGCGCGCGTGGGCGACGAGCTGCTGCTCGAGCGCGAGATCGTCGGCCGCGAGCTGTGCGTGGTCGTGCTCGAGGGCAAGGTGCTCGGCGTCGCCGAGCTCGAGCGCGACTTTGTTGGATCGGCCCCGCGCACGCGCGCGATGGTCTGCCCCCCGCAGCTCGACCCACAGCGGCGGGCGGGACTCGAGAACTTGGCGCTGCGCGCCTGCTCGACCCTGAAGCTGAGCAACGGCCCGACCCGCGTGGACATGCTGATCTCGGAGCGGGACAACGAGGTCGTGCTCGAGGTCGAGCCGCTGCCGCCGCTGCATCGCGCGAGCGTGGTCGCCAGGGTCGCGCGCGCGGCCGGCCTCTCGTACCCCCGCCTGTGTGCCCAGCTGATCTTCGGTCGGTCTTCGGCCCGCGTCGCACCTGCGCTGAAGCTGGCCGCACCCCTGCACGCCTGAACGTCGATGTCCGACCCACGCACCCGCCAGCAGCGTCGACGCGCGACCCGACTCGGTCGCGCGGCGCCGTGGTGTCTGGGGCTGGGGCTCGCGATGGCCGCGACCGCTGGGCCGGCGCTGGCAGAGGCACACGTGCAATCGCGGCTGCGCGAGCGGCTTGGCGTTGATCAGGGCTTCGCGGTCGACCTCGATCTGCGCGGGCTCGAGCTGCGCGGACTCTCGCGGGCGCTGCCGGGCCACCGCGGCCACGTCAGCGCCACGCGCGTGCGCGTGCGTCCGGGCTTCGAGGGGCTGACGATCGAGGTGGATGGGCTCGACGGCGTCGTGCTGCGAGACCCCCCCAAGCCCGCGGCACCCGACCCGCAACCCGCGACCACGAGCGCCCCGCCGGCCAAGCGCAAGGTCGAGGTCGAGGTCGAGGTCGAAGACCCGATCGCCAAGCTGCTCCAACGCGTGCGCGGCGTGCCGATCGAGGTCGTCACCCACGGCAGCGTGCGGGTCGACCTTGGCCAAGGATTGTTTGCCACCGCGAGCGATCCACACCTGCGCCTGCCCGGCGACGGACAGATCCGCGGCGACGTCACGCTCGAGCTCGGCCCCGAGCACGCGCAGGCCGGTCTTGCGTCGCCTGCCCGCCCAGAGCCCGCACCCTCCCGCAGGCAACTCGACTCTGCGTGGGCCCGCGCCTCGCTCGAGTTCGCGGCCGTCGACACCGACCCGCGCGCGCTCGAGATCTCTGGCAGCGTGTCGCTCGATCGCGGCACCGCGGATCCCTCCGCGCAAGCTGAACAGCTCGCGGATGGCGGGACGGCGCCGCAGACATCTCTGACGATGCTCGGCCGGATCTCGCCGCGCGGGTTCGAGCTCGAGCTGCGCGAACCAGAAGGTGGCCGCGCGACGATCGATGTGACCCGCGCCAGCGCGAAGACCGACGCTGACCGGTTGAAGCTCGACGCCGAGCAGCTGCCGCTGGCCCTGCTCGAGCCCTTCGTCCAGCTGTTGGGGCGGCGACTCGGCGACGCGCTCGGAGAGCGAGACGGTCGCCTGCTGCTCGACGAGACTCGGCTCAGCGGAACCATCGAGCTTGGCCGCAGCGAAGGACTCACGCGCGCGCGCTTCGATGGCGTCGAGCTCTCGCAGCTGCGCTTCGACAGCGGACTGCTCGCGGCCACGCCGGTCGTGCTCACACAGGTGACGATCGACGGCGAGCTGACGCGCGAGCGAACCGAGGCTGGACCGCGCAGCGGCGGGGCGCTGGTCCTTGGCCACCGCGGCGTCCAGCTCGAGGTCTCCGGTCAGCTCGACCCGGCCGGCCTGAACATTAATCTCGAGCTGCCAAGCACGCCGTGTCAGGCCGTGTTCGACGCGACCCCCGGGATGTCGGCGGTGCTAGCGGGGACCGAGCTGTCGGGCACCCTCGACGCCCACGTCGCCCTGCGCCTGGACTTTGCCGCGCTCGAGCGGGCCCGCGCGCGCTACCTCGGCCCCGACGCCGAGACCCTCGAGCTCGAGGACTTCGAGGCCCCCGGCGAGCTTCGCTTCGACCTACCTTATATCGAGCGCTGCAAGATCGATCGGCTGGGTCCCGGCGCGGACATCGAGGGCTTGCGCGGGCCCTACCACCATCGCTTCGTCAGCGCAGCGGGTCGCGAGCAGCGACGCGTGCTGGCCACCGGCGACGAGAACTACGTGCGCATCGAGCAGGTGCCCGAGCTCGCGCTCGCGTTCGTGATCCTCGAAGACGCTCGATTTTGGCGACACGACGGGTTCGACCGCGAGCAGATCGAGCGCGCGTTTTGGTTCAACCTGCTCGAGGGTCGCGTACGCCGGGGAGCCAGCACGATCACCCAGCAAGCCGCGCGCAGCCTGTGGCTGGGGATCGATCGCTCGGTCGCCCGCAAGCTCGCCGAGGCCATGCTCGCCGCTGAACTCGAGCGGGGGCTCGACAAGAAGCGGATCCTCGAGGTCTACCTGAACGTGATCGAGCTGGGTCCCGAGATCCACGGGGTCGCCGAGGCCTCGCGCTATCACTTTGGCAAAGAAGCGAGTCGCCTCGACCTCATGGAGGCGCTGTATCTGGCGAGCCTGGCCCCTGCCCCCGTCGCCTACTCCCGCCGGTTTTCCGCGGGGTCGATCGACGACGAGTGGCGCGAGCACCTGCGCCGCCAAGTTCGCCGGCTGCGGATCCGCCACCTGATCTCACCCGAGACGGCCGAGGCCGCGGTGGCCAAGAATCTGCAGTTGCGTCCGCACCCGTGAGCTGGCGCCCGCTACGCACTCCCGCTCGGACCCGCGCACCCCGGCCCGCGCTCGGTGCTCGTCCGCGGATCACTGATCCGAGGTTCACCCAAAAGACCGCCTGGCGAGGTCGACCCGGGCCGGGTGCAGATCTCGATCTAGGCGCTGGCGCTGGCTGTGTTCGCAGCTGCCTACAAACCGCGCTGATCCCCGAACCAGCGCGCGCTCGGATGCACGTCGATGGAACTGGGCCGCTCACGCGCGTCTAGGGAGCCCGCGTCGGTCTCGCGATCGCGGGACTTGACGACCCTACCCGCGTGCCAGTGAAATGGGGCAGAGTTTGGCTTCGCGCGCGCAATTCGACGATCGTTCCGCCCCCCGCACCGCTGCTCGCCGTGTGGGGCGAGCCTGCGTCCAGCGAGCGGGGTGCCGATGATCAGGACTGACGACGTGCCGTCGAGCGCCCGGGTGTTGATCGCCGCGGAGCCCGAGCTCGCCACCCAACTGGTCGCGGCCCTCGCCGCCGCGCCGAGCTGGCGGTTCGAGGCCAGCGTCGTCCACCCGACCGAGATCGACTTCGATCGCGACGACGACGACTTCGACGTGTACGTCGTCGACGTCAGCACCCTCGATCCCCACCTGAGCAACGCCGACGCGACTGGCCAGCGCCCGGTGATCGCGGTCAGCCAGGAGCTCGAGACCACGCTCGAGCGCGTGCGCGCCGCCGGAGCCTTCGAGCTGCTCGAGCGCGAAGACATCAGCCCGCGCACGCTCGAGCGAACGATCCGCCACGCGCTCGAACAAGCGCAGCTTGGCGCGTCGCTGCGCGAGACCAAGGCTCGCCACGGGCTGCTGATGCGCGCGGCCAACGACGGCCTGTGGGAGTGGGACCTCAACACCGACACCATCCACTACTCGCCGCGGTGGAAGCAGCTGTTTGGGATGGAGGACGACGACATCGGCGACAGCCGCGACGTCTGGCTGTCGCGGGTCCACCACGACGATCTGCCCGGACTGCGCGCGGATCTCAGCGCCCACATCGATGGCCGCTCTGTCATCCATCAGTTCGAACATCGGATCCGGCAGCGCGACGGTGGGTATCGCTGGGTGCTCAGCCGCGGGCTGGTGCGCCGCGATCGCTGGGGCCGGGCGAGCTCGCTGGCTGGCTCGCTGACTGACATCAACCGCCGCAAGCGGGCCGAGGCGCTCGCGGCCCCGCACGCGCTCCACGACGAGCTGACCGGGCTGCCCAGCCGTCGCGTGCTGGTCGAGCGGCTCGAGCACGCGATCGAGCAGACCCGCCGCGACCCCGATTTTCGGTTCTCGGTCCTGTTCCTCAACCTCGATCGCTTCAAGGTGCTCAACGACAGCATTGGGCTCGACTCGGCCGATCGGATCTTGGCCCAGCTCGCCCAGCGCCTGCGCGACTCCGTTGGCGAGGGCACGCTGGTGTGCCGCTACGGCGGTGACGAGTTTGCGATCCTGATCGAAGGCAACGAAGAATTTGCCGAGGCCGACCGACTCGCGTCGACGATCCACGACAACCTGCGTCAGCCCTTCGATCTCGACGAGCAGACGATCTTCACCACGGCTTCGATCGGCATCACCAACAGCGCCCGCAACTACGAGCGGCCCGCCGAGGTCATCCGCGACGCTGGGGTTGCGACCAGCCGGGCCAAGCGCCGCGGCAAGTCGCGCAGCTCGACCTTCGACACGGCCATGCGCCAAGAGGCGCTCAACACCCTGCGCACGCAGATGCAGCTGCGCGAGGCGATCGTCCGCCAGCAGTTCGAGGTCTACTACCAGCCGATCGTCGCGCTTGGCTCGTGTCGGCTCACCGGGTTTGAAGCGCTGGTCCGCTGGAACCACCCCAAGCGCGGCGTCATCGGCCCGATCGAATTCATCGCGCTCGCCGAAGAGACCGGGCTGATCGTCCCGATCGGGCAGTTCGTGCTGCGCGAAGCCTGCTCACAGATGGCCGCGTGGCACCGCCGGTTCCCCGACGCCAACGACGTCTCGATCAGCATCAACCTCTCGGGCCACCAGCTCGGCTCGCCGACGCTGGTCACCGACATCGAGCAGGTCCTCGACGACGTCGGACTCCCACCCGAGGCCGTCAAGCTCGAGCTGACCGAGTCCACGCTGATCGACGATCCAACCACCGCGACCCGGATCCTCGGCCGCCTGCGCGACCGCGGCATCAAGCTCTACATCGACGACTTTGGCACGGGCTACAGCTCCTTGAGCTACCTGCATCGGTTCGCGATCGACGGCCTCAAGATCGACAAGTCGTTCGTCGACATGGTCGGCCACGACGATCGCAAGGCCGCGATCGTGCCAAGCATCGTCGGCCTCGCGCACAACCTGGGCATGGGCGTGGTCGCCGAGGGCGTCGAGACCCCCCAGCAGGCCCGCGAGCTGACGCTGCTCGACTGCGGCGAGGCCCAGGGCTACTTGTTCTCGCGCCCGGTGCCCCGCGACCAAGCCTCCGAGCTCATCGCGCGCCGCATCCTCTGGGACGGGGAGTTTTAGGACCCCCACATAGACCTTAGACTTCGCAGGCCTTCTGTGACCCCCACAGCCGGTTTCGCACTTCGCAGGTCACTCGCTTCGCTCGCTCCCAACGGGCCGTTTGTTCGCAGGGGTATGTGTGGCCCCCTAGAAGGGGGCTCTCGTCTGAACACCTCGAGCTCGGTGGATGCCTCTCCATTTACGTGTCCGGCTATGACCTAGAAGGGGGCTCCGGGTGCTTGAGCCAGCGTTGGGCGACTGATGTGGGCCCGGCTCGAGCACCCCAAGCCGGGCCCACACGAGTCCACGCCCAGCCCTGGCTCGAGCACCCCAACGCCGGGCCCGCATCAGTCCACGCCAGCGCCGGCTCAAACCACCCCAAAGCCGGGCCCTCATCAGTCCACGCCCGTCCACGTCAGCGCCGGCTCAAAGCACCCCGAGCCCCCTTCTAGGGGGCCACACGTACCCTAGCGAACAAGCGGCCCCGAGGAGCGAAGCGACCAGACGCGCCAGCGGCTGCAGTCGGCGCGGTCTAAAGTGCATGTGGGGGTCAAAACGAGCCCACCAGCCGCGAAGCGGCTGCAGTCGGCGAAGTGCGAAGGCCTATGTGGGGGTCTAAGATACCCCCGTTGCCTCGGTTTGAGCGCGATGATCGGTTCTGGGAGATCGAACGAGACGGTCGGCGTCTCCGTGTTCGCAGCGGCAGGATCGGCGAGCCCGGCGAGCAGCTGGTTCACAGCGCTCACTTCGAGGCCGAGGCGATGCGTGAGTTCGACGATCGCATCGAGGCCAAGCTCGCGGAGGGCTATCGCCCGGTCGAGCAGCCGCGCGAACAGATCGGCGCGCTCGATCCGGCGATGGCGGCGGCCGTGCTCGCGGCGCTCGATCCAGAGCAGCTCGCCACGCCCGACGGGCCCGAGCTGCTTCGCGCCGCGTGGTCGGTGCTGGGTGACTGGTTGTCGGCCCAAGGCGACGTCCGTGGCGAGCTCATAGCGATCGACGAGACCCTGGCCTACGTCGACGGGCCTGGGCGCGCGCGCTTGTTGGGTCGTCGCGACAAGCTCTTGACCCAGTGGATCCCGCGTTGGCTCGGCGACTACGGCAAGCTCGATGGCCCGGATCGACCGATCAGCCTCGCGTGGGATCACGGCTTCATCGCCGCCGCCCGGATCGGCACCGAGCCCGGTGGGCTCGATCTATCGCGCTGGCGCCTGGGCCTGCGCGACCTGGTCCCCGTGCTCGACACGATGCTCTCGCATCCGCTCGCGCTGCCGATCCAGCAGCTGCGCATTGGTGAGCTCGATCCTCGCTCGCGTCGCGACCTCGCCCGCGCGCTGCCGATCTTGCAGCTGGACCGGCGGCCCGCGTTGATCCGGCTCGAGCTCGGCGGGGTCTCGCGGGGCCGCTGGGCTCGCGACGAGACCGGCAACCTGCGCCAGCGAGTCGCGCTAGCCCGGATCGGATCACTCGCGCCGCTGGCCCTCGCAAGTGACTGGGCGCCGCGCTTGGCTGCGCTGCGGATCGTCGGGACCGAGCTGCGCGTGTTCCCGCCGCTGTCGCAGCTGCGCGTGCTCGAGCTGCAGGTGCCAACGCTGGACGAAGAGCTGCGCCGCTGGCTCGTCGACGGCCCGTGGCCCGTGCTCGAGCGCCTCTGGCTTCGCTGCACCCACATCAACGATCCGTGGTCGAACGCCGGCGGCCCGGGGCTCGACAACGAAGGACCCAACCTCGACGAGCTGCTCGTCGCCCTGACCCAGACCCGCCTGCGCGAGCTCGGCCTGCAGGGACCCAGCGCCCTCGATCGCGTGCTCGAGTTTGCGATCAACCGCCCCCTGAAGCTCACCGAGCTGCGCCTGTTCGGTCTCACCGACAACGCCGTCGACGCCCTGCTCGAGGCCCACGAATTCTTCGGCGACATCGATCGAATCGTGCTCGAACAGTGCGAGAGCGTCCGCCGCTGGCCCGAGCTCCAGCGCCGCTACGGCGCCCAACTCCACACCTGCGATCAGACCTTCGGGGTCGTCGGCGAGCGCGAAGGCGACGACCTACGCGAGTCCCTGTTCGACGCCCCAGGCTGGGCCGCCCCATAGGTCCTCCCCCTTCGAGGGTAGCGAGCGAAGCGAAGCGCGAAGGCGGCTGGGGTGACCTGCGAAGTCCCAAGCCGTCCGTGAGGGGTAAGAAACGAATGGAGCGCCCCCCGGTGGCCGTGGGTGCCCAGACGAGAGCCCCCTTC
>NZ_JMCC02000095.1 GCF_000737335.2 Enhygromyxa salina | reverse complement strand
GGGGTAAGAAACGAATGGAGCGCCCCCCGGTGGCCGTGGGTGCCCAGACGAGAGCCCCCTTCGAGGGGGCCACACATGCGATAGCGAACAGCCTACCCATTGGGAGCGAGCGCAGCGAGTGACCGCGAAGTGCGAAGCCGCCTGTGGGGGTCTAAACTAAACCCCCGCGAAGAGGCGGGCGCCGAAGCTGTCGCTCAGCTGGCCGATGTCGTAGATCCGGCGAGCCGCTTCGGCGATGTCGTACTCGACGCGCCTGAACTCGAAGCGATGGTTGGCGCTGTCGTAGATCGTGAAGCTAGCGCGCGGGTCATGATCCCGCGGCTGCCCGACGCTGCCCACGCTGATCACATAGCGGTACTCGGTGCGGACCTCGAACTCGCGGGTCACGACCTCGAACACGCGCTCTTTGCTGACCGCGAACGCCTTGCACAAGTGCGAGTGGCCGATGAACGTGGCCTGGCCCAGCCGCTCCCAGATCGGGATGCAGGTCGCGGCCTGCTCGACGCTGAAGATGTACTCGAACTCCTCGAGCTCGACGGGCGATCCATGGCAAAAGTGGGTCGCGTCGTCCTTCTCGATGTAGGGCAGGGTTCGCAACCACTCCATGTTCTGCTCGGTCAGCACGCGACTGTGATAGTCGAGGGCCTCGCGGGCGGCGTCGTAGTAGTAGCTGTAGTCCATCCGCCCAGCGACCGCGGCGTCATGGTTGCCGAGGATCGTGAACTTCGCGTTCTCGCGCACGATGTTGCAGCACTCGTTGGGCTGCGAACCGTAGCCGACGGTGTCCCCGAGACAGATGAGGGCGTCGACTTTGGCTGCGTCGAAGCCCCGCATCACCGCTTCGAGGGCGGGAAGGTTGGCGTGGGTGTCGCTGAAGATGCCGTAACGCATGCGCTTAGAGAATTTCCGCCTCGAGTTCTTCGTCGAGGATGTCGAGCTCCGGTACCAGGATCGCTTCGTAGGCTCGGCGCGCGAAACCTCGGAGCTGCGTCGTGTCCGGGAGCGAACGCTCGCCCCGGATCTGAGCGCTAGCAACGCTCACGTCGTGGAGTGTAGCAAGAGCACGACCCGCAGCGACAGAGATGTCTGTCTCGCTGGACTGGGATAGGGCCTCGACCATGTCCCGCGCGATGCTCTCCGGGCCGCCCTCGGCGATCACGACCTCCGCCATGGCCCGGCCGATGCGCGCGACCAGCTCCCGGTGCTGGATCGGGAATTGCTCGCCGCGGGCGCTCTGGCGGCTCAACGCGCACAGCCGATCGAGCGCCGAGGTCCCCAGCCCCCCAATTGCTCGGGCCACGTCGAACCAAACCCGGGTCTCTTCGCGGGCCAGGCAGCGCAACAAGGGCACCATGCTGGACTGGTCTTGGGCGATTCCGAGCAAGATCGCGGCGGCCTGACGGACCTGCTGGCGCGAGGACTCGAGCTTGGTCTGGAGGGCGGACACCGCCTGGGTGCCAAGCTCGGCCACGCTGGGGATGATCGCCAGCAGCTCTTCTTCGTCGAACTCCTCGAGGGCGTCGAACACGGCGTCGATCGCTTCGGGTGAGCCGCCGTTGCCGAGCGACGCGGTTGCGACCCGCAGGCGCAGCTCGGGGTCACGCAGCTGGTCCCGAATGCTGGCCGCCCCGCCGACGTGGGTGTCTCGCGCGTTGATCTCTCCGGCGGCGCTGCGGCTGCGGTTGGGATCCGAGCGGCGACGGCTCGCGACCCCTCCCCCGCTCCCGCTTCCGCTTCCGCTTCCGCTTCCGCTTCCGCTTCCATGGGCCCGGCGCGGGCGGTCGGGCTCCAGCCCAATCTTGCGGCTGTACTCGACCGGGTACTCGAGCTGCTTGAGATCGCAAAGCTCGCCGATCCGGGCCCAGCCGGCGGCGCGCTGCTCACTGTCGAGATCGTCGCCGTCCTGATCGGCTTCGGCCCGGGCCCGGGCCAGCTTGATCGCGTAGTCGTCGAAGTTGTCCGCGAGGCCCGACGCGATGATCCGCCGCCAGAATCGCCGCGGCGCGCACAGCCCATGCTCGACCGAGGCGAGCAGAACCCGGCGGCGGATGGCCTCGTACTCGTCGACCGAGAGCCCGTCGACCTCGAGCAGGTGGGCGAGGTTGCGCTTGTTCGACGCGACCTCGAGGTGGTCGAGGGCGACCCAGGTCTCGCGCGGCGAGATCAAGTGTCGGTAGGCGCCCGCGACCAAGGTCTGCTGGGCGCCGCGCAGCCGCTCCGAGATCGGGGTCTCGCGCAGGTGCTCGAGGGCCCGCACGAACGCCTCGCGGGGGTACTCGCTGCGGGCGAGCGCGGCTCGACCCGACTCGAGACACAGCGCGGCGTTGCGCTCGAGATCGCGGGCCGAGACCTCGCGCCGGATCGCCGAGCTGCCGATGCTGCCTTGGCTGCCGCGCAGGATCAGCTGGACGCGGAGCCGGCGTGACAGCGACGCGAACACGTGGGCGGCCTCTTCGCTGCCGACGTCGACGATCCCATCGATGAGGGCGATCCGACCCAAGTAGGACGCGACCAGGCGCACACCCGTGAGCGGGTAGCCGTGATCGCGCAGGTGGATCGGTCGGATCTGCAGCGCGGCCTGGCCCCACAGCGAGTGCCCCGCGTCGTCGAGGTCGAGCGCGATCGTGACGATCTCTTCGGCCTGCGAGTCATCCTGACTCTCGCCGGGGCCGCGATCCTTGGCCCCGAGCCCCCGATCCATGGTGAGCATCGCCAGGTAGGTGTCGGCGGCCTCGGTCTCGGGCACCTGCGCCGGCCACGGGTTGGCACCGACGATCGTCGGGACCCCAGCGCTCGCGGCTCCCGCGGCTCGAGCGGCTTCGGATCCCTCTGGGGGACCTGGGGCGGGACGTCGCGCGGTGGTCTCTCGCTCACTGCGGGCCGCGAGCTCGGCCTCGTACTCGCGGCCGGCCGTGACGGTTTGATCCTCTTCGAAGCGCCACAGCGGACGCAGGATCCAGGCGTGCGCGCACCCGTGCTCGCCGGCCGCGACCCGCTGCGAGACCGCGTCCATGTGGTCGCGCAGGACCTCGACGAGCTGGTGGCGTTGGTGGGCCCCGAGCACCAGCAGCGCGCGCTCGCTCGACGGTTCGAGCTCGAGCCAGTCGACGCGACCGAGTGCCGCGGCGCCGCAGGTTGGGCAGCGACCGCGCAGCGGCCCCTCTTTGTGCGCGCGGCTTGCCTCTTCGGGCATCGCGTCCCGATCGATCCACCGCCATCGCTGCGCCCGATAGTGAACGCCGCAACGACATGCATAAGTGACCTCGACGGCCCAGCTCGCGCCCACAAGCTTGGTCACGCCCGCACCATAGCCTCGCCGTCTTCTCAGTGTAAAGCTGCCCGGCATACATGAGCGAACCGAAGGACAAGCCACGCGAAACGAGCGAAACCGGGGCGTCGGCGCCCCCGACCCCGGGCCCGAGTCCAAGCCAGGCCCTCGTCGACCAGCTCGTCGCGGGGTTCCGCGAGCAGCTCGGCCGCGCGCTCGAGGTCGAGCTGCGCGACGACATCGGGTCCACCGCGCTGGCCTACGTCGATCATTATCTCGGGTTGCTCAAAGAGGAAGAGCGCGAGCCGATCGTCTCGCTGGTGGCCGCGGGCGCGGGCGCGTGGTTCGGGGAGCTGGTCCGGCGCGAAATTGGTGGCCTATGGATCGGTGATGGCACCGACCCCCGGCGTCTGCGGCTGCTGCTCGAGCCACAATTCGTACACTTCTCGCCGGTCGACCTGGCCTACGAGGCGATCTTCTCGGGCTCACCCGATCCCGGCGATCCCCGCTCTTCCCGGGTCGCCCCCGAGGGCGCGGCCCTCGACGGGGCCTACCACCTGCGCAAACGAACCGAACAGGCCGAGGAGCTCGACGACCACGCGTGGATCACCGAGCGCCTCGCCGAGGTCCCAGAAGTGCCCGAGGACCAGTTCTACAGCCTCACAGGCCGGTTCGAGACGCTCGAGCTGATCTTGCAGCTGCTGGCCAGCCGCGATCTCGCGGCCAACCGTGAGCCCAGGATCTACCACCTGAACGACTATGTGGAGGTGCTGACAGCAGCCCCCTCGCCCGCGCCCGAGGGCGAAGACTGAGGCCAAGGCCAACCACCAAAGCCGTAGTCTTGGCGGCGGATTGCACCACGAACGCCTGGCAAACGTGTACAATCCGACCCGAATGCTCGGCCTGCCCAGCAGCTGGGAGCGCGGGGAGTGAACCCTCGGACACGAGCGCTCCCGCTCGACGCCGTCATCAAGGCGCTCGCCCAGACCAGTGAAGACCAGGTCGAGCTGCGGGCGGTGCTCGCCTTCACGATCGCCCGCTGGTCGCTCGAGCGCGAAGACGAAGAGCGAGCGGTCGAGCAACTCCGCGCCGCCCTGACGATGGTGCCCGAGCTGCGCCCGGCGATGCGGCTGCTGTACCGCATCTACGGCGACCGCAACGACGTCCGCAACGCGGTCACCTACCTCGATCTAGAGATCCGGGCGACCCGACACCCGCGTGAAGCCGCGGCGCTGTATCGCGAGCGCGGGCAATTGGTCGAGCGCTACTTCCGAGACCTCAAGGCCGCGCAGCAGTGCCACGAGGCCGCGCTGCGGGCCACCCCGCGCGACCTCGCCGTGCTGCGTTCGGTCGAGCGCGTGTCGCTGGCCCGCGGCGACGTGTTCGGGACGATCGCCAACCTCGAGAGCCAGCTCGAGGTGCTCGAGGACAGCGGCGCGGCGGCGGGGCTGCTGCACGATCTCGCCCTGCTCGAGGCCCGGCACGGCGGCGATCTGCACCTCGCGGCCGACATGCTGCTGCACGCGCTCGAGCTGGTCCCCGGCCACCTGGGCTTGATCGGTGATCTGTTCCGCACCGCGGAGCTGTCCGGCGACGTCGCCTTGATGCTGCAGGCGCTCGAGGCCGAGGCCGAAGCCCGCGAGCCGCGAGCCCGCGCGATGCCGCTGGCCCGGGCGAGCTTGGTCCTGCACGACCGCCGCGAGCGAGCGGCCGCCGCCGCGCTGCTGCTCGCCGCCGCCGAAGCCCAGCCCGACAATTTCTCGCTGTGGCGCAACCTCGAGGAGCTCGCGATGAGCTCGTCGCGCTACGAGATCGCGGTGTTGGCCTGCCTAGGCCAGCTGCGGGCGGTCGGCGACGGCGAGCCCGGGACCCGGGCGGAGCTGTTCTACCGGGTCGGCCGGCTCGCAATGATCCGCCTCGATCGGGTCAACGAGGGGCTGGCGGCCATGCGCAAGGCGCTGCGCCTGTTCCCGGCCCACCTGCCCGCGGTCGAGGACACCGCGCGCTACTTGATCTCCAACGGCTTGTGGGCGCAGCTGCTCGAGCTGCTGACGCTGCAGACCGCAACGGCCGAGGACGCGGGGCTGACCAAGGCCGAGACCGCGCAGGCCCACCTGCGCGCCGGCCAGGTGCTCGAGGAGCGGCTCAACGAGCTCGAGGGTGCCCGGCGTCTGTATGAAGAAGCTTCGCAGATCGCCCCCGCGTATCGCCCAACCCGCGATCGGCTCGAGCGCGTGCTGCATCAAATGGGGCGCGCCGACGATCTCGCGGAATTCTACGAGACCGAGCTGCGCGCCGCGGAGTCGCCGGCCCGCAAGGTGTTCTTGCTGTCGGTGCTCGGCCAGCTGCACAGCAACGGCGACGATCCACAACAGGCCATCAAGTTCCTGGTCGCGCTGCTCAAAGAAGTGCCCGAGCACATGCCCTCGCTGCAGCGGCTGGCCCGGCTGCTGGCCCGCTCGGGTCGCACCAAAGAGCTGCTCAAGGTCACCGAGCAAGAGATCCGGCTGACCTTCAGCCCAGTCCGGCAGGCCAAGCTGCTGCACCGCGCGGGCGAGCTCGCGCTCGAGCTCGGCGATCGCGACAAGGCCCGCGAGTGCTTCGAGCTGTGCCTGGATCAGGTCGATGATCACCAAGCGGGCATGAGCAGCCTCGAGGCGCTGCTGCGCGGCGATCGTGACTGGGATCGCCTGCTCGCGCTGCTCCGCAAGCAGGTCCTGTACTCGACGGATCGCGGCCGCCAAGTCTCGCTGCGGCTGGAGATCGCCAGCATCCTCTCGACCCGGCTCGATCGGGCCGAAGATGCGCTGGTCGAGCTCGAGGCCCTGCTCGAGCGCTGGCCCCGACACCTGCCGGCCCTGCACGCGGCCGAGAACCTCGCTACTCGCCTCAACCGCTGGGCCGAGCTGGTCCGCCTGCTCGATCAACACGTCGGCGCGGTCCAGGGTCCGCGCACCCGGGCCCTGCTGTTGCACCGCTCGGCCAACATCCGCGCCAACTACTTGGAGGATCCCGAGGGCGCCGTCCGAGAGCTGGTCCGGGGGCTCGAGCTGTGGCCGCAGCTGGGCGTCGCCCGGGCCCTGTTGTTGCGCCTCTACGAGCAGCTTGGCCGCAGCCGGGACTTGCAGGCCTTCGCCGAGGGCGGCCTCACGACCGAGCGCGGCGCCGATGATCGTCGCGCGCTGGCCCTGCAGCTGGCCGAGCTCACGCCCAAGGCCGTCGTCGCGATCCAGTACCTGGGCGCGGTCGCAGAGGCCCGCCCCGAAGACTTCGTCACCCAGCTGCGCCTGGCGCGGGCGGCGTTCCGGGCCCGCCGTCCGTCGCGGGCCGCGGGCGCGCTGACGGCCGCGGCCGATCAATTTGGGGAGCAGCTCGACCCCTCGGATCCCGAGCTGCTGGCGTACCGCTACCGGGCCGCGCGCGCAGAGGAGGCCGCTGGCAACCTCGACGCCGCCGACGCTGGCTACGCCAAGGTCCTGGATCGTCACCCCGGCCACGCGCTGGCCCGGCGCGGTCGGCTTCGGGTCAAGCGCAAGCGTCAGAGCACCTACGCGGGCCGCTCGGAGGATCTGCAGAAGGCCCGGGCCGCGGCCGAGCACCACATCGAGCAGGCCGCGTTCGCCACGATCGCCGCCGAGCTGCACGAGCGTCGCGGCGACCTCGACGGCGCGCGGCAGCGGGTCGAGCAGGCGCTGGCCAGCAACCCGGACTACCTGCCTGCGCTGCACTGCAAGGCCCGCGTGCTCGAGCGGCTTGGCGGGGTCGAGCAGATCGGCGAGACGATCGAGACCCTCGAGCGCCTCGCGGGGCTGCTGCGGGTGCCGGCCCACCAGGTTCGGGCGCTGTGTCGCGCGGGCACGATCTCCCTGCGCACGGCCCAGCTCAACACCCACAACCAGCAGTCGTGGTCACTGTTCGCGCGGGCCCTGGCCCAGGACCCAGCCGACGATCTCGCGTTTCGTGGGCTTGAGCGGACCTGCGCCGCGCATGGGATCAAGGGTGCGCCGGTGCTGCAGATCCTGCTCGAGAAGCGGATCGCCGCGCTGGCGGAGCGCGACATCCTGACCCCCACCACCGTGCGAGAGATCGCCCGCCTCGCCGCCCAGACCGACGGGCCCGAGTCGGCGGTCGATCTGCTCGAGAATGGCTTGGCGCGCTACCCCGAAGATCCGGGGATCCACGCCGATCTGGCCCAGGGCTACGCTCGGCTCGAGCGCTGGCCCGAGGTCGTCGCCGAGCTGTCCCGCGCGCTGCAGCGCGAGCTGTCCCCCGAGCGCGCGGCCGCCCTGCACTATTTTGCCGGTGACGCCGAAGAGCGGGCCGGCAACCCCCGCGCGGCGATCGAGCACTACCTCGGGGCCGGGCGCGGGGGCTTTCATCCACGCCACGCGCTGCTGTCCGCCGATCGGATCGCGTCGGAGTACGGCGCGCTCGAGCAGCGGGTCGAGGCCCTGCAATTGTTGGTCGAGCTCAGCGACGGCGAGCAGCGGGTTCGCAGCCTGCGAGCGCTGGCCGATCTGCACCGTGGGCCGCTCGGCCAGCCCGACGTCGCGGTCGATCTCATGCGCGAGCTGCTGTTGCTCGCGCCAACGGATCTCGACGTGCTCCGCGAGCTCCACCGCGCGCTGCTCAAGCTCGACCGCCGCGAAGAAGCCAAGGCCACCCTGCTCGCCGGGGTCGCCCATCACCGCGCGTGGCTGCGGGCCGAGGGCGTCCGCAGCAAATTTGGCGGGTCCAACAAGCCGGCGAGCTCGGTTTCGGTTTCGGCTTCAGCTTCGGCTTCGGCTTCGGCTTCGGCTTCGGCTTCGCGCGCGAGCATCGATCACGCCCCGGTCCGAGGGCTGCGCGATCTGTTCGAGATCCTGCGTGACGTCGACGGCGTGTACCTCGCGACCGCGATCATCGAGGTCACCGACACCAAGCGCGACGATGAACAGCGCTGGAAGCCCTGCGACGCGCTGCAGGCCGAGCCGTGGCCGCTGCCAGCCGCGCAAGACGGCAAGCCGCTGGATCTGCTGGTCGGCGATCTGCCCTGCTCGCACGCGCTCGACCTGCTCCACGAGGGCGTGTTCCTGCTCAACGAGCTGCCCGACGCCCCCCCTCCACCAATCGACATCGTTGGCGGGCGCAGCCTGCCAAGCAACTCTGGGGTCGTGATGGTCGCGCGGGCGCTGGCCGACGCGCTTGGCCTCTCGCAGCCGCTGGTGTTCGTCAACCCCGACGAGCACGACAGCGTCGTCGCCCACCTCGGCAGCTCGCCAACCTTGATCGTG
Organism: Enhygromyxa salina; assembly: GCF_000737335.2. Classification (GTDB taxonomy): domain Bacteria; phylum Myxococcota_A; class Polyangia; order Nannocystales; family Nannocystaceae; genus Plesiocystis; species Plesiocystis salina_C. Next base: position 26,284 of record NZ_JMCC02000095.1, on the reverse strand, counting down.
GGCCGCAAGATCAACAGCACGCCCTTCGCCCCGCGCTCGCGCGACCAGCTTGGCCGCGCGGTCATGCGGCTCGCAACCGGCGGCGACTACCTGCACGCCCACGACGCCGAGCCGCGCCTGCTCGGGCTGCTCATGGGCCTGTGTCGCTCGCTCGACATCGAGCTGCCCGAAGAGTCGTTCGCGCCCACGCGCGGGACTGTGCCGGTGATCGATCGAACCTTGGCCCAGTGGGTCGTGAGCTCGCTGCCCGACGCGGCCACCCGCCCGGACCTCGTGCACGCCGCCCGCAGCTTCGCCCAGTCAACCGACACCTTTGATCCCCAGCGCATGCGCGAGGCCATGGCGATGGCCCAGGACCGAGCTGGAGTGGTCGCCGCCGCCGATCCCCGCCCCGCGCTCGAGCACCTGCTCGAGGGCACGGAGGACCGCAAGATCCTGCTCGAGGAGCGCTCGACCGCGCTGCTGGGCTACCTCTTGAGCGATGATCACCTGGGCCTGCGCCGCTCGCTGGGCTATCAGGTCGCGCTGGTCCAAGACACCGCCCACGAGGAGCCGCAGTGAGTCGACGACGCGAAGATCTCGAGCTGCGCGGCGACATGTTCGTCACCGGCGGCGTACCCAAAAAGGTCTCCGACGACTTCAGCGGCGCCCTCGATCTCTCGGATCTGATCGACCAGGTCGAGCGCGGCGAAGGTGGCGAGCAGCGACCGCCCGCGCTGATCGACAGCCCCTCGCTGTTGTGGGGCATGCACTCGGGCCTGCACTCGAGCCTGTTGTCGACCGCGATGCCAACCGGCACCGCGGACGCCTGGCAGACGCTCGCGGAAGAATTCGCCGAAGAGAGCCGGCAGGTCGAAGACGAGGTCATGGCCGCCGCGCTGCTGGCCGAGGCCGGGCGGATCTTGGTCGATCGTCTGGGCCGCCGCGAAGAGGGCCAGCTGCTGCTTCGCAACAGCGGCAGCGCCGTGGCCCGGACGCTGCTGGATCTGCGCTCGGGCAGCGACGACTCCGTCGCCGAAGAGCTCGCCGAGCTCGAGCGCTTTGGCTCGGATCCCAGCGCCGATCCCGAAGAGCGCGCCGCGGCCTGGGTCGAGTTTGGGATGCTGTGCGAAGGCAGCATGGGCAACCGCAAGCGCGCCCTCGATGCCTACCGCGAGGCGCTCGCGTGCCAACCCGAGCACCGCGAGGCGCTGATGCTCGCCAGCGAGTCAGCGGCGATCATCAACGATCGCGAGGTCGCCCGCGACCTCCTGCGCCGCCGCATCAAGCTGTGCCAGAGCTCCCGCGAGAAGGTCTCGCTGCTGCTCGAGCTCGCGGATCTCACCGACCCCGACGCGGCCGGCCTCGACGACGCCAAGCAAGCCGACGAGGTCCGCCTGCTCTTGGTCCAAGAGGCCCACGACACCGATCCCCACGAAGAGACCGCGCTGCGCCGGCTGATCCGGCTGGTCTCGGCGACCGGCGACGCGGTCCGGCTCGGGCACCTGTACCGGCACCTCGCCGACGTCGCCGAGGATCCGCTCTCGGCCAGCACGGCCCTGCACCTGGCGTTCTTGACCCTCGCCGACTCGCGCGAGCCGGTCGACGATCTGGTCCGCGAGCTCGCGGCCCGCGAGCCGCGGATCGCCGATGGCTCCGACATGCTCGCGCCGCTGTCCGAGGTCGCGCTCTACATCGAGCAGCGGGTGGCCTCGGGCGACGCCGAAGGCCTGCCGACCAACCTCCACGTGCTCGACCGGGTCGCGCGCACGCTCGACGCCCCGCGCGAGCAGGCGCTGGTCCGCGAGCAGATGGCCCGGATCCGACGCGACACGCTGCGGCGCATGGTCGACGAGAGCCCCGACCCCGCCGACACGATCACCGGGCTGCCCAAGCTGTCCGAAGATCGCAAGGTCCTGGTCCGGGCGCTCGAGTTGGATCTCCGGTTTTGCCTGGTCCACCTGCCCGAGCACCGCTGGGTTCGTCACTCGCTGGGCGAGCTGCTCGAGTACACGGGCGACCACGCGAGCTTGGTCGTGCACCTCGACGAGTGGGCGCGAACGGTCTCGTCTGGGCCAGGTCGGGCCACGATCTTGCTGCGGCTTGGCGCCGTCCACGAGAACCTGCGTCACGACTTGCCCCGCGCCGCCGAGGTCTACGAGCTCGCCGTCGCCGAAGACCCGGACAACCCCTCGTGCCTGCGCGCGCTCGGACGGGTCTACGAGAAGATGCGGCGCTGGCCGCAGGCGGTCGCCAACCTGCAGCGCCAGGCCGAGGAGACCGACGACGGGCCCGAGCGACTCGCGGCCCTGCGCCGGGTCGCGGCCATGGCCCAGCACGAGCTCGAGGACGTCGACCTCGCGATCGCGATCCTCGAAGAGGTCACGCGGATCGACCCCGACGATCTCTTGTCGCTGTTTCAGCTGGCCGCGCTGTGCCGGGCCGAGAACCGCACGCCGGTGCTGGTCACCACGCTGCAGCACCTCGTCGAGCGCCTCGACGACAACGTCTCGCGCACGGCCGTGCTCGTCGAGCTTGGCGAGACCCTGGAGCTGCAGCTCAAGCGCCGCGACGCCGCCCGCGAAGCCTATGAGCGGGCCCTGAAGCTGACCCCCGGCTACACGCCGGCGCTGCAGGCCCTCGCGCGGCTGTACCGGGACAACCTCGATCTCGACGCGCTCTTGTCTCTGTACGAGCCCGAGGTCGACACCGTCACCGATCCCGCCATGCTCGCGCTCAAGGCCGCGCGGGTGTGCCTCGACGAGCTGCAAGATCACGATCGCGCGATCGAGTATCTGTGGCGCGCCTACCGGACCAACCCGGATCTGCATCCGGCCCGCGAGCTGTTGCTGCAGCTGCTGACCGTCAACAACCGGATCGAAGAGGCCTACGATCTGCTGCGTGCCCAGGATCTGCCCGAGCCCACGCCGCTGTTGGCCGACTACCACTACCGGCTCGGGCTGCTCGCCGAGGCCCTCGCCCGCCAGGCCGCGCAGTCCGGTGACGACGCGGCGCACCACGAGATGGCGGCGCGCCGGCTCGACGCCGCGCTGCAACACTACCGGGCGGCGCTCGGGGCCCAGCCCGATCACGGGCTCGCGGCCGAGCGCTCGCGCCGGCTGCTCGTCGCCCACCACGATCACGCCAACTTGGTCCGGCTCGTCGAGGCGCTCGCCGAGCACGTGGAAGGCCCCGCCGAGGCCGTGCTGCTGACCCAGATCGCCCGCCTCCGCGCGACCCGGCCCGGCGCCAAGCTGCGCAACCAATCGTCGGCGGCCAACGAGGCCCGGCGGGCCTACGAACAGGCGCTGCAGCGTGCGCCGGGTGATCCGGTCGTGCGCCGCGAGTTCGAGACCCTGCTGCGCTTCATCGACGATCGTCAGACCCTGCCCTCGATCTACCTCCAGACCGCGCGCGCCAGCGACGACACCCACTTCCGGGCCACGCTGTTGGTCGAGGCGGCCGAGCTGCTGCTCGACGAGGGCCGGCCAGGTCCCGACGGCAAGCGCGAGCCGGTGTCGATCGAGCGCTTGGCCGAAGATCGGCAGCTGGCCGCGACGGCGATCCTCGACGCGCTGCACGCCGATCCGGGCAACCCCTACGCGGTCCGCCACCTCGAGCGCCTGCTGTCAGAGACCAACTCACCGCTGCCCGCGATGGAGGCGGTCAGCGCCCGGGCCGTGCGCGCCCAGTCCGACGCCGAGCGGGCGATCTTCTACCTCGAGAGCGCCGAGCTGCTCGAGCGGGCTGGCGCCGTCGATCCAGCCCGGCGGGCCTACCAGGCGGCGATCGACGCGATGCCGGGCTTGGTCCCGGCCGAGCTCGGCATCGCCCGGCTCGAGCAGGCCCGCGAGGCCACGCTGCCGCGGCTGTCGCCCGAGGCCCCCACCGTCTCGCTTCACAACCTCATGGCCGAAGCTCGCGACGCGGCCGTCCGCGCGGGCGCTTCAGGGGATCACGCAGAGGCGGCCAAGGCGATCGAGATCCTCACGGGGATCTTGGATCGCGACCCCAGCCACCGCGACGCGCTGGGGCTCGCGCGCGGGCTCACCAACCAGCTCGCCGATCCCGAGCCCGCGATCGCGCTGCTGACCACCGTGTTCCCGCGCGTGCGCGACGGTGACACCCGCTACGATCTCGCGCTGCTGCTCGCCGAGCACAACGTCGAGCTCGACGTCGCCGTTCGCTACCTCGAGGCCGCGGTCGAAGCCCGGCCAGATGGCAAGCAAGCCCTCCACGAGCTGGTCCGCTGTCATCGCCAGCTTGGTCACGACCGTGAGGCCGCCGAGGCGACCGAGCGCCTGCTCGAGCTGTACGGACCGGGCGAGCCGTCGGCGATCGACCTGCGCATGGGCCTCGCGGCGTCGCTGGGCTCCGGGGCCGATCCTGCCAACCTCGCGCGGGCGCTTGGGCACGCCAAGATCGCCCTCGAGGCCCGTCCCAACGACGCGCGCGCGGTCACGCTGATGGCCGATCTGCTCGAGCGCAGCTCGCAGCGGGTCGAGGCTGCGCACCTGCTCGATCGGCTGCGCTCGCGCGAGCGCGACCGCGGCAAGCTCCACGACATCCAGCTGCGCCAGGCCCGACTGCTCGCCAGCGCCGAGGGACATCTGCCCGAGGCCCTCGCGGCCGCCGAGCGAGCGGTCCGCATCAACCCCGGCCACCGCGACGGCGTGTCGCTGCTGACCGAGCTGCTCACGCGCAGCGGTCAGCGCGAGCGCGTCGCCGACTACCTGCCCTCGATCCGCGGCGCGATGATCTCCAAGATCACCCGGGCCGCGCTGTCGCTGCGCGACCTCAACCTGCTCACGCAGATCTCCAAAGATCACCGGCCCGAGCTCGCGGACATGGCCGCCGCTGTCGCGTTTGCGATCGATCCCAGGGGCGAGCCGCCGCGCGAGCACCTGCGCGCCGCCACCCGCCCCGGGCTTGGCCGCGTGCTGCAGTCCAACGAGCTGCGCGAGCGACTGCTCGCCGCGACCGAGCTTCCCGAGCTTCACGAGCTGCTGATCGCCGTCGACCCGGTGCTCTCGCGCATGACCGGTGACTTCTCGGTGCTCGCCGAGCGCGACGCCGTGCCGCTGCCCCCGGGCGCGGACACGCGCAGCTTCGAGATGCTGATCACCCAGTGGTCGGCCCTGCTCGGCCTCGCGCGCCCAGCGTTGGCGGCGGGCACGACCCACAACGCCTGCGTGCTGATCCCCGCGCTCACGCCAACCCTGCGGATCGGCAGCAACCTGTGGATGCAGGGCGATCCTCAAGGCTGGCGAGGCCTGGCCGCGATCGCGCTGGCCCGCCACGCGTGGGCGGCCGGGCTGGTCCGCGCGCTGCCCCCGATCGACATGGACCTGCTGCTCGCAACCAGCTTCGAGACGGTCCGGGTGTTCAACGCGATCACGGCCGACCCTGATCCGCGACGCCTGCAGGATCTGAGCGCGCAGCTGGGCAAGCACCTGCCACGGCGCAACCGCAAGGTGCTCGAGCGCGTGTGCGAGAGCCTGTCTGGGTTCGCGTTCGCCCCCTCGGCCACGGCCCGCACGACCCTGGCCAGCGATCTTCGGCTCGCGGCCCTGATGACCGGCGACCCGGGCGGCGTGCTCGGGGCGGCGTGTCTGCTCGACGGGGTCGTCGGTGGCTCGCTCAAGCAGCAGATCAACCGCTCGACCGTCGCGCAGACGCTGCTCGCGTTCATGCTGGGCGACGACTTCTTGGAGCTGCGCGCGATCGCGTGCGCGCCGTGAAGCGCTGGCGTTCGGGGGCCGCTCGGGGTGCGTGCCTCGGCGACACGACACCCACCGGGTCCACGCGCGAAGCGAGATCAGTCGTGATCGTGGTCGCAGTTCTCGTCGTGAACGTGCCCGTGATCGTGATCGTGATCATGGTCGTGATCCTGCTGCCCACCCTGGTCGCGCAGCTGCTGCATCGCCGCCGAAGTCAGCTGCAGCTGGACCAGGTTGACCACGCCCTCGACCGACTCGGGTGCGTCGGCCGTGCGCAGCGCAGTGGTCAGATCCCGAACCCGCCGCGCATCTGCCAGTGAGCCGTCCAAGAACAAGATCACCGCGACGTCATCGAGCGCGTTGGCGAGTGGCCCACGCAGACCGGTCCGCAGCCCCTCGTCGTCCTTGCTCGACGCGACGATGTGCGCGAGCCGATCTTCGTTGGTGATCGACGCGGCCTCGAGCCCCTCCATGCGGTTGCCAAGGTCTTCGAACAGCGCGTTGGCGTCGAACAGCAGCGGCCAGGTGTGGACGGCGCTGACCATCAGGATGTTGCCAAGGTCTTCGGTCGAGGCTTCGACCTCAGCCAGCGCCTCGTCGAGGAAGCTGGGCTGCGGACGCTCGCCCGGCGCGGTGCCAAGGAACTTGGTCAGGGTTGGCAGGTGCTCGTCGACCTGAGCCGGGAGCTGGAAGTTGCTGCGGTGGGTCTGCTCGCGGGCCCACCACAAGCGCGCGGCGACCCACGCGGGTGAGACCACCCGGCCGTCGGCGTCGCGCTGCCAGTCGCGACCGGTGCGGCTCTGCTGCCCATCGGTCTGGTAGTAGGCCGCGAAGTTCAACAAGCGATCGCTGGGATCGATCAGCGCCACGAACAGCGCGGCGCCGTCGTCCTCGTTGGGCAAGCTCAAGGTCATGCGCGTCACACCTGGCGACGCGGCCATGTCGAGCATGGCGATCGGACCCGCATGGCCCCGCATCGACTGGGTGCTGGCCTCGTTCCAGCTGCGCGCTTGCTCGGGGATCTCGATCCCCTTGGCGCGCAGCACATGAATCGCCTTGCGGGCGGCCTTGCGGACTTTTTTATCCGCGTGGTCTTCGAGCTGCTTGAGCGCGGCGCCATCTTGGGCCACTTGAAGCTTCTTGACCTCGTCGAGCAGAGCCTGGGTCTCGGACATGGTGGCGGTACCTATCACAGCCCATGGTCGAGCGCGAAGGCTGGCGCGAGGTTGGCCCCCGTCCCCCAGCGCGGCCGATTCCACTGGGGTTGCTCGGGCAGCTGCCACGCGAGCGCCGTGCGCACCATCCGCAGGGCGATGCCGCCATCGGCGATGCGATCGGCGAGCTCGGCCGGATCGGCCGCCAGATCAAAGAAGTGCTGGGACTCGCGCCCACGCCCAGGTCCGAGCACGAATTTGTGCAGCCCGATGATCGCCGCCCGGCTGCCGTCGCCCAGGTACGACACGACCAGGCGCGGTGGCGGCTGGGGATCGTCGATCAGCGGGACCAGGCTCTCGCCCTGCCAGCGCGGATCGTAGGCCACGCCCAGCAGGTCGGTCAGCGTGGGGGACAGATCCAACAGGTCGACCGGCGCCTGCACGTGACCCGGCGCGAGCAGCTTGGGCGCGCGGATCGCCAAGGGCACGTGGATGCTCTCTTCGAACAGGGTGCTGCCATGGCCGGCGCCGCCGTGCTCCAAGAACTCCTCGCCGTGGACCCCGACGAGCACGATCACGGCCTCGTCGAGCTCCTCGCGCTCGGTCAGGTCGTCGAGCAGCAGACCCAGGGCGAGATCGATGACCTGCAGCTCGCCCCGATACAGCCGCCGCACGTACTCGAGCTGGGCCCGGTCGGGCTCGATCTTGCCGGTCCGCACCCGACCCACCCACATATGGGTGCGGTGCTGGGCGGGCGCCCCCTCGGGCGGGAACACGCCGGCCTCGGCCAGCACCTCGCTGGGCGGATCGTAGGGGGCTTGGGCGTCGTTGAGGACCCCGTAGACAAAGCGCGGGCTGGGCCGCTGGCCGATCTCTTCGAGCATCCCGAGCACGACCTTCTGCGCGTCGTTGCCCCGCGTGTTGCTGCGCACGAGGATCTGATCGTCGGCGAAGCCCTGGGTCAGCCCACGCTCGTTCGAGAAGTACGCGTTGGCCGACACGCTCGAGGTGAAGTAGCCGGCGCGATCGAGCACCTCGGCGAGGGTGCTCTGCCCTTCCGCGACGAAGGTCCCGCGCACCGTCAGGTGGCCAGGCGGGACCACGCTCGTCAGCAACCCGGCGTGAGCTGGGACCGCCGCGGCCCCGAGCGTGTAGGCGCGCTCGAACACCAGCGCGTCGGCCAAGAAGCGCGCGACCGCGGGATAGCCGGGGCTCTTGGGCAACACACCGAGCGCGCCATCGAGCAGATCGTCGGGCCGCACGCCCTCGAGCGCGAGCACGTAGACGTCGCGGGGGGTCCGATCGCGGCGATCCACGGGCATCGTGCGGCGGGCGACGATGTCGAGCTCGGTGAACAGCGCCCCGCCACGCTCGATGCGGCCGTTGGCGTCCCGCTCGACCACCGCGCCGGCTTGGCCACGGGTGCTGCGAACCCGGATCTCCAGGCGCGTCGGCGTCTCGCCGTAGCCCGACAGATCCACGCTCGCGCTGCGCCCCGCCGCGCGCAGGGGCTGCGCGAGCAGCTGGACCGGCGGCCGCGCGTTGCGGTGATCCGCGTCGGTGCTGGCGAGGACTTCGAGGCTCCCCTTCCCTGCAACTTCGATCCGCAGGCGCGCGCGCCGGGGCGGGACCAAGTAGTAGACCAAGCTGCGATCCGCGGGGACCTCGAACTCGACCTCGTCGCCGAGCGAGCGGATCACATAGTCGCTGCCCACCTCGAGATCCGGGGCGCCGGCCTTGATCGCCGCGAGCGTGCCAACCTCGACGCTCTCGATCGCCGCCGAGACCTGGATCTGCGCGGGATCGACGTCGCGGTCGGGTGAGGGCTGGTCCGGGGCCAGCGGCGCGACGTTGCGAAAGTGCAGGCGCAGGCGGTTCTCGCCGGTCACGACGACGTCGTTGGGGAGCGACAAGGTGCGTCGCTCCCAGTCTTGCGACACGCGCAAGTTCGCCAGCGGTCGTTCTTCCCAGAGCACGGTGACCGACTGATCCGGGGCCAGCGCTCGCATCGTGATCGCCATCGCCAGCCCGCGCGTGGGCGGAGGCGGCTCGCCGTCTGGAACCACCTCGCCGGGCTTGGGCACGTAGGGTGTGTCGGGGTTGAGCGAGGGCGAGAGCGCGCCGTCGAGCGGGATGTCGAGCGCGCCGCTGAGCCCGACCAACAGCGCCGCGCGACGATCCCCCACGTCCTGGGCCAAGCGCCACGGTGAAGGGGCCGCCGCCAGCTGCAGGTGCTTGTGGGCGCTGGGGTGGCCCAGATCGATCCACACCCGACCGCCGCGGATCACCACGGCGCTCGGCCGTTGCGCGATCAGATCCTGCCAGGCGTCGGCGCTCTCGACCTTCGACACCGGCGCGAGCCGGGGCGCGGGCGTGGGGCCGTCACCGCTGCCACCCACCCCGGGCTCTGGACGCTGCTTGCTTCGACAGGCCGGGACCGCGAGCAGCACACACAGGGCGGCGAGCAGGCACAGCAGCCCAACCGGGCCGCGCTGCCAGACACCCGCTTGGATCGCCCACTCAGGCTCGCGCACGCCAGGCCTCACGGCTGACACGTATCGCCGGCAACCACGCGAGGATCAACCCAGCCAGAGCGAGCCAGCCAGCGTACCCGCCAAACCGCGGATCGCAGGCCGCAAACAACGAGCCGCGGCTGGCGGCTTCGATCCACGCGACCACGCCGATCGTCCCCAGCAAGGCCGTGAGCGACGCCGAGCCGAGTCCCACGTCGTCGTCGCGGCCGCGGGTGCGCCGATGATCGAAGGCGACCAACACCAGCGAGCCCGCGAGCGCCGCCGCGACGACCCCGAGCTGCAGGCTCTCGAGCCCGCGAATGAACGGGATCACCCGCCCAAACAGCGGCCCAGACGCCCACTCGTCGACCAAGGGCCGGGGCGGGAACAGCTCGCGCGGGAGCGGATCGATCGCCAAGAACAGCTGCGCGAGCACGCCGGCTGCGGCGATCCCCACGCTCATTCGCTGGACGAACAAGGCCAGCGCCGCGCCGAAGATCCCAGCGACCACGGCGGCCCACACCGCGATCCGGACCCGACGGGGCTCGGGCACCCGCAGCTCCCAGCCCGCGCGCCACAGATGCAGCTGCAGCGCGACGCCGCCTCGCGCATCGATGACCTCTGCGCGCAGCAAGTGCGGGCTGTCGTCGGCCTCGAAGTGGGGATCGGCGGCGACCGCCTGCTCGACGCTGCCCAGCACCCACAGCGGCCCCCCGTCGGAGATGACCTCCACGGCCATCGGCTCGTCGCGCTGCAGCTCGCCGTCGTCGTCGGCGATCCCTGCGAGCAACGACAGCTCCGCGAGCGACTCGGTCGCCATGGCGTAGGTGCTCGCGCGCCGCGTGGCCGCGCCGTTGGACCACAGCGCGCCCAGGCATGCGAGGATCACACCGAGCAGTGCCGTGATGACCAGCGTGCGGGAGATCGAGAGCACCCCCGCACACTACCCGAGCCTGAGGTCAACGTTCAGTGTTGGCGGTCCCGACGATCCAGATCGGCTCGAGCGGGAGTTCGTAGGCGACGCGCAGGCTCGCCCCTGCGCGGCCCAGGGCCGGGATCGAGCGCGCGACCCCAGGATGCTCGGGGTCCGGCTCCACCGCCAGCGGGCCCGCCAGCACCCGCGCACGCAGCTGCGCCTTGGCGTCTCCCTTGGTCCGGGCCACGAGCGCGGCGAGGGCTGCCGCCCGCACCCGCGGCGAGCAAGTGGTCGCAGCCCCGATCAGGTGGTCGACCTGGTTGGGGTCGGGGTCGGGGTTGGGGTCGGGCTCGGGGCTGGGATCGAGCGAACGCCACGCGCGATCGCACAGCGCCTCGGGGTCGCTGAGAAACGCGAGCTCGAAACCCAGGGCCGGCGAGTCTGCAGTCGCGCTGCGCCCCTTCGCTCGCGCCGCAGCCTGCTCGAGCGCGGCGACGGCCGCGGGATGGCCCTCGCGGATCGCCGGATCGAACAGCTCGATCAGCTCGAGCAGCCGCTGCCACGCGAGCGCGTCGGCGCGCGTCTCGTTGGCGAGCGCCCCCAGCAGCTGCTCGATCCGAGACCACCGCCGCTGCTTGGGGGCCTGCTCGACATACGCCCGAAGCTGCTCGCGCAGCGCGTTCATGCCTGTGACGTCCCCCTCGCGCACGCCCGCGTCCGCGTCGACGTCACGCAGCACGGTCAACGCGAGCTCGCGCCGCGCCGCCGGGTCGTCGAGTCCATCGCTGTGCAGCAACACCTGCCGCAGCGCCTCGAGGGTGTACTCGCGCGCCCCAAAGCTGCGCCCGGCCACGGCCGCGCGCCCCCACAGCTCGAGCGGCGCGCCAGACTGCGCCGCCGCGGCGATCGTCAACAAGGTCGCTCGATCGGTCTGCCCGTGCGCGAGCGCGATCTCGGCGTGGAGCTGCAGCTGCGTGGACGCCGACAGCTCGGGCGCGTGGATCAGCCGCTCGTCGAGGGTCTCGAGCGTGAGCAGATGCGGCCCAGCGTGGAGCAGGTGGATCAGCGGTGCGCTGCACGAGAGCGCCAGATCCGACTCGATCGCGCTGGCCAGCGCGGCCCCAGTCGCCGGATCACCCAGGCGATCGAACGCAGCGTCGAGCGCTTCGCGGCTGCGCTGTGGATCGAGCCCAACCTCGCGCAGCTGCTCGCTGAATTGCGGATCCAGCCAACGCCCGAGCGCGGGGCAGCGATCCCCACCGCCCAGGTCGAGGCCGGTGACCGCGGCGTCGAGGCGCGGATCCCAGCGCTCGAACCAGGCGTCACCCAGCGCCCGCCACACGATGTTGCGATCGGCACCGCCCGCCGGCTCGTCGTCTTCCATGTGGACGGCCCGCGCGAGCCCAACCGCGGACACCACCGCTGGCAGGACCTCATCGAGCAGCGGACCCGGCACGACCTCCGCGATCGCCAACGCCTGCCACGGGTGACCCAAGACCAGCTCACGACGAACCTCTTCGAGCGCCGCCCCGGCCGCCTGCGCGAGCCCGATCTCCTGGCCCGCGACCAACACCGCGCGGCGCAGCTCGAGGGCCAGCACCGGCTGATCGCGGTGCTCGAGCAGCCGCGCCAGCGTCAGCAACAGATCGAAGCTACGTCGCTCCACGACCACGCGCCGCGACCAGTGCACAGAGGCACCCAGCGCTGGCGTGCCAGGCTCGGCGCTCACCTCGGTTGGGCTCATGTCACGCAGGTTGGTGTTGAGCGCGAACTCGGCCCCGCTCAGATCCCCGACGCTCGCGGCCACCCGCCACGCCTTGGCCGCCTCGTGGGGCCCCTGCCCGCCGACCGACTGCATCGCCGCGACCATCCAATTTTGGGTCTCGCCGCCGGCCACCGCCACCGTCGCAGGCTGCACGCTGCTCAACCGTAGCAGCGCATACTGGCGGACGCCCTCGGGCAAGGTCTCGATCGCCGCGACCACATCCTCGAGCTTGGCGTCGCCGATCCAACCAGACAGCCGCCGGCTCGACGCCAACCCAGGCCCCAGCGCGCCGCCAAACTCGGCCGCGAGCAGCATCGCCACGTCCTCTGGCTCGACCTGCATGTCGTGGTCGGCCGCGAGCTCACTGACCGCCCGCGGCCCACGCTTGCGCGCCAGGGCGAGCTGCTCGGCGAGCCGAGCCTCGAGCGCCGCCACGTCCTGTGGCTTGGGGGCCAGCGGGGCCAGGCTTCGCTGCGCGCGGGCCTGATCTTGCGCCTGCGGCCGCAGCCCCGCCATGAACTCGCGATCCTGATCGGTGATCGCCTGCGGGCACACCAGCGCGAGCCGACGCATGTCGAGATCGGCGGCCAGCGGCTCGTCGAGCTTGGCCTCGGCCTTGGCCCGCGCCCGGAACAGCTCGCAGATCTCAATGGAGTTCGGTGCGCGCTGCAGCGTGTCCACGTCGATGTTGGCCAGCCGCGCATGGTGGGCCCCGGCGATCCCCACGCGTCCCAGCTCGCGCTCGAGCTCGGCGAGCGCGAACAACGACGGCTCTTGCCCGCCGCTTCGAAAGTCCCGCAGCAGCACGGCCCGGGCTTCTTCGGGCTTGCCCAGCTCGACCAGCGCCGTCGCCCACGCGCGCGCGGCCTTGCCCCGCGGGGATCGCTTCTGCGCTCGCGCTTGGCGATCGAGCTCGGCCCAGTCTTCATCCTTGGCGAGCCCGAGCAGCGCCCCGCCGCAGCCGCTCGCGCCCACCCCAACGCCCAGCGTCACGACCAGCGCGACCGCCAGCGATCGCCCGATGCTGGGCCTGCGGCTCACGACCCGCCGCCTGCGTCGCACGCCAGCAGATCCGCGCCGCCGATGTCGGCGAGCAGGCCATCGAGCAGGCGCTGTTCTTCGCCAGACAGCTGCGCCCGGGCGCCCTGGGCCAGACACAAGCTCGGAAACGCCGGCTCTGGATCACCCAGCGCGATGTACCCCTCCGCCAGCCGCAGATGGTTCGTCGGCGCCTCGGGGTGGGCAGCGACGACGTCCTCGAGCAGCTCGAGCCCCTGCTCCGAGTCACCGTCTGCGAGGTGCTGGCCCGCGAGCACATACAGCGTGCCAAGCATGCGCGTGGCCGCCATGTCGCGGTACCCGGGATCCCGCTCGATGCTGGTCAGCGCCCACGTGCGCATCTCTTCGAGCAGCTTGAGCGCCTTGAGCCCGCGCCCCTCGGCGACCCGCCCCGCGACGGCGGCCCGCACATACGCGTACGCGGCCGACTGGTCATCCGCGGCGGCCCGAACCTGCTCGAGCGCCGCGACGCGGTCGGCCTCGCTGTCCGTACCGGCCGCGATCCGCCCTTCGAGCAGATCGTAGAGCGCCAAGGGATCGGCCTGACCGGCCTGATCCGCCTGAGCGATGCTGGGATCGACGGTCCCGCTCGGCTTGCAAGCCAAGCTCGTCAAACCGAGCACCAGGGCGATCACTGCTGCGCGGGCGTGCACAGCGGAGGGATATCAGAAAACCCCAGCGCCCGCCCAGCCTGACCTATTGATAGTCCTTGATCACATCGGCGTAGGCGGACTCGCCGGCTGGCTCGAGCGAGCGCAGACCCACTTCTTTGCAAGCCGCCGCCCCGTCGCCCGTGCACACCGCCGCGAGGGTCTTCTTGAAGCTCGCCTTTTCACTCGCGGGTGCGCTGGGGAACGCGACCACGGCCATATCGGGGAGCTCCCGGGACGACCACACCGTCTTGACCGCCGCGCCGCCGTCGGCCTTGGCCAGGCTGGCGAGCTGGGCGTCGTCGATCAACGCACAGGCCACTTCACCGCGGGCGACCGCGTTGACGGTCTTCATGGGGCGGCGGGTGTCCTCGACGGTGAAGTCCGAGAGCGAGAAGTCCGAGCGCCCCACCACCTTGTCGATGAACTTGGTGTCGTCGCCGTGGTCGGTGCCAAGGGTCTTGCCCTTGCAGCCCGCGAGGCTGGTCTCGCTGGCGCTGACGACAAAATATTGATGACCCCCACCACCGGTGACCTCTGCCGAGCCGATGACCTCGAGCTTGTGCTTGCCGCGAAGGTCGAGGAACGCTGCGAGGGAGAGGATCCCGTAGTGGGGGCTGTTGGCGCCGATCCACTGGGCGGCGGTGGAGCGACTGGTCAGGTACTGGCCGGCGGCGCTCGGCCACTTGTTTTGCCGGGCGACGTGGGCCAACAGGTTGTCTACGTATTGTTGGGCGGAGGCGGCGCTGCCCACACCGTGCTCTTTGAGAATCAGGACGTTGACCCCGCCTTCACCCGCGTCTGCGGCGATTGGGGCAAGGGCCAGGGCGGCGAGGAAGGTGGCACAACAAGCGTTTCGAATCATCTGACGCACGGGGGACCTCGTGACGGCCTTGGACGGGCACTCTCGGGGGTTATGCACTCCCATCTCCCGCTAGCGCCGACCAGGCTCGCGCGGGAGTGTGGCATGTCTCACGTCTAGCTGACCAGGGGCAGGCTGGCGGAGCGCCTGGGGATGACCTGTGGTGGGCCCGCGGGGTCCACATACTCGTACTCGTGCCCGTTGGCGTTGCGAAACCGCCAGCGGCGCCCCTCGCGAGAGATCACCCGGTCCGGCGTCAGCGCGACCTTGCCGCCCCCGCCGGGCAGATCGACCACGAACTGTGGGATCGCCAGGCCCGAGAGCCGCCCGCGCAGCTCGTCGATGATCCGCAGCCCGGTCTCGATCGGGGTGCGCAGGTGTCCACTGCCGCGCACCGGATCGCACTGAAACAAATAGTAGGGCCGGCAGCGGTGGCGGACGAGCCAGCGGTTGAGCGTGGTGATGGTCTGCGCGTCGTCGTTGAGATCGCGCAACAGCACGGTCTGGTTGCCGATCGCAAACCCAGCGTCGGCCAGGCGCTCGAGCGCGCGACCGGCCTCTGGCGTGCACTCGCGCGGGTGGTTGAAGTGCGTGCTGACCCAGATCGGATGCAGCTCGCGCAGCGGCGCCAGCAGCTCGGGCGTGATCCGCTGCGGCAGGGTCACCGGGTTGCGCGTGCACAGACGCAGCACCTCGACGCTGGGGATCTCTCGCAGCGCCCCGCAGATCTCGACGAGCCGACGATCCGAGAGGCTGAGCGGATCGCCGCCCGAGATCAGCACGTCGCGGATCGCTGGCGTGCGTCGCAAGTACGCGTAGGCAGCTTCGAGCGCCCCACGCGACGGCGCCGAGGCGACATCGCCGACCTTGCGCGCGCGCGTGCAGTGTCGGCAGTACACCGGGCAGTTGTGGCTGACGTAGAGCAGCGCGCGATCCGGGTAGCGATGCGAGATGATCTCGACCGGGCGATGGTCGTCCTCGCCGAGCGGATCTTCCATGTCGCCCAGGCTCGGCAGGCCCTCGTCCGCGACCGGGATCGCCTGGCGGCGGACCGGACAGCTGCTGCCCGCGCGGGTGCAGTCCATCAGCGAGGCGTAGTAGGGCGTGATCGCAAACGGAAACCCGCGGGCCCCGATCCCATCACGCTCGCGCGGATCGAGATCGACGAAGCGCTCGAGCTCGGCGAGGGTGCTGACCCGGTTGCGCTGCTGCCAGCGCCAGTCGCTCCAGTCTGCGTCGGACACCGATGCCCAGCGAGGGTGGCGGATCGAGGCGTCGCTCATACCCCGGAGACATACCCCGAAAGTGCGAGCTCGAAACGGGCGCCAGGCTTGGTCAGGCGTCGGCGCGTCGGTCTCCGCCGGCCGGGACCAGCGCCAGCGCGCACGCAGCGAGCAACAAGACCATCCACATGCCCCCCGCTTCGACCGCGTGGGCGTGATACCAGTGGTGGACGGGCTCGACCCAGCTCGTGAGCTCGCCAGAGCTGAGCAGCGGGCCGAGCAGCAGATACGCGACGCCGATCGCCAGCGCGTAGGCCGACGCCAAGATCCAGTTGCGACGGCGATCGTCGACGGCCTCGAGCGTGGGCAGGCGATCCATGACCTGGCGCGTGAAGAACACGTCGCTGGGCTCGTGCACGTCGAGCAGGGCGAGCTCCATCTCGACGAACTCGGCCAGCTCCTGCCGACACGCGGGATCGTGGGTCACGAGCTGACGCAGCGAACGCGGCAGCCAGCGCTCGCCGGTTGGATCTTCGCGCAGCAGCTCTGGATCGAGGTCGAGCTCGGTCAGCCGCTCGACGAAGCGATCGAGGTCGGGGCTCGGCGCGCTCATCCAGCGCGCCTCGCTTCGGCCCGGTCGCTGTTGTCTTTTGCGTCGCGCAAGTGCTCGCGCAGCAGCTTCTTGGCCCGATGCAGGTGGGTCTTCACCGTGCCGATCGGGAGCTCGAGCAGCTCCGCGATCTCGGGGTACGAGACGTCTTGCAGGTAGTGCAGCGTGACGACCACCCGGTAGCGCTCGGGCAAGGTGGCGATCGCCCCCGCGAGGTCACGACGCAGATCCAGGCGGCTGGCCGACAGCTCGGTGTCGGGTGCAGGTGCGTGGTTCTCGAACCCCTCGGGCAGGGCCGACAAGGTCTTGCCGCGGGTCCGGTGGTTGACGAACACGTTGTACGCGATGCGGTAGATCCAGGTTGAGAACCGCGACCGCCCCTCGAACCCGACCAGACCCCGATACGCCCGCAGGAACACCTCTTGGGCGAGGTCGTCAGCCAGCGTTCGGTTGCCGGTCAAGCGCAGCAACAGGCCGCGAACCTTGCCCTGGTGGCGCCGCACGAGCTCGGCAAACGCCGCGTTGTCGCCGCCGCTGTTGGCCCGCTCGACCAAGCTCTCGTCGTCGAGATCCGCGACACCGGCGACCTCGCCGACCTGCCCCCATGTCTGAGCCAACGCCCGACTCACTGCGACCCCCCTGGCTTGCTGACGGCGAAGCGATGACTGACCAAGTACCCAATACCGATGAAGCCAGGGATCAACCCGGCCGGGCTCAGGCTCTGACTCGCGCCAAACATGGACGCGAGCAACAACCCAACCCCGGTGCACACCAGCACGAGCCCGCGCCGGAGATCGCTGCCGTTGTTGGCGCCGACCAGCTCGGGCGGCGGCTCGATCCCCTTCTCGACCATGCGACGGGCAAGATCCAGGCGGTGGCGGGTGGTCGCGTGGCGAAACCGGATCACCGAGATCACGATCAGGGCGACCACCGCCAAGAACGCGAGGTCGAACGGCCGAAACCCGGTGTCGCAGCTGGGCGTGCGGGTCTCGAACAGCATCGAGTCGAACTCCAGCAAGTAGCCGAGCGCGCCCGAGCAGCCCTGGCCGCCGATGCCCGTGTCGATCACCAAAGGGGTGAGATCAGCGGCGAGCGCCGTCCCCGCCACGCCCCAGGTCAACAGACCGGCGGCGAGCATGAACCCGACTCGCGTCAGACGGGCAGCGAGCGGGCGCCCGCGGGCAAGCGAAACAGATGGTTGCGGCAGCATCGGCACGGGTGCGACCCAGCCAGTGTCCGTGGGGTTTCAACCCGCGGCAAGCCGGGCCGAGCCAAGCTGGGTTTCGCGGTAGTCACGCCACATGGCGAGCAGATCCGCCGCTGGCAGGGGCGGCCCCCCCGCACGACGGATCGCCTCGCTCAACTGGCGGTGGCCCCGCTCGACCGTCGCCCGGAGCTCCTCGGCGCGAGCTGGGACCGAGATCTGGGCGTCGACGCGCGCGCAAAAGGCCGGATGATCGTGTTCTAGACCGTGAAATACGCCCTGAATCTCGAACTGCTCGGCAAACCACTCGCGCACGAAGCGTTGCGGATCCGTGTGCAAGGGCGCACAGACCGAGGCACTCACGCCACAACACGCCAGCTCCTCCCACAACACCTGCCGATGGTCCCGACGCTCGATATCGAGCGGGATCGTTCCGTAGTCAAAGCCATGGTCATCCGCGAGGCGGCCCAGAAACAAAGCGTGGACGACCTCATGGATTAGGTTTGGGAGCCCTTGGGCTTCGATAATCCACTCGCAGCCGACGAATTCCAGCGCTTCACCGCTGCTGGCCCGTCGGCAAAGATTACCGTGCTCGGGCCCCAGCAGGATGAATCCACCCATTTCCGCGATGACCTCGCGCAAGCGGTGGACCAGATCGGCGCGCGCGTGACACTCGATCCCTGTCGACTTTGACTTTTCTCCCATTTGATTCGACGTAAGCCCAGATAAGTCTTCGGCATCTTGCCGCGCGCCTGATACTGTCGGTCTCGGCACGCTCTGTAGCTCCGGTCATGCCTGGTATCCCCGCATTGAGCAACGCGATTCCGGCAGAGATTGCCGAGACCTCGGCGCGCGCCGAGCCGGACCGATCGGGCCGGACAGCAGAGCACGCGGGCCAGGCAGAGCTGACACAGATCGAGTCTGCGCGCGGTGCCGCCCGCGAGGCCGTTGCCCGCGGCAAGTCCGAGTGGCGCAGGCGCCCGGCCGAAGAGACCTTCAACCTCGGTCGCTACTTGATCACCGGTCGCATCGCGAGCGGCGGCATGGCGACGGTGTATCGGGCCAGGCTCGACGGCGAAGGTGGGTTCGCGCGCGAGTTTGCGATCAAGGTCATCCACGCCCACCTCGCCGCCGCCGAAGGCTTCAAGGATCGCTTCTTGGACGAGGCCCGCGTGGCGTCGCGGGTCAACCACCCCAACGTCGTTGCGACGATCGACTCGGATCAAGACCACGGCTACCACTACTTGGTCCTCGAGCTGGTCGACGGCGTCACGCTGCGGCAGCTGCAGGTCAATGATCTGCACCGCAGCGCGACCTCCGAAGGCGCGCGGCTCAACCCCTCCGAAGCGGCGCGCGTGGTGTGTGACGCGGCGCGGGGGCTTCACGCGGTCCACACGGTCGTCGACGACGAAGGCCAGTCGCTGGAGGTTGTCCACCGCGATCTGTCGCCGCACAACCTCATGCTCGACATCACCGGCCGCACCGTGCTGATCGATCTGGGCCTCGCCAAGGCCCGCGGTCAGCTCGGCCACACCCAGACCGGGGTGCTGTGCGGCAAGCTGCCCTACATGAGCCCCGAGCAGAGCCGCATCGCGCCGCTCGATGCCCGCTCGGATGTGTTCAGCTTGGGCAGCGTGCTGTTCGAGCTCGCCGTCGGCCAGCCACCCTTTGGCGACGACCACACCCCCGGCACGCTCGACAAGCTCCGCAAGTCCGATCCCGATCGGCTCGCGCGGCTCCTGGTCGAAGCCGAAGTCCCGAGCTGGCTGGCCCGCGTCGTCCTGGGCTGTCTGCGCCGTGAGCCGGGAGCTCGCTACCAGACCGCCGCCGCGCTGGCCGACGCCCTCGATGACGGCATGCGCGACGCGGGGGTGATCCAGTCCAACGTCCGCCAAGCTCTGTCGCGCCGCGCCACCGCCGTCGCGGAGCAGCTTGGGCCGCTGCATCCCGCCGAGCCGCTGCCGCCGTTGATCTCCTTGGACCCAACCGGTTCGCACCGCGCCGTCCCGCAAGTGGGTGGCTTCATCGGCGGGCTACCTGGCTGGGTCCGCGGGCTCGGCATGGCGACCGCGGGGGCGGTCCTCGTGCTGCTCGTGCTGTTGGCGATCGAGTCGTTCGACCGCAGGTCCGCGCGCGCGGGCGACCAACACTGGATCCCAAACCTCACCGCAGCCGTGAACGCCACCGCGGCCCGCCCCGAGCCGATCGCGGCCGAACATCCAGATCATCCCGATCAGGCTGCGTCCCCGGGGTCGGATCGCGGGGACTCGCCCGCCGGTTCGGCCACGGCTCCGCTCCCGCTGGACACCACCGCCCCCCCCGACGAGGTGGTGCTCGAGCCCGTGCACAAGCGCAAGCGGCCGGGTGCCAACCGTGACCCTCTCGAAGAGTTCAAGAGCAATCCGTACGAGTAGCGACATGTGCGGGCGTCGGCATGGTCGGGTTCTGAATCCGGGTTAATCAATGGCGCTCGCTCTGGCCTCGCTCTCAGCTTTCGCTGCGCTCGTCATCGCAGCGAGCCCCGTGGGCAGCGTTGCGTTTGGGCCCAGCCCGCACGCCGACGCGGATGGCCCGAGCGCCGGGCCCAGCCAACCGCACGAGGGCGAAGACCCACGCGAGACCGCCAAGCGCTCGTTCGACGCGGGCATGGCCGCGATCGCAAGCGGTGAGTTTGATCTCGCGGTGTCCAGCTTCGAGCGGGCCCACAGCATGCTCCCCCACCCGGTCACGCTGTTCAACCTCGCGCTCGCGCTCGAGAAAGCCAAGCGCTTGCCCGAGGCGTGGGAGCTGTTCGACGACATCATTGACACGGTCGAGAGCAACGCGGAGCGACGCGAGGTCCGTCGCCACATGCGGACGATCGAGAGCAAGATTGCGATCGTCGAGGTCGACGCACATCCGCGCAAGCGACTGTGCATCGACGGCCTCGACATGCCCAGGGGCGAGACCAGCGACTATCGGCTCGCGGTCGATCCGGGGCGCTACGACATGCTGCTCGACGAGCACGCGTTCAGCGTGGAGTTCGAAGCTGGGGATCGCCGCGTGCTGCTGCTCGACCGCGCCGACAATTTGGTGCCCAGTGAGCGCGGCGGGGTGCTGCTGCCGGCGATGGCAGGCACGGCGATCGGCACGGGCGCGCTCGCGCTGGTGCTGGGGATCAGCGCGGCAACGACCAAGGACGATCTTGCCCAGACGAGCTTGGCCGTGGGCACTGCGACCAGCGCCGGGCTGGCTGTCGCGGCCAGCGTGGTCGTGTTGTTGCTCGAGACCCGCGTGATCGAAGATCGAACCCGGTCGTACCCAGAGGGGGCGAACCGCAAGACGGGCACGACCTGTCCCGGGTCGCCCAAGCTCGAGCGGCGGCTCGATCTGCAGATCGGGCCAACCCTCGATCGGCCCGTCGAATTCTCGATCGCCCCGTCGCTCCAGCCCCGCCCCACCGCGGTCACAGCGAGCGTCCCAAGCGAGGAGTTTCCCCATCCGCACGCGATCCAACCGCCCCGCGGGCGAGGACGCTCGCTCTAGCGAGACCCAGCCCGAGTCAGAATCGGCCGCCGACGACCACGCCGAGCTCGCCGGGGCCGAGGGCGAAGCTGGCCTTGATGCGGCGCTTTTGTAGGGCACCCACGACGATCATCGCGACGCCGCCCGCCATCAGGACCCCGCCGGGAATCCCCATCGTCAGCGCCGCGCGTTCACGTGCGTCGGCGAAGCAGTTGTTCCCGGCCCCGGTCTGACACGGCGTCGTCTGACTCATGGCGATCCCGCCACCGAGCAAGACCGCGCCGGTGATCGTCGCGCCGATCCCCGCGCCAAGCCAACGCCGCGCGGTCTGGGCCTCGGGGCTGTCGCGGAGCAGGTCGTAGCCATCGTCGATCCCGGCGCTCTCGTCGTGGTCGAGATCGTCGTCGAGGTCTTCGTCGAGATCGTTGTCGAGGTCTTCGTCGAGATCCTGCTCGAGGTCTTCGTCGAGAGCCTGCTCGAGCTCGGGTTCGGGCGGCTCGGGTGCCGGGGAGTCCCCGCCCGGCGCGAGCACGACGTCGTCGACGTTGGGCAACGGTTCGTCCTGCGCTGCGCCAACGTCCTGCGCTCCGTCAACGTCCTCCGCTCCGCCAACGTCCTCCTCCGGTGCGCCGTCCTCCGCCGCTGGCGGTTCGCTCGGAGCTTGGCCGGCGCCATCAACCTGTTCGGGCGGCGCTGCAGCTGCGCGCGGAGACGCCAACCCAAGGCCGAGCGCGACGGTCAGACAAACGAGTCCGCGAGGCAGATCCCTCATGAGCGTTCCGACAGTAGAGCGCCCACCGACGAATGCCAAGCCGACTGCTCAGCGATCCCCATGTTGGATGAAGGTGTCAGCCTGGTGGCGGCCCTCACGATCGCGGGCCGCCCACGCCATCTGAGACGTCGCAACCGCGCCCCAGCCCAGCTGGGACACCGCGATCACGCCAACCCCCTCCTCGGGGCTGATCTCGCGGATCGCCGCGTTGATGGCGTCCTTCGGCATGTGGCCGCGGGCGAGCAGATCGTAGACCCGCGCCGCCACCCGCTCGCGGATGATCGCCTCACCCTTGCCCGTGGCCGCGACGGCGCCCTCGGGGCCCGCGTAGAGCCCCGCGCCGAGCACCGGGACGTCGCCCACGCGGCCGTGGATCGCGAGGGTCGTGCCGCCGGTCGACAACGCCGCGGCGTAGCGGCCTTGCGCAGTGCGAACCACCACGCCCACGGTGTCCTGGGTCTGATCGGGCTCGAAGGCTCGCTCTGGCTGTTCGGCGGCGGCGAGCTCGGCGGCACGCAGCAGCGCCATCGCCTCTTCGAGGCTCGCTGGCGCGGGCGTCTCGAAATTCCAGTGCGCGCGCCAGTCCCACTGCGCCCATGGGCCCTCGGCGGGCTCGGAGAACAAGCGCGCGTAGCCTCGCTCGAGCTTGGCGCGAGCCTCTGGCGTCGCGAGGTCGCGGGCCTCGAGGTCCAAGGTCGCCGCGAACCGCTGGGCGCCGTCCCCCACCAGCAGCAAGTGCGGCGAGTCAGCGACCGCTTCCGCGACCCGGATCGGGTGGCGGATCCCCGCGATGCCAGCGACCGCCCCAAACCGGGCGCGGTCGTCCATGATCGCCGCGTCGGCTTCGATGCTGACCCCGTCCAGGCGCAGGTTGGCGCCCGTCCCCGCGTTGAAGCGCGGGTCGTCCTCGAGCGCTTCGATCGTCGCGATCGCGGCCGCGACCGCGGCCTGCTCAGCCGCGACCTGCTCGCTCGACCCCGGATCAGAACCCCCCTCGAGCTGCGCGAACCCAAGCTCGACCGCCGCCGCGGGCCCGTCGCTGCGCGAGGCGGGCGAGCCCTGACCACCGTGCGCGAGGATCAGCGGACCCACCCGCGCCGGGTCGGCCTCGATCCGCTCGACCGCCACCCGATCCACGCTCCGCCCGGGGACCTCGCCGACACTCGGCGCCGCGTGGCACGCTGCTAGCGCAACGAGCGTGAGCATCCATGGACGGCGGTGACGCATGCCGCA
Source organism: Enhygromyxa salina (assembly GCF_000737335.2). Taxonomy (GTDB): domain Bacteria; phylum Myxococcota_A; class Polyangia; order Nannocystales; family Nannocystaceae; genus Plesiocystis; species Plesiocystis salina_C. The sequence goes on along the minus strand of NZ_JMCC02000095.1, from coordinate 3,120 downwards.
CGCTACCAGCCGCACCGCACGCTTGCGTCGCTGGGGCCCGACCGTCAAGATTGGCCAGTGTACGGCCCCCTCAGCCTCGCCTTGGCGCTGGCACTGGCCCCGCCGCAGGGGCCGCCCGAGCCAAGCGCTGGCCACGATCCCAGCAGCGAGCAGTGCCGCGCCCAAGGCTTGGACTTCTTCCTTGGGTTCGGGCGCCGCCAAGCGCCAACGGTGCTCGAGGTCTACCTCGATCCCACCGCGTCCGAGACCGGCCCGCTGCGGCTGTGGCTCGAGCTGCGCCGCGTCGCGGGCGAGCGCGGCGATGAGCTGCGCATGGAGCTGGTCCCGATTCGCGGCTTCCTGTCCGCAAGCGACGCCGAGAGTGACGCGGTCCGGGTGTGGTTCATGGCCGTCGCGTCGCTCGGGAAGGCGGAAGAGGCCCTGCGCCTGCTCGAGCGCCAAGACTGGCCGCTGGTGGCCGCCGAGCTGCGCACTGAAGAGGGCCGCGCTCGCCTGGCCCGGGAGCTCGAGCTCACGGTCGAAGCGGTCGAAGCCCGCCGCACCGGGGCCTCGGGGGCCTGCCTGCGCCGCAACCTCGAGCGCGCGTCCAAGCACCTCGCGTCGCAGCCCTCGGGCCCCCGGGTGACCATGATCGGGGTCGTGGATCGCGACGGCAACGAACAGTTCTTGGACCTCGACACAGAGCTGACCGAGCTGCGCACCCGGCTCGATCGCCTGATCACCGTGCCCGCCAACCTCGACGCGTCCGTCGGCATCATCCCGTTCGCCGCGGGCATGACCGGCCGGACGTCTCGGCTCGATCGCACCTTCCCCGAGACCGGCGTGCTCGTTGGCGGCGACGCCCTGCCCCATCGGCTCGTGTTGTTCATCGAGGACGAAGAGCACGGTCGGCTGCCCGACTGGCTGGCCCCCGCCATGCAGTTTCGCGAGCGCAACCCCGGCCAGCTCTCGGTCCAGCTGATCGCGGCTGGCGTCAGCAGCCGCGCGATCAGCCTGCGTCGGCGCCTGTGCGCGGCCCGAACCCTGGGCCTCGAGGTCGAGTACATGCTGCACCTGGCCAACCCGCCCTCGTTCCGCCGCTTGCACGAAGATGATCTCTACGAGGTCCTGCTGCCCGTCGCAGACTCCGACGCGTGCAGCGACAGCGAAGCGCTCGAGTCGCGTGACGACGCGCCAGCGAACGCCGGGGCACGCGGTGGCAGCGACTTCGGTCACCCGCGCGGCGCCTGGCTCGACGGGCGACCGGTCAACCCGGCGGATCTCGAGAGCCTCGAGTGGCGGCTCGACAACGAACGGGGCCCGAGCCTCATCGACTGGCTCTTGACCCCAAATCGGCTCGCTGGCGAGGGTGTCGGGTTCGAGTTCTGATCCCAAACCGGATACCATTCGCCCAGCTCCGGGCCCGGTCTTGGGCCCTCCTCCCCCCTCTTCGCCTCTTCTCTGCTCGCCTTCTCCTCCTCTGCTCGCCATGGATCTCAAGTACTGGGCTGCCACGGATGTGGGGCGCAAGCGCACTCACAACGAAGACAACTTCCTGATCGATCAGGAGCTGCGCTTCTTCGTGGTCGCGGACGGCATGGGCGGTCACGCCTCGGGTGAGGTCGCCAGCGCGATGGCGGTCCACACGATCCGCGGCATCCTCGCGCGCGAGCACGATCTGTTCGAGCAAGGCCGCGACGACGATCCAACCTGGCACATGGAGATCTGCATGCTGCTGGAGTACGCGGTCCACGTCGCGTGCGAGCAGATCTACAGCAAGGGCGTGCAGGAGCCCGAGAAGAAGGGCATGGGCACCACGGTGGTGTCGCTGCTGATCGTTGGGGATCGCGGATACATCGCCTATGTCGGCGACAGCCGCATCTACCTGCTGCGCGGCGGCATCGTCTACCAGCTGACCGAAGATCACTCGCTCATGAACGAGTTGATCCGCCAAGGCAAGATCACGGCCGAGGCGTTCGACGACAGCCCCTACGCGCAGTTCAAGCACGCCATGACCCGCGCGGTCGGGCCCAACGAGGCCGTGGAGGTCGACACCCTCGACTTCGACATGATCCCCGGCGACTCGTTCTTGCTGTGCAGCGACGGCCTCTACGAGTACCTCGACGACAGCGACATCTCGCACATGCTCGCGCTGACGGAGGTCAAGGACATCCCCGGTCGGCTGATCGACATGGCCAACACCCGCGGTGGAAAGGACAACATCACCGCGCTGATCATCCAGGTCCCCGAGAACGCCGACGGCAGCGATCGCGCCGCAGAGATCAACTTCACCCTCGACACCCTCAAGTCGATCCCGCTGTTCGCCGCGCTGACCTATCAACAGCTCGTGCGGATCATGAACCTCACGCGGATCGTCCCGTTCGAGGCCGGCAACGTGCTGTGCCACGAGGGTCAGCCCGCCGAAGAGCTGTTCGTGATCCTGCGCGGCTTGGTCGAGCTCGAGTCGGGTGGCTCGCACGTGGCCACGCTCCCGCAGGGATCGCACTTTGGCGAGATGGCGCTGGTCGGCACGACCCCCCGCTCGGCCACGGCCACGGCGGTCGCCGACGGCAAGCTGCTGATCATCAACCGCGAGGACTTCTACGAGATCCTCCGCAAAGAAGCCCCGCTCGCGGTCAAGCTGCTGTGGGCGTTCGTGCAAGAGCTCAGCTCGCGGCTGCGCCAGGCCAACCTGGATCTGAGTCAGGCCCGCGATCCGTCCAGCGAAGCAAGCGGCATGCTCGGCCACGGCGCGCCCGCGGATGAGGTCATGGACATCATGGATCTCAGCGAAGAGATCGTCGTCAGCGAGTCGAGCGCCGAGCTGTCGCGCGACGAGCTCACCGCGGAGCTGGCCAACGAGTCGGCCGACGAGACGACCGAGGACACCGTCCGCGAGCCCAGCGACACCTTGTCGCTGGACCCCAACGAGATGCGCGACCTCGACGAGGACGACGACTTGGACGGGCTCGACACGATCGAGCCCGAGGCCGTGGAGCTCGACGCGGACGAGGTCTTGGCGGTTCAGGTCCAGGCGCCGAGCGAGCCCACGATCGCCGCGGCGCCGACCATCGCGGCGCGTACCATCGCGGCGCCGACCATCGCGGCGCCGACCATCACCGACTTGATGCATCGTGATCC
>NZ_JMCC02000094.1 GCF_000737335.2 Enhygromyxa salina | reverse complement strand
GACGGAACACGAGCGCTCTCGACAGGCAACGACGGGACGCTTCGGTTGTGGGACGTCGAGTCAGGAACGAGCGTAGGGGTTTGGGAGGGCCATGGCGGTGGGGTCAGCTCGTGTGCGTGGTCGCCCGATGGAACACGAGCGCTCTCGACAGGCGACGACGGGACGCTTCGGTTGTGGGACGTCGAGTCGGGAACCACCGTGGGGGTTTGGAAGGGCCATCACGGCGTTGTCCAATCGTGCGCCTGGTCGCCCGACGGAGCACGAGCGCTCTCGGGAGGCGCCGACGGGACGCTTCGATTGTGGGACGTCGAGTCGGGAACCACCCAGCTGGTCATGGCAGCACTCGACGGCAACCACGCCACCTACATCCCGGGCCCCCACTCCACAGGCGGCCGGATCATCGAGGCGTCGGCCGGCGCATGGCGTTGGCTTCGTTGGAAGGTCGACTACGACGACGGCACGACCGACCTCCTCCCCGCAGAGACCTTCGGTGAGCTACCTGCTCCCCACACCTAGCCCTAACACACCACGCACGCGCACGACCGAGCAGCCCATTCGAGTACACTCCCTCCCGCATGCACGCGAACCCCCGCCGCGTACTCCCTCCGCTCGTTGCTCTGCTCGCCGCGTGTGCCCACGTCGACGGCGGCGCGCATCGTGGCGACGTCATCGTCTCGATGACGCGGGTCTCCGTCGCCCCCAAGCCCGACGCTGGCGAGCGCTGGGACGCTGCAGCACAGCAAGGTGACACGGGCGGCTGTGAGCTGCTTGGCGCCCTCTCGAGCTTCGTACTACCCGGGTCCGGCGCGATCGCGGCGGGCGTGTGCATGTTGGCGTCGAGCAGCGACGCGGGTGGGGACTTGAAACCCGAAGATCCCGATTTGTTCGTCGGGTTCGAGATCGGCAAGCAAACTTATTACTCCCCGGTGATCCCCAACCGCCACAGTCACGATCGTCCCTTCGATCTGTTCATCCCCGGCGAGCTGCTGCGCAACCAAGATCTACACGTCACGATCTACGATAGCGACGGCGCATCCCGAACCCAGGCCACCGTGATCGCCGACGCGATGCTCGACGCCGCTGCACTGCGCAAGGGTGTGGAACTACAGGACGTCCGGCTCGAGAAGCTGCGACTCCACGCGAGAACTCCCCCAGGCCAGCCGCAAACGACGACCGTGAAGATCTCGGCGTCCGATGGCCTCGCGCGAGTGGACGGCCTCGATCTCCCTGCCGGTATGATCGTCGAGGTTCGAGCCTCGGGTCGCTACCAGATCGGCTCGTGGAACGACGCCAAGATCGGACCGACAGGTTATCCCGGCGGCGGTCCGCGCGACTACAACCTCCCCGGCCCGGACTTTCGACGCGCGGCACATGGCGCTGCCGTGGCGCTGCTACAGCTCGACAGCAGCGCACAGGCGATCGTCGTGGGGGACTGCGCGCGCTTCGTCACCGAGAGCGGCGGCCGGCTGCTCGTGGGCGTGAACGATAACGACCACCGCAACAACCGAGGCAGCATCACGTTCGAAGTTCGCGTGCTCGCCCCCGATGTTCAAACCTGGTCCGGCCTCACCACGCTCAGCTGCGATCCCTGACCGGCCCCCAGTGCCAGGGGCAGCCCACGGCACTGACACCCACATCTTGTCGATATGCTCGCGCGAGCTGGTGTGGAGCGGCGCTTTCATCAAAGACGCCCCCGGTGGACGCGGCGCCGGGCTTGCTCGTGCCCTCGAGGAGGGCCCGCCCGCGCCGATCTAATCCAGCGCCCGCCGCCGATCCGGGCGCCCCCCTCGACCGGTCGTATACCCCAAGCCCGCGGCCGACATGCGCAAGCTCCTCGACGACATCCTGTCCAGCCTATGGTTTCGCCCCGGCCTGTGGATGTTGATCTACACCGTGTTGGCCCTAACGCTGGTCTATGGCGAGCTCCAGCTGCACGCGGGAGAGTTCGACAGGAGCCGATACGAGCTGCTGCGGATCGACGCCGCGGGCGCCCGGACCATGCTTGGGGCGATCGCAACCGCGATGCTCACCGTCACCTCGCTGACCTTCTCGGTGATCATGCTCGCGGTGGTTCAGACTGCCAACGCGTACTCGCCTCGCCTGCTGCGCCGCTACATTCGTGACCCCCTCAACCAGCACGCGCTCGGGATCCTGCTTGGCACCTTCCTCTACAGCATGGTCGTGTTGCGCTCGATCTGGAGCCGGGAGGAGTTTGTCCCCTTCATTGCAACGAACGTGGCGGTGGCGCTGTCGTTTGTCGCAACTGCAGCGCTGCTCTACTCGCTCAATCACGTCCCGCAGTCGATCAAGGTCAGCTCGATCATCTCGCTGATCATCGAGCAGACCGAGACCGTGATCGCGCGCGGCTTTCCCCGCGATGTCGGGCGGGCCTGGGAGGGCGAGGGCGAGCCCAAGCTACCCGAGGGGGCGCCGCACGAATTGCTGGCCGGCAGCTCGGGCTACATGCAGCACTTCGACCACGAGAAGCTGCTGCCCGCGGCCGAGCGGGCCGGTGTCGTCATCCGCATGCACTGGATCATAGGCGACTACGTGCTGGCTGGGACCCCGCTCGCCAGCGTGTGGGGCAAAGTCGACGCCGAGCTCGAGGACATGATCGAGCGCGCGTGCATGCGTGGCTCCGAGCGCAGCTCGCCACAGGATGCGGAGTTTGGGCTCGACCAGATCACGGACATTGCCGTGCGCGCGCTGTCACCCGGCGTCAACGATCCTGCGACCGCAGCGACGGCGATCGATGCGCTGACCTACCTGCTGCGCAAGTATCTCGTGCATGAAGTGGCCACGCCGTACCGCTGCGATCTGCACGGACAGCTGCGCCTCGTGCTGCCAGGCTGGTCGTTTGGCGAGATGATCGAGGACGGCTATCTGCGGATCCTGCAGTACGGCGGACAAGACGTGCTAGTGGTCCGTCAGCTGCTGCGCGCCTGTGAGCAGCTCAGCCACGTGGCGCGTGGTGAAGCCGAGCGCGAGCTGCTGTGGGCGCTGGTCGAGGCCGTTCACGCCCACGCCCTGGCGGCGTTCTCGGGCCCCAACCAGCGGCGTCAGATCGACCGCCTGATCGAGCACACCACCAAGGAGCTGGGGCGGCCGCCGCTCCCAAGCCTGTCCGCGAACCCATGACGACGCACATGACCCGCGCTGATCAACCGTCCGCCCCCGAGGCGGAGGCCGAAGCCGATCGCGTGGCCGCGCTCGAGCACGTGCTCACCTCCTGCACGGGGGTGTTTCCGGCGTCGCTCAGCTCGATCCGCAGGCTTCGAAACGGTGACCAAATTTTCCCGGCGATGCTCGCGGCGGTCGAGGGGGCGCAACGACAGATCGGCTTCGTGACCTTCGTGTACTGGACCGGCACGATCGCGGATCGCTTCGCCGCTGCGCTCTCGGCCGCCGCCGAGCGTGGCGTCGAGGTCCGCGTGGTGCTCGACGCTGTCGGCGCCCGGTCCATGAACGAACAGCTGATCCGCAGGATGCGGGACTCCGGCGTCGCGGTCCGGTGGTTTCGGCCGCCAAAGCCATGGCGACTCTGGCAGGCCACCCACCGCACCCATCGCAAGCTGTTGGTCGTCGACGGACGACGTGGCTACACAGGCGGCGTCGGGATCGCCAAGGAGTGGGAGGGCGACGCGCGCGACCCCTCGCAGTGGCGTGACTCTCACTTCGAGCTCGAGGGACCGGGGGTGCTGGGCTTGTGGGGCGCCTTCATTGGGACTTGGCTGGAAGCTGGCGGGGATCCGCTGGCACCGCCCACGCCAGCTTCGGCCGCAGCGCTCAATCGGCCGCTGCACGCCCACGTGATCCCGGGGACGACGGCGGACGGATGGACCGTGGTCGCGCGGGCGCTGTGGGGGCTGATCGACGCCGCCGAGCGCTCGATCAAGATCGCCACCGCCTACTTCACCCCGGACGACGTCACGATCGAGCGGCTGCGCGCCCAGGCCGAGGCCGGGGTCCACATCGAGATTTTGCTGCCCGGCGCGCACGCGGACCAGCGGCTCGTGAAGATGATCGCCGAACCCAAGCTGCGCCCGCTGCTCGAGGCGGGGGTCGAGGTCTACTACTTTCAACCGACGATGATGCACACCAAGGTGATGGTCATCGACGACGTGTTCGCGTGCATTGGATCGGCCAACATCAACAGCCGATCCATGCGCAAGGACGAAGAGATCCTAGTTGCAACGGCGACGACCGAGCTCGTCCATGATCTGCTGCGCGACTTCGCCGACGACCTTGGCCGCAGCCGCGCAATAACGGTAGGCGAGCTGCGCGAGCGACCCTGGTGGCAGCGCGCGCTGACGACCCTGCTGCGACCGCTGGGATCGGAGATCTGAGCGGCTCTACGACCGCTCGCGCGGATCGACGGGGAGCTCCCGCGCCACGAACATCGCCCCGGCCACCTGCGCCAGACCAAACAGCAAGGGCCCGACGATCGGGATCGCCAACATCAAGGCGATCGGCAACCCAAACCCAAGCAGCGCCGGTTGATGCCGCTTCACGAACGCCTGCTGCTCCGCGTGGCGAATGTCCAAGCAGTCAAAGTAGGGATCGAGCAGCTCCCACGCGACCGTTCGCGCGGCCAAGCCAGTCTCGGCGACCGTCCCCACAATTGTTCCCACCACCGGGATCAGCCCGATCAGCAAGCAACACAGGCTGAGCACCAAAAACTTGGCCAGTCGCCACAGCGCAATCCCGACCGAGGGCCAAAACGGCATCCCTGGCTTGGCCCCCAGCGCCGCGGCGCGGTCTGGGTCGATCGCGCGCAGGCCCGCCAGGAACACGCCCTTGTTGAACATCGGGAACACGATGTTGACCGTGAAGATCGCCAGCAGCGGCCCCACCATCAGCGCGAGCAGCGAGCCCACGATCCGCAACGCCCACAGCCCGATCAGCATCCACGTGCTCGCGTCCGCCGCCGGAGCGGTGCTCGCCCACAGCCCCCAGATCGATCCAGAGCTGATCACCAAGGTCAGCACGAACACCGCGCCCGCGAGCTTCAGGTAGGCCGAGCCCACGTCTGGGCTGCGTAACGCGAGCTTCATGCCCTCGAGGGCCAGTCGAAAACCACGCACGTAGGGGCTGGGCTGCTTGGGCTGGTGCGGCTCGGGCATCGCGGAGCTCAACTGTAGGTCACCGCGACGCCCCCGGCCACGTTCGTAATGACCCCCACAGCGACCTTAGACTTCGCCGACTGCAGCCGCTTCGCGTCTGGTCGCTTCGCTCCTCGGGGGCGTTTGTACGCATCCGCATGTGTGGCCCCCTAGCAGGGGGCTATCAATGACCCCCACAGCGACCTTAGACTTCGCCGACTGCAGCCGGTCGGAGACAGCGGCACGCAGCTGCCCATCTCGCACGTCAAGCCGGGATCGCAGGCGCCACCGGAAGTGCACCCGCACCCGTGCGAGCCGACCAGGCACAGACCGCCAGTGTCGCTGTCGGACCCGCCGTCACCGGCGGTCGCGCCCAGCGAGTCGTCGTCGCCGCACGACAGCGGAAAGGCAAGCGACTTGCGATCCATGCGCCAAGGCTATCAGGGCGCCTCTTCACGGTGGGCGGGGTTGCGCGGGGCCTCGCAAGACGGTGTGTACGATCACCGCGGTCGGCCGCGGCCCGGGGTCCCCTCCGCGCGGACGAGCGAGTATCATCCGCGCGCCATGGCCTCCTACCAGTACATCTACACGATGAAGGGCCTCTCGAAGGTCTACCCCGGCGGCAAGAAGGTCCTCGAGAACATCCACCTCTCGTTCCTGCCCGGGGCCAAGATCGGCGTGCTCGGCAACAACGGCGCCGGCAAGAGCACCCTGTTGCGGATCATGGCCGGCGTCGACACCGAGATCATCGGCGAGGCCTGGGCGGCCGAGGGCGTGCGGATTGGCTACCTGCCGCAGGAGCCGGAGCTGGATCCCAACAAGGACGTCAAGGGCAACATCGAAGAGGCGGTGGCAGAGATGCGTGACGTGCTCGAGCGCTTCGAGGAGGTCTCGATGAAGTTTGGCGAGGTCACCACCGACGACGAGATGAACGCGCTGCTCGAGGAGCAGGGCAAGCTGCAAGACAAGATCGACGCGGGCAACGGCTGGGAGCTCGACCACACCCTCGAGCTCGCGATGGACGCGCTGCGCTGCCCGCCCGGCGACTCCCCGGTGACCAACCTCAGCGGCGGCGAGCGGCGCCGGGTCGCGCTCGCCCGGCTGTTGCTCGAGCGCCCCGACATCCTGCTGCTCGACGAGCCCACCAACCACCTCGACGCCGAGTCGGTCGCGTGGCTCGAGCACCACCTGCACGACTACACCGGCACGGTGGTGGCGATCACCCACGATCGCTACTTCCTCGACAACGTCGCCGGCTGGATCCTCGAGCTCGACGGCGGCAAGGGCATCCCGTGGCAGGGCAACTACTCGAGCTGGCTCGACCAAAAGCAAAAGCGGCTGGCGACCCAGGAGAAGAAAGAGAGCGCCCGCCAGCGCGAGCTGGCCCGCGAGCTCGAGTGGATCCGCATGTCGCCCAAGGCCCGCCAGAGCAAGAGCAAGGCCCGTATCCGCGCCTACGACGAGCTGCTCAACAGCGCCGAAGAGCGCAAGAAAGACACGACCTCGATCCACGTGCCGTTCTCGCGGCGGCTCGGCAACATCGTGGTCGAGTCCAAGGGCCTCGAGAAGTCCTTTGGTGACAAGCTGTTGTTCGGGGACCTCAATTTCTCGCTCCCGCGCGGCGGCATCGTTGGCATCATTGGCCCCAACGGCGCTGGCAAGACCACGCTGTTTCGGATGATCACCCAGCAAGAGCAGCCCGACGCGGGCAAGCTGGAGATCGGTGGCACCGTTGACATCGCCTACGTGGATCAGAGCCGCGACACCCTGGATCCCGAAAAGAGCGTGTGGCAGGAGATCAGCGAGGGCCAAGACACCGTTGATCTTGGCGGCGTAGAGATGAACTCGCGCGCGTACGTGGGCAAGTTCAACTTCAACGGGGCGTCACAGCAGCAAAAAGTGGGGACCTTGTCGGGTGGCCAGCGCAACCGCGTGCACCTGGCCAAGCTGATCAAGCGCGGCGGCAACCTATTGTTGCTCGACGAGCCAACCAACGACCTGGACGTTGACACCCTGCGCCACCTCGAGGACGCGCTGTTGTCGTTCCCGGGGTGTGTGGTGGTGATCTCGCATGATCGCTGGTTCCTCGATCGCATCGCCACGCACATTCTGGCGTTCGAGGGTGACTCGAAGGTTACTTGGTTCGAGGGCAACTACGCCGACTACGAGCAGGATCGCAAGAACCGGCTCGGCGACGACGCGATGGTGCCCAAGCGCATCAAGTACCGAAAGCTGACGCGCTGAGCGACCCCGCGAAGGGGGTCGCACAACGCCGTCGATGCGCGCGCGACTCTCGCGCGCGGCAATCACTTGCGCGCGGCAATCACTTGATTGGGATCAGGTCGGGCAGCTTGCGGCTTGGGGGCCGCAGGTACCATGAGCCCAACGCGAGCAAGAGCAACAACATGGGCGCGATGATCTGCTCGGCCTCGTTCATGCGGATCTGCGAATACATCGCCCCGACCAAGTCGAAGACGATGCCTGCATAGGCCCACTCTTTGAGCCGCGGATAGGCGGGCGCCACAATCGCCATCGCACCCAGCAGCTTGGCGACGCCGAGCAACGGCATCAGATACAGCGGATACCCCAGGCCTTCCATTGCCTCGGCCATCTCGGGTTTCCCCAAGAGATCCATGAATCCCGTTGCTACGAGTACGACCGCTAACATTGCGGTCGCAGTCCAATAGCCGACGGCTTTGCCCTTTGTGTTGTGGCCCATACTCAAGACTGCGTCGCGTCAGTCTGGTGAGCCACGGATCCAAGCCGCGAACTTTGCGGAGCGCGCGAGCCGGATCACTCGCAACTATCGAGCACCGAGATGGGCCCAACGCGCTCCCGCCCCCAGTCCTGATCCCGCCCCTGATCCCGACCCTGTTGCGAGTGGCGCCAGACCTCGTGGCAATGCTCGTAGGTCAGCGGCTGCTCGGCGCAATGCCACGCTTCACCGTCGTAGCGGGCCGAGGCCCCAGAGAATCCTGCGACCCACACGTCTTCGCCGGCCGCTGAAGGCCGCGTCTAGCCGCTTGGAAGCCGCAAGGCGCAGGCAGCCACGCAGCGCGCCGCCTGAGCCCAGCCCGGCTACCCGCGACCGAACTGCAGCTTCACCGCAGGGTCCCCAAGCACCACATAGTTCTGCGCGTCGTTGCGGCCCAACCACGCGCGCGAGAGCAGCTTGGCGTCGACCTCTTCGCCAAGCCCACGCTTCTCGAGCAGGCTTGCCACGCTGTTGCTGAGCACGGCGTAGCGCTCGTTGAAGCCAGCGACCGCGAACCCGACCGGCTTGCCGGACATCAGGTTGCCCAGCGTGTTGCGAAACGGCCCAATGTGCCGCCCCGAGCGGTCGAGGAAGGAGCTGCCCCAGGCCCGATCCACGTGGCCGATCACGGCGAGCGCGGAGCCGTTTGGGTGACTGAGCAAGCGCTGGGGCAGCGCGGCGACGAACTCCGTCTTGGCCAAGCGCTTGGGTGCTTGTCCGTCGCGGTGGCGAAAGCAGTCGCGCAGCGGGGTGCCGGCGCCGTAACACGCAAAGTGAAACGCGATCATGCCGGCGAGCTCGAGGTCGTTGGGGATGTCTTCGGCGGCGACGTAGTCCGCGGGCCCGATCGAGCCGGGACCGCCCCAGTCGGCGGCCAGCAGCGCGCCTTGGCGGCTGAGCTGCTCCGCGGAGCCCGGCTTGAAGTTGCCGATCCCGTGCGAAGCCGTGAGCAACAATGAGGGGCGCTGGTTCAGCGCGCCAAGGAAGTTGGCCTTGGTCGCGTCTTCGTGCAGGAAGGTGCTCGCCTCCCACTTCAGCTGGGCGGCGATCCCGGGCTTGGGCCGGCCCTCGCCGTTGTCCTGCTCGCCGTTGATCAGGGGCTCGAGCAGATCGTCGTGGCTGAGCTCGGTGGCGCGGTCGTGGCGTGGGCCCCAGAAGCTGATGCGCTTGCTGGTGGGTGGCTCGCTGGCGGTCTCTGTCGCGATCACGGAGCTCGCGTAGCGGGCGTACGCTTCGGCGTTGTCGAAGGCCAGACGGCCGACCGCGTACTCGATGTCGGCGTGGTACTGAAACTCCCAGGGGATCTTGGCCGGGCTGCCGACGATCAGCAGGTAGTAGCCCATGACCTCGGGCTCGATCTCGCCGGGGTAGACGCCGTGCCGGGCCATGAACGGGCCAAAGCCCTCGCCCGGCTCGGCCGTGAGCACGCGGACCACAGCCCCCGAGCCCGCGCGATGATCGATCAAGGGCTGCAGCGCGTCGCGGACGGCTTGGGCTTCGTCGCTGGCAAACACGATCGTCCAGCCGGCGTCGACGATGTTGGCCGGATCCAACCCAAACCCAAGCCCGAACGACCTTGGGACCTCGAGACCGGCATCCTGCTCGCGCAGTCGCTCGGGCGCGACGAGCTGCGCGACCTCGTCTGCGCTCATGGGGGCGAGCAGCGGCTCGCCCGTGAGGCCGTCGACGCCGTTGAAGACGAAGTCCTCGTCCATCAGATGTTGATGCTCATCGGAATGGTGGACGGGATCATGTACGTGTACTTGAACGTGCGGGTGGCGTTGGCCGCGACGATCAGCTCTTCGCTGGCCGCGAGGTCCCGCTGGAACGCGGGCAGCAGCTCGGCGGTGATCTTGGGATCCTTGAACCAGGCCCGGTACGGGAAGCTGTTGGAGTTGTAGAAGCCCAGCTTGGTGTGGTGGACGCCGCCCAGCAAATACAGGAACTCGGCCTGCAGCTCGGCGAGCTCGAGCGGCGGCTGGAAGTCCTTCAGCGGGCCTTGTGAGGGCGGCGCAGCGGTCCAGCCCGCGCCGGTGATCGCGGGCGCGTAGGACATCAGATCCTTCTGCGGGAAGTTGACGGCCGAGTGCTCGGCGCTGGCCGTGAAGATGACCTTCGTGCACGCGAAGATCAGCGCGGCCCGGGTGTCGATCGGGCCAAACCCAGACACGCCGCCCTCGGCGAAGGGCTTGCTGAGCACGGCCGCCCACGCCTGCAGCTCTGTGTCTTGGGTGACGTTGGCCTCGCTGATGTAGTAGTTGTTGACGTAGGCCGTGACCCAGCGCTCGATGTTGGCCCAGATCTTCAGGCCGTCGTCGCGATAGGGGTAGTCGGTCAGCACGCTGGTATCGCCGACGCCGCGCTGCTCGATCGTGTCGGGCAGGCCCGAGCGCATGAAGTCGTGGCGCTTCAGGGCGGCCAGGGCCAGCTGGTGCTCGGACTCGATCGTGCCAGCGAAGATCAGGTCAACGGCCCCACCCGGGGCGATCAGGTTGGTCGCCGCGCTGTTGTTGATCGACAGCGTGCCCTCGAAGTGGGGGATCAGCAGCATGTAGATGGGGTGGTGTTGCGCGAGCTGGCGATAGGTCGCCATCACGATCGGCTCGAGCAGCAGATGGGTCAGGCCGAGGTGGCTGACGAGCTCGTGATAGTTGCCCTCCGCGACCTGCACGGCGCTCTTGGCCGCGAGCCAGTCGTTGCCATCCTGGGTCGCGTAGATCTTGTTCGTTGGGCTTGGGGTCTGGCCTGGTTGGATCGCCACGGGCGCCAGCGAGCCACCGCCCGGCGGGACCGCGAACAGGGCCAGCGGCGCGTACACGGTCTTCTGGGCGCCCTTGTAGGTGTTGTTGACCAGGGTCTCACCGATCAGCTTCCAGTCGGCCAGGAACAACCGACCTTCGGCCTTGGCCGCGTCGAGCGAGTCACCCTCGCCCATTGCTTGTTTGTAGTGGGCGTCGGTGACCGCGAAGTTGTCGGGCAGCTCGGTGATCCGCTGGATCATGCTGGCGTTGGGCCCGGCCACGCGGTAGGCCGCGAACGCCGAGTCGTTCTTCCAGGTGCTGGCGATCGGCGGCAGCGTGATGCGCCGAAACAAGTTGGCGTAGTCGTCCATGCTCTGCGGGCGGCCGTTGGGGCCGTCCTTGGACACGTTGCCGTCGAGCACGCCGAAGCTCTCGTCGCCGTCGCCGTCGTCGCCGTTGTCATCGTCGTCGGCTTGGGCCGGCGGCACGTGACGGTTGGGCTTGGCCCCCAAGATCGCGGCGACGCGCTCGTTGACCTCGTCGAGCACGCTGGGCTCGTCGCCCGGGGCGAACGAGACCGCCTCTTCATCGAAGTTCTCGAGCCGCGCCAAGAAGCTGTTGTGACCGGCCTCGTTCTGGTCTTCTTCGCTGGTGCCGCCCACATCGAACGATGCGTCCTCCTCGTCGTGATCGCCGCGCTTCCAGGCCCGGCGGTTGGCGACTGCATTCAATGCGACCGCGGCCGCGACCTTGCCAACGGTGACCAGCCACGCCGCGCTTGGCGTGTCGGGCTTGGGGACCCCCTCACAGAAGGCCAGCGGGGGCAGCAGATCCGCGTATTTGTAGGTCTCCCGGGCCTTGTCGAGCTGCTGGGCTCGTTGCTCGGGGCGGGGATCATTTTGAGGGAGCGTTGGGATGTTGGACATGGTTTCTCACTCGGCTGCAGCGCGTGCCACGACCCTATCAAACAACGACGTGGATGCGGGGCAAAACACCTGCCGTCTCACCAACCGGCGCGCGATGAAGCTCGGGCCGCGATCCAGCCCCGGTGTATCCACGTGGACTTGGTCTGGCTGTGAAGCAGCAGTCCTCCGGGACGGCGGGGGATCACGGCTTCTTGTTCGAGCCGCGCGGATCCGGCGTGACGCACTCGACGGCCAGCAGGTCTGGGTCGAGGTGCGAGAAGTCGTGATCTGTTGTGATCAACGTTGCTCCAACCGCCTTGGCGCATGCGGCGATCCACAGGTCATTTTTCCCCATGTTGCGGGCACCTGTCGCGTGCGATTGCGAATAGATGTCGATTTCAACGTAGGCGTCGAGCACTGAGGGGTGGTACACGTCGACGGTGACCAAGTTGTCTAGGGCGTGCTGGAGCGCGCCGAGCTTCTTCTCGCCCCAGCCGTTGCGGCTCGCAAGTACACGCACCTCGCCATGAGTCACAACGCTGATCATCGGTCGGACTCTGGAAGCGCGAAGTTTGTAGGTGGCATCGATTTGCATCGCCAACGCGTTCCCGCGGACGAGCGCCAGGACGATGTTCGTGTCGAGCAGGAAGCGGCGGTTGCTGCTCATCCCATCGCCTGGAGCGCGTTGAGAAGATCGTCCTCGCTCTCATCGCCTGGCCACGTTCCAAAGAAGGCGGAGACCCCCGTCGAATCGTCCTGGGCGAGGGGTGTAGCGACCGGCGTGCGCTTTCGTGCAACGGGTACAGCCTCGAACAGACGGTCTCCGGCTGTCGCTTCCGTGATCGATTCGACGTCGAGTAGCAGCAACCGACCGGAGGGCCGGAAGTGCGCGACACCGGACACCACCACGTGCTTTCCGAAGAACTCTTTGAGCGCCGCGGGGTCGTGGTCTTCGAGTCGGGCTGGCACCTTCGCGCCACTTTTTAGGGTCAGGATGACCTCAGACCTGGACGCAGAGATTGTGTCCAGCGTGCCCGCCAACCGCGTGGCTTGGGGGGTTGGTGTTTCATCCCGCAGAAGCTCGATCTGGGTGACATGGCGAGGCGAGATCACCAGAGGTTTCTCGCGATTACGAAGTCCATCGAGCTGAACTCCGTCGTAGTTGCTCCCCGGGATCTTGGCGAACCTCAGGCAGGTGTCGAGCAGCGCCCGGTCTGCGATGACGTCATCCGCCTGCCCTTCGACCACCGCCACGAGCACCTGACCGAACAGATCGACAGCCGTTTGCGCTCCGAAGCCGTGATCGTGCAGTTCGAAGAGCGAGCGGTGCCCGCCGGCACCAAACTGCGCTGTATCAATGTCCTGTAGCGTCGGGGCCTCCAACTCGAAGACGGCCGACCCCGGCGAGAGCGCCGTGATGTCGATGGCGCAGGCAGCGTCGAGCCAGGCCGGACGCGGCCCTTTGCGGATGCTCTCGCCCTCGACGGCGAAGCGAGTCGCCAACCTGGCCCCCTCCAAGAGCGCACCGATAGTCTCGTGAAGAATCGAGGCCGGGACCCGCAACCCATCACGAGGACCCCCCATCAATGTCAGCAAGTGCTTGTTCATGATGGACTCCTTGTCCTGCGGCAGTCTACTCCAGACCGTGGCTGCTTGCCTCAAACCAGAGGGGCGCAGCGAACCCCGCGCCACGTGGACTTGGACTGATCAGAACACCGACACCGGGTTGACCTCGGCTGGCGTTTCGTTGTCGCCAACGGTCACCGAGCTGCCAAGCCCGAGCTGACTGAAGTTGTTCTGCCCCCAGCACCGCACGTCGCCGCCCTCGAGCAGCGCACAGGTGTGGTTGCCGCCGGCCGACACCTGCGTCGCCACGCCGCCAAGCTGGACGGGCCCTGCGATCACAGGTAGCTCGTCGTCGCCGATGTTGTTGGTGTTGCCCAGGCCAAGCTGGCCGACCGAGTTGTCGCCCCAGCACAGGACCTCGCCGTCGTCGCGGCGGGCACAGGTGTGGTTGGCGCCGCAGGTGACCTCGACCGCCGGACCGCCGATGTCGACGGGGACCCGCGAGGACGGGACGTCGTCGTCGCCGACGTTGTTGAGATCGCCGTAGCCAAGCTGACCGGACCCGTTCGCGCCCCAGCACATGATCTCGCCGCCGCCGAGCAGCGCGCAGCCGTGGTTGCCGCCAAGCGCGACCGAGACGACCTCGGTGTTGGCAGGCAGCGCGGGCGGGATGATCTGCACGAGCTCCGTGCTGGACGGCAGCTCGTTGTCGCCGATGTGCTCGAGGTGGCCCTGGCCGAGCTGCCCAAGGCCGTTGCGGCCCCAGCAGCGCACGCCGCCGTCGACGAAGTTGACGCAGCTGTGCCAGTAGCCGAGCGCCAGCTTTGACGTGACCGGGCCAAGGCTGACCGCGACGCCGGGCAGCAGCATCTCGGGGACGGGGTCGTTGGTGTTGCCGTAGCCGAGCTGGCCCTGCTCGTTGAGGCCCCAGCAACGGACCTCGCCGTTGCCAACCCGCGCGCAGGTGTGGCGCTCGCCGGCTTCGATGTCGATCGCCGGGGGCACGCTGACCGGCGGGAGGTTGGCGAGCGACTCGTCGTCGCCGATGTTGTTGATCGTGCCGTTGCCAAGCTGACCGCGGTCGTTGAGGCCCCAGCAGCGCAGCCCGCCGTCTTGCAGGATCGCGCAGCTGTGTTGACCGCCCAGATCCAACTTGATGACCGGGCTGGGCAGCGCGACCGGGCCGACGTCGCTTGGGAGCTCATCGTCGCCGACGTTGTTGTCGTTGCCGTAGCCAAGCTGGCCAAACTCGCCGCGACCCCAGCAGACGATCGCGCCGCCGTCGATCAGCGCGCAGCTGTGATGGATGCCGGCTTCGACCCGGGCGACGCGCGTGAAGGTGCAGTCGTTGTCACACCCGTCGCCGTCGATCGCGTTGCCGTCCTCGCACTCCTCGTCGCCCTGGACCTCGCCGTCTCCGCAAATGGTCTCTTGGCACGTGCCTTCGACGCAGGCCAAGCCGGGGCCGCAGGTGTCGCCCGTGCAGGGGCAGCCGGGCTCGTCGCAGCCGGGTTCGCCGTCGCCGTCGCCGGTGTCGCCGTCGCCGGTGTCGCCGTCGCCGTCACCGGTGTCACCGTCGCCGTCGCCCATGGTGCCGGCGGTGGCCATGGTCTCGGAGCCCATGCTGTCAGCGGGGCTGTCGTCGCCCTTGCACCCGCTAGACAGCAAGGCGCCAGAGGCCAGGGCGTAGCTCGAGAGCGTGAGCGCGAGGCGGAGGAACGAAGGGGTCGAAGCTGCAGTGGACATGTCGAGGTTCAAAGAAAAGTGACGCTAGAGCAGTTTGATGCTGCCAGCCTCGGCGGGGGTCTCGTTGTCACCGCGGACAGCGGTGTCGCCGTAGCCGAGCTGGCCGTAGTCGTTGAAGCCCCAGCAGCGGATCTGGTGGCCGTTGACGACCGCGCACGTGTGGTAGTCGCCAGTGGTGATCCAGTTGGCGGTGCCGCCAAGCTCGATCGTGCCGATGTCGGCCGGGACCTCGTCGTCGCCGATGTGCGCGATGTCGCCGCGACCGAGCTGGCCATAGAGGTTGCGGCCCCAGCACTTGACGCCGCCGTCGGTCATCAGCGCGCAGGTGTGGTGCTTGCCAAGCGCGAGGTTGGTCGCGTCGCCGCCAAGATCGATCGGAAACAAGGTTGCGAGGGTCTCGTTGTCGCCGACGGTGGTGGTGTCGCCTTGACCCAGCTGACCGTAAAAATTGTCGCCCCAGCACAGCACGTCGCCGGTCTCGTAGAGCACGCAGCTGTGCTCGGAGCCCAGCGCGATCTGGGTGACGGGGGTGCCGTCGGGCAGGCCCTGCGGCAGGATCGGGACCGGGACGACGGATCCGGGGGTCTCGGTGTCGCCGATGTTCTCTGTGTTGCCGTAGCCAAGCTGGCCGCGGTTGTTCATGCCCCAGCAGCGGACCTTGCCGTCTTCGAGCAGCGCGCAGTTGTGGTTGCGCCCGGTCGCGAGCAGCGTGACGGCGCCGCCCAGGTTCAGGTCGACGGTCAGCGGGATCGAGAGGCTGGTGTTGTTGCCGTAGCCAAGCTGGCCGACGTTGTTGAGCCCCCAGCAGCGCACGTTGCCGGCCCCAACCAGCGCGCAGGTGTGGCTGCCGGCCGCGAACACGTCGAGCACGTCCGTGTTGATGCTGATCGGGTTGACCGAGAACGGAAATTCGTCGTCGCCGACGTTCTCGTTGTTGCCCAAGCCCAGCTGGCCCGAGCTGCCGTGGCCCCAGCAGCGCACGGTCTCGTCCATGAGGTAGGCGCAAGAGTGGTGGGCGCCAACGTGGATGCGCAGCGCCTTCTCGCCAACGACGACGTCCCCGGCGCTCGAGGCGGGCTCGTTGTCGCCGATGTTGTCGAGGTTGCCGTAGCCGAGCTGGCCGACGCTGTTGAGGCCCCAGCAGCGCACGCGCCCGCCCTCGATCACGGCGCAGGTGTGGGCGGCCCCAGCCTCGACCGTGAGGAGCTCCGTGTACGAGCAGTCGTTGTCGCAGCCGTCGCCCTCGAAGTCGTTGTTGTCGTCGCAGTCCTCGGCTGGGGACTCGACGATGCCGTTGCCGCAGGTGGCCGAGGTGCACATGCCACCCGCGCAGGCCAAGCCGGGGTCGCAGCTGGCTTCGGAGCCGTCGCACTCGCAGCCGATCGATGTACACGGCCCGTCACCGTCGCCGTCACCGGTGGTGTCGCCGTCGCCGGTTGGGTCGCCGTCGCCGTCGCCGGTTGGGTCGCCGTCACCGTCACCGTCGCCATCGCCAGCGGTGTCGTCCGCGGTGGTGAAGGTGTCGTCCGTCACCTCACCGCCCGCGCACGCGGGCCCGGACACGAGCGCGCCGATGGTGAGCAGAGCGGGGCAGAGCAAGGAAGTTGAAGTCGAACGAGCCATGGCAAAAACCTGGCGGATCCGTTGAATCCGCCGCGGTAGGTGAGTTGTCGAGTGTACCCGCGTCCGCAAGCACGATCACCCTCGCCCGTCGTCCAGTCGTGATTATCTGAACAGGTTCCGCCCATCGCGCCTGCGCGCGCGGGGCCCCGCGCCGTGGGCGAGGCTCACCAAGTGGAGTTGGTCCAAAGGACGGGTCACGCGGGCTCGTGCTCAGCTCACACTAAAACACCGACACCGGACCCGCGGAGAGCACTGGCTCGTCGTCGCCGACGTTTGCGGTGTGCCCGTAGCCAAGCTGGCCATCGTCGTTGACGCCCCAACAGTACAGCTCGTTGGTGGCCGCCAAGATCGCGCAGGTATGGTGGCCGCCCGCGTCGATTTGTTTGATTGGCCCGCCGAGGTCGATCGGGTCGACGCTGCTGGGTAGCTCGTCGTCGCCGATGTTTGCTTGCGATGCGGTGCCCAATTGACCAACGGAGTTGAGGCCCCAGCACCGGGCCGTCTGATCCTCGAACAGCGCGCACACGTGGCTGTCTCCGGCGGTGATCGCGACGGCGGGCGCGGACAACGAGATCGGCGGCAGCGTCGAGGGAAGCTCGTCGTCGCCGATCGCGTTGGAGTTGCCCTGGCCAAGCGCGCCGCCCGAGCCCGAGCCCCAGCACAGCACGTCGCCCGTCTCAAACAGCGCGCAGCTGAGGCTGAGCCCGAGCGCCAGCGCCTTGACCTTGGTGTCAGCTGGAACGCCGAGCGGGATCGCAGACACGTCGCCAACTTGGGCCGGCGTGTTCATGCTGCCGACCGCCAGCGTGTTGCCGTAGCCGAGCTGGCCCGAGAACCCCGTGCCCCAGCAGCGGACTCTTCCGGTCGCCAAGACCGCGCAGGTGTGGCTGACACCGGTGGCCTGCGTGATGATCGAACCACCAATAGGCACGTCGCCAGCGGTGTTGGGGAGCTCGTCGTCGCCGATGCTGGCCATGTTGCCGTAGCCGAGCTGACCCGAGAAGCCGCTGCCCCAACAACGCAGCGAGCCGTTGGCAAGCCGCGCGCACGAGTGGCTGCCGCCCGCGTGGATCTCGAGCACTGCGCCGCCCACGAGCACGTCGAGGATCGAATTTGGGAGCTCGTCGTCGCCGATGTTGTCGGTGTTGCCGTAGCCCAGCCGACCGCTGAAGCCTGCGCCCCAGCAGCGCACCGCCGTGTTGGTCATGAGCACGCACGCGTGCGAGTCGCCCAGGCTCAACCACGCGGTGGGCTCGGGCAGCAACACGTCGCCGATGTCCGCGGGGGTCTCGTCGTCACCGATGTCGTTGGTGTTGCCGTAGCCGAGCTGGCCCTGGCCATTGTATCCCCAGCAGCGCACCCGGCCGCCTTCAATGAGCACACACGTGTTTTGGTACGAGGCGTCGACATGCAGGATCTCGGTAAACGAGCAGTCGGCGTCGCAGCCGTCACCGTCGAGCAGGTTGCCGTCATCGCACTGCTCGAGCGGCTGCAGCTCCTCGTCGCCACACACGGGCGCGGTGCAGATCTTGTCGATGTCGTGGCAATAGAGTCCAGGCCCGCACTCCGATTGGCCTGGGTCGCAAGGGCAGCCCACGCTGCTGCACGGGCCGGGGCCGGAGTCGCCGTCGCCGTCGCCGTCGCTGGGGTCGCTGTCACCGTCGGAGTCTCCGTCGCCGTGGTCCGGGTCGCCGTGGTCTGCGTCACCGTCGCCGCTTTCAGGGTTGCCGTCGTTGTTGGCATCGCCGCTGTCGGTTCCAACGGTTGCATCTAGCGATGTGCCATTGTCGCCGCGGCAACCGCCAAGCAGCAGGATCGCGGCGAACGGGCTGAGGAGTCTGTGGGGGGACCAAGTCGTGTTCGAGTACATCTGAGAGCTCCGCGAGAACGGCTGGCTCTTTAGTAGTAACACTGGACCCACGAAGGGATTAGCGGGACATCGAACAGCTTCGCTCGAACTGCCCAGATTCGATGTTCTCTCGATGATCGGCGATCGGCACGACAATATTGCCGTCATCCGCCTCGCTAATTGCGAACGGGTCGCGCGCGCCAAGGGCCCGCGCGACCCGTCGACAGGGTGCAAAGAGCAGCTGGGCTCAGAACAGGGACACGGGGCCGGCCGAGAGCACCGACTCGTTGTCGCCGATGTTCTCGGTGTGCCCGTATCCGAGCTGGCCGTCGGCGTTGACCCCCCAACAATACAGCTCGTTGGTGTCGGCCAGGAGCGCGCAGGTGTGGTTGCCGCCTGCGTCGATCTGCTTGATCGGGCCGCCGAGCTGGACCGGATCGATGGTGTTGGGGGTCTCGTCGTCGCCGATGCTCTCTTGGATCGCGGCGCCGAGCTGGCCGGCGGAGTTTCGGCCCCAGCACAGGCCGGTTTGGTCATCGAACAGCGCGCAGACGTGACTGTCACCCGTGCTGATCGCGACCGCCGCCGACGGCAGTGAGATCGGCGATTGGCTCGACGGCAGCTCGTTGTCGCCAATGTTCTCGATGCTGCCCTGGCCGACCGCGCCGTTGAAGCCCTGACCCCAACACAAGACATCGCCGGTCTCGAACAGCGCGCAGCTGATACCGAGCCCGAGCGCCAGCGCGGTCGCCTTGGTGTTGGGGGGCAGGCCCAGCGGGACCGCCGACACATCGCCAGCCTGCGCGGGGGTGTTCATGCTGCCAACGGACATGGTGTTGCCGTAGCCCAGCGCACCCGAGGAACCCGAGCCCCAACAGCGGATCTTGCCGTTCGCGAGGATCGCACAAGTGTGGCTGATACCGGTGGCCTGGGCGACGACGGCCCCGCCGGTTGGGACGTCCCCCGCGCTCGCGGGGAACTCGTCGTCACCGATGCTGTTGGTGTTGCCGTAGCCAAGCTGACCCGAGAAGCCGCCACCCCAGCAGCGCAGGGTGCCGTTCGCGAGGCGGGCGCACGAGTGGCTGCCGCCCGCGTCAATCTCGAGCACGGGTCCGCCAACCATCACGTCGAGGATCGAGCTTGGAAACTCGTCGTCGCCGATGTTCTCGGTGTTTCCGTAGCCCAACCGGCCGCTAAAGCCGGTGCCCCAGCAGCGGACATTTTGATCCGCCATGAGAATGCACGAGTGCGAGTCGCCCATGGTCAGCTCGACGCCAGGCTCGGGCAGCATCACGTCGCCAACGTCGGCCGGGGTCTCGTCGTCGCCGATGTTGTCCGTGTGGCCGTAGCCGAGCTGGCCCTGGCCGTTGTAGCCCCAGCAGCGGACCCGGCCGCCCTCGATCAGGGCGCAGGTGTTTTGGTACGAGGCGTCGACGTAGAGGATCTCCGTGAAGGTGCAGTCGCTGTCGCAGCCGTCACCATCTACGACGTTGCCGTCGTCACACTGCTCGATCGGTTGCAGCTCGTTGTCACCGCAGACCGCCAGAGTGCAGACGTTGGTGTCGTCGTGGCAGTACAGCCCGGGATCGCACTCGTCCTGGGCCGGATCGCACGCGCAACCCTCTTCGGTGCACCCAGCGGGGTCGCCGTCACCGTCGCCAGTGGGATCGCCGTCACCATCGCCGGTCGGGTCGCCGTCGCCATCACCGGTGGGGTCGCCGTCGCCGTCGCCGTCGCCGCTTGGATCCCCGTCGCCATCGCCGGAGGTCTCGGTCGCCGTGTCGGCCGGGGTGTCGTCGCCGGGGCAGCCAGCGAGCAGCAAGATCGCGGCGCACGATGTCGCGAGTTTTACAGTAGAGAACGAAAAAATGGAGTTCGAGTACATGTCAGGGGGCTCCGAGCGAAAAAGCTCGCCCTTTAGTATCACTTGCGGCCCCGCGAGATCACCCTCCTTTTAGTCCAAGACCCGCGCGATGAGCTCAGGCTCGACGTTCTGGCGGTGATCCGAGATCTGCAAGATGAACTTGCCCCCGTCGGACTCGGCAACCTCGACGCGGATCACCGCCCCACCGACCTGGTCCAAGGTTAGGGTGACGCTGCGGATCAACGTGCGGGCCACGGAGTCGCGGGGCGGCAGCAGGCTCAAGCGTGGGGTGCTGCCCTTCGGGACCTCGACGCGCGCGTTGGCGATCAACGCGGATCCGTCGCCCGGGGCAAAGCTTGCGACGAGGCGGTCGGCCAGCCATCGCAGCGCGGGGGCGTTGGCTGGCTTGGGCATGGGTCGCTGGGGCAGCGATGGATCATTGGGGACGATCGCAACGCCGCTGGGCTCGATTCGCGTGGTCGAGCCCGTCGCACCGTCGTCGCGCATGACCAGCGTTGTTGGGCTCACGTATGCCAACGAGCCCGAGCCGACCAGATCCTCGAGCAGCAGCGGCGAGCTGCGTGTGGAGGTGTAGCGGGCCACGAGGTTCTGTGACTTGCGGGCGAACGCTCCCCACAGCTCCAGGCGATTGTCGAGCCGGCGCTGGTCTCGACTGACGGGCTCCGCCGGGGCGGCGCGAGTGGCCAGCGCGGCGCCGAGCAACGCCAGCCCGCTCGCGCCCGAGATCAGCAGCCCGCGACGCGAGACACGGCTCATGGTTTGGGCTCCCCTGGGTCTTGGGTTGGTGCCTGGGTTGGGGCTTGGCTCGGTTTGTTTTTTGGGCTTCGGGGACCACGGAATTTGCCAAACAGCGACGCCAGTCCGGGGGTCGCGAACAACCCCAGCCCACACGCGAGCGCGCTGCCAATCGCGACCGCCAACCCAAGCTCGCGCCACAGCGGCTGGGCGGAGATCAGCAGCACCCCACCTGCGATGATCTGACAGCCACCCGCGAGCAGCAGCCCGCGCGCGACGATCGGCTGACCCAGGCTCACGGCCCGGCACGCCCGGCCTCCGGCCACGCCCGCGGTCGCGCCGACGATCAAGATCACGGGCAACAGGTGCGGACCGGTTGGCTGATCGAGCAGCGACAGCCCCAGCATCACGCCCGCCTCGCACGCGAGCGAGACCAACGCGCAGGCCAGCGCGATCCCCAGACCCCCCGTCCCGAGCCACACCAAGAACGCCGTCAGCCACAGCCCGGCGAGCAGGACCACGCCCGCGCGGCGCAGATATTCTCGTTGGTCGATCATCGCGGCGATCGCCGGCCCCCGCAGCGGCGGCAGCTCGGCCAGCCGTTGATCCGAGAGCGGCACCTGAGCCAGTCCGTCGTGCCCGCGCAGCTCGAGCCGCGAGCGCAGCGCGACCCGCTCGTCTCCGTTGCCCCCTTCGCTTACGAAGTAGCCGTTGATCCACGGCCCCAGCGGCCCGTCCAGCGCCGCCTGGGCGCTCGGGAGATCGTGGATGTCGGCCGCGCCGCGAACGAATTCCGCGAACGCCTCGGCGCGCAGGCGCTGATCCGTGAGCACCACCTCGAGCGCCTCCATGCGCTGACTCAAATTCAGCTTGGACAGCGCTTGCTTGCGGGCCTCGAGCTCGGCGCGCGGCAGCACGAAGCTGCCCGGAGAGTCGAGCCGGCGAGCCTCGTTGGGCACCAGCGCCGCCAGCTGCGTCGCGGTCGCGGCCGAAGCTTCCAGGGCCGCGGCAGCAGGTGTCTCGTGGTCGTTGGCTTCGCTGGGCGCTTGCGAGGTCGTCTCTACGATCATGCTTGGATCGAAGAAGTGTTGGATCAGCTCGCGCTCGTTGGCCTGCAGCTCCGGGTCGAGGACCGGCACGCGCGCGGGGGATCGGTAGCGCAGCTGCGGCGTGACCCAGGCCCCGGCCGCGGACACGCTCAGGCAGATCAGCACCGCCAGCGCGGGCATCGGCGCCAACCGAAACCCGGGCCGGCGCCAGTCGAAGTCGCCGCGCAGCAGCTCGAGCAGGGCCGGCAGGATCACCCGCAGGATCACCGCCAACACCAGGTACGCCAGCGGCCACCACAGCGCCCAGCGCTGCCACAGCGGATAGGGCGAGAGCGCCAGCGGGACCAGGGCGCCGGCCATGATCAGCGTCGAGACCCAGCCGCGCGAGTCGATCTCTTGCAGGCGCAGCGCTGCGTCGCAGCCGAAGCCGAGCAGCAAGATCGACAGCGCGATCGAGGCCAGCTCCATGCCATCCAAGCCCATGCCCAAGCCGATCCCCAGATTCAGCTCGAGGTTGACGGCCGCCCACACCAACATCACCCACGCCGAGGCCAAGCACACGCCCAACGCCAACACCGGGATCACCCGCCGCAGCGCGATGGCCAACAGCAAGATCAGCCCGGCGAAGCAGCCCGCGAGCAGCTTGGTCCAATCGCGGCTCAGCTGGTGCTCGAGCGTGGTCTCGCGCAGGCTGGGGTCGAACAGCGCGAGCTCCACAGGCAGGCCCTCGAGCGCGGCCTCGAGCTTTGTTCGCAGCTCGGTGATCTGCTCGGCCTGGGGTTTTGTTGGATCGGTGACCAACGCGATCAGGGCTCGATCCCCGCTCGCTGCGATCAGATCACCGCTGGCGCTGACCTTCGGCGCGTCGGTTCCGAGCACCTCGGTCACGTGCCCGAGCTGGCCGGCCTCGAGCGTGGTCAGCTCGTGGATCCCCAGCGGATCCCGGCGCGGCTGCTCGCCCGAGACCACGAACAGCGGGCTCGAGAGCCGGGCCTCGAGCCCGCGCACCTCCGCGAGCATGCTGGCGTCGGACAGCCGCTCGGCCAGCGCAGCGTGGGTCTCGATCGGCAGCAAGTACAGCGCGTGGGCGTCGAGCCAGCGGGTGATCTCGGTCCGCGGCGGCGCGAGCGGCACCCGCCGCTGACCCAGCGCCTCTTCGATCGCAAACCCGGCCTCGGCCAGGATCGTCGCGGGATCCGTGAGCGCGTCCGTGACCGGATCCGTCTGCTCGCCGGGGCTGGCCGCCTGCTCGAGCGCCTGAAGGTCCACGCGCAGCAACGCCAGCGGCCGGCCGGAGGGGCTGCGGTGCTCGCTTGGGATCATCCCCTCGGTCGCGCCCGACCACGGCGACGAGCCCACGAACAGCTGGACCAACGCGAACAGCGACGCCACCGCCCACACACCCAACAGGGCCAGCGCGAGCGGTCGTGGCAGCGGGCCCAGCCGCGCGCGCGTCCGTGGGGTCGCGCGGGTGTCCGCGGTCCGCTGTTCGGGGCCGCGCTCGCGCCCGTGCTCCTGCCCCGTGCTCACGCGCCGCGACCTTAGCCTGCAATCGCCCCGGCAGCGACCCGGCGTACGACCCTCGGGCGTGTGAGGCGCCCACCCGGGCGTGTATAACCGGGCGCCCATGAGCTCGTCCCAGTCGCTGAATCCGGCCCAACGCGCCGGTGTCGAGTACCGCGGCGGGCCCTTGCTGCTGCTCGCTGGCGCTGGCACTGGCAAGACCCGCGTGATCACCCATCGCGTCGCGGCGCTGATCGACGAGGGCGTGCCGGCCTGGCGGATCTTGGCGGTGACCTTCACCAACAAGGCCGCCCACGAGATGCGCGAGCGCATCGCCGGATTGCTCGGGCTCGGGCTCGACGAGCTGCGCCGCGATGGTCCGTGGATCGGCACCTTCCACTCGATCTGCGCCCGGATCCTGCGGCGTCACGGCGAGGGCGTTGGGCTCTCGCGCAACTTTGCGATCTACGACGCCGACGATCAAAAGAGCCTGATGCGGAAGGTGCTCAAGGCCCTCGACATCGACCCGCGCATGTTCTCGGCCAGCGCCGCGCTCGGGAAGATCGACGCCGCCAAGAACCTGGGCTGGGGGCGCGAGCGGCTCGGGGATCTTGGCTACGGCGAGCCCGTGCTCAGCTGGACCCGCCGGGCCTGGGCGATGTACGAGGATCAGCTGCGATCCTCGGACGCCGCAGACTTTGGGGATCTGCTCACGCTCACCGTGCAGCTGCTGCGCAACGCTGGCGCGCCGCCAAGCTACCCGCCCGCGCAGGCCAACGCCGCGAGCACGCCAAGTCGCACCGTCAAGCTCCACACCGAGCGCGAGCCGGCCGCGGCTGCAAGCGCCAAGGTCGACCCGGTCGTCGGTCTGCGTCGGCGCTTCTTTCATGTGGTGGTGGACGAGTATCAGGACACCAACCCGGTCCAGGCCGAGCTCGTGGATCTGCTGTGTGGCGAGCGCGCGCAGCTGTGCGTCGTGGGTGACGACGATCAGGCGATCTACGGCTGGCGCGGGGCCGACGTCGAGCAGATCCTGCGGTTTCCAGATCGCCACCCCGGCTGCGAGATCATCCGTCTCGAGCAGAACTACCGCAGCACCTCGCTGATCCTGGACTGCGCGAACGCGGTGATCCGCGACGGCCCGCGGCGCCACGACAAGCAGCTGTGGAGCGAGCTTGGCGCTGGCGAGCACGTGGATCTGTACGGGTTTGACGACGAGCGCGAGGAAGCGCGGTTTGTCGCGCGCACGATCCAAGTTGCAATTGACGACGGCGAGAGCCCGTCCGAGATCGCTGTATTCTATCGGACCCACGCGCAGTCGCGACCCCTGGAAGAGGCGATGCGCCTGTATGGGATCCGCTATCGCATGTTGGGCGGGATCCGCTTTTATGATCGGCGCGAGATCAAGGACCTGGTCGGGTATCTGCGGCTGCTGACCAACCCGGCCTCGGATCTGGACTGTCTGCGGGTGATCAACGTGCCGCCGCGGCGGATCGGGTCCAAGACAATCGAGCGGCTGTCGAGCTGGGCGGTGCGCAACGAGAAGTCGTTCTATGAGGCAACCGGCCCGGCCTCGAAATACGGCGAGGACGCCGGCTTGGGCAAGGCCGCGCGGCGTGCTGTCAAAGAGTTCCACGATGTCGTGGCGCAGCTTGCGATCGACGCCCAGAACCTCGCGCATGATCAGATCGCCGCGTTGGTGCTCGAGCGCACCGGCTACACCGAGTCGCTCGAGCAGGAGCCCGACGGTGAGACGCGGATCGAGAACCTCGAGGAATTTGTTGGCTCGCTCGAGCAATTCGTGACCGAGCAGCCCGAGGCCAGCCTGGCCGAGTATCTCGAGCAGATCTCGCTGGCGACCTCGGGCGATGACGAGAGCGCAGACACGGCGATTACCCTGATGACGATCCACTCCGCGAAGGGGTTGGAGTTTGATCGGGTCATGCTCACGGGGATGGAGGACGGCGTGTTCCCGCACATGCGGGCGCTGCGAGAGGGCGATCCGAGCGCGCTGGAGGAGGAGCGGCGGCTCGCGTATGTGGCGTTGACGCGGGCGCGTCGCAGGCTGGCGATTAGCTACGTGCGGTCGCGGTTCTTGTGGGGCGAGAGCAAGCTGAACATGCCCTCGGAGTTCTTGCGATCGCTGCCGGACGCGGCGGTGGCCAGGCATGGGTTGGCGACGAGTCGGCGGCGGCGGCCGGCGGCCAGGATCGCGCCGCAAAAGCGCGAGCCGCAGTGGGACGACGAGATCGAGCTCGAGCCGGAGTACGCGGGGTCGGGCGCGATCGGGCGCAAGCAGCCGGTGGCCGCTACGGCTGAGACCGTCGAGTACGATAGCGTCGAGTACGACCCGGTCGAGTGGTTCAAGGGCATGCAGGTGCGGCATCCCAAGTTTGGGGTGGGGACGGTGCTGTCGTGGTCGGGGGCGGGGGAGCAGCTGAAATTGACGTTGGTGTTTGGGGCGGCCCGCAAGACCATCATGGCCCGCTTCTGCACACCGTTGTGAACTATGACCCCCACAGGCGCTTTCGCACTTCGCAGGCCTTCGCCCGGTGTGGAATGCCCTCATCTCCCCCGCGAATGCAAAATTGAGTTCGTATGACCAACCACCGTTCTGGGTCCGAAGTAGCATATGAAGAGTGGGAGCAGGGGCGTGCTCGGACTCTCACCACGAAGACGTTTCAGCGCGTTCAACCGTCATTGCCGCAGGATTCTCTGTTTTATTGGAGTTCAGTCGGCGCCGTTGATTGGGGACCCAAATTTTGCGATGAATACAACGCCGAAATTGCAAGGCTGATCGAGGAACGCGGGGTCCCTGATTGGGCGCCAGGTCTCAGGCGCTTAATGCCCACTGACTGCCAGGCCGCGCTAGCCAAGTACGAAACAGAAGATACAGATTTCCTGTCCGACGCGCAGCGCTGGCTTGTGGCGAGGATTTCTGGACTAAGGGACTCGATTGCACCTGTCTCTGCAGTAGCGCATATTCCCGACAGGGGTCTACTCCTGACCGTGCGAAGGACGCCGCAGCGGCTGTACTTCGATGTCTTCGACCTTCTGGAGCTGAAGTACATGTCTCACTATATTGTTGATAGTTAGTCTCGTTTTCACGCGCGAACCTCAAGTCGAGAATGATCGACAGACGTGCCTGCTTAGATCCTCTCGCTTTTGTGGGGCATGAACCGTTCCATGGTGGGTGCGTCTCCACTTGCGTGTCGTGCTTTGTGAACTGGGCCGCCTATAGGGCGCAGAGGGCGCTCTTGGCGGAGAATTGGGCTCCTACAGGAGGCCGCTTGCGAACGGGGTACGGCCCCAGATGCCGGTGGCTCCGCTCGAGGCTTCGAGGGCGCGTTCGTGGACCAGCTCCCAAGTGACGGTTGCCTCGTGTAGCTCGGGGGGCAGCGTGAACTCGACGGTGGTCGGGCCGTCGCCAACTCCAACGCGATTGTCGAGGTGCTCGATGCGGATCACTTGGCCCTCGCCGACCCGCCGTGAGCCAAAGTGTCGGGCCAGCAGCTGCTGCGCCGACCAGCTCGGGCTGATTTCGTCGCTGTGCAGCTCCACGCTCAGCCGCCGAAACAGATCCCCGGTTGGGAACGCATGGCCGACGACGCGCGGCGAGAGCTCGAGCACGACGCGGCCCGGCTCTGGCCGTGTCGCCACAATCGCGACCGCGGCCCGCAGCATGCTTGGCTGGCCGACCACGGCGAAGCCATGATCGAGATGGGTCGCGCCTGGCCCCGAGGGCGCGGAGAGCATGTGGCAATTTTGGCAGCTCTCGTTGGCGAAGTCCGAGCGCGCGTGCTCGCTGATCGTCCTTTGCATCTTCAGCGCGTGGCCGGCCCGGCCGAGGCTGGGAAACCAAAATTCGTGGCAGCCCGCGCACGCATCTGGCGAGGCGAATTCAGCCGAGCGTCGCAGCGCGTGCGGAACTTGGCTGTCGTCACCGTCTGCGTGGGGCCCCGCGAGCACGGCCGGGTCGCGGCCGGTCAAGTGACACGATACGCAGGCGACCCCGGCAGCCGATTCGCGCGGGGTTGGCTCGTGCAAGGGGTCAGCCTCGGGCGCGTGGCAGGCTCGGCAAAAGCTTGGGTGGCGCTCGCGCTCGAGCGCGGCTTGAAACATCGGATCTTCGTAGGCCCCCCGATGCAACGAGTGACTCCACTCGCTGGCCACGTCGGCGTGGCAGGTCACGCACTCGTCGTTGCGGTCGAGCCGGGACGCTCCAGCTTGGTCACCCGTGCGCGGGCCCCGGGCGGGGCCGGGCATCGCGGCGTTCGTGCTGACGACAGTCGCGGTCGAACCATTGCGGGCCTGGCCCAGCGCCGCGGCCAGCCCCAGCGTCACGAACACCGCCGCAATTAGACCACGCCCGCGCATGTCAGCCCTTTGGCGTTGGCTTGCGAGCACGCAGGCCCGCGAGCTCGGCGGGGGTCATCTCGGGTTTGGCGATCGGCTCACCAGCCGCGAACGCCGAGACGAGATCCGGCCGCTCGAGCCACTTGGAGAGCTGCTGGGCGTCGAACTCGGGCACCGCCCACGCGTCGGTGCCAATCCGAAACGCGAGCTCCAGCCCAGGCGCGGCGCCCTGATACTGACCGGTGTCGGCCAGCCACGCTCCGTCCGCGGTCCACGTCAGCACCCGCGCATCGACGGTTCGCATCAGCTCACCGCGCTCGTCGTTCATGACCCACCGCCAGCTAGGATCGATCTCGCCGCCCTTGTCGAGCACCGCCGTGATCCGCTCGAGGCCGGGACCGGTGAGCGGCTTGCCCGTGCTCGCGTCGAACACGAGCTCTGGCTGGCCGTCGCCAACGAAGATCGCCCGGCCATCTTGGCGAAACGCGAGCTCGGGCCCGTCGCTCGCCCAGCTCGCGATCGGCTCGCCGCCCGGCAGCGCGACCACCTGAACCTGGCCTTTATGGAGCATCGCTAGCCGATCACCGCTGGGCGAGAACGCGACGTCGTCGGGCATGACGCCTGGGACGCGCAGGATCACCCCGCCCGCGCCAAGCTCGATCACCTCGAGCCCGTTGTTGGTGAGCAGCGCCAGACGCTCCAGCTCTGGGCCAAGCCGGCCATCGAGCACCGCGAGCACGTCGGTGCGTGGCTGCTTGCCCGTGCCGAGCACGGCGTCGACGACCATGAAGCCCGCGCCGTCGAACAACGCCAGCGCGCCGCCGCGGGACCACCACCACGACATTGGTTCGATCGGCAGCCGGGTGGTCGCGCCTGCGTTGCGCAGCACGGCCACGTCGCACTCGAGCAGCTCGGTGCCGTGACCCGAGGCAATGTCGATCAGCTCGCAGTCGGGCGGCGTGGGCGTATGCAGGGTCGCGCAGGCCTCCGAGCAGAACTCGCCGCCCAAGCGCGCGGCGTCACCCACGAAGCCGTAGACCGATACGTCGACCACGCTGTCGTACTCGAGCGAGTCGATCGCGACCCCGGCGCGCCGGCCCAGCGCTGGGCTGGTCAGCGTGGTCTCCCACTCGACCATGGTCGTGCCGCCGTCGTAGTCCTCGTGGTGGATCGCCACGGCCCAGTGGGTCGCGCCGTCGGTGCGCCACTCACCTTCGCGGTACAGCGACTCGCCATAGTCACCGTATTCCTCGAACGACTCCCAGCCCATGTGGCTCTGGCGCTCGCCGAGCCCCTCGAATTGCAGCGTTGTCGTGGAGCCGGCGCGGCGCTCCGACCACTCGTGGGTCCAAAACGCCCAGTTGAACTCGGGGTCGAACAACACGAACGCGTCCGCGGGAGCGGCCTCGATCGCACGAATGGTGGTTGGACCGTCTGGACCCACGGCCAGCATGTGGTGGCTGATCGGTCGGTGGGTCGAGATCTGCTGAGCCTCGTCCCACTCACAGTCGTATTCGTAGGAGTATGAGTAGGGGTCGCACTCGACCGGGAACCCGATCTCCGTCCACGCCACGGTCGCGCCAGCTTGGGTCCAGCCAAGCTCGAGCGCCTCGAGCTCGCCATGCACGGGGATCGACTCGGCGTGGATCTGCGTGGCCGTGTCCGCGTCCCAGATCTCCAGCCGCGCCGACTCCTGCCACACCAGCGCGAGTTCGTGGCCTTCGCTCGACCAGGTGATGTCGTCAACGGTTGCGCAGTCGGGGCAGGGCAGGTCCCGCAGCTTGCGGCCGGTCTTCTCGTCGATGATCGCCACACCTGCGCTGGTGTCGAGCGTGAGCTGTCCGTCGGCCGAAGAGTCGTCACGCAAAAACTCGCTGAACGTGACGGGCGCCAGCCACTCGTCGCAGGGCTTGGTGTTGTCCTCGAGGGTGCGGATCAGTCGGCCGGTCTCGACGTCCCAGATCGTGCACGCGCCCAGCTCGGTCGACGCGAGCCGCCGCCCGCCGGGCTCGAAGGTCCACAGGTCGATCTCGGCCGCGGCGGACTGGGGGACGGCGACGATCGGGAGCGTGCCGGAGGGACCGTCGAGCTCCGCGATCGGGCCGGGCTGCGTTGGCTCGGTCGTGGTGTCCGGTCCGCCGCGGTGACATGCCGCGACGGTCCAGGCCAAGCATAGCGCCGTGTTGCGTACGCGGTGGGTCATCCCCGCACCATAACACCAGCGGGCTTGTCTTTGCCCACCTCTGACGCCGCTCTCGCAACGCTTCGATCGCGTCCCAGCTGAGCGGGACCTCGCGCGCCTTGTCGGACTTTGGTGAGTCGATGACACCGATCCGTGTGTAGTTGAGTTCGACTCGAAGTTGACGCTGCTCGAGACGGACGTGGTCCGCCCAGCGCAGCGCCAGCATCTCGCCTACCCGCAAGCCCGGGCGGATCGAGACGATCAAATATGGGTACCAGCGTGGCTCGTGCTTCCTCACCGCGGCGAGGAATTGCTCGGTCTCCTCGAAGGTGAGGAAGTCGAAGGGCTGCTTGGGTACCCGGAGCTTTTCGATCTCGGGGGCGTGGTTGATCAGCTTCCACTTGTGGGCGATCCGCCGCGCGCGGCTGAGGACCGTCAGGTGGTTGTTGATCGTCTTGGGCTTGAGGCCTGCCTCGGATCGGCGCCGGGTCGACTTGACCGCTGCGTCCCGTGTGGGGTCAGACAGCTTGGTGACCTTGTAACGGTCGATTGCCCGTGCTTCGATCTGATCGAGGCGCAGGTGGCCGAAGGCAGGGACGAGATGGTGCTCGAGGAATCGAGCGCTTGGACTCGAGCTCCGTTGGTTTGTTGAGTGTTGCTTGGTAGGCCGGGAACTCGACCGCGAACTCGGCCAGCGTGGGGGCTGGCTTGGGTTCGGGGGCCGGCTGCACGCCGTTGTTGTCCTTTGCTTGAAGATCGGCGAGCAGCCTGTCACGCACTTCGCGTTCAAATGCCTGGGCCGCCCGCTTGGTTTGGATCGGACTGACCTTGCGGACCCGTTCCGTCCGTCTGGGAGTGATGTGGAGATGTCGATCATCCACTTGCTTCGCGATGAGCGTTTTACGGCCATCGGTCAACTCGTTCGGTTGAGGTGACACGGGGTTGACGGAGCCAGGATAACACAATTCCGCTCGACGATCAGGCGTCGGCCGATTCGTTGGTGGGGGACCTGGGTAGGGTGGGCGGCGCAGTAGACGGACTTGCGGTTGACGCCGAGCAGGGCGGCGACCTCGTCGACGGTGAGGACCTCGACGTCGAGCGGAGTCGCCATCGGACCATTCTGGCGGCTGCGGTTACTCCTGCCAACGGCCGCGTGATGGGGACAGTTCGATTTACTCCTGAGTTGGCGAACTACGGCGAACCAGTCCGGCCCGTCGTGGGTACGGCGTGCATACATTCAGCGTCAGGATTCGCTCGCGGTGCTTAAGTGTTCGCCGATGTATCCGATAATTACGCGTTTCGTAACATCGTCCGCGGCAAAATGGACACGCCAACCCTGTGGGCCAATTTTCGAATGCCATCGAAACATCTTCCGCTCTCCAGACCGAAGAATGAATACACGCTCATGCCCGTATTTGTTGATCGTGGTATTGGACTCGTCTGAGCACCGCAAGTCAAGGCCATCTGCAAACGCGCCGCCACGCGCACTCCACCCCTGCGCGCACTGGCCAAGCGCTATCACGTGTCGGATGACGTGCGGGAATACGATCTCAGACCCTCGAAGGGCGCGGAGTTGGCGTTCGGCAGTGTTTGTAAATTCAATAACCGGGCTAAAATCAATTGTCGCCTTCTCAAACAGAACTCCACCATTTGGAAATCCACGGAGCACGCGATTGTCGAGCCACCCGCACCGAGCCTCAGAACTCTGCTGCGAGTACAGGTTTGGGGTCTCTACAACCTCTTCCTCGAAGTTAGCGTCGTTCCCAGCGAGGCGCTGAAGGCGCACTGGGATTGGATCTCGTGTCCAAGGCGCGTTTCCGAGACTGACAGTAGCTGAGTCGCAAGTTGCGGCGACTTGAAAGCCTCGGACCGATTGGTCGAAGACTACGGCCTCGGCTAAAACGTCTATGTCCATCTCCTCAAGGTACTCCTCGAGTGTTGGAGCCTTTCCGAACACTGTTCGAGCATACAGCCTCTCGTCGAAATCGACCTCGGTATCATCGAGCCACCGCCCCAGCGAGTACCCCCCGGCAAGAAATGCAGATAGCACCTCAGATCCGAACACAACGCGCATCCCTGGGCGGGCAGAAGCCCTTAGTACGTTCACGAATTCAGCCATGCGCGACCGCGCACTTTCCAAGTCGGGCATCGGCATGAGGCTTCGCTCGTTGAAGAAAAGGTCCACGTTACTCCTTCCGCAGCAGCTCAGTAAGCGAGGTTTCCCATTGGTCGAAAAACCCCGCCGGCCACTGGGTGAGGCGTCCGCTGGGGTGAACGGACGGTGAGACGACCCGCACACGGTCGTTCTCGCGTTCGAAGTAGTGCATCGCAACATCCGTCGGTTGAATTAGCTGACGTTTGACCGAAAGACGGACACCATTCATCAGATGATCGCTGTGAGTCTCTATGAGGACGCGAACGCCATCCGATACAATACGACTGAGAAAAATCCCCATCTGGGTTTGCCCGCGCGGATGAAGGTGTGCCTCAGGATTTTCTACGATGAGCCAAGAGCCGGGAGGCGCCGCCAATCCGGCAATGATGATTGGCAGCACGTAGGTGATTCCGAATCCAACGTTTGTGGGCCGGAATCCCCGGCTGGTCCAACGATCGGCGACGAACGATATGGATAGGCGTACCCGATCCATTTCCTCGTACGGCACGACATCCAAGCGTGTTCCCGGACTGATCTCTCCAAGCCATGCTTCAACCTGGGGCCGCAGTGTGCTGCCCGCCGAGTTTTGATGGTGTCGCTGTTCTCGAACAGAGGTATCGGTGTGTACGGCCAAGAAATGGACGGCGTACTGTCCTCGTGGACCAACTTTCCCCCGGCGGCGCACCCAGAGGTCCGACATCTCAAAAGAAGGTCGTGGCCCAACACGCTCACACTCAAGGTACGTGAGGGAGTTCTCACCGCTGAAGTGGCTTGGGTCGGCACTGCCCGGGGCGCATTCCAAGAGGGTCGCTTCCGGCCGGCCATACGCGAACACATACTCGCATTCCCCGATTGCTACTGTGACCTGCTCTTCGTTGGCTCCCTCGAATAGAACGTCCCGCGCGGTTCCCAAACTGATGTGTTCCCCGTTAACGGAGAACCCGTTGCTGTTCGACTGGGCGATGCCCAAGATCGATTGGATTACGCTGGATTTCCCCGAGCCATTTACCCCAGCGAGCAATGTCATGGGGGCGAGCGCGATCTCAAGTGCATCGAAGCATTTAAAGTTGTGGAGCCTGAGAGTCTTCGCCATTAGCGAGCACCTCCTTGATCAGTTGGTCGAGGCGTTTGTACCGTACCACGATTTTTCGCGGATCACCTGTGCTCTGAGACACGGCGCTGTCGAACTCCCTGTCATTCATGAGCACCCTAAAGCCACTTTTTAGCTCGTTCCGTCGTTTGATGAGAACGCTAGCGTCGGCGTCCGTCAGCCGCGCCAGGTGAACTGCCCACGTCTCGAAGAGAGCTTTGTTTAAAGGTCGGCGACTGTCGGTTTCCGAGTAGCGCTTCCTGAAGGCGTCCACACCGAAGATCGCCTCAGCACGAGTCATGGCATTGAGAAAATGTCCTCGGAGATCATCAAGTTCTTTCGTCGATGCGCTGTTGAGTTCACGCATCGTTCGGTGGAGAAACTGGTCGACCTCCTCAGTGATTCGCGGAATGTGTCCGGCCCGCCAAAATGCGAGGAACCGTAGGACGAACTCCCGATCAGTCATTCGGGACGAACGGATTCCGTCGGAGATTGCCGAGCGGAACTTCGTCGACGCTGCCAATTCTTCCAAGAGGTCGGAGGCTGGGCCCTGGTTCAGTGCGTGCCGGATCTCTTGTGGCGACAGGGGCATGCCGCCCGTGTTGATTCGCTTGAAGATGTTGAATTTGACATTGTCAGGAGTTCCGGGCCGGATAACATATACGGTGACTTGGGCCTCCTCGATGCGCCGTTGAAGGCGGCGGGGAAGGTCATCGAACGTTGCTCCTTCGTGTTCGCTCAAGAACTCCAGGTCTGTTAGAGCCAGAGTCTTGTCAAGTGCGAAGTCTCGGATGGTGGAGAGCCTCTGAAGTCCATCAACGACGAGCCACCGGTCCTCGTCTGTCCCGTCCATGTAGAACGCTGGTAGCGGTATTCGGATGATCAGGCTTTCAATTAATCGGCTCTTAGCTCGCTGCTTCCAGACTTCGGCTCGCTGAAAACTCGGCGACAAGTCGATTTCATTGTTGCCGAGTCGACTGAGTAGGAGCTGAATCGTCATAGGCCGGAGTTCTACATCCACCTTTGCCGGATCAAATGGACTCGGTGTCTCATCGTCCGAGAGTTCCACTTCGACGCCTCCTTCATCTTCGAGCGGAGGTGGTGATTTGGGAAGTGGCTTGGGGGGCAAACTGGGCAGATCCTCCCAATCGGAGGAAGGAGCCAGTTTGATCACAACCCGAAATCCCGAAGGTCCTCGGGTCCAACTTGCGACGCCCTCGCGTGCCTGTTGCCCGCCATTTGGCGCCCGCCGCAACAGTCCATGGAGTCGGTACAACTCGGGCATCCCTTGCGCTACGTAGGTCTGCCCAGCATCGTATGGTACGTCCTCATATGACGTCGCGTTGTCGAAGGCGAGCGCTATACTGTCGGCTGACTCCGAACCGGCCTCACGAACCGAGGGCGGGACGCGCAGAATGCGCGCACGGATGTCGTTCCGACTG
Organism: Enhygromyxa salina; assembly: GCF_000737335.2. GTDB lineage: Bacteria > Myxococcota_A > Polyangia > Nannocystales > Nannocystaceae > Plesiocystis > Plesiocystis salina_C. The sequence continues at coordinate 11,133 of NZ_JMCC02000094.1, read as the reverse complement.
ATTCGACTCGTCCACTTCACGGTGTTTTCGCCTCCCGGATGTTGAAGATTGTAGCACGGTTTGGTGTCGGGCCGGAGATACACAAGCGAACCTAATTGGGCTCCGTCCACTCCTGTGGGGGCCGCCAGGGCTTGCCAGACGGTCCTAACTCGATTGGGGATCCTGCCTTGTCGGAACTTGACTGTGCGGGCCTCTCGTGCTGCTGCTACGCGCCAACTCTGTCTCGTGTCACCGGTTGACCTCCCTCGTCCGCTTCACCCATGCAGTAAGCGTCGAGCGTGGCACGCTGAGCGCCCTGGCCGCGTTGCGACCCGAGCTCGCGTCGGTGATGACTTGGCCGAGCAAGTCAGCCACCATCCGATCCCAGCTGTCGAACTGGACCGTGTAAGAGTCGGCCACACTTGGTGGGTCGATCGCGTTGTCGCCGTCGACCGCCCCCCGCTCGACAGGTCGAGAGACGCGAGGGGCTGCGGTGTGTCGCCGGTCGGGGCGATAGGCCAGGGAGAGCTCGCTGCGTACGGCGACCTGTTGTGGATCGGGCAAAATGACCAAGCCTGGATCGGATGCATCTGACTCACCCTGGATCGCCAGACTTGCCCACTGGCCACTGAAAGTTCCTGCATACCGGTGATGAACGGAGCGATTGGGCTCACGGTCACAAGCGGAGTGCTCCTGGCGATAGGCATCTCCCTCCAGAATCTCAACATGAGAGCCGCCGGATCTACTTGGACGAGACACGACCCCCGTTTCCCGATACAGCACTTCCTGCTTAATTCGTAGCTGCTGGCATAGGATCGGCAGAGGTTTTGGCAGTTGCGTCGGCGGTGATAGTAGGGCGTTCGCGGTGCCCTCGTTCGGCGTGCTGATCGGCCAGCGACGTGGGTCTACGAGACGTCGAATATCCAGCGGCCGCGGGTGGCCAGAGCCGCGCGGTGCCGTAGCGCGAGGGCGGTGCCGTAGCGGTGCCGTGCGGGTGAGGCACACACCGGAACACCTCGGACCCAGACGGGACGAGCGAGAGCCAGAATCCTCAGCGATCTCAGCAGTCTACGGTCCAACCCCGCGTCACCATTGACGCTTCTCAGACTGCCAAGATCAGGTTCGAATCCCGTCCCCCCGGGCGGCAGCGATCGCGGTGAGCCCCCGGGGCGCAGCGGCAAAGTGCGACCTACGTCCCCCCATGATCCACATCGTCCGGCTCGGTCACGCTTGGCGCCAAGAACATCACCACCGCCATCGCCAGATACCCCTGCGCCCACCCCAACCGACCGGGGTGCTTCCACGGCGCGAACACGTCGAGCACGGTGTCGCCCATCGTCCACCGATACCCATGCATCAACCCCACGCTGGACAACAGCGCCGCCGCCAGCAACCACATCCCGGCGATCGTGAATTTACGCTCGATGATCAGCACAGTGACGGTTGCCAAAATCATCGCGGTGAAGATGAAGCCCTGCTCCAGCGCGAACGCCCCGTCGATCCACGTGTCGCCAACCGAGAACGCGGCGACCAACGACTCGTCGAACGGCCGCTCGGGGTTACCCATACCGGCGGCCCGCAGCCCGTTCTTGGCCATCAACGCCCCCCAAGCCGCGACGCCCGGCAGCAGGCCAATCACCACCGCGGGCGCGTGGGCCTTGGGCGTGACCTGAAACGCCTGCGCCGTGATCACCACGCCGATCCACAGCACGATCGCCATTCCAGCGTCGACGGGGACCACCCACGTGATCCACGCGAGCGTGCCGGTCAGGCACACGAAGGTCACGAACACCGCGTTGAGCACCGAGTAGCCCGCGCGCGCGCCCATGGCCTTCCAGCCCGGGTGACCGATGTAGATCGTCGTGGGAAAGCACGAGCCAAACAGCGCAGCGACAATGCTGCCAGCGCCGTTGACCGCCAGCGAGGGCACGACCGGGTAGCGATCCCCCGCGGCCTCGGCCGACTCCAGGTTTTGCAGGCTGCCGACCACGTTGAACAGGCCCATGGGCACGATCACCGCAAAGTAGGCAGCGAGCATGCCGGGCTCGGACAGGGCCGCGAACACGTCGCCAATCACCGGGATCGGGAGCATCAAGCCAGCGCTGTTGACCGGCGCTTCGCCAGCCGGAGCCATGCCGATCGCCCACGCCAGCGCCGTACCAATTGCGACCGCGACCAGCCCGCCCGGCAGCCGACCCTTGAAGCGGACCCGACCAAAGTACACCAACAGCACGATCGCCAAGGTCGAGAGCCCGACGATCGGGTGCGCGAAGGTGCGGAACAAGAACCCGAGCGAGATGAAGCCCAGCGCGATCCCGGCGAGGGTTGAGAGCAGCGCGGCGCGTGGGGTGATGCGCCGCAATTTTTCGGCAACGAACGAGCCGCCCAGCTCGATCACGCCCGAGCCAAGGCACGCCAGCAACCCAGCCTGCCAGGCGATGCGGGCCGGGTCTGCAGCGCCAGCGGCCTCGGCCGCGAGCTTGGCCGGGAGCATGATCAAGAACACGTGGGCAAACAGCGAGATCGTGTTGATGCCGTAGGGCAGCGCGCAGACGTCGTCGCGGCCGGTCTCTTTGGCCAGCTTCATGGCTTGGCGGGCGTAGAACAAGTTGCCGACGACCAGCGAGATCGCGGCGCCCGGCAGGATCGTGCCGCGGACCAGCTCGTCCGAGAACCCCAGCACGTAGGGCGAGCGGCACAGCGCGTCGATCAGCAGCAGCTGAACCAGGTTGTCGAGCGCGAGCCCGAAGAAGCCGTCAATGTCACCGCGGACGAAGGGGCGCACCCCCGCCGGATACCACGAACGCTCGTGGACACGCTATCATCGCGACCGAACTGTGAGCGACTTCGAAGCCCTCCCGACCCCGATCCTGCACTCGATCAGCGCCGAAGACGGTTGGCTGCTGCGGGTCTGGGACTTCACCCCCGCACACCGGCGACCCACCGTTGGCGTCGTCGTTGTGGGCCACGCCATGATGGCCGACAGCCGGACCATGTGCCGGCCGGACCGACCCACGATCGCCGCGGTGCTGGTCGCCGCCGGGTTTCGCGTGTTGGTCCCGGATCTGCGCGGCCACGGCGAGAGCGGACCCACGCCGCGCCAAGGCGGCGATTGGGACCTCGACGCGCTCGTGCGCGACGTTGGCCACTACGTCGACCTTGCCGCGGCGCTCGAGCCCGAGCAGCCGGTCGCCCTGCTTGGCCACAGCGTGTTTGCCTACGCGGCGCTCGGCTGGCTCGGGCAACAGTCACAATCGACCGTGCGAGCGATCGTGGCGATGAGCTGCTCGGTCTGGAACAAGCGCTTCGAGCCCAGCAGGTGGCGGTGGTGGCTCAAGCGTCTGGTGATCTGGCCGCTGGTGTTGATCTGCGAGCTCGTTGGCTACGTGCCCGCGCGGCGCCTGCGAATTGGCTCAGCCGATGAAGCTCGCAGTTTTTGGCGACAGTTTCACGGCTTCATGCGCCGGGATCGCTGGGACTCGCAGGACGGCACCGTCGACTACTTTGCCAACCTCGAGCACATCCACGCCCCCATGCTGCACGTCATGTCCGAGGGGGATCTCCTGTATGCCCGCCCGGCCGCGGCGGTGCGGCTGAGCGCCGGGATCCGCCAGCGCGAGCTGCTGGTGCTCGGCCGCGACGACGCGCCCGGCGAGCTCGCGCGGCTACGGCCCAATCACATGGGGATGGTCACGGATCCCAAGACCAAGCTCGCGTGGCACTGGGTCGCTGGGTGGCTGCGGCGAAGCCTGGGGACCGCAGGTCTTCTATGACCCCATAGATGACATGGGCTCGCAGGGCTAGAAAAGCGGGCTCTCAGACCCCGTCTTCGGCCGTGTTTGCGGCGGCCGACCTGTGGCCTCCAAAGCTATTTTTCTAGCAGCTCAGCCCACCGTAGATGGTCGGGGGCGACCCGGTGAATATACACTATCCTGGCGTCCAGCTTGGTGTCCCGCGTCTCACGAACAGACGCAGGCGACCTGGTCGCCGAGACCTGGGTCAGAGTGGTCCGTTGGCACCGAGGTGCTCGCATCGGGTGTTCGCGTTTCTCATCGCCAGTAAGTCGTCACCAATGTCCAGAGCGCTGCGGAGCTGGGATTCCGTACAACACGGTGCGCTCGCGGCTTGGACGTGGCCGGGCGCAGGTGCTCTGCGCGGCTCACCGCCAGCGCGGTGATGGCAAGGTCGGCGACAGCGCTCGAGGATCCGACAATCTCGAGTTTTTCAAAAGCGAGGGCAAATCACGCAACCTAAGCTTGCCCGATGGTGCGCAGTTTAGGCTCACATCTCTATACTGGCGACAGATTGAAAAGTACGGTGATTGGGATGAGGCACGTGCGCTTCGAGACCAAGAGCGGGAGTTCGATGAGGAGTCTTGAATCACGCGGAGTAGCCCCACCCGAAGGTCTTGCACCTGCTTATCCGCACACCTGGATCGATGAGTAGGAGCCCTCCCGTCGCTGGGGATGTTTGAGGTCGAGCGGAAGCGGATCGGCCACATACACGGGGAGACGAGGTAAGCTGTGGCAGACATGCGGACGAAGCAAGATGGCGCCCAAGGCGAGCGTGTCGCTCAGGCGCTGCTCTCGGGTGCCGGCTTTTCAGCGTTCACGTTCTCGACCAGTTTCAGTCTTCGATTCTCGCGGGACCGGCCGGGCTCGCTTCTGGGCTACCCGCTGCCCGCCGAAGTTGAACTTGACCTCGATGCTAGGTGGTGGCTCGATGACGAACAGGAGTGGAAGGCGAAGGTCGCACGTCTCGCGCCTGAGGGGGCGGTCGAGCCCGAGGAGCCCGTTCAGGCATACGAGTTGGCCGCTCTCAGGTGGACGGAAGGCACGACCGTTGTCTCCGTGGTGGTGTCCGCGGGGATGATCTCTGTTCGCTTTGGAAACGGTCGTCTTCTCACTGCGACCGGGAATGCCGAAGACGATGGCCGCGCATGGACATTGAGTGAGACCGGGGTTGCGGAGAAGTCCGCAAGGTGGTCCGTTTGCTCGGAAGGAGGTGTGATATTCGTTCGAGCACCTTGTTTGAGCGAGTAGTGCCGCCGTGCCGCTGATCTCCCGATGGCTTCCCCCACGGGTACCCCTCACTCTAGACAATGAAGGCCATGACACACTACTACTGGTACAAAGCCTGCTCTATCTGTGATGGACAGGGTCGTCTTCTTCTCTTTATGGACCTTTTCAGGAAGGAACTGTATCTTCATTGCGAGGAATGCGAGTGTGGGTGGCGGGACCCGGAGAAGGCGGAGCGAAAAGAAGCCGGCTTTTTGACTCTGGACGAGGATTTCGAGGCAGAGGCCGCCACTCGAGCTGACATAGATAAGTGTGGGTGGCAGAAATATGCGGTGAATAGTTTTGACAAGGAATGACGGCACGCCACCCTCGTCGTTGACGTGATCTACGACAGAGCCGAGGGCAATGCGCATGTCGCTAGCCCTCGTCAGCGTTCAGCCCGCAGATTTCGTGGTCCAACGGACCATCCCTCGCGCCACCTTGTTCGATGCTGGCACCTCGCGCCGGCCTGCGCGACCATATCGTGTGGCCAAAGCTCCTCGTGTTTCACAGGTCTCCTCCGACTTCCACCAAGCCGTCAGTCTCGCGCTCGTCGAGGGGCTTCGCCGCGTGATCGCCGAGCACCCGTCAATGACGGTGGCGGACCTCCGCGCACTGCGGGACGAGCATCCGATGCTTGACGGTCTCCCACTCGATGACTTGCTCAGCGAGACGGCCGCCCAGGTCCAACCGAAGCAACGGCGCGCACCGGAGGTCAGCGAGGCACTCCAAGTCCGACAGCCACGAGTGGGTCAGCGCCTTCGGCAGCTGCGGGAAGCAGCCGGCCTGGCACGGGTCGATTTGACCGAGGCCGTCGGTGTGAATCCGAGCGCGCTCGTCCGCATGGAGGCCGGATGCAACGTCCGGGTGTCCACCTACTTTCCGGTGATCGAGCACTTCATCGAGGATGATCCCGAGGCGTGGATGATCGCGGACCGGATCGTGCTGCTCGAGCCTCACGACCGCAGCAAGCTGCTCGCCGCGCTCGAGGCCGTCGAGCTCGAGCGAAATCCAACCGGATGAAGCCCACAGAAAATCTTGCGCGTAGCCCCCGCCTGTCCTGTACCATCGCGCGGTGTTCAAGATCCACCAGCTCGCGCCAACGATTCCGCTGCTTGTCGGCCTCGCTCTGTTCGCGCCCCCGTCCGAGGCATCCCCGCCTGCGCCGCGCCAGCAGACCGATACAAAGGCCGCGAACAGAACGCCGCCGCCTCGCAAGGTGATCAAGTTGTCGCCGGAGGTTCAGCAGCGTCTGAGTCGCGCAACCGTCACGCGTAAAGCACGGAGCTACGTACCGCTGACCAAGCAAGACGTCCGTGCCCGCATTTCCGCGGACCAGCGACCCGCGCGGGCGACCGCGAAGGCCAAACCCAAGCGAGTCTCCAACACCGAGCTCACCAACGAACTCAACGCGGTCGAGCGCAAGCTCAACAGCCAAGGCTACACGCTGCGCGACAACCAGACCGTGACCTACCACGAGCACCAGCCTGACCACGCCACGCTCGAGCAGCAGGTTCGGCGGATCAAGAAGGTCACGCAAACCAAGCCCGCCCGCGCGCCCAGTACTGCCAAGCAACTACGGTCCAAGGTCCGGCGCACAGCCAAGCCGCCGGCCCGTCGCCGCGTTGGTACCGGCGCCAACACCAACGGGTTCTATGCGCAGCAAGATTCGGGTTCGGCCGCGGCCGACTTTGGGTGGACGCCGAGCGTAGGCGAGCCTGCGATCGGGTCTGCATTCTTGGACACGCGCGCGAGCTTCTCGGGCAGCATCGGCGGAATGGATCCCGGGCTGCACGGCAGCGTCGTGGTGCGGGCTGGCGCCTACGTGTTCAACCAACGTGTCGACGCGCTGCGGGTCGACGCCACGTTGACCGGCACGCTCGACGGGGCCTACGAGGCGGACGTGACCGCGATGCTCGGCGGCGTGTGGGAGGTTCCTCTCTACAACAAGAAGAGCACAAAATCGATTGACGATACCGATTCGCGTGACCTGTTCGACTTCGACCGGACCTTCCACACACAGCTATACATCGTCGGGTATCCGGTCGACCTCGACTTGACCGTGCACCCGACGCTCAGCGTCGCCTTCGATCTGGCGCTGAGCGACGGGATCCTGATCGGAAGCCTGCGACCCGAGGTCCGGGTCGAAGCCACGCTCGAGGCATACTTCAACGCGTTGGTGGCGAAGGCCGGAGCTGGCGGCAGCGTCGTCCTACTCGCGGCGAATCCCGAGCTGACCGGAACGGCATACCTCGTCAACGAAGATGGCCAAACCGCCGTACACGCGAGCGTCGAAGGATGGATCCGTTGCCGCTTCCTCGAGGGTCGACTCTACGCGGTTCTCGATCTAGGTGTGGGGTGGTTCTCGAAGAGGTTCGAGCACGAGTTGATCGACTACGCTGGTTGGGCGGTCGAGTATCCCTTTGTCGAGTGGGACAGCTCGACCTCACCGTGACCCACGGGCGACGGTTTGCGGGTGCACCCGTGCTGTCGTTGGCGCTCGCGCTGGTGGCAGCTTGCGGGTCCGAACCCACGCGCCCGGTGTCTGTCGAGCACGCGCCCGCGCTCTGGTCGCTGGATTACAGCTTCGTCGTGCGCAGCGTTGGCGTCGCCAACTCAGCGCAGCCGCTCGTGCTCGACAGTGTTGCCCGCGGTCGGCTGACGGTGGTGTCGCTCGACGAGCCGCCGCTCCTCGTGGGCTCGCTCGCCGTCGATCACATGGAGCTGCGCTCGGGCAACCAGACGCTGGCACGTCTCGGTGCTGGCGAGTGGTCCTACCTCGCTCGTCGCGGTAGCGACGGCACGATCGACGCCGTGTGGCTGGCGGCGGACATGCCCGCGGAGGCGCAGAGCCTGACTCGCTTCTTGATCGCCCAGCTCCAGACGCCGACGCCGGGGATCACCGCCTCGCAGGAGCAGACGCCCACGGGCACGGTAGACGCCCGGTATCACCACTTCGATCTTCAGCTGGCTCGGTTCAGCGTTCGGACGCGACGTTCGCCAGCGCGAGCGCCTGACCTGCGCGGCGCGACGATTTTCATCGCGGATGAACGCGGTCCAGTGGTGGTCGGCTCGGGCCAGATCACGTGGGCCAACCTCAATGCGGGCGACAACGTTGGGTCGATCACCCTCTCATCTGCGGTGCGCGGATCAGCGACCCCGATCCCCGACTCGGCTTCATCAACGCTGCGGGCGCAGATCGAGACGCTCAGCACCGCCCCGCCGGTCCCACTCCGGGATCAGCCGCTGAGCAAACACGAGCGGGATGCGATACGGCGCGAGACGGAGTCGTGGGAGTCGGTCAGAGCCCGCCTCCTGAGCGCGGGCGCCGACATGGATCCCACGATCGTGGACCGCGCTGCTGCGCACATGGCTGCTGACGAGACGCTCGTCGGTGAGCTGCGGGCGCTCGCCACCGATCCATCCACACCGCAAACCGCCGTCGTCGCCATGTACGCAGCGTTGGGAGACTGCGGCACGCAGCCCTGCCAAAATGCCCTCACCAGGGAGCTCGACCGCAACGGTACGGTGCGAGAGCAGGTCATCGCGGCGCTGACTCGGGTCGTCGAGCCCTCGGTCGAGACCATCGATCGCTTGCTCGAGCTCGGGGATGACGGCCACGAGGTGACCCGGGCTTCGATTGGAATCGTGCTGTCGCGCTACGCCGAGAGGGATCCGGCAGATGCAGGCGCGCGAGTCGAGCAACTCGTGGGTGGACTCGATCGGTGCTCTGATCGGCTCGATGGGTGGTTTGGGTTGCTCGGCAACGCCGGGCTTGCGGAGGCGAAGCCGGCCTTGCTCGCGTGTCTCAACGCCCAGGTGCCCGCCGCTCGACGGGCGTTGGCCGCTGGCGCCATGCGGCGGATCCCCGGCGCAGACGTGACTCATGCTTTGGTTCGGCTGGCGGTGGACGATCCGAGCCCGACAGTCCAACTCGCGTGCCTTCGGGCTCTGGTGGTCCGCGACGTTGGGGATGGCGACTTTGCTCCGATCGTCGCGGCCGGCATCGACGGCTGGCCAGTGCCGGCGCTGAACCAGTTGCTCGACATCATCGAGAACGTCGACGCGAGCGGGGAGGTTGTGGGGTCGCTGCTCGAGGATCTTTCGCGTTCTGGACATGAGGAGGTCGCCGCGCGAGCTCGGCGGTCGGCAGAGGGCCTCGATCCATAGGCTGATCCGTCGTGCCTCGGAAGCCGGCGAGCCGCGCCCAAGAGTACGGCCTCAGCTCCGCGAGCGGGGCCAGCTACGACACTCTGCGCCGCTCAATGGACCGTAGACGACGCGACCGAGCGGCTTCTCAGCGCCGCCGCCAGGCCTACGACAGCGCAGGAGTTGCCACCTCGATCGCCTACGACTTCAAGGGCCAGCCAGTCAACATCCGAGCAGCGCCGGCTCGTCGCTGGCAAGTCCAGCCCGACTACATTTCCGCGATCGCCCCGCCGCCGCCCCGCTGCTGGACACCGAGGCCTTCTCAACCTCCAGCGAGCGCGAGCCCTCGGCCGCGTGCGAAGGCCATCTCGCCAGACAAGAGTGAGGACGGGCGAGCGGCGGCGCTCAGAAGTAGCCAGCGATCGTCGACCCGATCTGGCCAAGCCCACCGCCAAAGTCGGACGAGCAGATCGAGTAGACGGCCTGGTCGCTCTGTGGCCCGAGCTCCTGAACCACGCTCCACATCCGCACGGGCGGGACGCCCCGGATCTCGCCCACCGCGTTGCTGCCAGTGCAGGCGACATCGATCCCTCGGTAGTCCTGATCCTCGCTGTTGGTGTTGGCGTAGCTCGGCTGGCCGTCCGCGCCGACCCCCAAGATCCCGAAGGTCACGACTGGGCCGCCCGCGCTGTAGGCGTCGATGAAGCCTTGCACGGGGAGCATGACGGCGAGATCGGGATCGCTGGTCTTGTCGCCGTCGACGTCGTAGTCCGCGGGCACGCAGGTGTCGTAGCCCGAGGGATCACCCACACACTCGACACCGGCGTTCCAACACACCGCGCTGCTCGGAAATGCGGTGTCTGGATCGGACCAGAACACCCTGTTGCCGTCGACCTCGAAGATCGAGTCGAAGGTCCGGTTGCTGGAGCAGTCGGCCTCCTCGCTCACGAACACGATCGCCAGCAGCCGGCCGTCCTCGACGAAACCGTACTGGTCGTCTTCGGGGTCGCGCGAGCGCACGAGCGCCCGCCGGGCAGACTCGAGCTGGGATTCGAACCCGCAGCCGTTGATGCCCTGGGGCACGACGCAGGCCAGCAGGTCCGGGAGCGCGGGGTCGCCCGACAGATTGTTGGTGCCGTCGCCGGCCGACTCGATCCACGGGCGACTCCTGGGCGTCGGGTCGCTGGCGGTCTTGGTCGGGTTGGTGCCGACGTCCGGGACTTGGCAGATGTCGTAGCAGAGTTCATCGCTCAGATCGGTCTGTCCGTTGTTGAAGAAGAAGTTGCCGATCCGAGCTTTGCAGATCGAGAAAACCAGGCTGCCGAGCTCTGGCGTGGTCGCGCCCGGTGGGCACCACGGGTTGCCGCTGTCGGTCGTGGTGATCCCCAGCCGCCACGGGATCCCTGCCGCCTCGAGCGGCGCGACCAGCTCGTACGCGTGGTCGGCCAGCACCCGCTGTGCAGGCCCCATCTGGCCGCTGTTGTCGACGACCAAGAGGAGCGACACGGCCTCGATCTCGACGACCGGATCCCCGTCGCCATCGCCGCCTTGATCTTCGCTGCCGGCCTCGCCCGCGTTGGACTGGCTACCGATGCAGTACCCCCCCGCGCAGGTCGCCCCCGGGCCGCAGTCGAGGGCAGACTGACAGGTCCCGCACGACTCGCCCGTCAGCTCGGCGACCATGTTCAAGGTGTCCAAGGTCTGGCGGCAGGCATCGCGGCAGCCTGCCCACTGCTTGGGATCGGCTCCCCAGCACGAACCGCCGACGCCGAAGATCGCCACGTACTCGTCGCGGACCTCGGGCGCGAGCTGAGTCGCGCAGTCGATCAAGGTGTCGCAGACGCCACGGTCGAGCAGGCTGGAGGAGTCATCGCTCGCGCAGGCGCCAGCGATGAACGAGAGACCGAGCAGGCTCGCCCGGCGGCGGAGAGTTCTCGAGACAGAGGTT
>NZ_JMCC02000093.1 GCF_000737335.2 Enhygromyxa salina | reverse complement strand
GCTTGGGTGGGTACATGGTCGGGGAATTGGGCGATCAGGACCCCAAGAGGGCGTGTAATAGTGACTCGCCCTCGGTCGTGGAGCGAGTCGGGCGTCGCGCCGGGCGACCCCTCTCGGGAGACTCCCCGTCCGGTATCTCCTTGGGCGACCCCTCTCGGGAGACTCCCCGTCCGGTATCTCCTTGACGGCTTCAAGTTCGCTGCTCCCCTCAGCACGGATAGTCGAACTCGTTGCACTCCAAGCTAAGTTGGCCATAGGTAACAAAGAGTTCAAGCGACTTCTCAGGGTCACAGGCCGAGGATACCGTGACGGAATCGCCCGTGCGACCTATGCGCCCAGCCCAGCTCGCTACACCATATTGACCAACCTCGTCAAAGTACACATACCCGATACCACGTTTGTCCGACAATCGAGCGAATGCCGGCTCCCCCATCGCGCGAGCATCCTCCAAGCAAGCCTTGGCTTCTGTCCGGTCATCTTCACAATGTATGTCGGCACACTCCTTCCAGCCAGGGGCAGCGATTTGTGTTTCAAAGATCTCGTCTATACCACAATGCTGTTTACATCCCGTGAGCATGACCAGGAACATCACTCCACAACTCTTCAAAACTCGTATATTCATGGCGTCAACCTCGCTCCCCGGAGCCTCGGGACTGGATAGCCGAAGCGATAGCGAAGACCAAAGGACTTCGCTGCCATCAGTGAACCAGTCGACGAAGGCGTCCGCAAGCGGGCGAGAAGCCCTCGCCCGAGCTGAAAACACAAAGCCAATTTCTGGATTACTCAAGGTTCCCACGTCGGCGACTTCAGCGCAGGCGCCGTCTTCATTTCGGAAACGCGACAACTCCTCGGTCTACATCAAGGGCCGGTTGCTCATGGTGACCAAAGGCCCGCAGGACGGCCTGGGCGGTCGTAAGAGCGACCACCTCAGCGGTGGTGTCCACCGCATGATGTTCGAACCGATCCAGTTTCGCCATCCATCCTGCGAAGTATCCCAGCTTGCCTAAGGCGTAGTCGACGCCAAAGATGACGGCGCCGCGGAAACGCGATGGAACGTCGGCTCCCTCCAGCCGACGTTCCTCCGAGTCTAGCGAGCTAACCTGCAAGGAGACCTCGCAGAAGAAGCCGAGGCTGTCCGTGAAGCGACGAGTGCGTGCCTGGCCGTGAAAGGTGCTTCCATCCCAATGCGACACAGAGCTCTCCAAGTTGTTCGCGCTTTAGCATTCCGAGACTACCCCCGTCCAGCCAAAACTCAGTCCCGGCCAACGCCGCTGGGTTCTCGGCGAGGGAAACCGGTCTGAGAGTCTTCAGTCTGGGGACTCGCCCTTGGTCGTGGAGTGAGTCGGGCCTCGCGCCGGGCGGGATCGGACCCAGTTGCCATCGTCTCCTCGATCCCTTTGTATGCCGCGGAAAAGTACGGCATCCCGACGCACGCCGCGCTCATGATGTCGAAATACTACCAAGTCGACCTCACGGAGACGCGCGGCGAGCTCGTGGGACCCACTATACAGTCGCCCCGGCAGCCGCGCTCGCTCAAGGCACGAACGAGTACGTCATGGTCCCGTTGACCCCGCTACGCGTGATACCAACGGTCAGCACCTCGGGCTTCTGCAGCGCCTGATAGAGCTCATTGACAACCGCAGCGCTCGACAGCTGCTGACCGTTGACCACCCTCACGATATCGTTCGAGCGCAGCCCCGCGCGAAACAACGGCGAGCCAACGGCGATGCCGTGCAGCCGCCACCCAACAATGTTGCCCTGACTGTTCGAGATCGCCTCGGTAGCAGCCAGCGAGTCGAGCCACTCGATCCGCGAGGTATAGGCGCCAGCGACCCACCTACGGATCGAGTACTGCTTTGCCCCGGTCGCAAAGATGTCCTGGGCGCCGACCGGCGGGGGCGGGGGCGCGGCGTAGTCGAGGCGGTAGGCCGCGCCCCCGTGGCCGAGGCACGAGAGCACGACCGTCGTGGCCTGGCCGCCGTCGGCGTCGTGCACGATCCCAGCTTGGACCCGCCAGCCGCACTCGACGTAGTCCTCCGGCGGAACCAGGATCTGCCGGGCGTCATCAACCGTGCTCGGGAGCCCGTCGGCGTCGAGATCGAACACATAGACGAGGCCGTAACCGGTGGCCTCACCTGGCGGCGAGACCACGTGCGGATCCGAGACCAACAGCAGCTCGTGGCCGGCGAGGTTGGTGACCGTCGTCGACCAATATCCAAAGTCCACGCCGCTCGAGCTGTGCAACATGCCCGGAGAATTTCCGGCGGCATCGACGAAGGTCAGGCGCCGCGCGGAGCTGTCGCCGAACGCCGCGCCGCCAATGTAGCCAAGCGCCGTCGCCGAGTCCTCAGTCTGACGGCTGACGGTGGTGGTGAGTGTGGGGGTCGTGCCGGCGACGGGCAGGTCGAACAGCGAGATCGGGGCCATCCCGCCGCTCTCCTCGCTGAGAAACAAGGTGCCCGAGCCAGGCTCGAGCGCGTGGGCAAACCCGCACCAGCCCGTCGTCGAGCTCGCGCACCCGCCAAGGCTGAGATCGGCGTCGCTCGGGACGGAGAGGTCGCCGCTGAAGGGCGTGCCGTCGCCAAAGATCACGTGGGTGTCGTGGGCGGTGTAGACGAGCAGATCGTCATATCCGTCGCCGTTGATGTCGGCGGCGTCTTCGACCGTGGCGTAGTCGTTGCTGGCTTCGCCGGTCACGGTATAGGCCGCGTCGGCGAGATCGAGGGTCGTGACCGCGCCGCGGACGGCAGCCTCGGTGTAGCACCAGCTCTTGCCCGCCTCCACGCTCGCGCCGTTGGCCTGGTAGTCGGCGCTGATACACAGGTCGGCGCCGACCCGGCTGACGACGATCCCGTAGGCCCCGGTCTCGCCGATCGCCCCGGCGCTGATCAGGTCCGCGTCGAGCTCGGACACCTCTCCGCTCGCGTCGGCGCCGAACAGCACCGCCCGCCCGTCATCGACGTTGCTGATGCCGCCGCCGGGGTCGCCGAAGATCACGAAGTCGGCGAACACCCCGACACCGTGAGCGTCGTAGTTGCCCGCGGTGGTCGGGGCGTAGACCAGCGAGGCGTCGACGCAGTCGGTCGAGATGCCGTCGCAGTTGTCGTCGTAGCCGTTGCGGCAGTCCTCGACCGCGCCAGGGTTGATGGTGTCGACGAAGTCGTCGCAGTCGACGTCGGAGGTGTAGCCGTCGAGATCGTTGTCGACCAAGCAGGCCACGTCGACGCCGTCACAGTTGTTGTCGATCCCGTCGCCGCAGATCTCGTAGGCGAGGGGGTGGACGTTGGGGTCGCCGTCGTCACAGTCGTCGCTGACCGTGAACCCATCGCCGTCGGCATCGAGCGAGCCCTTGTTGTCGGTGCAGGCGGCAGTGGCAGCCGCCGCTACAAATCCGCAGGAGAGTGCCGTGAGTTGTCGTCGTCGCATGTCGGCTCTCCGTTGCCAGTGAGCACCTGGGCGATGACGCGAGCCCCTGAACTCGCACGCGGACAACGTAGAACCCAGTTGCCTGCCGGGAGGGTGCGGGCTCTGGGCGGGCAGGCAACGCAAACCAACGGTCACAGTGCGTTTCAACCGCGCCATGCGAAGCGCGCGAGTGCGCGATTTTGAGCAATGTGATCACTCGCGTCGTTCGACCATCTCGGCGTTCGCAAGCGCTGATAGACTGCGCCACAGATGCGCGCTTTTCTCGACGCTCTCCGTCACACGCTGCTGTTCCTCGCCCTGATCTTGCTCGCTGGCTGTGCCGGCAAAAAGGGCAAGGTCCTCGTGTTGGTCGCCGACAACCACGCGACGATCAACCTGTTTGGGTTCGAGGAGAGCGAGCTCCACCACATTCACAACACGGTCGAGCTGCACCGCAACGTGTTCTTGGTCCGCTACGACGCGGAGAAGCCCGACCAGCTCAAGTGGGTCAACTGCCCGGTCGCGGCGACCTACTCGTACCGCCAGGCCAACGGGCGGCGGGTCGAGAGCATGTACGTGCGCTCGTTCCAAGAGCTGCAGGCCAAGGTCCCCGTCAACTACGCGCGCTTCGCTGGCCAGATCAAGAACGGCAAGTCGCTCGAGTTCAACTACGTGACGATCGGCTCGTACGAGCTGATCGGCGAGTTCAAGATCCCCAAGGACGATCCAGACTGCGAGGGTGCGACCCACTACGTCGTCACGCTCAGCGTCGGCGCGTTCAACTTCAGCGAAGAGAAGGCGCTCCAGGGCGGGCTCGAGGTTTCGGAGAAGACCACCGGCGCAGGGGTTGGGGTCTCGGCCGGTCGCGGGGCGGGTGAGGCCACGCAGATGGGCGACCTCGACTCGTGCATGGACGACAAGGCCGCGCTCAACGACTGCTTCACGCCCCTCCAGGTCTTGATGATGCCGCTCGCGGCCCGCCACTGGGAGGGCAACACCGCGGTCGAGCCGGCCCCGGTCCGGACGGCGGACGCAAGCAGCTCTGGTGGTCCAGCCCGACAGGTCAACACCGATCTCTCCCTGCAGGTCGACGAGGCCAAGTGGCGGCCCGGCTCGTTCATGGCGATGGCGCTCGAGCGGCTGCTGTTGATGGCCACCCGCGTCGACAACACCACGGACTTTGGGTTTGACGACAAGGGCAGCACGGTCGTCGCCGGGTTCTTGCGGCCCGAGCATCCGCAGCACTTCACCCGCGTGTTCGAGGCTGGCAAGACCTACGCGGTGATCGGCGCGGGCGCGACCGAGGCCAACATCGACGTCGTGGTCAAGGATCCCAGCGGCAACGTGATCGCCGCTGACACCGAGGCCGACGGCACCCCGGCTGTCACGTTCACCGCGCCAACCGAGGGCAGCTATCGGATCGAGCTCTCGGTCGTCAATCAGGCCGAGGAGTTTGGTGCGCTCGTGATCATGCAAGAGGGCGGGCTGCAGATCGAGGCCGAGACCCTGCAGAAGGTGTTTCAACGGCTGCTGGACTCGGGGGCGTTCGCCTCGGGCAAGGTCCAAGAGCTCGGGTTCCCCAACGGCTTGGTGTTTCACGAGACCGACTGGGCCCTGCAGGGCACCGTGCTGTATCCCGACGAGGCGATCCGCCAGACGGGCATCACGCTTGGCGGCAACTCGGCCGTGTTCGTCGCGGTGTCGCACGAGGAGTCGTTCAACATCGACCTCGAGGTCATCAACGCCAACACGGGCGAGACCTCGGTGGACCACGAGCCGGACAGCAACCCAATCGTGATCGTGGACTCGCCGGATCCGAACACCAGCTACGATCTGCGGGTGATCTACGGCCAGGGTGACTCCGCGACGCTGGCGACCTCGCTGATCCTGGTAATCTCGGACTAGGAGCCCGTGGTGCAATGCATCGCGTCGCCTCGCGCCGGAATTTTCGTCGAGGGCGAGGCGCCGAAACGCAGCTGTACCGGGCGTACTGCAAGTTTCGGCAACACTGCCCTCGGCGAAAAGGCCAAGCGAGGCGGTGCGAGGCATTGCACCACGGGCTCCTAGGGGTCTGACCAGGTCGCATGCAGCTCACGGTGAACGGTAAGGTTCGCGAGGTCGATGTCCCCGACGACGTCCCCTTGCTGTGGGTGCTGCGTGAAGAGCTGGGGCTCACGGGGACGCGCTTTGGTTGCGGGCGCGCGCTGTGTGGTGCGTGCACCGTCCACGTTGACGGCAAGGCCAAGCGTTCTTGTGTCACGCCGGTCGGCGCGGTCGTTGGGCACGAGGTCACGACGATCGAAGGGCTCGCCGGGGACGATGGCCTGCACGTCGTGCAGGACGCGTGGATCGCCGAGGGCGTGCCGCAGTGCGGCTACTGCCAGGGCGGGCAGATCATGGCCGCGGCTGCGTTGCTGCGGGTCAAGCGTGCGCCCACGGACCAAGAGATCGACGCGGTGATGGGCGCGTCGATCTGCCGTTGCGGCACCTACCAGCGGATCCGCAAGGCGATCCATCGCGCCGCGGGGTCCGATGCCAAGTAGCCCGCGCTCGCGCCCGCGCAGGTGGTCGCGCCGCGGAGTCTTGAAGGTGCTGGGCGTGGGCGCGGGCGCGCTCACGATCGGCATTGGCTACCGGGCCTGTGACGAGCAGCGCCGCGTGGCGGGCCCGGCCGACGTCGAGGGGGCGTTTCGGCCCAACGCGTTCGTCACGATCACGCCCGACGATCGGATCCTGTTCGCGCTGAACAAGGCCGAGATGGGGCAGGGGATCATCACGGGCTACGCGATGCTGATCGCCGAGGAGCTGGCCGTTCCGCTCGCCCGGGTCCAGACCCACTTCGCCGACGGCGCCCCGGAGTTTCGCACCAGCGACGGCATGCAGCTGACCGCCAGCTCGACCAGCATGCGTCAGGGCTTTGTCCCGGTTCGGCAGGCGGCCGCGGCCGCGCGGGTCATGCTGATCGCCGCCGCGGCCGAGCGCTGGGGTGTGGAGCCGTCAGCGTGCGAGGTGGCGAACGGCCAGGTTCGACACGTCGCCAGCGGACAGCAGGCGAGCTACGGCGAGCTGGCAGGATCCGCCGCGGACCAGCCGGTGCCGGACGAGCCGCCGCTGACCAGTGACACCGCGCCGCGCTTGATCGGCAGCTCGCCGCAGCGGGTCGACATCCGCGCCAAGGTTGATGGCTCGGTCGTGTACGGCATGGACGTGACGGTGCCGGGCATGGTCCGCGCGCTGGTCCTGCATCCGCCTCGGTTTGGCGCGGTAGCGACTGAGGTTCAGGCAGACGAAGCCCGCGCGATGCCGGGGGTGATCGACGTGGTCAGCTTCCCGCGCGGCGTGGCGATCCTCGCCGAAAAATACTGGCAGGCCCTGCGCGCGCGCCCGCACGTCGAGGTTGCGTGGAGCGACGGACCCATCGCCCAGTTCAGCACGACCACGTTGAGAGCCCAGCTCGCGCAGCAGGAGGCCGAAGCGAAGCAGACCCACCGCGACGAAGGCGACGTCGAGGCGGCGCTGGCCGGCGACGTCAGCGTGGTCGAGGCGGTCTACGAGACCCCGTACCTGGCCCATGCGCCGATGGAACCGCAAAATTGCGTCGCCGACGTGCGCGAAGACTACGTCGAGATCTGGGTGCCCACGCAGTCGCCCACGGTCGTGCAAGAGGCCGCGGCCGCCGTCGTCGGGCTCGAGCGCAACGACGTCATCGTGCACACCACCTTCCTTGGCGGCGGGTTTGGGCGCCGCGTGGTGCCCGACGCGGTGGTCGAGGCGGTGACGCTGTCGCAGCTGGTGGGCCGGCCCGTGCAGGTGATCTGGTCGCGCGAGAGCGACACGCGACAGGGCCACTATCGGCCGCTCTCGCGCAGCTCGATGAGGGCCGCGATCAACACCGACGGGCAGCCGATTGCGCTGGCGTACCACTCGTGGTCGTCGCCGATCCTGGCTGATCAAGCGGGGCTGTTCGCGGCGATCGGGCCGGACTGGATGCCGCCCAGCGTGCGCCGGGTGCTTGGCAAGCAGGGCGCCAAGCTGGTCGCGAGTGATCTGGTCGGCGGCGATCCCTTGGGCACCGAGGGGGTCAAAGAGACGCCCTACATGTTCGACAACATTCGCGTGGAGTACTCGCCGATCCGCGCGCCGATCAGCGTCGCGTTCTGGCGCTCGGTCGGGCACTCGTTCAACGCGTTCGTGATCGAGAGCTTCATCGACGAGATCGCCCACGCCAGCGAGCGCGACCCCTACGAGCTGCGCATGGCCTTGCTGCCGGCCGGCTCGCGCGAGCGCGCGGTGCTCGAGGCCCTCGCCGTGCTCGGCGGTTGGGGCGAGCCGGCCGCACCGGGCTTCGCCAAGGGGCTGGCCGTGCACGCGTCGTTTGGTTCGTACTGCGGGCAGTTGGTCGAGGCTGGCGTGATCGAGGATCGCATCGTCGTGCGGCGGGTCGCGTGCGTGATCGACTGCGGGCTCGCGGTTCACCCCGATCTGGTCACGGCGCAGATCGAAGGGGGGATCATCTTTGGGTTGTCGGCGGCGCTGTGGCAGCAGATCACGATCGAAGGCGGCGAGGTCCAACAGGGAAATTTTGACAGCTATCGAGTGCTGCGCATGCACGAGTGCCCGCAGATCCAAGTTGAGATCGCCAGCAGCGATCACCCGCCGACTGGCGTGGGCGAGGTTGGCGTGCCTCCAATCGCGCCCGCGCTGGCAAACGCGATCTTCGCGGCTACTGGGGTCCGCCTGCGCGACATGCCTTTGCAGGCCGCGTGGGATCAGCGTGATCGGGGGGCGAGTTGAGCCGCCGCGTACTGACGCTGCTCGCCGTGTTGGTGGGCGTTGGTTGTGGCGATCCGGACGTGACCTGGGGCGTCGCGGCCGAAGGCTCGCCTGGGGCTGGCGAGCAAGCCGAAGTTGCTCCACCGGCTGAGCGCAGCCTCGACCCGGCGGACGGCTTTGCGACGATCGCCGCCGTCTTGCAGTCTCCGCGATGCATGAATTGCCACCCGGCCGACCCACAGCCGCTGCAGACCGACCGCGCCGTGCCGCACGCCATGAACATCAGCCGGCTCAGCGACGAGTCTGGCCTCGAGTGCGGCGCGTGCCATCAGGATCAAAACGCCGAGCAGGTCGGTGTGCGCGGCGGACCTCCCGGCGCGCCCCACTGGGGCCTGCCTCCAGCGAGCACGCCAATGGTGTTTCAGGGGCACAGCCCCGAGTCGCTGTGCCGACAGCTGCGCGACGCTGGGCGCAACGGCGGCAAGTCGCTCGAGGATCTGCTCGACCACGTCGCCCACGATCCGCTGGTGCTGTGGGGCTGGGCGCCCGGTGGGGACCGCAGCCTGCCACCGATCAGTCACGCCGCGTTTGTGGCAGCGGTGGGTGAGTGGGTTCGCGCGGGCGGTGCGTGCCCGGGCGACGTGCGGGCCAGCCCGCCGCCCGATCAACCGTGAACACCGACCTCAGCCGTTGGGCACGCCCGCGGAGCTGAGCGCGAAGCCGGTCATGTCGCTGTAGGTGTACGCCCCGACCAGGTTGCTGAAGGTGTCGACGGTGGCGGTGTCCGGGTCAACCCGATATGCGTCCGTGCTGGCGAACCCAACGGCCCACACGTAGCCATCGAAGTCGATGCTGATCCCATGTGCGTAGGCCGGCAGCTGGATCTGCTTGGTGACCTGCAGGGTCTCTGTGTCGATGCCAACGAGCATCGCGTCGAGCTGGCGGCTGTGCCACAGCGTCCCTTCGCCGTCGGTCATGCAGCCGCCCCACTGGTTCCCGCCCGGGCTTGGAAGGGTCTGCCAGGTCTGCAGCTGCGGATCGAAGCGCGAGGCCCCACCGCCCGCACAAAACCACGGCCGCCCCACGGAGTCGAGCGCCATGCCGTAGCTAGCCACGCCGGGGCCGTTCCAGATCTGGTAGGTGAAGTCGTTGCGGTCGACACGAATCAAGCGTGCGCCGCCCGTCTCGATGCCCCAGAAGTGACCGTCACCATCAACGGCGCCGCCGTATAGGCCGATCCCGTTTTGGACCTCTGGGATCGCCACGGTCTGCTCGACCAGGCCCGTGTCGCCGTCGAGCAGCAGCACCTGCGTGGTCCCGGCCCCGTTGGCCCCGGAGGTCCACAGCTTCTCGTTGACCCAGCTACACGTGGTCTCGTCCCACGTGCCCTGGGCCCACGCCACGGGCCGGTTCGAGGAGTACGCAAGGGGCGTGTGCCAGGCGACGCACTCTTCTTGACCCCAGGGCAGTAGCTCGGCGCCGCTGCTGGTCTGGATGCCGGGCATGCCGTTGGACTCGACGCAATTGTCGATGTTGTGATAGATCTTGCTGACCCCGCCGGCCCGGCTGGCAATCGCCACATTGGCGGAAAGCGAGACCGATGTCCGTGAAGGGTTCCCGCCGTGATCGGGCCGCACATAGTAGCGACCCTGCTCGATCATGGTCTGGGTGTCGATCTTGGACACCGAGTTTTGACTGCTGTTGGCGATCCAGATGTTGGAGAGGGTGTCGCCGCCGGTACCACCGCAGCTGTGTGGCGCGTCGGGGATCGAGAGGTCGAACTTGGCCTCGCCCTCGTCGCCGTTGGAGTCGGCGCTCGCGCTGTCGGTGCTGGAGCCGTCGTCGTTGCCCTCGGTCGAGGTGTCGCTGGGGCCGAGGGTGGTCAGACCCGGGCCCTCGTCAGCCCGGCCCTCGCTCGCACCACCGCCGGCACAGCCAAGAATGAGGGCGAAGCCCATGAGCACGGGAAGACGTTCCATTCCCGGAGCATATCAGCTGGTTCGCGAAAGTGAACGGACGCAGCAATACAGCCTCGCTTGGCCCTGAAAGTCGACCGGCAACGGGAAGCTCGGAGGCCACGGGCGCACAAACTCTTCAGCTTGATCCTTCGATCACTCGCAGAACCGGTGGTCGGCCACACGTAGAGATCCGCGGCACAGGCCTCCGGGGAAGTGTTTCAGCTCGGGCGAGAGCAGCGCCAAGCCTACGGCGCTCTAGAATCCGCGCCCCACGAACACCCGGAAGTAGTCGATCCCAAACTCGCTATCAAACCCGTGCGCGTACTGAAAAAACAGCGACATCCGCTCGCCATACCCCAGCTTCAAGCTGGTGATCAGCGTCGCCCCAATGCTGCCCGCGAGGTCCCTGAACTTGATCGGATCGCTCCACGCCATGCCCCAATCGGTGAACACCACCGCGACCATGCGCTCGAGAAAGCCCGGCACGCTGCCTACGCCGCGGTCGAGGTCGATCAGCGGGATCCGATACTCGGCGTTGAGCAACCCATAATACAGCCCTGAAAACTGGCTTGGATCATACCCGCGCAAGGTCGTGCCCTCGCCCAGCGCGGCGCGGGCGATCACCGTGCGGATCACGTCCTGATCTTCGCTCAAGCCACCCAACCGAAACGGCCCGCGGCCCCGCAGCCCGCCGGCCGAGATCCCGCCCGAGAGCCGCAGCGCCAGGACCTGGTGGCCCGGCCAGGGCATGCGCAGGTATTCAGTGTAGCTGCCGCTGAGCCGCAGATCGCCGTAGTCGCTGCCGAGCCGCTTGTCGCTGACGCTGAGGTTGGTCCGCAGCTGCCGGCCCGTCTCTGTGCCCCAGGCGTAGCGCACACCCTCGCGGTTGTCGTAGCGAAACCCCAGCTCGATCGAGGCCACGTTGCCGACCGCAGGCAGGTTCGAAGCCGGCGAGTTGGGATCTACGATGTCATCGAAGTCGTCGAGGTTCTTGTAGTTGTTGAAGCTATAGCTGAGCTCGAGATCCGCGTTGTGACGGGCCAGGCGGATCACGGGAAGGTCCATGCCGGCGGCGAACGAGGTGACCTGCTCGAGGTAGCCGTCGAGCTGGTAGGGCTGCCCTTCGCCGTAGCCCGCGCTGGTGGGGGGCGGGTCGTAGACGTAGCGTCGGTAGCCATTGCGGACCCGATAGTCGCGACCAAACCCAAAGCTGAAGCTGGGGAACAGGCGGGAGATCCGATACGAGACCGAGCCGCTCGGCTTGTTGACGGCGGTCAGCCACTCGAAGCTGCCGACCAGCGAGTGAAACTCCACGACGTCTTGGACCGCGAGGGTGAGCCCAAGGCTGGAGAACACGCTGCCCAGCTCGAACTCGGCCGCCGAGGGAAACAGCGTGCGCGGAAAGAACGTCCGATGAAACCGATAGGGCTTCGAGTTCAGGCTGGGCTTGCGGCCGGCGTCGGCGCTGCGCTCGGGGGTTGAATCATCGGCCGTTGGCCACGCGGGGATCCCCGGCATGGGCTCGAGGAAGGTCTCGGGGTCGAAGTCCATCTTCCACACGTCGTACCCGGTGCTCGAGTACCCAACATAGGCGATCTCGTTGCCTGCGTGGTTGAGCCCCGGCTCGAACGCGCCGCCGAGCACGTTGCTGACCTGCCAGATTTTTTGAGTCTCCGTGTCGTAGGCGTGGATGTTGTAGACGCCGCTGCGGTCGCTGGTGAACAGCAGCCAGCGGCCATCGGGCGACCACTCGGGCGAGTTGTCCTGCGAGCGATCTGCGGTGATGCGCTCGTGGGTCTGCGCGACCAGATCGTAGATGTACAGATCCCGGTAGCCCCCGTCGCGCCAGGCCGTGTAGGCGATCTTGGTGCCGTCTGGGTGCCAGTCGGGGTCGTAGACCTGCTGCACGTGCTCGAGCGGCGCGAGCTCTTTGACCTCGAGGGTGTCGAGCGCGAGCATGCCAATTCGTGACTGGCCGCTGTCGTTGCGGACAAACACGGCGGTTCGGCCGTCGGGCGAGACGTCGGGGCTGCGGGCGCGCAGGCCAAAGGTGAGCTGCTCGCGGCCGCGCCGGTCGGGGCCCTTCCAGCGATACAGATCGCTCCAGTGGTAGCGAAGATCGTGGACGCCGACCATGTCGAACACGATCTGATCTTCGTTGGGGCCGATGAAGCTGGGTCGGCCGTTGTCCTCGATGTCGATCACCCGCTCGATGTCGGGGCTGCTGCCTTGATTGCCGATCCCCCAGCCTTCGCGGATCCGCGAGCCCTCGGCTGGGATCCGCCGAATTCCGGCCTGAACCTGGCCGGTGTCGTCATAAAAATAAATGTGCTGATCATCGGGCGCCCACACGGGGTAGCGGGTATGCGCGCCCGAGGACCCCGAGCTAGACGTGAAGGTCAGGCGCCGACCCTGGCGCAGCCCGCGGGCCCGGATCTGCCGGGCCTCGGCGAAGAAGCGGCGCTCGAGGTCGGTGTGGAATTCTTCATAGACCTGGTCAAAGTCGACGCCGATCACGTCTTTGAGCGCACGGTTGATGCCCCAGGGGACGATGCGGCTGCCATAGATGTGGCTGAGCTCGGCGAGCTTGTCCTTGCCGTAGTGCATCCCGATGTAATGCATGATGTGCAGGCCATACATGTACACGCTGGATCCGTGGGGAAACACGCGGGCGCTCGAGTTGATCTGGTCGACCCGTTGGAAGCGCCCGTCGAGCACGGCCATGCGCATGAACATGTTGAACAGCGCAGACCGGTGGCGGCCCTGGGCCGAGGTGTCCGACTCGTACATGGTCGCCAGCCCCTCGATCACCCAGCGCGGCTGCACGATGTTGGGGCCCAGCAGCTTGCCAGCCACGCCAAACCCAAGGATCGCGTTGAGCAGCCGCGTGACCCCGTGGACCGTGTCGATGTGCACGACATGCGTGAACTCGTGGGTGACCAGGATGTCGAGCCAGTCGTCGTAGCTCTCGAGCACGGACATCGTGTCCGGGGCGGCGGCGAACAGGCGGATGCGCGGGTAGGGGACGGCGTTGGCGAACCCGTTGCTGGTGTCGGTGGTGTCGGTGATGACGATCTGGGTGCGGATCGACGGCGCGTGGGCCAAGCCCATGGTCAGCCGCTCGTAGGCCCGCTCGGCCAACATCGCGGTTCGATCCGCGACCTCCTCTTCGCCAACGTGATAGTGGATCACGAAGTGCTCGGTGGTGATCGTGCGGAACTCGAGGTCGGGGTTGGCGTGGGCTTGCGCGGCGGGCAGCAGCCACAGGGCGACGAGCAGGCACGCGGTGAACAACCAGCGCAAGGCCGCGGCCGCGCGCGGTCGTGGCTCCGCCTTGGGCGGGCGCAGCTCGTGCTTGGCCGGGTTGGGCACCAGCTGCGAGGGTAACCCGTCTGCGCGCGCCGTGAGAGGCACCAGCATCAGCCGCCGAACTCTTCTGGCACCCAACCCCGCGGGTGCACACGAAACAGGCGCAGCTCGATCGGATCGACATGCCCGAGCCCATAGAACAGGCTCTCGTCGTAGGGCACGGAGGCGAACGAGGTCCCGGCGACCTGCTCGAGCGCCACGAAGCCCTCGATCAGCTGGCAGGCCATGGCCGCGGGTTGCTCGGTTGGCTTGTACGCGAAGCAGGGCAGCCCCTCGTACCAGTACAGGCAATCGGGCGGATCCTCGAGGACGGCGCGGACCTCCTCGGGGAGCTCGAAGTCGTCTTGGTTGACGACGGGGTCGTGGCCGGCCAAGGGGATCTCGAGCACGCGCCAGCTGGTCTGCGGTGTCCCGGCCTCGACGTAGCTTCCAACTCGGTCGAAGCGCGAGTCGGCGCCGATCCCAACGTACTCGATGATCGTGCACTCGCGTGGGATCGCGTCGCGCAGCGAGTGCACGAAGCGCCACTCTCGGACCTCGTTGAACGCCACGTAGCGGACCGCGTGCAGGTGGATGAGCGGCGACGCGACGATGTACGCGATCATGGCCGCGATCACGCCCTGCTCGCGCCGCCCCGCGAGCCAGGCTCGTTGGGTCCGATTGTTGGCCAGCCAGCGCAGCGCGGCCTCAAACCCGCACGCCGCCAGCAGCATGAATGGCACGATCAGGTGCAGGTGATAGCGGGCCTGCATGTAGGGGGACATCGGCACGAAGTAGGCGTGGCCGACCAGGAACCCGAGCAGCCACACGGCCAAGAACCAAGCCAGCCGCCGCCTGCCGCGTTGCCACAGATCAACGGCCCCGACGATCGCCAGCGCGAGCAGCCCGGGCGGCGTGAAGGTTGGGTTGAGCAGCGCGTTCATGCGGGGGCTGAGCACGACCTTCGCCGCCGACACCAGGGTCGCCACGTCGAGCCCCTCTCGGATCTTGTCGTCGAACGACGCGAGCAGCCACGGGACCCCGCCAAGGAAGGTGACCGCCGCGATGATCACGAACACGGCCCCGGTCCGCCACCAGTTGGGCGGGGGCTTGTCGCGCTCGATCCCGTGGTTCACGAACACGGTCGCAACCAGCAGCGGGAAGTACATCATGTTCAGCGGCCGGACCACGTAGACCAGCGCGAGCGGAAACCCAACGGCCGCGACGGCAGCCCACGCGAGCCAGCGATCTTGCTCGCGGGTGGCCACGTGGATCAGCGTGAACAGGAACGAGCTCACCGTGATCGACGGGATGAACGCGGCGTCGGTATGTGAGAACCGCAGGTGCAGGGGCAAGAACGCCAGGATCCCGGCGACGACCAGCGCGGCGCGGTGATCGGCGAGCAGGTAGCGGGCGTGGACGTAGACCGCCAGCGGTGCGAGCAGCGAGAGCGCCAAGGTGCTGCGCATGATCGTCTCGCTCATCCACACCGGCTCGGGGTGCACGATCGCGAGCAGCGGGCCCTCGTAGATCAGCCGGGCCGAGGCCAAGAACCGGGTGTAGGACCACGGCGCGAGCGGGGCCTGTGGCGACAGGCCGATCCGCAGCGCGGCGCCGACGAGCACGATCGCCAGCAAGCACCACTTCATCCACGGCTCACCGCCGCGCAGCTTGTGGGCGGTCAGCGACACCAACGCGAGGGTGAACGCGGCCAACAGCAGCAGCCCGTCGCTCGCCCACCTGACGACTCTGTCGAAGATCTCGGCGAGGAGCGGTGGGGCCGGGATCGGCTCGCGCGTGTCGTCGGCGTACGCGGTTCGCTCGCGCCAGAACGCGCCGTCGTCGTTGCGCTGGATCGTTGCGACGAGCTCGGCGACCGCGGCCGCGCTTCCCGGTGGCTGCTCGAGGATCGTGAGGGTAAAGCCCTCGAGCTGGCGCGCGTCGTCGGGGTCATGCCCAGGATGCTCGGGGTGATCGAGGGCGAGCCTGGCGTAGCTCGGCTCGGGACCCGCGATCCGTAGCTCGATGGTCGAGGTGTCGATCGCAAACGAGTGCAGCGTCCAGCCTGGAGCGAGCTCGTCGCCGAGCTCGTAGGGGTCGAACAGCGCGAGGATCTCGTGCTCGCGGCCGGGGACGATCACCGGGCGCGACGCCGCGGCGAAGCGCGGCAGCAGGAGCGTGAGCAACACCAACGCGAGGAGCAGCGGCGCGAATCGGCGGGCCACGGCGGACCCGGATCCAGGGCCTGAACGCAAGGTGCTCCACCGCTCGAACACGGCGGGAGCATACCCGAGGAGGCTCGCCGATCGGGGCCGAGGATCAGTCGTCGCCGTTCTCGCCGAAGCGCAGCAGGACCGCGTCCTCGGGGTCGAGCTCCTGCCAGCCTGCTACCCAGATCTCGTGCCCGGGCTCAACGCTGCGCGGGCTCGGTCGAGGCAGCTTCATCGCGCTCCAGTCGACCTTCACGCGCTTGGGGGTTCCAGCTTGCCACGCGCTCGCCGGCTCCCCGTCAAGGGCGATCTGCTCTAGCAGCTCGATGCTTCGCGTGATGCGGCCACCCGCGACGACGTGCAGCTGCCAGAACTCGTACTGCGCGGCGCCGGTCGTCGCGTTGTAGGTGGCGGGGTCCTCGAGCCATGGGGCCATCTCGCGCAGCGACGCACGATCGCTAGCCAGCCAGCGACGTGTGTACGAGCCCGCTTCGGTGCCGTCCGCGAAGCACTCGAGCACGAGCCCGTCGCGGCCGGGGGCCTGTTCGACGGCGAGCAGCGCGCTGAGGTCGAGGACCTCGAGCCCGAGCGCCTCGAGCTTCTTCTTCACGTGCGCGGGCCGTCGCCGATCGAAGTCTCCCGCGAGGAGGCTCGGCGAGAGCCACGAGCCTGGGATCAGACGCTCGAGGACGGGAAGCGGCAGCTTCTGGGTCACGGCCTTCAGCCACTGAATTGCCTTCCACGCGGCGCCGCGCTTGTTCATCCAAGGCGCGGCGTCGTCGCCCGGTCGTCGGCCCGGCAAGCGCAGCTGCTGCTCACTGCCCGGCGCGTAGACGTAGAACACGGCCTCGGCGAGCTCCTTCGGCAGTCGAGCCGCTGGTTGAAGCTGCTCGGGCAGCTCCTCGGCGACAAACATCAGCACAGCGTTCCCTCGACGCATCATCAAGTCCGCATTGTCAGTAGACGCCGGCCGTAGCGCAATCCAGCCGCAGGCGACATCGCCGGATCATTGTCACTGCCTACAGGTCAAACTCGCCCGCGGCTTCTGGTTGCCACTGGACCGCGACCACCCGCATCGTCTTTGTGCGCCCGCCTGGGATGGGCCAGTCGATGGACTGGCCGGCCCGGAGCCCCAGCAGCGCGGCCCCGATGGGGGCGAGGATCGACAGCTTGCCCTGGGCGAAGTCGGCCTCGCGCGGGTACACCAGGGTCACGTCGTGCTGTTCGCCGGTCGTCGCGTCTTCCATGCGGATCCGCGAGTTCATCGTGACGATGTCGGACGGGATCTCGTTCCCTTCGACCACCGTGGCCCGGTCGAGCTCCACGGACAGCAGCTCGCCGACCGCGTGGGTCGCCGGGAGCGAGCCCAGAATGCCGGTGAGGCGGTCGAAGTCCTGTTCGGTGATGGTGATCTCGGGCAGCTGGCTGGTCATGTCCATCCTCGTGAACAAAAAGCTGCCGCGGACGCTCGCCCGGGCAGCTTGTACGCATAGCCTACCCCGTCTGGCCCGATCCGTCAGCCCCTATCGAGCGCTACACCCCCTGTCTGTCCGGGTTGCATGGCGGTCATGCCGCCAGATCGGGTTTTGGGCGCCCTCTATGCAGCCGAGGTTTCATCGGTGTCGGTCGCCCGCCGTCGCAGGCGGTGCCGCGGCGAGGTCCGGGTACCCGGGCATGCTGCGGGCGCTTGCGTGCAGCTTGGCGGGGCTCGAGTGCCTGATGTTGGGCGAAATTCGTCGCCCCATTGGCGCTTTGCTTGAAGCCGCCGTTGGGGGTGCTAGAGGCCTGGGGTGGGTGCGCGCGCGATCATCATTCCGGGCCTGCTGTCCTTGCTCGGCGCCTGCGCCGGGGCCTTGAACGACCCAATCCCGACCGAGGTGCATCGCCGATCAACGTTGGCTCGTGCGCGCGCGCTGGTCGTGATGTTGCCCGGCGCCGGCGACCGCGTTGGGACCTACGAAAAGCACGGGTTCGTGCAAAGCATGCGCGCCTCGGGGATGGACGTCGACATGCTCGAGGTCGACGCGCACTACGGCTACTACCGCTCGCGCACGCTGATGGAGCGGATTGAGCACGACGTGCTGGCGCCCAACCGCCCTCACTACGAGGCGATCTGGTTGGTGGGTATCTCCATGGGCGGGATCGGTGCGCTGCTGACCGCGTGGACGTACCCAGACGATGTCGACGGAGTGGTTCTGATGGCGCCGTATCTGGGGCGGCGCAAGCTCTTGAAGCAGATCGAGCAGGCGGGCGGGCTCGCAGCCTGGGAGCCGCCTGCCGCGGTTGACGGCGAGCAGGCGTGGGACGTGGAGATCTGGCGAATGCTCAAGCGGATGAGCGAGACCCAGTACCCCGGTGAGCCCGAGCTGTACCTCATGTTTGGACAGGACGATTTTGGCGTTCGGGCGCACGAGATGTTGGCGGCTGGACTGGCGCCCGAGCAGGTCAAGACTGCGCCTGGGGGACATGCGTGGTCGACCTGGACGACGCTGTGGAATCAGCTCTTGGCTGAACGCCCGATAGAGCGGTGACACTGGGGCGAGGCGCTGGCCTGCGCAGATTGTTTGCGCATCGACAGCTTGACATGTGGTTGTGATGGAGCACGGTCTTCGAGCCTTGTTTGTCCGAATTGGACGACAGAGGGAGATCGATTGATGCGAGTCAAACATGTGAAAATAGCCACGATCTTCGGCGCAATTGCTTCGTTGCTGTTCTCGGTCGCGCTGTGGTTCACGGGGCACAAAGATCAGGGCGTGTTCGTTGGGCTCTGGGTGCCGTCAATCCTCGCGCTGGGAGCGTTCACCCTGGCAGGGTGGGGGCGGCACGATGGATAGCGACCTGTTCATCTTCATCACCGGATTTGTGATCCTGACACCGGTGGTCGCCTCTGTCGGGATCTTGATCTGGTCTGGTAGCCGTGAGCCCCCCGCCGAAGGTAGCGGGCCTGACGACGCGACTTCAAACTGATCCACCCCACGAGCTCCCGCCATGAGCCAAGTATATCCCCGTACCTTCTCTCATATCGGCATCTCCGTGCCGGACGTCGAGGCCGCTCTCGCGTTCTACACCGAGGTCCTGGGCTGGTATGTCATCATGAAGCCCACCACCATCTACGAGGACGACTCCGCCATCGGCGTGATGTGCACTGACGTCTTCGGCCCGAACTGGGGCTCGTTCCGCATCGCCCACATGTCCACGGGCGATCGCGTAGGCGTCGAGCTCTTCGAGTTCCCCAACCACGAGCGCCCGAAGAACAACTTCGAGTACTGGAAGACCGGCGTGTTTCACTTCTGCGTCCAGGATCCAGACGTGGAGGGCCTCGCCAAGCGCATCGTCGCCGCTGGCGGCAAGCAGCGCATGCCGGTGCGGGAGTACTTCCCGGGCGAGAAGCCCTACCGCATGGTCTACATGGAGGATCCCTTCGGCAACATCCTCGAGATCTACAGTCACAGCTACGAGCTGACCTACTCGGCCGGCGCCTACGGCTCCTGACACCTACAGCGCCGACCAGTTTGAATTCACGACGCCAGGCACATCTGGGGCCGCTCCTGCCGTTGTCGACTCGGCGCTCGCAGTATGCCGGTAGCAGCCCGTGGTGGATCCGCTCGATGAACCAAGTATCCAGTTTCGCGGATGATCCAAGTGCACACAGTGAGCCTCAGGAGTGGGCCAGGCCCAGACAAGGGTTGGCTTCGTGCTCAGCCTTGCTCCCGCTGTCGACCCGCGCGCTGCACGTGATCGGCCTACGCGATATTGCCGCGGGATCGACCGCGTGATGGGGGCGAGCACCCGGCGACGGGCTTGGACGCCCCACGCCGAACGCAGCGAACGCCAGGTCATCTGCTCGCTGCCTCGGTGAACCAGTGCACAAATGTCGCTTGCGCGCGGGCCAGAAGCTCTGGCCCGCGGCTTTGACTGCTTGCACGTCACGCGGCCGCGACGGTACAGTTTCGAAGGTATCGAGGTGGATGCTCGCGCCCCTGACCCCCGTGAGCGTCGCTGCCCAATTCCAAGACCAACATGACTGACGTCCAGACTCTCCTCGATGCGATCAACCTCGACGGCAGCCAACCCTCGCTCGGCGCGAGGCTGCGCGCGGCGGCCCCGGCAGCCGAGGCCAATCGTCGGGGGTCAGACGAGCTGGTCGCCGCGATGCGAGACGCGGGCCTGTTCCGCATGTGGCGGCCAAAGTCGCTCGGCGGGCTCGAGCTCGACGCGATGACGGGCGTGCGGATCTTCGAGGAGCTCGCGCGCTACGATTCGTCGGCTGGCTGGAACGCGCACATCTCGAATGTCGTGGACATCTACGGGGCATGGTTTCCAGACAGCGTGTCCGAGCGGGTCTATGCCGGCGACCATCATATCTACAGTGGTGCTCTCAACCCCCCGTTCATCGCCGCGCCGCACGAGCGCGAAGGTGGCACGGGCTACCTGCTCAACGGGCGAGCCCCGTTTGCAAGTGGAGTCGTTCACGCCGACCACGTGCTGGCCCTCGCGCTGATCCCACCGGCGACCGAAGGCAGCCCGCCAGATGTGTTCTTCACGCTGTTGCCCCAAGACCAGCTCGTGATCCACACGTCCACGTGGGAGACGCTGGGCATGAACGCGACCGGCAGCTATGACATCGAGGCCAAGGACCTGTTCATTCCGGCTGACCAAATGGTGCCACTCGCACCGCGACAGGTGACCGCGCCCAAGTACGCCACCCAGCAGCTCTATCGTCTGTCCATGTGGCCGTTGGTGTCCGCGCTCGCGGCCCCTGCCTTGGGGGTCGCCCGCGCGGCGATCGACGATCTGGTCGAGCTCGCAACCTTCAAGGTTCCCTTCTATACCCAGCGAGCGCTGCGCGATCGTGACATTGTTCAGTCGCAGGTCGCCCGCGCCAAGGCCCAACTGGGGGCCGCCAGGGCCTACTATTACGAAGCCCTGCAGCAGGCCTGGGACGCGGTCGAGCAGCCGGGCAGCAGCCTCGCGCAAGCCCACAAGCACAAGATTCAGCTCGCAACCTGTCACGCGATCGAGCAGAGCGCCGAGATTGTAGGCATGATGTTCAGGTTGGCGGGATCGTCGGGTTTTCGACGCGGCACGGATCCGCGGTCCAAGCTCGAGCTGCGCTTCGAGAAGCACCTGCGCGACGCCACCACCATGACCCAGCATGCGTTCGGGTCAACGAGTCGCTACGAATCTGTCGGGCAGGCCATGCTCGGGCTCGACTCGGACTGGCCGTTCTTCGCGTTCTGAGCGAAAGCCCGGCGCGCGTCGGATTTCGTTTGAGACGCGGCGGGGCGCGTGTGGTAGCGTCCTCGCCGTCATCTAAGGTGGCGCACCACGAACATGGAAGAACCGGACAGCATACCGCCCGAGGGGATCGTCATGCAGATGGTGATGGGGGCTTGGGTCTCGAGCGCCATCTCGGGGATCACCCGTCTGCACATCCCGGACTTGCTCGCCGAGCACGGCCCCTGCACCGCCGCGCAGCTGGTCGAGCGCAGCGCGGCCAAGCTAGACGCTGGGGCGCTCGAGCGAGCCCTGCGAGCGTGCGCGAGCCTGGGCTTGTTCAGCGAGAGCGCCGAGGGAGTGTTCGGGTTGACGCCGCTGTCCGAGGTGCTCACGCGCCGCTCGCCAGCGTCCGTGAAGGGCATCGCCGAGATGTTCGGAGCGAGCTGGTGGAAGGTGTGGGGCGGCTTCGCAGAGGCCGTCGAGACGGGGGCCTCGCAGGCGACCGCGCAGCTCGGCATGGAGTACTGGGAGTACTGCAATGCCAACCCAGCCGAGCTGCTCGCCTTTGGTGAGGCGATGAAGTCCAACAGTCATCGCTCAACGCTCGGGCTGCTCGCGCACTGTGACTTCTCGGGTGCGCAGACGGTCGTCGACATCGCGGGCGGGCTCGGTCACCTGGCTGTCGCGCTGCTCGAGCGCTACCCCAACCTGCGCGGGGTGCTGCTCGATCTGCCGACCATCGCCCCGCTC
Source organism: Enhygromyxa salina (assembly GCF_000737335.2). GTDB lineage: Bacteria > Myxococcota_A > Polyangia > Nannocystales > Nannocystaceae > Plesiocystis > Plesiocystis salina_C. The sequence goes on along the minus strand of NZ_JMCC02000093.1, from coordinate 18,478 downwards.
GCCAAGCGGCACCTCGACACGGTCGACGCCGGGGTCCGCGAGCGGGTCGAGATCTGTGGGGGCGACATGTTCGAGTCGGTCCCGCCTGGCGACGTCTACGTCATGAAGCACATCATTCATGACTGGGACGACGCGCGCTGCATCAAGCTGCTGAACAACTGCCGCGCGAGCATGATCGGGAGCGGTCGCGTCATCTGTGTCGACGCCGTGCTGCCGGCGATGGGGGACACCACCGCCACGCCCGCGAAACTTCTGGATCTCAACATGCTGGTGTCGTTTCAGGGCAAAGAGCGGACGCGGACCCAGTGGGAGGGGTTGTATGCGGCGGCGGGCATGAAGATCGAGTCGGTCACGCCGCTGCAAGACAACTTTGGGACCAGCATCATCGTGGGGACGCTGGTGTAGCTAGAGCGCCGCGCTCGCTGACAGCTCAGCAAGCCAAAGCCGAACCGGTAGAACGCCTGGATCAGGTCGGCCCTTGGCCTGGCCCCAATTCAGGCCAAGGCAGCTCCATCTCGCCGCCGAACGGCGTCGCCTTCCAGTGACCCATGAGGCCATGCATGCGCGCTTGCACCTTCGCGACAAAGCCCTCGGTCAGCCACTCGGGAAGGGCCCCCTCGATCGCGTCGGCGTTGCGCCGCAGGCCCATCACGATCTCGGCCGGGCTTCGACCTTTCACGGTTGCCGACAGCGCGCCAACGATCAGCTCGATCAGCATCATCTCGTCGGACGCGTCGGACATCGCCGAACCAGCGCGATCGTTCATCTGCTCGAGCGTCTTGCCCCCCGCTAGGCTGCCCCAGAATCCTCGCGTCAGCTGGGCCTGTGCCTCGACGGCGTAGTGCAGCAGATCGTGGACCAGGTAGCTCCGTGTTGCGCACTCGACCTGCTCTGCGCGTCCGTCGGCGTGAATGACCTCGAGGACGTGCCTCTGGTCGGACAGCTTGTGGAACACGACGCGTATCGCGGGCTTGGGCCGCTCGTCTCGAGGACGCTTCCTGCTCATGACGGCACTCCGTTGGCGCGTGCCATGGTCCGCAGAATATCGACGCCCACGCCGACGTGCCAGCCCTACGCCGCGAAGCGCAAAGACTGTCGTGTCTCGCCAGTGTTGCAGGCTGCCGAGCTGGGGCAGGGGGGTCCCAAAGACCGGAGGCCCGCAATCAACGCATCCTTACGACAAAATAATGTCGAGGTAAGGCCGGTGACCGCTCGCGTCGCCTAGGTTGGCGGCTGTGAGCTCGTTCAAGCCATGGACCGCCGTCTCGCTGATGTTCGTTGTTGGCCTCGTACCGCTGGTCACGACCGCCTGCGCCCGCGCTGCGACCGCTGAGATCGAGCTCGAGCAGGGCCCCTATCGGCTCGTCGAGCCGGACGTGCTCGAGGTCCGGGCCGACGTGCTCGAGCGCCTGCGCTTTCGAACGGTCGAGCGCGCGAAGGTGCGACCGCGGGCCGAGGGATTCGGAGCGCTCGAGTTCGCCGCAGACGCGTCCTACGCCGTCCGCGTCCCCGTCTCTGCGTTTGTCGAGCGTGTCCACGTGGTGGTCGGTGAGCGCGTCGAGCCGGGCGATCCGCTGCTGACCGTGCGCAGCAGCGAGATCGCCCGGCTCCGGGCCGAGGTTCGCCGCCTTCAAGCCGAGGCGGCGTCCGAGCGTGACGCCGTCGAACGCTTCGAGCGACTGGTCGAGGGCGGCGCCGCGTCGAAGCGCGAGCTGGTCGAGGCCCAAGCGCGGTTGAACGCGCTCTCCGCCGAGATCGCCGGATTGCGAGAGATCCTGTCTGCCGTCCAGGCCGGGATGACCGGTCACAATCGCCTGACGATTCGCGCGTCGGCTGCCGGACAGATCCTGGCTCGCAACGTCGAGCCCGGCGAGCGGATCGGTCCCGACGACGACGAGGCGGCGGTCGTGATCGGCGACGGCGAGCAGCTCGTCGTCCGCGCGTCGTTTCCCGAGCGCTACGCTCCCAGCCTCAGCCGCGGCGCATCATGTTGGTACTCGATCCCCGCGCTCGGATCCAAGCGCTTCGAAGGCACGCTCACCCAGGTCTCGCTGGCTGTCGACGACGAGACGCGTACGGCCTCCGCGTTTTGCCGCTCCGAGGATCCGAGCACCGAGCTCCGCGCTCGGATGGTCGCGCGCGTCGAGGTCGAGCTCGGTGACGACGCGACCTTGCTGATCCCGCGCGACGTCGTGCTCCTTCGGCGCGACCGCTTCGTCGCCTTCGTCCGGGTCGGTGAAGGTCGTCTCGAGCGGCGCGAGCTCGAGCTCGGTGCGCGAATCGGCCCCGATATTCAGGTGCTGTCCGGCCTGTCCGCCGGCGAGAGCGTGGTCGATCAAGGCGCGGTGTTGCTCGACGGCGAGCTCGATCGATTGCTGTGACCTCGATCGAGTCAACACTTTGAGGTCGGGAGAAAGATATGCTCGAACGAGTCGTCGCTTTTGCAGTAAACCGTTGGCTGCTCGTCCTTGGCGTCACGCTGATCGTTGCGATCTACGGGTGGCAATGCTTTCGAGCGCTCCCCGTCGAGGCCTTCCCCGACGTCACCGACCCGATGGTCGAGGTCGTGGGCATCTACCCCGGACAAGCAGCCGAAGAGGTCGAACAGCGGGTCACGATCGAGCTCGAGCGGTCGCTCGCAGGCACCCCCGGGCTGATCGACCTTCGCTCGGTCTCGGTGTTTGGCCTCTCGCTGGTGTCCCTGACCTTCAACGAGCAATACTCATCGTTTCAGCTCCGGACCATGGTCGCGGAGCGGCTCGCCCAGGTCGAGCTCCCCGAGTCGGCCTATGCCGAGATGGGGCCGCAGGCGACACCCGTCGGGCAGATCTATCGCTACACCGTTCGCGGCCCACGGAGCCTGCGCGAGCTTCGGTCGGTGCAACAATTCACGATTGAGCCGCGGCTTCGGGCGGTGCCGGGGGTCGCCGACGTCGTCACCTTTGGTGGCTATGAGCGGCGCTACGTCGTTCGCGTCGACCCTGATCGACTGGCCGCCTATGGGATCTCCGCGGTCGAGATCCACGACGCGCTCGCGCGCAGCAACCGGAACGCGGGCGGCGGCTACGTCGGCGTCGGGGGCCAGGAGTTCGTCGTCCGCGGGCTCGGTGTCGCAACCACGCCCGAGCAGCTCGGTCTCGCCGTCGTCCGGGAGATCGAAGGTGTGCCGGTTCGGGTGATGGATGTCGCGGACATCGTCGAGGGCTCGACCCCGCGGCGTGGCGCCGTCGGTCTCGATCGAGTCGACGACGTGGTCGAGGGCATCGTGTTCTTGCGCCGCGGCGAGAACCCGAGCGAGGTCCTAGACGCGCTCCGGGATCGAATCAACCAGCTCAACCGTGAGGTGCTCCCAGACGAGGTCGAGATCGTCCCATTCTATGATCGTCAAGAGCTCGTCGACGCCACGCTCGAGACCGTTGGCAAGAACCTGGCCGAGGGTCTGCTGCTGGTGCTGCTGGTCGTGTACCTGTTCTTGCGCAACGGTCGCGCGGTCCTGATCGTCGCGATCGTGATCCCGCTGTCGATGCTGTCGGCGTTCATTGGTCTCCACGCGATGGGCCTGTCGGCCAACTTGATCTCGCTTGGCGCGATCGACTTTGGAATCCTCGTCGACGGGGCGGTCATCGTCATCGAGGCGACGCTCCACGCCCTGCCCAAGCCGCGGCCGGCGGGCGTGAAGCGAGAGGAGGTGCTTCGGCGGACGGTCGTCGGGGTCGCGCGACCGGTGTTCTTCTCGCTGTTGATCATCATGGTCGCGCTCACGCCGATCTTCACCCTCGAGCGGGTCGAAGGGCGGATCTTCGCGCCGATGGCCTTTACCTACGGCTTCGCGCTGCTCGGGGCGCTCGTGGCCGCGCTGGTCGTGGTCCCGGCGCTCGAGAGCGCGTTGATGTCCGATCGTGTCGAGAGCCGCGAGCCGCGGTGGTTGGCGGCGCTCGGTCGCGGATACGTCCGGGCCTTGCGCGCCGCCAACCGCCGCCGGCTGACGGTGCTCGCGATCTTGCCGCTCGCGACGGTCGCGCTGCTTGGCTCGGCCCGTGACATCGGCAGCGAGTTCTTGCCGGAGCTCAACGAGGGCGGCTTCTACATCACCTCTGTGTTTCCATCGACGATCTCTCTCGACGAGACGGGCGGGCACGTGTCCGAGATCCGGGAGCGGATCCTGACCGTCCCGGAGGTCCGGGGCGTGCTCTCGCACATCGGCCGGCCCGAGGACGCGACCCAGGCCGAGGGACCCAACAACGCCGAGTTCTTCGTCAAGCTCGCGCGCGAACGAGAGTGGCGACCGGGGGTTGATCGCAAGGTCCTCGAGGATGAGATTCGTGCTGCGCTCGCGCCGATCCCCGGGGTCCAGCACAACTTCTCCCAGCCGATCACCGATCGCGTGTTCGAGACCATCTCCGGCATCATCGGACAGGTCGTCGTCAAGGTTCACGGCGACGACATCGAGCAGCTCACACACACGGCCGAGGAGGTCCGGGCCGCGCTCGCCGAGGTCGAGGGGGTCACCGATCTCGCGCTCTATCAGGCCGGCTCGATTCCGCAGCTGCGAATCGACATCGACCGCGAGGAGCTCGCGCGCCGAGGGCTGACGATCGACGACGTGCAGACCACAGTCTCGATCGCCCTTGGCGGCGCCATTGCGACCGAGCTGTGGAACGGCTCGCAGCGCTACTCGGTCGCGCTCGCGTTGCCGCAGGGCGTGCGGGCCGATCCCGGGGCGCTGGCCCGCCTGACCATCACACAGACCAACGGACCGCCGATCCAGCTCGGCGACGTCGCCAAGCTGAGCACCCCGCTCGGGCGCACGTCGATCTGGCGCGAGGACTTCTCTCGCTTTGTCGCCGTCAAGTTCAACGTCCGTGGCCGGGACCTCGGCAGCACCGTCGCCGATGTCCGCGAGACCCTTGAACAACTCCAGATGCCGGAGGGCGTGTATCCGTCGTTGTCGGGCGAATTCGAGAACAAGGATCGGGCGTTGAAGCGCCTGGCGATCACCTTTCCCATCGCGATGCTGGCGATCTGCGGCCTGTTGTTCGCCAACTTCGGTCGTGCGCGTCCGGTCCTGTGCTTGATCGCCTTCTTGCCGGTCGCGCTGGCCGGCGCCGTCGCGGGTCTGAACATGAGCGGCGAGAACTTCTCGGTCAGCGGCGCGGTTGGTTGTATTGCGCTGTTGGGTCAGCTCGTGCTCGCGGGGGTGATCATCTGCTCGGCGATCGATCGTCGCGCGGCCGAGGGCGTCGGGCCCGAGCGCGCCATGCTCGAGGGCGCGCGAGCGGCCTTTCGTCCGGTCTTGCTGACCTGCTCGCTCGCGCTGCTTGGGCTGGTCCCGGCGGCGCTCGCCCACGGCATGGGCAGCGAGACCCAGCGCCCCTTTGCGATCGCAATCGTCGCGGGCCTGCTGACCGTGACCCCAGCTTTGATGCTCTTGCTCCCGCTGCTCTACGGTGGCGGGCGGCCCTCGTCCATCGCCGACTCCACGACCCGTCCGAGGCTTGATCCATGATGCAGGCGTTGTTGTTCTCCCTCGTCCTTGGCTTCGGACCTGCAGAAGGGCCCGGACCTCGCCCAAGCGAGGCCGATCGGGTCGACGATCCCCGCTTCACCCTCGAGCAGGCCTTGGCCGCGATGGACGAAGGCCACCCCTTGCTTCAGGCCGGCGGCGCCGAGGTCGACGCGGCCCGGGCCCGGGTTCGGTCCGCGAGGCTGTGGACGAACCCGCAGTTCGACCTCGACTATATGTGGGGCGTTCGCGCGACGAGCTACGACCCGGCCGGCTCGTGGATCGGCTCGATCGGTCAGTTCATCGAGCTCAGCGGCGCGCCCCAGGCCCGAGGTCGGGTCGCCCGCCACGAGCTCGGCGCGACGCGGGCGGATCTCGACGACATCCGCATGAGCCTCGCCTACGATGTCGAGGTTGCGATGATCGAGCTTCGGGCGCGCGTCGACGAGGTCGCGGTTCTCGACCAAAACATCGCGGACTTCGAGCATGGGCTGGCGATCGTCCGCGCTCGCGTCGAGGCCGGTGTGATCTCGACCTACGATGAGACCCGGACCCTGCTCGCGCTCGCCCAAGCCAAGGCCGCGCTCGCCCAAGCCAAGGCCGCGGCGCTCGATGCCCGCGAGCAGCTCGCCCTCGCGGCCGGCCCGCTCGCCGCTCGCTTGCAGGGGCAGCCGGATATCGAGCTTGATGTCGCGCGTCCTCTGCCGCCCCTCGACGGCCTCCGCGATGCTCAGGTCCAGCGTCCGGATCTCGTCGCCAACCGAGCGATCGCCGACGCGGCCTCGGCGAAGGTCGACCTCGCTCGCCGCGAGGTCATGCCCGGGATCGGCCTTCGGGTGCTCGCCGGATTCGGCCAGGGCCCCGGGCAGGTCGACTTTGGCTTCGGAGTCAGCGTCCCCTTGCCGGTCGTCCAGCGCGGCCAAGCGGCGATCCCCGAGGCCCAGGCCACGGCCCGGGCCGCGCATGCACGCTCGAGCGCGGCTCAGATCGCGGCGGAGCAACAGCTGGAGCTCGCCCACCAACGCGCCGAGCTCCTGCGCGACCGAAGCCAGGCCTTCGCCGTCACGCAGCCGCTCGCCGAGCGACTCAAGGCTCAGGCCGAGCTCGCCTACACCGATGGACAGATCGAGATCATCGGGCTCATGGACGCCTACCTGGCCGTCCGGGATCAAGGGCTACGCGAGATCGTGCTCGCGCTCGATGCTCACCTGGCCGAGGTTCAGCTTCGCCGGCTCGCCGGCGCGCGCTGAGCTTCAGCACCCTCCAGAGGTAGGCGCAGGACGAAGCAGGCGCCGGGGCCGGGGCCGGGGTCAAGCTCGAGGGTGCCGCCATGCTGGGTCGTGATCTCGAGGGCGATGGCGAGGCCGAGACCGCTGCCCGGGTGCTCGCTCGCGCGCTCGCGACTCCCACGAAAGAAGGGCTGAAAGATCTGCTCGGCGTCGCTCTGGCTGACGCCGGTCCCGTGGTCGCGGACCTTCAGCACCGCGCACGAGCCCTCGCTGCGCCCCTCGACTTCGACCACGTCGCCCGCACAGGAGTGGCTGATCGCGTTCTCCAGCAAGTTGCGAACGAGGCGAGCGAGGTCCATGTAGTTGCCATGGACCACCATCGCCTCGACTTGCACGGCGACTCGCACGTCCTTGGCCCGCGCCTGAACGCCGATCATGTCCTGGGCCTCAGCACAGATCTGCTCGAGGTTGACCGGCGCGCGCGGGCTCTCGGAGACGTGGCCGACCCGCGCGAGGGCCAGCAGATCATCGGCGAGCGCCATGAGCCGCCGGGTCGAGACCAGCGCGCCCTCGATCGCCTCGCGGTATTGCTCGGCGTCTCGCGCACGTCGGACCGCGTGGGACAGCTCGCCGTACAAGGTAGCGAGGGGAGAGCGAAGCTCGTGGGCGGCGTGGGTGATGAACTCCGATTGATGCCGAAGCAAGAGCTCGATGCGCCCGATCATGTCGTCGATGTCGCTGGCGAGCTGGATGATCTCCGGAGCGGCCCGGACCTCGCCAACGCGGGCGGTCATGTCCTTGTCGGAGATTCGGCGCACGACCTGGGCGATGCGCTCATGAATGCGAGTGAGGCGGCGGACGACCCCCGAGGTCAGCAAGATCGTGCTCACGAACGCGAGCGCGAACACCAGGCCGAGGGCCCGGCTGAGGATGCGCGCGTCATTGTCCAGGTCATCGCGCGGCGCGGCCAGCAGCAGCAGCGTCCCCGGGTGCCCCTGGACCTCGGTGACCAGGCCGCGCAGGTGCTGCCCATGGATCCGCAGGTTTCCGTTGGGGCTGGGCAGATCGTCGATCGCCGGGAACTCGCCGTTCCAGGCGAGCGACGCGTCGAGCACTCGTCCCTCGGCGTCGTAGAGCACCGCGTACTTGGTCAGGGGCCCGATATCGTCGGGGCTTGGCCCGAGGCGAGGCGAGATGCGGAGGTGCTCGCCGCCGGCTTCGGCGATCTCGCTGACCTCCTCGAGCGCCTCACGCTGCAGCGCGTCGTCGAACTGACGCTGCTGACTCGCGTTGACGATGTGTGCGACGGCGAGGAAGGCGAGGGCGATCACCGTGAGGTTGACCGCGGCCACGGTCCCGACGACTCGGCTGCGAAAGCTCATGGTTGTTGCTGGGTTCGCAGCCGGTAGCCCTTGCCGCGCACGGTCTCGATCATCGTCGCGTGCGCGCCCAATTTGTCGCGCAGGCGGCTAATGTGAACTTCGATCATGTTCGACTCTGGGTCGAAGTTCATGCCCCAGACGCGCGACAAGATCGCCGACCGGGTCACGACCTGATCGGCTCGAAGGGCGAGGTGGACCAGCAGCGCCATCTCGCGCACGGTCAGCTCGATCACGCGGCCGTCGAGGGTCGCTCGCCGTTCGAGTCGATCGATCTGCAGCGGCCCAGCCACGAGCACGCCCTCGCTGACCGAGCGGCGGAGGACCGCGTAGAGTCGCGCGAGGAGCTCTTCGATCTCGAAGGGCTTGACGAGGTAGTCGTCCGCGCCCGCGCGAAGGCCAAGGACCCGCTCGTTGAGCTCGCCGCGGGCCGTGAGCATCAAGATCGGGATCCCGGAGCCCCGCTCACGCAGCGTACGGCACACACTCACGCCGTCGATGTCCGGCAGCATCCAGTCGAGCACCACCGCGTCGTAGACACCGCTGAGGGCTCGGGTGATGGCCTCGCCACCTTCAGCGCACGAGTCGGCGACGTAGTCCTCCTCGATGAGCACGCGGACGAGGAAGCGCGCGAGCTTGGCGTCGTCTTCGACGACGAGGATCTTCACGTGAGCCTCCCGAGCATTGGGCCCAAGATAGCAAGCGAGACGGCAGCGAGGCGGGTCCGCGGTAGGCGCGGTTGCGCTCACCGTTCGTCGCGGCTGAGCGCGCGCACGAGCGGGCATGCGGCTGACGCGGCTCATGTATATTCGAAGAAAGTGAGCCGCAACTGCCCCGTCCGAACCCTTCTGGCGATCGTCGAGTTTGCCACGAGAGCCGCGGCTTTCTCCACGTGGTGATGCGCTGCATGACGGACGAGCTGCCGGATCGGGAGCCGACTGTCGCGGTGATCGCAGACAAGCTGCACATGAGCGGGCGCAGCCTCCAGCGCCGGCTGCATCAGGAAGGGACCAGCTTCACCGCGGTCCTCACCGACCTGCGCCGCGACCGGGCCCTTCGCTACCTGAAGGACCGGCGGATATCCATCAGCGAGGTCGCGTTCTTGCTGGGCTACCTCGACGTGAGCGCGTTCCATCGCTCGTTCAAGCGATGGACCGGGACGACGCCGCAGGAGTACAGGTTGACCGCGCGCGGCAACCGAGCGCTCGGCTCAAACGTGTAGGAGCAGCTCGGCGCTCGTAGGCATGCTCAGAGCGTCTTGAGGTACTCGACGAGCGCCCAGCGGTCCGCGTCGGACAGCGTCACCCCGTACTCGTGCCCGCCGTTGCCGTTGCCGGTCACGGAGGTGTCGACCACGAAGGGCTCGTCGCCCTCGCTCACGAAGCCGACCTTGTTCGGATCGAACTCGCGTCGGCCAAGGACGAACTTCGTCGGACGCGAAGCGGGCGGCAACAGCAGGTCATAGAGGGTGGGGACCGAGCCGTTGTGAAGGTAGGGCGCGGTGGCCCAGATACCGTTGAGCGGACGCGCCTTGTAGGACAAGAACTCGGCGTTCGGCTGTTCGGCGGTGGCCTTGTGGTAGTCGCCCTGCTTTTCGCTCTCTTCGATCCCGTTGGCTTTGGCGTTGACCATGGCGGCCGCGGCCGCCGCCCGCTGGGCGGACAACGAACCACCCGAGAGAGCTCCGCCGCCGCCGCGATCGGCGGGGGAAGGGGCGGCTTCTCTGGCTGTGCGCCGCAGCCAGCCAGCGAACAGAACAAGAGGAGACCCGTGGATGCGTAGCTTCGAATCATGTCGTACTCCAGAGCGATGGTCACCGCCGGGTTCAGCAGGGCGATGAGTCCATATGACCGACGGCAACGAGTGCTTGTCCGTCGAAGTGGCTCCAAGCGACGATATCGTGAGTTGGCTGGTCTTCGTATTGCCGATCGCGCCAAAAGTCTTGACCGAGCACGCCAGCGCAGCGCGTGCCCGGCCAGTGTCGAATAAATTCGACACGAGATTCGAGGTGATTCGTCGGCCGGTTCCCGGGTTGACGGAGCGCATGGCGTCGACCTGGGCCGCATGCTCACACCGCCTCAGCCCACGAAATCGCGGCGCAACCTGGCAACCGCTGGCAATGGTCGATCGCGGTGCAAGAGTGGCAACGATGCCAAGCGCGACCTTGCTCCTCGCTACCGCGATCACCTCATCCCTGGGCTTTTCGGCGCCGCCGAGCGAGTCCTCCTCGCAGAGCGAGCCGCCCCCTTCGCCGCCGGCCGAGTCCGAGCCCACGACCCGGCGTGAGCGCGCTGGCAAGGCGCCGATCGGCGTTCGCTTGAAGGCGATCGCGGAGCTCGGGGCGCTCGGTGTTGTCAGCCACCATCTTCAGCTCGACGCGGACGGCACCTACTTCGACCTGCGTCGCGACGGCCGGCAAGACACCATGTTCTTGTTTGGCCGGCTCGCGGCCGAGCTCGAGATCGACGATCACCACGAGATCGTCTTGCTGTTTCAACCGCTGCGCCTCGGCACCCAGACCGTGCTAGAGGACGACCTGGTCGCCGACGGTGTCACGTTCCCAGCCACCACTGGGGTCGACTTGTTGTACAGCTTCGACTTCTACCGGGTCAGCTATGCCTACGACTTCTTCACCGACCCCGGCGATGAGCTAGCGATCGGGTTCTCGATGCAGTTTCGGAATTTTCGGTCCTCATATGTCTCGACCGACGGCGACCAGGCCGTGGTCAGCACCAACTTCGGTCCGGTCCCCGCGATCAAGCTGCGCGGCCGCCATCAGCTCGACACCGCCAACTTCTGGTACGGAGCCGAGGTCGACGGCTTTTACGCCAACCTTCCATTCATCAACGGCGGCGATGATCCGATCGAGGGCCTGATCCTCGACGCCAGCGTGCGCGCTGGCGTCACCGTGGCCAAGGTCATCAAGCCCTACTTGAACGTCCGCTACCTCGGCGGTGGCTCGCGCGGGACCTCCTCGGACAACGACGGGTTTGGGGACGGCTACACCAGCAACTGGCTGCATACCGTGGCGGTCTCGCTGGGGGCCGAGGTTGCGATCCCGGTCATCGTTGGCGACCGCGCTGCCCGTGATCGCGAGATCGCCGCGCGCAAGGCCAAGCGCAAGGCCAAGCGAAACTAGCGATCCAGCTTTGCTGCGCGCGTCTGCATTTTTCGAGTAGGTTCGCGCGCAATGCAGGTGCTCTTGCTCGCCAACGCCGTCGCCCGAGCGGGGGGCGGGTTCGGAATGTCGCGCCTGTCCGGGGGACCTACGACACGGAGTGCGCGCTGGTGCTCGGGCCGGGCGAGCCCGGATCAACCGACCGTTCAGGTGTTCTAGGCGCATGGTGCCCGCAGGCAGTGGACATCGGTGGCGCGGACGCGGTTGGCGGTTCTATCAGCCCTTCGCAGCGGAGGGGGGCGTCGGGTACACAGCCCGGGCGAAGGTGCGACCGTTGTGCGATAGTCAGCATCTCGATGTCGGCTAGCGAACATTCGTCGACGCGCGCGCGTCGGCGCGCAGTGAAACCCGCCCACGCCCTGCTCGGTCTGGCCACCGCGCTGGCGTGCACGGCCCCGAGTCCCGACAAGCGCGAACCAGAGCCGGCGAGCTTGGGTCATCACTCGAGTGAGCCGCCGACCTTTCCGGCGGTCACGGGCGATCAGGCCGAGTGTCAGGAGTGCACTCGAAACGACATCGGTCAGTGTCGGCTCGAGCGTCTCGGTTACTGTCCAGGTGGACCCAAGGGCACCCACGAGGCCTGCGAGTACGAGGTCGAGTGTCCCGAGAGTTGCTGCAAGCGCTTCCCGCTCGTCGGGGGCGTGGCGCTGGTTCGACCTGGCAGGTCGGTGTGGGACTTCGGCTACCAGCGCGAGCCCGTCGAGGTCGCACGGGTGCCAACGTCGAGCCGTGGGTTGTTGGTCCGCGTCATGAGTATCTACGACGATCACGTGCAGGTCCGAACCATCGGCGCCGCGACGCCGAAGGTGTGCACCAAGGTCGTCGACGACCTGCGCGGCGCGATCCTGTGGCTCGACGTGAAGCCAAGTGATCTGTCGCCTGTGCCCAAGGCGTGCAGCGCCGCCGCCTACGCGATCGGAGACCTCGACAACCAGGATTACGCTCTCCACTCCGACGGGACTTACGAGCTCGAGTTCGATCCCGCGTCCCATGGCGAGGCGAGGGTGGTCAAGGCTCGCACGCCGGTCGACTTCCCGCTGCGACCGGGCGATCAAACCGAGTTCAGCGCGGGCGTGATCATCGACTTCATCGAGCTGCCCAAGGGCGAGCCCGTCGAGTGCGACCGCAGCCGATGCTGCTATCGGCTGCCCGGGATCCTGCGCCCACGGCTGTGCTCACCGCCCAAGGCCGTTCACAACGCGCCCCAACCCCTCGACGAGTGACAGGAGCGGCGAATACACTGTTGGCTCGTGACCAAGTCTTCAGGCGTAGGTGAGCACAAGCTCGCCATCGAAGTTCGCGTTGGCGATTGTGATCCCGCGGGCATCGTATATTTCCCGCGCTTCTTCGACTTCTTTCATCAGGCCATCTCGACGCGCGCCTGGATCACGGATTTGAATTCACTCACGCGTATGGATCTGCGCCTGAAAGCCCCCCTGGTCGTCGAGCCACACAGTCCAGATCTCTCCGATTCCAGCGATGATGTTGGCTGTCCCGATGTCCGCGGTCCAGATACTGTTGGAGTACATGGGGTTGAGCCCCAGCGAAAACGCGCGCCCCAGCGGTTGACGGGCGAGGACCACTGCCTTGGCGCTCTTGCTGGAGGGCACCCCAATTGTGACGTCGTCGAGTTCCTCGTTTGGGTTTGGTGGTGGAGCGAGCCAGTGCTTTGGCTCAGGCCAGCTGAGGCTCGCTGGTTGGCTGCTGGACCCGATCACTAGCGCGGCCGCCGGAACGCACGCGGCGCCCCGAGGTCCTGGGCACAGGTCCCGTGTATACATGGGAGCGAAGCCGCGTGCACAACCGGACTCGGACATGCATTCGACGTCCCCGGCCGCACGGTTGACAGAGAAGCGGGCGCCTTGGAAGTGACTGTTGCGAACGATGAAAGTCTCGGCGGTGGTGGCAAACTCGATTTCCTCACCCGGGATCATCCATACTCCGCGATCTCGATCAGCGTGAACCGCGTGACGAGGTAGCGCTCAGGTGTCGTCAGTGATGAGTAATGTCAGCTCCAGCTGACGGCGCGCGCGGGCGCTCCAGACATCAGGCACACGCAGAAGATTGACGACGACCGACGCGGGGGTGCTCGCGTCCGCGCGCACTCGGATCGAGCTCGGTTTCAGTCGATCGAGCTCGGCTGCGAGCGCTGCGGCATCCGCTCCGGTGGCGCTGCCGTTATCGGCGCGCCACGCTCCAGAGCTGTCGAGGGCGAGCTCGAGCTCTGCGCCATGATCGGCATCCGAGGTGGTGAGCTTCAGCTCCGCGCGCAGCGGTCGAAGCAGCGCCTCGCGCTCGAACACCGCGAGCGCGAGCACTGGCCTGTGACAGCTCGCGTAGGTGGTCGCCGCGTCGACGACCCAACGAAGAGTACGAGCCGACAGGCGAGCGTTTGGGGTGAGCGAAGGGGGCTCCGCCGCCGAAGCGAGGGGGCTTTTGAAAGCCCCCTTTAAGACATCGTAGGCCCCAGTCGAGCGCGCAGCGCTTGATTCGGGGCTAGCGTGGGCTGCGCTGGCCTCGCGCGCACGCGGTGCCGATACTGGGTCACCGGAAGAGCATCGCACGCGGACATCGCGGATGCCAGAGGGCGCTCCTCGCTGCGACGACATCGCGCGGGTGCTCGCGGACTTGGGTCTCGGTCCCCGCCCGCCAGGCGGGCGTGCATCGAGTCACTGAGCCACACTATCTTTGGCAGGCCGAGTCGGGGTCGCGGGCTCACCTGACGGACACGGCGCCAACAGGTTCGTCAGCACGGCGTGGTCGTCTCGTGTGAACACGACACCGTCGACTCCGATCGTGGGCCTCGAGCTGAGCCCGCTGCGGCGCCCGTCAACGCTTGTCCTCGCTCGCTCGCCGGGCCTTGGGGGTGCTCATGATGTTGCTGTCGAAGCTGGGCAAGAATGCAGAGGCTCGTTGACACCAGCGTCGATTCGGGCAAGGGCTACCAGCCGAGCCCGACGCAGTCTGGCGTGCAATACCGGGCCAAGCACGCGCTCCCCGACTCACTGCTGCGGCGGATCGACGCTGGATGTACGCGGTCAAGTCTTTCTTCTTCATCTCCGGGTGCTTCGCCTTGGCCTCGGCGATATGGAAGTAAGCGAATGTAGATTGTCTTGACTAACTCGGAGTCGAGTATCGCGGCCGCCATCTGGGCGGGGTCGCCGGTATGCGAAGCTTCGATGATCGTCTTGGCCGTGTCCATGTCCTGCGCACTGAGGTGAAGGTTCTTGTCGCGGCGGTCGTAGTTGCTGAGCTTGTCGTCAGGGTCGGCGACCCACCGTCCGTCGTCCGTGCTCCAGTACACCGCCACTCGTTCTTGGGTGGCCGCCCGCTTAGGATTTCTTGGCTTCGTGACCGTGCTTTCCGAAGTACATGAGTTCCCAGATTGCGGGTTCGGAGATGGTTTCCGTGGGGCCGCCGCTCTTGTGGTGGGCAACATCTATCGTGCCGCTGAAGCGGGTGTAGCTGCCGTCGAAGCCCAATAGCCTCGCTGCGGCCTTTTTGAGGCCATGCAGGCTCTCAATATAGTGGGTGCGCAGGATGGTGTTGGCTCGCTGGTAGGTCAAGGTGTAAGTGTCGGTCTCGTCCGTGTAGGTGAAGGAGTGGACATTTGCTACCGGCTTGCCAGTTTCGTTGTCGGTATGGATATCGCTCTTGGCAAAGGTGACCTTGCTCTGATCGTCGGCAACCACGTGGCCGTCTTGGGCAAGCATGAACACGGTGACGGGCTTGTATCCGTACTTCTTCTCCGAGATGATCTCCGCCGTGATGAACGTATACGGCCCAGCCTTGCCGCGACCCCAGTACCAGTTGTTGACCACACTCATGAGTGGTACATTGCCCCAGTTGTGGTCGTGGTAGCCATTGCCCTGCACTGTGACCGTCTTGGATCCCACGCTGTAAGTCGCAGTCACGTCACCGTGCGGGACGGCGGGTAACCACGCGAACAGTAGCGACTCGTCATCGCCATAAAAGATATGGCCCGTCGCGGGACGCCATGGTTCGGTTCGTCCCACGAGCTTTATGTCTACGCTGACGTCCTCAATAGTCGCCGTGATGTAGTACTCGTGTAGATCGCCTCGGAACCGGTTTTGCCCGATGGTGACGTCGCACTCGTCGGACGATGAGTTGAACGTCTCTGGGTCGAAGAATGCGCGCTTGTTGAACCGTCGGCCATCCGGAAGGTCCAGGTCGATCGCTATTTGCGGCTTCAACCCGGTCCCGGGCGCCGCTAGAGGCTTCGTAGTGAAGCTGACTACGAGCGTCGCGCCGTCGTCGAGGTGGGCATCGAAGTACCACCACTCGTAGTGACCGTGCTGGGACGGGTCCGTGCGCAGACCGTCTTCGAACGGCTGAATCTCGGGAGTGAGGCCGAGCCGGGCGTAGTGAGCAGGATCCGTCGCGAGGAACGCCTTCTGAGGCACGAGTATCTCCTTGTTGATCGCGCGATCAGTCGCGCGTGTTTGTCTTATTGGAGATAAGAGACCGCCGTTCTCTTGTCAAGGCGCCGGCAGTCTGTTTCTGGTGCACGGGCCGGTGGTGCGTCGGGGCGCGCGGCGTGCTGAGCGGGTCGCGCCCTCCTCCAGACCCACGTAGATCTCCACTCCGCTCGATCTCCACTCCGCTCGGGATCATCGCGCTCAGCCCGCTACGCCGCCACTCGTCCACCCGCTTCGCCCAGACATCTTTCGTGCTCGGTGTCATGCGCGAAAGATGCGCCGGGCGTCAGGCCCCGGCTACACCGCTTCTTGAATCGGATACGGCAGTCTGTAACATGAGCGCGTGGCGATTTTTCAGCGAGCGCGTAGCCAGGAGCAGCGGGACATCAGGCGTAAATCAATCCTTGACGCGGCCGCGGCGATGCTGCTGGAGATGCCGGCTGCTGCAGTCACTCTGAGCGAGTTGAGCCGGCGTGTGGGTTTGGCGAAATCGAACGTCCTGCGGTACTTCGAGTCAAGGGAGGCTGTGCTTCTTGACCTCCTTGATGACGCTGCAAGAGAGTGGCTAGCGAACCAAGCCCCTCACGTCACCGCGAAAGTGGAGGGGGTCGTGCCGGTCGGTCAACGTATCGACGTGGTCTCTGAGTCCCTGGCCAACGGGTTTGCGGCCGAGCCTGTTCTGTCGGACCTCCTGAGCGTCCAAGCGGCGATACTCGAACGCAACGTCTCGACCCAACTTGCGATGCGGTACCGCAAGGGGGTTCTCACGAGTGTGAGTGGCCTGGCGTCCCTGTTGAGCTCCGTCCTTCCCGAGTTGGACGAAGGCCATTCGTTCGACGCAGCCAAGACACTGATTCTGCTGGTGCGCTCCATCTGGACGGAAAGCAACCCGGCTGATGCGATGAAGGCCGCCATCGCCCAGGATCCCTCCTTGTGCATGCGCAACAGCTTTGCCGTTGAGCTCAAGAACGCCTTCGAGGTGGTCCTGGCCGGTCACATTGCGCTCCAACACAACACATTGCCATGAGGACTGGACTCTGCTGCCCCGGCGAGATCAAGGCCTCGGGAGCCTCCCGACTCATGACAACCCGCCGCATCGGAGCTCGAACGTTGGCTCGAGCTGGGCTTTGGACACTCGTCGTTTGCGAAGGAGGTCTCGGCTAAGAGGGATCTGGTTTGATGCTAGGGCTCGCCGCAGCAGCAGCGGTAGTAGTTGGTCTCGGCAACATCGGGAAATGTGCACGGACTCGATATGGAGTCGCCTTCGAAGTTCGCACAGGAGCTGCCCGCCGCGTACCAGACGAACGTCGTCCCACCGTAGCAGCCATCACTCACACAGACTTTTCCCTCGCCCATACATACCTCGTCGCAGTTTGCCGGAGGATCCTCGGTGGTCACGCATTCGCTCAGTGTTGGGGCGCAGCCACCCTCGATACAACCGCCGACATTGTCCTTGATGTCGCAGACGTGACCGCACGTTCCGCAATTTTCGGGATCCGAGGACGTGTCGACGCAAAGCCCGTCGCAAAGTACCTGTCCCAATTGGCAGTTGTCGCCGTCGCCGTCGCCGTCGCCGTCGCCGTCACCGTCGCCATCGCCGGGGTCGCCATCGCCGGGGTCGCCATCGCCGGGGTCGCCATCGCCGGGGTCGCCATCGCCGGGGTCGCCGTCGCCGTCACCCGACGACGTCACTTGTCCAGGTTCTACGCAGATGTTGTCCTCACAGACGAGCGCACCCAGGCACAGACTTGCGCTGCACTCGCAATCGAGTTCCCCCGCAACACAGCCAGCGTCGGTGCCCGAGTTCCCGCCCGGGGTGCAGCTTGAAACCGACAAACCAAGCAATGCCGCAACGAGGAATCGAGTGGATATCTTGCCGTGCATCAACGGACGCTACCACGAGCCCTTTTAGGGCACAACCAGGAGTCTTCCCATGCTAGATTTTTCAGTGATATTCGATACAGTCACGGACTCCTGCGACTACGGTGCGAGGCGTGACTCGGCGCATCCTCTGAGCGAGCGGGGGGTGGGCGTGGCTGCGACCGCGAAGGTCCTGGCTGCTCGAGCCACTGGCCATCCAGACAACTGGAGTGCGGAGCTGGGTACGCAAAACAGTGTCTTTGAAGGTCGGCTAGTACCATCTGGCGGGGCAACGTGGAGCGCCGCAGAGATTGTTGGGGATGACTTCGGTATCGTATTGGGGAGCTCGAGCATGATCCCTGGTTATCGAGCGTATGTCCAGAGTCAAGAGATCGCAAACGCCACGGTTTTTGAGAAGGTCGAGGACAACGGCACGGGATACGGTGTCGGGGCGTCCGTCGTTGTCCTGGCGGAAGGTGTCGGTTTGGGGCCGCTTGAAATACAGGTTATGTCCTCTGTGGCCGGGAAGGACCGTCTTGATGTCGCCGCGGCTTATTTGTACGAGCCACAAGACGACCTGGCGAAGATTCACCTCGATGGATTGTATCCGAACATAGCCCCTGGAGATGTCGTCATCTTCGAAATTGGCGAAACAGTCATACCTGCGGTTGTGAATGCGTCAGTCATCTCGGAGAGGAAATTCGAGGGGGGCGAAGCGGAAACCATATATGTCCCAATTACGAAGCTGACGGTCTCATCCCTGTCGGCGACCGCGCTACCTCAAGGGGCTTCTTCGTTTCGTGTATGGTTCGACGCCCGTAAGGCCGGCACCATCGAGCGGATCCCAACCCTCACGGTCACCCGTGACGACATCCTCGACGGCGCCCACC
>NZ_JMCC02000092.1 GCF_000737335.2 Enhygromyxa salina | reverse complement strand
TGTTGGAGCTGGCGCGGAAGCACCAGGTGGTGGATCCGGGGGATGATGGTGGTGGGGATGGGGATGCTGGTGGGGACGGGGATGCTGGTGGGGATGGGGATGTGAAGGCGATCGGGCCGCTGGGGTTCGCGGGGGTTGGTGTGGGGGTGCTGGGGCTCGCGGGGGTTGCGTTTGCGGTCCGGGGGGTGGAGCCGGTGGACGAGACGCTGCAGGAACAGACGAATTACCGAACACCCGGGAATGTCGTGTTGTCGATTGGCGGCGCGGCGTTGATCGCTGGGGTGGTGATGATCGCGGTGGACGTCAGCAAGCGGAAGAAGGCGCGGAGCAAGAGCCAGTCCGGGGCGAAGGTGCGCGTGCGGCCGCAGGGCGTCGGCTTCGCGTTTTGATCCGAGTGCCAGTTTGTCGTGATCGGCCAGGTTGTGGCTGATCGTGCCGGTGGCATGATGCAATTGTGCATTGTGTTTCGCTGGTGAAGTGCTTGACCGCAAAAGCCAGTCGTTGGACACTGGAGAGGTGAATTCCCGTCAAGCTGTCATCCTCAGTCTGGGCTTCGTCGTCGGGGCGCTGCTGCCGTCTAGCTCGGGGTGTGTCGAGGCGAACCCCGATCATTGTGTGAACAACGGCGGTGATGGGTACTGCGCGCAGCAGCACTCGGACTGGGAAAACGCGTATTAGATCTGCCCCAGTTTGATGGACACCTCCGGAAGAAGGAAACTGGAGGACAAGCACCGTGCCACGCAAGAAACGCAGGACATTTACACCGCAACAGAAGGCCGAGGCCGTCAAGATCTGCCAGCGGTCAAGCAAGCCGATCGCTCAGGTAGCTCGAGATCTCGACCTTCCTGAAGGGGCACTCAGGAACTGGGTGAACCAGGCGAAGGTCGACGAAGGCGGAACCAGCGATGCCGGGCCACTGACGACCGAGGAGCGGGAGGAGCTCAAGCAGCTGCGCAGGCAGAATCGCGAGCTGCAGATGGAGCGGGATTTCTTAAAAAAAGCCGCGGCCTTCGTGTGCCACGAGCGCGATCAGTGATGCGATCGCCAACTACACCAGTGATGAGGGATGGCCCCTCGGAGTCGGGTTGCAGGATCAGGCTCCAAACCACCTCGAGCTGCGTCGGTCAAGAGCCGTCGTGGTGAGCGTCGAGGGAAAGTCGCGAGGGATATCGCGACAGGTAGGATTCGAGAAGACGAACGCAAGTGAACCGCTGATGACGTGTCGTGAGCTTTACCATTGGCGTCGAAACCGGGATGGAAGGCTAGCCCGGGAGGAAATCCAGCGGGCACCTGCTTACTGGCTGGGTGACGCTCGGCATAAAGGCGGCGTGAGTTCGAATCAGGCGCTGGTGTGGAACGTGGGAACCTGTCGTCCCGATGCCAAGGAAAGAACTCGAGCGGAGAGCCTCCGTGAGGGCGCAAGTACCGATGCGGGGCACAGGGGCGGAGCATCTCGTAGTAGCGATGAAGCGTGTGAAAACACGCTGAGCCAAGGGGGTGCATCGTCTGTCCTGGGTCAGAGGTCAACCGGAAACGGGAAGAACCGATGACGCAGACAAAGCCGTTCACCATCCCTAAGAGGATGGTTTGGGAGGCCTTCAAAACAGTGAGGGCCAAGCGGGGAGCTCCGGGCGTCGATGGCCAGGGGACCGATGATTTCGAGCGTGAACTTCGTCGAAATCTTTATCGGCTCTGGAACAGGATGTCTTCGGGCTCTTACCACCCTCCGCCCGTCTTGCGGGTGGAGATACCGAAAGGGGATGGCGGCGTGAGGGTTCTCGGTATACCAACTGTCGAGGACCGTATCGCTCAGGCCGTCGTCAAGATGTATCTCGAACCCTTGGTGGAACCGGTGTTTCACTCCGACTCTTTCGGCTATAGGCCCGGGCGCTCGGCACACGATGCTGTCGAAAGTGCTCGCCGCCGATGCTGGAAGCATGGGTGGGTTTTAGATCTCGACATTCGGTCGTTCTTCGATCGCTTGGACCACGAGTTAGTACTTCGTGCGGTCAGGCGGTTCACGGATTGCCGATGGGTGCTCTTGTATATCAAACGGTGGCTGAGGGCAGATCTCCAGGACCAGGATGGTCAGGTCGTACCCCGTGATCGGGGCACGCCCCAAGGGGGTGTCATCAGTCCGCTGCTGGCCAACATATTCCTCCATTTGGCTTTCGACCAGTGGATGTTCGAGACTTTTCGAGGCGTGCCATTCGAACGGTACGCCGATGACATTCTCGTGCACTGCGAATCGAAGGGGCATGCGGAGTGGATGCTCGGCCAGATCAAGCAGCGTCTAAAGCGTTGTCGACTGGAGTTGCATTCGGGAAAGACCCGGATCGTTGGCTGCATGCCGGGAACGTGGTCGAGGAGCGAAGTCAGGAGTTTCGACTTCTTGGGCTTTACCTTCCAGCCCCGTCTGGCGAAAGCTTGGACGGGCCAGATCTTCGTCTCCTTCAGCCCCGCCATCAGTGGGAAGGCCGCGCGTCGCGTTCGCCAGACCATGCGGCGGAGTTGGAGGTTGCCGAGGAGGACGAGGATGACTCTCGAAGAGCTTGCGGCGTTCATCAACCCAGTGCTACGAGGCTGGATACGCTACTACGGTCGCTTTCGGCCATCAGCGTTGATCTCGGTGCTGCGAGGGTTGAACGTTGTGCTTCGCCAATGGGTGATGCGAAAATACAAGCGCTTCAAGAGGCGACCCCGGAAGGCGATGGCCTGGCTTCAACGTATCGCCGAGCGTACTCCCGGACTCTTTGTCCATTGGGAGCTCGCTGGGCTCCTCCCAACGGTGCCGGCTGGACGATAGGAGCCGTATGAGTCGAGAGATTCACGTACGGTTCTGTGGGGGCGTGAGGGGGAGGTTCCTTTGCGCTACCCGACTTCGCCAAGGAAAGCTCGTAGCGTCTGAGGCCTACGAGCTGATCCACGCGGAGAAGGCCAACTTCCCGATCAAGCTGATGTGCAGGGTCCTCGAGGTGTCGAGGTCGGGCTACTACGCCTCGCTAACCCGGGCGCCATCGAATCGAGCCAAGGAGAACGAGTTGTTGAACCAGCAGATCACCGAGATTTTCGACGAAAGCCGCGGCACCTATGGCAGCCCTCGGGTGACGGAGGAGCTCGAGGCCCAAGGCTTCGCCGTGGATCGAAAGCGAGTCGCGCGGCAGATGGCCAAGCTGGGGCTCAGCGCTGACCTAAAGCCGAAGTTCCGGAAGGCGGACGCCGAGCCGACCAATCCGGCCGCGCCCAACGTGCTCGAGCGCCGCTTCGATGTCGACGAGCCGGACCGGGTCTGGGTCTCGGACATCACCTACGTCTGGACCATCGCCGGCTGGGTGTACCTCGCCGTCGTGATCGACCTGTTTTCGCGCCGGGTCGTCGGATGGGCGAGCGCCGATCATATGCGCGCCGACCTCGTCCTCGATGCTCTGAGCGCCGCGCTCGGGAGCCGGGAGCCGTCACAGCAAGGCTTGCTCTTCCATTCGGATCAGGGCTCCCAGTACAAGGCCACGCGCGTCCGCGAGACACTCGACGACGCAGGGATCACTTGCAGCATGAGCCGCCGCGGCAACTGCTGGGACAACGCCGTCGCCGAGGCCTTCTTCGCTACTTTGAAACGCGAATACGTCTATCGGAAGATCTTTCTCACCCACGAAGATGCGATGACGTCTATTGCGGAATGGATCGAAGTTTTCTACAATGGCCAACGTAGGCACTCGACCATCGGCTACTGCTCGCCGGTCGAGTACGAGCGGGACTTCTACGCCGCGAACACGGCGAGTCAAGCCGCATAGAACCAGGTGTCCGAATTTTTGGGGCAAGACCATATTGCTCGGACAATACTTGCGTGGATGTGGCCACGGAGGACGGGTGTCAGGAAGCTGTGCCTACCGGGTGTTGGTACTGCGATGGGAAGCCGGGGGCGGAGTGCAGTGATGTTGTTGGGGATGGTGATGGGGATCCAACGGGGGACGGTGATGGTGAGCCCACGGGGGACGGAGATGGTGACGGAGATGGTGACCCAATGGCCTGCATGGGTGACGAGGACTGCAGCGGCCCTGATGCGCCGTTTTGTGACATCGAAAGCGGGGTCTGTGTCGATTGCGAGGGGACCGCAGACCCCGATGCTTCGTGCGCGGGCGCTGACCCGAGTACGCCAGTGTGTGAAGGGGCGACCTGCGTGCAGTGTACGGCTGACATCCAGAGCGCGTGCACGGGGACGACGCCCATCTGTGATGTCGCTGGGAATGTGTGCGTGGGGTGTTCGGAACACGAGCAGTGCTCGGATAGCGCGTGCAATATTGCGGAGGGGAACTGCTTCGATCCCACTAACGTGGTTCATGTGAATGGGAACAATGGTGTGGTGTGCATCGCAGCGGACGGCAGTGAGGCGCTGCCGTACTGTGAGGTCGGGGCAGCAATTCTCAACGCCCCGAACGAGTCAATTGTTGTTATTCATGAGCTTGTCGGGAGTGCGGCATATCAGGAAGATATTGCCGTAACTGGGACCCTGGCATTTTTCGCAGCTAACGGCGAAACTCCGATCTTGGCAGGGTTCAATGCGAATCCTGCCGTCACGGTTGCGGTGCCCGGCACGCTGTACATGCGAGGGATCCAAATTTCACTCTCTGCGGCCCCCGGGTTTCGTGTCAATGGCTCCGCGTGGGTCGAGGACTCACTCATCATTAATAACCCTGGTGGCGGTATCGTTCTCGCAAGCGGCGGAACACTCATGCTAGAGAATTGCTTCGTAGGCGGAAACGTAACTGATGTGGATGCCGTTACCATCACTGATGGTACGGCGACTATTTTGTACAGCACCCTTGCCGGGGGAGCGGCCGCATCGCGCGCGCTAGTTTGTGCTGACGAAAGTGACGTGACTGTTCGGAATAGCTTGATCGTCTCTAGGCAAGTGGATGACGAAATGTCGTGCCCAAATGTGACAGCGTCTGACAGCGCTTTTGAGATGAACGTCCCAGGTAATACATCACTCGGTATGATGCCAGACACTAGCTGGTTCGTCAGCTACCAAAACGCGGACTTTCACCTAGTGCCCGGCATGTATCCAGCTGCGATTGACACGGCTGGTTCCTGGTCGACCGATGATCCCACGGACGATATTGACGGCGATCCACGGCCAAACACTGTTGGTGCGCCAGATTTTGCCGGCGCCGATCGCATTCCCTGACGTAGGGCTACAGGGCGAACCGCCCTCTCCGGTGAGCACCCACACGGGCGATGACGCTTCCTCAACGCCCTCACTCCTGTACACCACCAGCATGCGCTCCGCCATGTTCCTCGTCGCTGTGCTCCTGGTAGCCTGCGACGCAAAACCACCCGCTGACCAAGCTCCCCCAGTCGAGCAGCCCGCCGCGTCAGCTGAACAGATCGTGCCGGAGCCCCCCGCCGCGCCGGCCCCCGCCAAACCGATCGCCCCCAACGAAGTGATCCTCGATCAACAAGTCAAACTCCTAGACGGCACCACCAAGAGCCTGTCCGACTACCGCGGCAAGGCCCTGCTCGTCGTCAACACAGCCTCGGAGTGCGGCTTCACCCCTCAATACGCCGAGCTCCAAGAACTCTACGGCAAGTACAAAGCCAAGGGCTTCGAGGTTGTCGCGTTCCCCTCCAACGACTTCGGCGGCCAAGAGCCAGGGACACCCGAGCAGATCGACGCGTTCGTTCACAGCGAGTACGCGGTCGAGTTCCCGATGTTCGACAAGGTGGTGACCAAGGGCGCCAACAAGGATCCGCTGTACCGCACGCTCACCGAGGAGACCGGCGAAGGCATCAAGGGTGAGATCGCCTGGAACTTCACCAAATTCCTCGTCGACCCGCAGGGCCGCGTCGTCCAGCGCTTCGAGCCGCCGGTCACGCCGCTCGCGCCCGAGTTGATCGCGGCGCTCGAGAAGGTGCTCCCGACCCCACCTGCACAGTGACTCGGCGGACTGCAGATCCGACAACCTGTGAACCGGCTCAGCGCCCGCGCTGCTGCTGCGAGCGCCGGTACTCTTCAACACGCTCGATCAGCTCCGCCGCGCGCCCATCATCGATCTCTAGCAGCGCACACAGCCGCGCCCGCGCATCCTCGGGCTCTTGCGGCAGCAGCTCGTAGACCTTGTAGACCAAGCTCTGCTCGACCCGCAGGCGCAAGCGGTCGACCTCGCGGTAGTCGGGCTTGAGCCGAAGCCCGCGCTCGAGGTGGTCTAGCCCGCGGTCCGGCGGATCAATATCGAACACCCACGACTGATAGAGCGCCCACAGGTACCGGCGCACGGTCGAGTGCTCGAGCTCGTCGTTCGAGACCGCTGCCGCCCGCTCTTCGAGGCGCTCGAGGATCCTCGCCTGGCTGCGGAACGCGTCGCCGGTTGGCAGCTCGGCGTGGATGAACTCGAGGATCGCGTGGCGCCGATGCAGCTCGAGGTGCAGCCCCGTGCGGGCCAACCGAGCGCGGGCCCGGCTCAAGAACGCCTCGGGCGTTGGCTCCCAGGGACGCACCGGCTGCGAGATCACGGCGCCGCTGTGGCGAGGCGATTCACCCTGCTCACCCTGCTCATCCCGCTCACCCTGGCGCGCCTGCTGATCATGCAACTGTACGGCGCCGCCCTCGGCAGGGAACACCCGAATGTCGCGGCTATGCGTGTCAGTGGCGTACTCGATGCGCACGACCTCCGGCATGGCCTCGAGCAGCTTCGAGAACTTGAGGAAGCCGAATTGGGTCTCGTCAAAGCCGGGATCAATGCGGTTGCGGATCATCGGCTTGAGCGTGGCGCCCAGGATCCCACCCACGCCGACCTCTTCGGCCAACAGCAGGCGCATGTGCTCCTTGAACACCGCCAGGTCACGAATCTCACCCGCGCTGCGCGGGACTTCGCGCTGCTCTTCCGGGCCCCAGGTCCGCCACAGATCGCGGTAGTAGACGAAGCGATCGCACAAGTTCGGGAGGTCGCGCGAGGCAGACTCGCGGACCGAGACACCGATGATGCGGTGGCCGTGCTCCCGCACGACTCGCAACAGCGGAAGGAAGTCCCGATCACCGCTGATCAGCACGAAGGTGTCAAACTCGCGCTCGTAGAGGGCCCTGACGGCGTCGACGGCCAGCGCGACGTCGACCGAGTTCTTGATCTCCGAGCCGTGGCGACGACCGAACACGTGGACGGTCTCGATGCCCTGCACGTACAGGTCTTGCTGGTGCTGCCGGACGCCGGGGCTTCGCCAGTCAGCATAGGCCCGCGCGAGCACCAGCCGACCCTCATCACGGACGAACCGGACCAAGCGCTGAATGTCGACATCGAGCTCCTGCTCGCCATCGACGGCCGTGTTGTTGTTCTCGACCCCGTAGACGAGGTTCTCGAAGTCGATGAACATCGCGACGCGATCGCTGGGCATGGGGAGGAGTTATACCCCACGGCGCTTGGGTCTGGGTCAAGCCGGGAGGGCCCAGGGCCCGCCCAGGCCAATCCAGATGGCCCGGTGGACCCCGCTCAGGCGTAGAAAGCGGCGATCTCCGCCTTGTACTTCTCGTTGATCGCCTTGCGCTTGATCTTCATGGTCGGCGTCATCTCGCCGCCCTCGATGCTCAGATCCCGCGGAAGGATCTTGATCTTCTTGATGGTCTGAACCCGCGCGAGCTCGGCGTTGACAGCTTCGATCGACCGCATGACGAACTCGCTCAGCTTGGGATCCTGCGAGAGCTCTTCCAGGGTCTCGCTGGTGCTGCCGGTCTGCTTGAGCAGATCGTCGAACTTGTCCTCGTCGATCGTGAGCAGCGCAGACAAGTAGGGCATGCGGTCGCCCACGACGACGGCCTGGCTGATCCACACGAGGTTCTTGAGCTTGCCCTCGATCATCTGCGGGGCGATGTTCTCGCCGCCGGCGGTGATCAACAGATCCTTCTTGCGGTCGGTGATCCGGTAGAAATCACCGGACCTCTCACCAATGTCGCCCGAGTGCAGCCAACCCTCGGCGTCGAGCGCATCGGCGGTCGCCTCGGGGTTCTTGTAGTAGCCCTTGAACACGTTGCGGCCGCGCATGCACAGCTCGCCGTCTTCGGCGACCTTCAGCTCGGCACCTGGCAGCGCCCAGCCAACCCAGCCAACCTGAAATTTGTTGGGGGTCGACATGCTGGCTGGCCCGGTGCACTCGCTCATGCCGTAGACCTCGTTGATCAAGATCCCCAGGCTGCCGAAGAAATCCAGGGTCTCTTTGGCGATCGGCGCTGCCGAGGTGATGTTGAAGATGCTGTTGTCGAGGCCCAGCCGGTGCCGAACCTTGGAGAACACCAACTTGTCGGCGAGCCCATACACGAGCGGCGGGGCCTCGCCGCGCTGGCGGTTCTCGATCGCCCGGGCGCCGACCTTGCGCGCCCACTGGGCGATCGCCTTCTTGAGCCCCGTGTTCTGGGCGCCCGCGGCCATCATCTTGGCTTGGATCTTTTCCCACACCCGCGGCACGCCCAGGAACACGTGCGGCCGGACCTCCGCCAGGTTCTCGCCGAGCTTCTCGAAGCTCTCTGCGAAGCTGGTGCACAGGCCTTTTTGCATGGGCACGAAGAACGTGACGACCTGCTCGGCGATGTGCGACAGCGGCAGGTAGCTGAACATGCGGGCGCCCGGATCGAGCTCGAGCACCGAGGCTGCCGAGGCCGAGGTCCAGGTCAGGTTGTCGTGGCTGAGCATCACACCCTTGGGCTCGCCGGTCGTGCCCGAGGTGTAGATCAGCGTGCAGATGTCTTCGGGGGTCTGCGCGGCGATGCGTGCTTCGAGCTTGGCGTCGTCGAGCGCGTCGCCTTGCTCGAGCATCTGCGCCCACGAGTGCACGAGCTCGTCCTCGTGCTCGCCACGCATCAACACGATCGCGCGCAGCAGCGGCAGCTGGTCACGGACCTCCAGGAACTTGGCGAGCTGCTCGTGGTTCTCGACGATCGCTATGTTGGAGTCGCTGTGGCTGGCAATGTATTGGCACTGCGCTGGCGAGTTGGTCGTGTAGATCCCGACCGGGACCCCGCCAGCGTGGATTGCTGCGAGGTCGCCGATCAGCCAGCGCTTGCAGTTGAAGCCGATCAACGACACGCCCTTGCCGGGCTCGAGGCCCAGCGCGAGCAGGCCCTTCGCGGTGCGGCGGACCTCGGCGCGGTACTCGGTCCACGTGGTGTCCTGCCAGGAACCCGAGCTGGACTTGGCGCGCAGCGCTGGGGCAGAGCCATACGACTCGGCCGCGGTGTCCAACAGCTGCATGACAGTTTGCGGGGCTCGATCGCGGAACGCGGCGTCACTCATTGTCCGACCCCTACCACGAAAACCGGACCGGCAGGAGAGCCGGCGCGCGCTCAGTTCGAGAAGAACCGAGCCATCGTCCTGGCGATGTTGTCGAGCGTGTCCTCGCCCCAGGCCGCGCCGGTGATCGTGTGACCGGTGGCCTGGCCCTGTGCATCGAGCTCGTAGAACACGGGGACCGCGACAGCCCGGAGTTCTTTGGTGCGGTGATCGTTGACGAAGTCGTCGAGCTCGGCGCGGATCAAGTAGACGCCGGCGAGGGCGGCCTGCAGCCGTGGTTCTTCCAGGAGTTCGCCGAACATGCGCGAGGGCGGGCACCACAGCGCGCCGAACTCCAAGAACGGGCGCAGACCTTGGGTCTCGGCCGTGTTGGCGTGTTCGCGCAGCATCGCCCCGAGCGGCGTCCCCCCGCGCAGGTGCACGACCACGTGCGAGCTCACCGGTGCCTGGGCAACGACGCGCTGAGGCGTAGCGGGGGACTCACCCGAGTTCAGCTGCTTGGTGCTCGGGCGTGTGACCAGCCAGAACACCAGGGAGCCAAACCCAAAGACGATGAGCAGGCCCGCGATCCCAAGCGCGAAGATGCTCACCATGGCCGGCCCTCGCGCAGCCAGGTCGCGGCGTCCGGGGCGAAGTAGCTCAGGATCACGTCGGCGCCTGCGCGGCGGATTGCGATCAGGCTCTCGAGCACGGCCTTGCGCTCGTCGAGCCAACCGCGCTCGCACGCCGCCTTGAGCATCGCATACTCGCCGCTGACCTGGTACGCAGCCAAGGGCAGCGGGGTGGCCTCGCGGACCGCTCGGATCACGTCCAGGTAGGGCCCCGCGGGCTTGACCATGACCATGTCGGCGCCTTCGTCTTCGTCGAGCTCGACCTCGCGCAGGGCCTCGCGCACGTTGGCCGGATCCATCTGATAGGTCTTCTTGTCGCCGTGCTTTGGGGCCGAGTCGAGCGCCTCGCGGAACGGGCCGTAATAGGCCGAGGCGTACTTCGCCGTGTACGCGAGGATCGACACGTCGGTGAAGCCGGCGTCGTCGAGGCCGTCCCGGATCGCCCCGACGCGCCCGTCCATCATGTCAGAAGGCGAGATGATGTCGGCTCCAGCGCGGGCGTGACACAGCGCTTGCTCGACCAGGACCTCGACGGTGGCGTCGTTGAGGATCCGTCCGTCGGGGGCGAGGATCCCGTCGTGGCCGTCGCTGGAGTAGGGATCCAGGGCCACGTCGGTCACGACCATCAACTCGGGCCAACGCTGCTTGAGCGCTCGGATCGTGCGCGGGATCAGGCCTTCATCATTGTGGGCCTCGTGGCCATGGGCGCTCTTGAGCGACTCATCGATCGCGGGGAACAACACCAGCGCGCGTAGATCCAGCGCCACGGCCCGCTCGGCTTCGCGCAGCAGGCCTTCGGGGCTCAGGCGCGAGCGGCCCGGCATCGACGTGATCGGGATGTCGTCGGAACCCTCGTGGATGAACAGCGGGTAGATGAAGTGCTCCGGTCCCAGCCAGGTCTCGCGGACGGCGTCGCGGATCGCCGTGCTCTTGCGGTTGCGGCGGGGACGGGCGGTGAGGTCGAGGCGGGCCATCGTCGTCGAGACTACGCTACGGACGTGGATGACGGTAGCGCGCAGGCAGGCGCTCGAGTTCCTGGTCATCGCCCGTTTCTGGGCGTTCGCTGGCGTGCTCAACCGCGTGGCGACGATGCTGTTCGAGCAAGACCGCGACGCCGAAGCGCGCGCGCTGGCGATCATGAAGATCACGCCAACGATCACGCGTCGGCTCGAGGCCGACACGATCAGGAATCAAGAGGGGGCGAGGCGTGTGTGGCGTGGCTCGCGGAGCACCGCTGACCGACTCACGCGGCACGCGACAAGCCACAAGCGATGGGGCCCCTCACGCCCGCATGCGCCGCTCGAAGCCATCGAGCACCTGTCGCAGCGCCGCGGGTCGCTCGCGCTGGGGCGCGTGCCCGCAGCCTTCGATGATCCGCAGCTCAGCGTTGGCAAACAGCTTCGCGGTCGGCACCGCCATCGCGGTTGGAACGATCTCATCTCGGTCCCCCCACACGAGCATGGTTGGACTCGTGATCGACCGCGCCGCGGTGTGCAGGCGCTCGCGGACGCCGTCGGGGTGAAACTCGTGGAGCTGGTCGAGCTGCCCGAGCATCGCCTGCACGGCCTCGAGCCCCCCGTCACGGCACAGTCGATCCCAGTACACGTCAACGTCATCCTCGAGGCGCTCGGTGTCCAGCAGCTCGGGCGCGCTCAGTGAGCGACGCAAGAACCGCCGCAGATCGTTGCGGCGAAACACCGTGCGAAACACCAGCGGCGCGAACCCGACCCAGTTCCACGCCCGCCGGATCCGCGGCATGGGCCCGGGGAGCGCGATCGGGGTCTCGACCGGAAGACAGTGCGGCGCGACCAAGATCAGCCGCCGCAGCCGGACCCGGTGCTGACTGTGGGGATGCTCGAGCCGGTGCGCGAGGTGGATCGCCGCGCCGCCGCCGTAGCCATGGGCGAGCACATCGACGCAGGGGACCTCGAGGCGATCGAGCATGCGGGCGAGTAGCTCGGCGTGCCACTCGAACCCATAGCCGCCCGTGTCCAAGGCGTCCGGCCGATCCGAATTGCCGCAGCCGAATAGATCCGGGCACAGCACCCGGCGGCGCTCGTCGATCGCGATCGCGTCGGCGAGGAAGCGAAAGTCCCAGCCGGTGACCAGCAGGGAGTGGAGCATCAGCAGCGAGGGCGGCTGGGTTGGGGTCGTGTCCCCGGAGCCGGGCAGCGGCCCGATATCTTGGACCCACAGCCGGCCAGGCGCCATCGAGACCAGCCGCGAGCGGTCGTCGGGCAGCGCGCAGGGGGCTTCGGTGATCGCGTCGAGATGTGTCGTCATGTTGGTCAGGCCTCGACCACGAGGCGGTCAGCGGTGGCGGCCGCGAGCTCATCCTCGTCGAGGCTCATGCCGGCGGTGTGCTGGAGGTGCTCGCCAAACCGACCGCTGATAGCCTGCATGACCAGCCGCCGCGCGTCGACGGCGGTCTCGCAGTCCAACACGGCCGCGGCGAGCGCCTGCATCTCGTCGAGGCTGGACGAGCGGATGATGTTCTTGATCACGGGGATCGCCGAGGCCTGCATCGAGAGCTCGCGCAGCCCAAGGCCGACGAGCACCCAGGTGTAGCGTGGGTCCGAGGCCATCTCGCCGCACAGCGAGACCGGGATCCCGGCGTTCTCGCCTGCGTCGCAGGTCAGCTTGATCAGCCGCAGGATCGCGGGGTGCAGCGGCTCGTACAGGTAGTTGACCTCGTCGTTCTCGCGGTCGATCGCGAGGGTGTACTGGATCAAGTCATTGGTCCCGATGCTCATGAAGTCGACGTGGCGAGCCATGAGGTCGGCGACCACCGCCGCCGAGGGCACCTCGATCATCACGCCCACAGACACGTGGTCGGCGTGAGGCATGCCTTGCTCGACCAGCTGCGCGCGGGCCTCATCGAACGCCTCGCGCCCAGCAGCGAGCTCCTCGAGCCCACTGACGAGCGGCAGCATGATCTGCACGGGGCCGTGCAGGGCAGCCCGCATCAGCCCGCGCAGCTGGGCCAAGAACGCATCGCGCTGGCGCAGCGCCAGCCGCATCGAGCGCAGCCCCATCGCGGGGTTGGCCTCGACCTCGGCGGTAGCGAAGGCCGGGCACTGTTTGTCGGAGCCAAGGTCAAAGGTACGGATGCGGACAGGGTGGGGGTTCCAGCGCCGCAGCAGCGCTTTGGCGCTGCGGTAGTGCTCTTCTTCGCTGGGCGCGGTCTCGCGGTTCATGAACATGAACTCGGTCCGATACAGGCCGACGCCCTCGGCGCCGAACCGGCGGGCGAGCTCACACTCTTCGTCGAGCGCGAGGTTGGCCCGCAGGTGAATGGTCTCGCCGTCGTCCGACTGGGCTGGGAGCGCGTGCTCTTTTTGGAACTCCTGCTCGAACGCGACGTAGCGCTCGACCTCGAGCTCGAGCGCGTCGAGCTGGGCCTGATTGGGCCGAATGTGGACGAGCCCGTGCACACCATCGACGATCACGGTGTCCCCCGTTGCGATGGCGGCGAGCAGATCATCGGCGCCAACGACCGCGGGGATCTGCAGGGCCCGAGCGATGATCGCCGTGTGCGAGGTCTGGCCGCCCTCTTCGGTGACCAGCCCGGCGACCTTGTAGCGGGCCAGCTGGGCGGTGTCGGCTGGGCTGAGATCGTGGGCGACGACGACCGAGCCCTCGGGTGGCGTGATCGCGTCGCGCTCTTCGCCGCCGAGCGTGGTGATCAATCGCTCGCCCATGAACGCGACGTCGAATTGCCGCTCGCGAAACAGCTCGACGCTGGCCTTGGCCAAGGTCTCGCGGATCTGATCGACCGAGCGGCTGACGGCCCACTCGGCGTTGATCAGATCGGTCTTGATCAGCGCCTCGGTCCGCTGGATCAGATCTGGATCGCGCAGCATCATCTGCTGAGCCTTGAGGATCTGTCGGTGCTCACCGTGAGTCAGGCGACCCTTGATCGTCTCGAGCTGATCTTGGGCGCCGCGTAGCGCCGTTCGGAATCGCTTGATCTCGTCGTCGACCGCCTCACGATCGATGTGCGTGTGCGGAACGTTGACCTCGCGGCGGTCGACGACGTAGGCGGGGCCAAGGCCAAGACCGGGGCTGACCCCGTCGCCCCGCCGCTCGAGCGCGCCGGGGGGCGCGACGTCACGAACCGTCGAGACTTCGCGCTGCTCCCGGGCCTCGGGGGTGTCGCGTTCGTTCGGCATGGCTATTTTTACCCCAATCGCCCTGACTCCATGGGTTGGGCCGACTGGGGAACGACACCCCGATCCGTTCGCTGCCCAGGGTGAACCAGTCTACGAAAGCGTCCGCAAGCGGGCGAGAAGCCCTGCCCGAGCTGAAAACAGATCACAGGTGATTCGATCCAGGCGCCTGACTTCCGATCCCTCAAATCTCGCCGAAGCCGGCGCCGACCAGCTCGGAGAGGGCGCCGTGGGCCTTGTCGGCGTCCTTGCCCTCGACCCGCAGCGAGATCTTCGAGCCCTGCCCGCAGGCGAGCATCAGTACGCCCAGGATGCTCTTGCCGTTGACCTCTTGCCCGTCCTTGCCGATCCAGACCTCGGACTCGTACTTGTTCGCCAAGCCAACGAGTTTTGCGGCGGCGCGGGCGTGGAGGCCCAGCGGGTTGACGATCTCTAGCTCACTCGACTTGGTTCGACCCATGGTTGATGGCTGATCGCTGGTGGCGAGGATGGCGGTTCGGACGGGGCGAGACTCAGCCGGTCGAGCACTTTTGGGGATCGGCTTGGTCTCGATTGCTGAGGTCGTCGTTGATCTTGACGCAGACGGCTCGCTGAGCCGAGCCCGCGCAGGCGTTGGCGAGCTCGCGTGGGGTGCTGCCCCGATCCGCGAGGGCGAGCTTGGTGAGCATCGCCAAGTTGAGGCCGGTGACCACCGCGAAGCCGTGCCCAAAGCTGTTCTTGATGCCGCACATGCACGGGCTCGAGCCCATCAGATCTGCGATCAGCAAGATGCCCCGGCCTTCGTCGACGTCATCGATCGCCGCACAAACGCGAGCCTGCAGCTCCTCGGTCTCACCTGCGCCAGCGTCGATCGCCAGCACATCGGCGAGTCCGTCACCGGGAACGATGCCGCGGGCGGCAGCGAGCAAGGCCGAGGCGGTGCCCCCGTGACCGATGACCACGACTCCACACTTCGCCGTCGCGCAATCGCTGCGCGCGGTGCTGGGGTGAAACGAAGCTACGCCGTCGGCTGGCATGACCTGCGCAGATGCTGCATCCACCGGAAGGAAAGCGCAACTTCGCGGCCAGGATGCGACATGACCGCGATGGCTACAGAGGGCGAAGAACGCGATTCATCGGGCAACGCTGGGCACTCTGGGCCTCCAGTCGTGGGGCCGCGGACTCTGCAGACCGAGCTGGCCGGGCCGAACTCGTGAGGTGGCGTGGGGGGCTGAGTTCTAGGTCGAGCGGCGCGGCGAGTCTTTCTCTAGTGCTTGTCCTTCTTGTCTTTCTCGTCGTCGACGTGGGGCTTGGGCGGACACGATATCGCCAGCCCGCGCACGCCGTCGCTGGTTCACGCCAACCGGGCAGTGTCGGCCAGCGCCTGCTCGAGATCGCGGTGACGGACCGCGAGCACCGGCGCAGGGCCGGCGACCGGATCGGCGCGCAGGCGTTCGTGCAGCGCTTCGGTCAGCGCGACCGAGCGATGCTGCCCGCCCGTACAACCCAGCGCGACGGTCAGGTACGAGCGGCCCTCACGGATCGTGCGGGGCGCTTGAAAGCGCAGCCAAGACTCGATCCGATCGAGCAGCTCTTTGGCGTCATCCTGTTTGAGCACGAAGTCACGCACGGCCCCGTCAAAGCCACCTTGGGCGCGCAGCTCGGGCACGTCGAACGGGTTTTGCAAGAACCGAGCGTCGAACACCAAGTCCGCCTCGCTCGGCAGGCCGTTCTTGAACCCGAACGACATCAACACCAAGTGCAGCACGCCGCCGTGGGTGGCGTAGCGATCGCGGACCAACTGACGAAGCTGACGCGAGGACAGGTTCTCGGTGTCGACGACCGAGTCGGCCAGGGCCCGAAGCTCGCGCAGGCGCTCGCGCTCGACCTGGATCGCCTTGGGAAGCTCGCCCATGGGGTGACGGCGGCGGGTCTCGGAGAACCGCCGGACCACCACGGCGTCGGGGGCCTCGAGGAACAGCACCTCGATCGTGTGGCCAGCGGCGAGCAGCTGCTCGCGGACGCTGGCGAACGCGTACAGGTGTTCATTCGCGCGAGCGTCCACGCCGATCGCCAGGCGCCGCGGCCCGTGGTCCGTGGCCTTGATCTCGACCAGCGCTGGCAGCATCGGGACCGGCAGGTTGTCGACGCAGTAGTAGCCAAGATCCTCGAGCGCGCGCAGGCAGGTCGACTTGCCCGCGCCCGACAGGCCGGTGACGACGAGCAGCTCCATCACTCGACCTCGCCAAGCGAGACCAGCCCGGTGATCTGACCCGAGACCTGCCTGGGCGAGGCCTCCTCCGGGGCGTCGCTCGGTGTCGCGGTGCCGGTCGTCATCGCGATGTGGGTGGCGATCTTCTCTTGGAATTCACGGGCCGAGTCGATCCCGCGAAATTTCAGGATCTGGTTGCGGGCCACGACCTCGATCAGTGACGAGATGTTGCGACCCGCCCGGAGCGGGATCCGGACCAGCGGGATGTCGACGCCCAGGATCGGCCAGTTGTTGTTCTCGGTCCCCAGCCGATCGTAGTCGTCCTCGTGCAGATCCGAGAGCTCGACCACGACCTCGATCTTCTTGTTGTCGCGCACGGCGGCGACCCCGAATAGGTGCGTGATGTTCAGGATCCCCATCCCGCGGATCTCCATGTGGTGCTGGTGCAGCTGCGTGGCGGCGCCCCAGATCGTGTCGGGCGGGCGGATCATGACCTCGACGACGTCGTCGGCGACGAGCCGGTGGCCGCGCAACACCAGATCCAGCGCGGCCTCGCTCTTGCCCACACCGCTGCGCCCGATCAACAGCAACCCGACCCCGAGCACGTCGACGAGCACCCCGTGAATGTTGGCCCGGGGCGAGAGCAGCTCTTCGAGCCGCCGCGTCACCCGCGAGATGAAGCTCGAGGTCATCAGCGGCGTGCGCAGCACCGGGATCCCGTGTTCGCGGGCCAGCTCCATCAGCGGCGGCGGCGGCTCGAGCCCACGGGTGAGGGCCATCGCCGCCAGCTTGCGCTTGCAGTAGGCCTCGAGCCCCGCGCGTGCCTCGGTCTCGCCGATGCTGAGCAGGTAGTCGACCTCGGTCAGCCCCAAGACCTGCAGGCGATCTGCGTAGACATGTTTGACGAAGCCCGACAGCGCGAGCCCAGGTTTTTGAATTCGGGGCCGGGTCAACAATCGCTCGAGCCCGCCCCAGTCGGACAGGGTCTCGAGCTGGAGGGCGGCCGAGTCCTCGGCGAGCAGTCGACTGACCTCCACGGCGGCGTCGCGGCGCATGGCCACAGGGTGGCACGAAAGCTCAGCCTCGTGCGACGGAGCGGGCGAATCTCGCGAGCGGCCAACGCGAAACTCGGCCATCGCGCGTGCGCTGACTCGGCCCCAGGATGCCCGCGGTGGGTCTAGACTGGCGCGGTGAAGAGCGAGCCCAGCCGTGGCGATGCGACGCTTGCGCCCTCGCGTGTGGGCGCCGGGCTTGGGGTGGACGACTCGCTCGACGTGACCCACACCCAGGACGCAGCGGGCGAGGGCGCCCAGCGCAGGCCAGCCGAGGCCGAGCGCACGCCCGACAAGATCGCCCGCTTCGTGGTCCTCGAGCAGATCGGGATCGGCGGGATGGGGGTGGTCTATGCGGCCTGGGATCCAAAGCTCGATCGGCGGGTCGCCCTCAAGCTCGTGCGCCCCGATCGAGGCAGCGCCGACGCCCACGGTCGGCTGCAGCGCGAAGCCCAGGCGATGGCCCGGCTCTCCCACCCGAACGTCGTGTCGGTGTTCGATGTTGGCAGCCACGACCAATCGGTCTGGATTGCGATGGAGTACGTCGACGGGGTCACGCTGCGGCGCTGGCTCAACGACGAGGCGCGCGAGTGGGAGCGGATCCTCGAGCTGTTTCGCGCGGCGGGTGAGGGCTTGGCCGCCGCTCATCTCGCGGGGCTGGTGCACCGCGACTTCAAGCCTGACAACGTGCTCATTGGCGCGGACGAGCGGGTGCTCGTCGCCGACTTTGGGCTGGTCCGGCCGACCGACGAGGGTTCTCTGGCCCATGATCCTGACGGTGACGACCAAGCCGAGCTCGGGGCGGCGCCGGCAGTCCCGCTCGAGTCGATCGATCCCGATCTCACGGTCGGAGGCTCGACGCTCCCGGCCGCGGGCAGCGTCACCCCGACCGCGCTCGCGCAGCCCTCGTCCCCCGACCGAGCTGGGTCCGTGGCGCCATTGACACGAGCCGGGGCGCTGGTCGGGACGCCGCGCTACATGTCGCCCGAGCAGTTCCAGCGGAGCCTCGCCGACGCGCGCTCGGATCAGTTCTCATTTTGCGTCGCGCTCTACGAGGCGCTCTACGGCTACCCGCCGTTCGTGGGGACCCGCGTGTTCGAGCTGGTCGCCTCGGTGACCTTGGGTGAGCCGCGCTCGCCACCGCGCGACAGTCCGGTCCCGGCGAGCATCGGCCGGGCGATCATGCGTGGGCTCTCGCGCGCGCCGGATGATCGCTTTGCGGACATGCGGGGCTTGCTCGACGCGCTCGACTTGCCTGTCGTCCAGCCTGCGCCGCGTCGCTGGCCGTGGTTGCTGGCGATCTTGGCCGCGGCCGCCCTGGCGGCGACGACGGCCGCGTGGGTCGCCGGCCCCGCCAACACGGTCCCGGTCGACGTCTGCGAAGCAGGCCAGGCCCAGATCGCCGAGACCTGGGGACCCGCGCGCCAAGCCGCGCTCGCGCGCACGTTTGGCGCGCTCGAGCTGAGCTACGCCGAGACGAGCTTGGCGGCCACGCGCGCGGGCCTCGACGCGTGGTCGGGCGAGTGGGCGGCGGTCTACGCCAGCACCTGCGCGAGCCGACACGAGCAGTCGCCCGAGCTCTACGACCTTCGCATGGCTTGCCTGGCGCAGCGCCGCGAGCAGGTCCAGGCGCTCGTCGATCTGCTGATCCAGGCTGACGCCGAGCTCGTCAGTGAGGCCCCACGCCTGGTCACCACGCTGCCAACGCTCGAGCGCTGCGCAGACGTCGAGGGCCTGCGCGCGATCGATGGGCCGCCGCCAGATCAACTCGAGGCGGTCCACGGGTTCCGGGAGACGCTCGCACACTTGCAGGCGCGACTCGGGGCGGAGCGCCTCGAGGGGGTCGAGCGCGAGCTGGCGCGCGTGCGCGAGGGGGCCGAACGCCTGGGCTATGAGCCACTGCTGGCCGAGCTCGAGGGCGTCGAGGGCAGCTTCGCCAAGCTCTCCGATGACGTCGAAGGCGCGCGCGCCTACTTGTTGCGCGCGCACGAGCTGGCCCTCGGTCTCGGCCATGATCGGCTCGCGCTCGACACCGCGCTCGCGCTGATCGAGGTCGACAATTTTGGCCCCAACGAGCAGGGGCTCGAGCTCGCGCGGCGCTGGTCTGCCGTCGCCGCTGGTTTGTCTCGTCGGGCTGGGCGGCCGCCAGAGATCGAGATCGAGCGCCGCCGCTTGTTTGGGCTGGTGCTCAGCCGCAACCATCACTACCCCGAGGCGATCGAGCAGCAGCGACAGGCCCTGGCCCTGTCCGAGCAGACCTACGGTCCCCAGCAGCTGCAGACCGCCGAGGTGCGGCTCGCCCTCGTGATCGCGCTGGGTGACGAGGGGCGGGCCGCCGAAGCCGGCGCGGAGCTCGACGCAGTGGTCGGGGTGTTCGAGCGGGTCCTCGACCCCAACCACCCCTTGTTGCTTGGGCCGCTGCGCGCACGCTTGATGCTGTCCATACAGGCTGGCGAGCTGGACGCCGCGCTGCTCGACGGGCAGCGGATCCTGAGCATCGCCGAGGCGGCGTTTGGCGTTGAGCACACGCGGACGCTAGTCGCGTTGGAGTCGCTGGCGTTCGTCCACGACATGCGCGGCGATCACCCCGCCGCCCGCGAGCGCTTCGAGGCGATCCTCGAGCGCAGCGGGGAGGTGGCGCAGCTGCGGACCCACCTTGGGATCACCGCCGCCAACAGCCTTTGCTTCACGCTCTACAAGCTCGGTGAGCTGGCCCAGGCGCGCAGCCTGTGCGAGCGGGCGCTGGTTGCGGCCGAGCGCGAACACGGCTCCGAGAACACCTTCGTGGCGATCATCCTCAACAATCTGGGCCTGATCGCACGCGCCGAAGACCAGCCGCGCCTGGGCCTCGAGCACGATCGCCGCGCGCTGGAGATCTGCGAGGCCGGCGTTGGACCCACGCACCCCTACACCGCGTACTCCCTGATCGGCATTGGCCAAGGGCTGCTCGCGCTCGGCCAAGCCAGCGCGGCCACCGAAGTGCTCACGCGCGCGCTCGAGATCCGCGCCGCCGTTGGCGACCCTGCGGAGATCGGCGAGGCCCAGTGCCTGCTCGCCCACGCCCAGATCGAGAGCGGCGTCACGCATCGAGACTCCCCCGCGCGCGAGCTGGCGCGCGAGGGGCTGAGCAAGCTGCGCGAGGCCGGACCCAACTGGGCCGATCAAGCGCAGGCTTGCGAAGCGACGGCGAAGGCCGAGTGAGCGGCCAGCGAGCTCACGCGTCTTCGACGTGACCGCGGGTCTCGATCAACCCGTAGTCGTCGTCCATCCGGTAGATCACGTTGATGTCGCCGGTTTCGGTGTTGGTGAACACCAAGAATTGCTTGTGCATCAAGTTGAGCTGCATGACCGCGTCTTGCACGGTCAGCCGCTCGGCGCGGAACTCTCGCTCGCGGACGATGTTGACGGACTTTTCGACGACCGCGCCCTCCGCCTGCTCCGCGGCGCGCCGCCGCTCGGCCTCGACCATGGTCTCGGGCTCGTCAAAGGAGCCGCCGGCCAGCACAGTCTGGCGAACCCGCGCGATCTTGCCTTTTTGCGGCTTGTGCGTGGTGATGCGGTCTTTGTAGCGCCTGACCTGTCGCTCCATCTTGGCGAGCGCCATGTCGATCGAGCT
This sequence comes from Enhygromyxa salina, assembly GCF_000737335.2. Lineage (GTDB taxonomy): Bacteria > Myxococcota_A > Polyangia > Nannocystales > Nannocystaceae > Plesiocystis > Plesiocystis salina_C. The sequence goes on along the minus strand of NZ_JMCC02000092.1, from coordinate 15,267 downwards.
GTACATATTCTCAGTCGTCTCCGACGCGAGCAGCTGCAGGCCGTTGCGCAGCGTGACGTCGAACTGCGCGATATGGTTGATTTTCTCCACAGTGAAGGTGCAGCTGACCTTCAGAGGATCCGAAAAGTAACGCTTGATCTTGGTCAGGCGCTCTTCTGCGTAGTTGCGCAGTGCATCGGATGAGTCCATGTGGCGGAACACGAATTGGGTTTGCATGTAGTGCTACCTCCGTATGCCGAATTGATGTTCGACTCGCTCGACCTCGGGGCGACTTTGGCTCATCCAAAGTCCGACCTCGAAGTGAGAGCAGTGGGTGAAAAGGACGATTTTATTGCCCGAACTCGTAGGTGGTTCGGCGCAGGTCACGGTGTCAGGACGGGCGTGCAAGATGGCTGGCAGTTGGTGATGATCCCGGTGAGCTTCTCGGTGATCCCCCCGGTGATCCTTAGAATAGCTTACGTCGCTTTGAACTCGACAACAGGTGTAGCTGTTCACGATATTTAGCGACGGTCCGCCTTGCGATCTTGATGCCATCGTCGCGCAGCAGCTCGACCAGCTTCTGGTCGCTGTAGGGCTTCTTGGTGTCCTCGGCGTCGACCAGGCGCTTGATCTTGTCCTTGACCGCCTCGGAAGCGAGCTCGCCGCCGCCGCGCTTGGAGATCCCAGCGTTGAAGAAGTACTTGAGCTCGAAGATGCCTTGCGGCGTGTGCACGTACTTGTTGGTGGTCACGCGGCTGACCGTGGACTCGTGCATCTCGATGTCTTCGGCGACATCCTTGAGGATCAGCGGGCGCAGGTGCTGCGGGCCCTTCTCGAAGAATTCGCGCTGAAATTTGAGGATGGACTTGGTGACCTTGAGGATCGTCCGCTGCCGCTGCTGGATCGACCGGATCAACCACTGCGCAGACCGCAGGCGCTCGGTGATGTAGTCCTTGGCCTGGCCGGTGTCGCCCTTGCCCAGGCTCTTGCCGGCGCCCTTGCCCTGACCCTTGCCGCCCTTGCCCTTGCCGTCGGCGAGCATCGCGGCCTTGTAGTAGTTGGAGATCTTGAGCTTGGGGAGGCCGTCGTCGTTGAGGGTGACGAGGTACTCTTCGCCGATCTTGTGCACGTAGACGTCGGGGGTGACGTACTGCGGGGACTCGGACACGAACTGGCGCGCCGGGCGGGGCTCGAGGCCCATGATCACCTTGGTGGCCTCGTACACCTCTTCCAGGGCTTCGCCCGTGTCGCGGGCGACCACGGGGTAGGCGCGCTTTTCGAGGTTGGGCAGGTGCTTGGCGATGATCGCCAGGACCAGCGGGTCATCAATTGGGTGCTCGGGGTGCCGGGCTTGGATCCACAGGACCTCGGCGAGGTTGCGCGACGCGATCGCAAGTGGATCGAGCTGCTGAACCCGGCGCAGAACCTGCTCGACCAGCAGCGTCGAGCAGCCCAGTCGGCGTGCCATCTGCGGCAGCGTGACGCCGCGCAGATAGCCAGACGGTGACAGGCTGCGGACGATGTACTCGGCGACGTCCTCTTCGAGGGCGCTGAAATTCGACAGGCGCACCTGCCACATCAAGTGCTCGACGAGGGTCTCCTCGTCGGCCATGGTCTGCTCGAGCCCGGGCAGGTCGTCGTCGGGGCGAACGGCGCTGGCCGGCAGGCCGCCGGACAGCGAGTGGTGCTCGAGGTACGCCTCCCAATCGAAATTGTCGGCGTTTGGCTCGTCGGCCTTGACCTCTTGGCTGGGCTGCTCGGCCGGCTTGTTCTCGCCCGAGTCGCCCTGCTGCTCGACGCCGTCTTGCATCTCCACGGCGGACACCGGCTCCTCGTTCGAGGTGCCCATCTCCTGCGACTCTTCGAGCAGCGGGTTCTCCAGCAGCTCGTTGCGGACGAGGTCCTGGAGCTCCATGCGCGAGAGCTGCAGCAGCTTGATGGCCTGCTGCAGCTGCGGGGTCATCACGAGCTGCTGCGACATTCGCAGCTCTTGGCGCATGTGAAGAACCATGAGGCAGCTTCACGTTAGCAGATCGCGTTCATCACCCAAAGGGAGAAATCCGGCTGGTCACGACCTCGCGCGTGTCAACGTGTCAACAACAGGGGGCGTTGTAGCGCGCGAGCGTTCGATTGCGCTTGCGGAACTCGCGAGACGGTGTTGGCGATCACCAACGCGTCGCTCACTCGGCGCGGAGCTTGGCGTGCTCGAGCGCCGCGCCGACGAACGCCGTGAACAGCGGGTGCGAGGCGGTCGGGCGGCTCTTGAACTCGGGGTGGAACTGGCAGCCGATGAAGTAGGGGTGCGTGCTCGCGGGGAGCTCGACCATCTCGACGAGCTTGCCGTCAGGCGACAGGCCGCTGAGCATCAGGCCGGCCTCGCGCAGGGGCTCGCGGTAGGCGTTGTTGAATTCCCAGCGGTGGCGGTGCCGCTCCGAGACCTGGGCGTCGCCGTAGATCCGCCGGGCCAGCGTGTTCGGGATCAGCTCGCAGTCGTAGGCCCCAAGCCGCATCGTCCCGCCCTTGTGGGTGACCTTCTCTTGCGTGTCCATCAGGTCGATGACCGGCTGCGCGGGGTTGTCCTCGAACTCGGAGCTCTGCGCGTGCTCGATGCCGGCGACGTTGCGGGCGTACTCGATCACCGCGAGCTGCATGCCCAGGCAGATCCCGAAGAACGGGATCTTGTTCTCTCGGGCCCAGCGGATCGCCTCGATCTTGCCGGCGCTGCCACGCTTGCCAAACCCACCCGGCACCAAGATCCCGTCGAGCTCGGCCAACAGCGTGGGTCCACGGGTCGAGATCTGCTCGGCGTCCAGATACTGGATCTGGACGCCAGCGTTGTTGGCCACGCCGCCGTGGACCAGCGCCTCGGACAGGCTCTTGTACGACTCGTGCAGATCCACGTACTTGCCGACCACGCCGATCTTGACCTGGTGGGCGGGGTGCTTGATGACCTCGACGATCCGGCGCCACTCGTCGAGCTGCGGCTCGCGGCTCCAGATGTTGAGCAGCTCGCAGACCGCGTCGTCGAGCCGGCTCTCGTGCAGGGCCAATGGGACGCCGTAGATCGTCTCGGCGTCGAGCATCGGGATCACGTGGGCCAGCGCGACGTTGGTGAACAACGCGATCTTCTCGCGGATGTCGGCCTCGATCGGGTGGTCGGCGCGGCACACCAAGATGTCGGGCTGGATCCCGATCTCGCGCATCTTCATGACCGAGTGCTGGGTCGGCTTGGTCTTGATCTCGCCAGCGGTCGGCAAGTAGGGGAGCAAGGTCAGGTGCACGAAGATCGCGTTGTCGCTGCCAAGCTCGAAGCGCAGCTGGCGGACCGCCTCGAGGAAGGGCAGCGACTCGATGTCGCCCACGGTCCCGCCGATCTCGCAGATCAGCACGTCGGTGCCCTCGGCCGCGGTCAGGATCGCAAGCTTGATCTCGTTGGTGACGTGCGGGATCACCTGCACGGTCTGACCCAGGTAGTCGCCCTTGCGCTCCTTCTCGAGCACGGTGCTGTAGATCTGGCCCGACGTGTAGTTGCTGTGTCGCGACATGCGGTGCGACACAAAGCGCTCGTAGTGGCCGAGGTCGAGATCGGTCTCGCACCCGTCGTCCGTCACGAACACTTCGCCGTGCTGGGTCGGGCTCATCGTGCCCGGGTCCACGTTCAAGTAGGGGTCGAGCTTTTGCAGACCAACGTTCAGACCGCGGTTCTCGAGCAGAGCGCCCAAGGAAGCGGCGCACAGCCCCTTGCCTAGGGACGACACCACGCCGCCGGTCACGAAGATGAACTTGGTCCGTTTGGGGGAACTCTGCCGCCGCACGGGCGCTCGGATTGGCACGATCACGCAGCCGGGTCAAGCGCCGCCGAACCAGTTCGAACAAGTTCGGCCCAGGTCGGTCGCGCGGGGCTCAGCCGCGGATCCGCACTGCTTGCTGCCACGCGGACAGGCGGGGCTCATCCGCGCTCGCGGGGCGACCTGCGTCGCGGCGCGCTGCGCCTGCGCGTGAGACTACAGCGGCCGCAGCAGCCGCCGTCGCGCGTGAGTGATCCTCGGCGAGCTCCGCAGCGACCGTGAGCGCCGGGTGGGCATCGATGTAGTGCGTGTCGAACCGGCCCGCGCGAAAGTCGGGCTCGGCGAGCACCCGCAGGTGGAAATTGATGTTGCATTCGATCCCCAGCACGACCGTGTCCTGCAGGGCCCGACGCATCCGCTCTGTCGCGATCGCGCGGTCGGGACCCCAGGCGATGAGCTTGGCGATCATCGGGTCGTAGTGGCTCGAGACCTCGCTGCCTTCACGGACCGCCGCGTCAACGCGAACGCCGGGACCCTCGGGCCAGCGCAGGCGCAGCAGCGGACCGGGGCTGGGCAAGAAGCGCAGCGCGTCCTCGGCGTAGATCCGGCACTCGATCGCGTGGCCATTCAAGCGCACGTCGGCCTGCGAGTAGCCAAGCGGCTCGCCCGCGCACACGCGGATCATGTCCCACACGAGGTCGCGACCCGTGGTCATCTCGGTGACCGGGTGCTCGACCTGCAGGCGCGTGTTCATCTCCAAGAAGTAGAAGCTGGGCTCGCCGTGCTCGTGCTCTTCGAACAAGAACTCGACCGTCGCGGCGCCAACGTAGTCGACGGCCTTGGCGACGCGGCAGGCGACCTCGCCCATCGCCCGGCGGATCGCCGGGGTCATCTGCGGGCCCGGACACGGGGCCTCTTCAATGACCTTTTGGTGGCGGCGCTGGATCGAGCAGTCGCGCTCGTTGAGGTACACGACCTCGCCGTGGCGGTCGGCCATCAGCTGGATCTCGACGTGGCGGGCCCCGAGCACGGCCCGCTCGACGAACAGCCGGCCATCGCCGAACGCGGCCTCGGCCTCGCGCTTGGCGGCCGCGAACCCGCGCCGGAGTTGGTCGTCGTCGTGGACCACGCGCATGCCCTTGCCGCCGCCGCCGGCCGAAGCCTTGAGCATCAATGGGTAGCCGATCTCGCGGGCAGCCCCGAGCGCAGCGTTGACGTCGGCCAGATCCTCGCGACCTGGCACCAGCGGGACGCCGGCCGCGAGCATGGCCTTGCGGGCGCGGACCTTGTCACCCATGAGCTCCATCGCGTGGGCACCCGGTCCAATGAACGCGATATTCGCGGCCTCGCAGGCGGCGACGAAGCTGGCGCGCTCCGACAAGAACCCGTAGCCGGGGTGGATCGCGTCGGCGCCCGTGTGCTTGGCGGCCGCGATGATCTTGTCAGCGACCAGGTAGCTCTGGGCCGAGGGCGTCGGGCCGATGTGGACCGCTTCGTCGGCGCCCGCGACGTGGGCCGCGTTGCGATCGCCGTCGCTGTAGACCGCGACGGTGCGGATGCCGTGCTCGCGGCAGGTTCGAAACACTCGCAGGGCGATCTCGCCACGGTTGGCGACCAGGATCTTGCCAAAGGGGGGCTTTCGCTCGCTCACGCGGGCGGTAGCTTCGCGCGTGGACGGGGCGCTGTCGAGCGCGTTGGCGGTTGCACGGGGCGCGCGGCGTGTTCGGCCAATTGTGACGCAGATCGCCCGCCCGGGCGCGCTCAGGCGATCGCGCTGGCGAGCAGCAGATGCAGGCGACGCACGTCGTGGTCGACTTCGGGGGGAAACCAAAGCACCGGGCGACCGACCAGCGGCACCTCGCATGCGTCCGGCTCCGCGAGCTGGCCGAACTGCGCGCGGGCGAGCGATCCGATCAAGTGATCGCTGCCGAGGCTGGGGATCTCTGTCGCGCTGCGAAGCCGCTCGCGCCGGGGCTCCCCCACGAACGCGATGACCGTCAGGCGGCGCTCCCAGCTGGACTGCCAGCCTGGCTGCATCGCCACGGCAGACTCGCGGACCTGGCTGGCGCGATCAGGAGCCGGCACCGCCGCGAGCAAGCGAAGCTCGTCGCTGGCCGGCTTGGGCGTGCGCGCGTATCCAGACGTGACGAACGAGAGCCGTACGAGGTCGGTCGCGTCACGACCCGCGAGGACCGACCCGACCCGATGAAAGAAGCGATCCGGTGGCTCGCGCCAGCCAAAGTACTCCGCGACCAGCGCGGCCACGCAGCGCCGACCGGTCTCGTCGATGCAGGTGTGGAACAGATCCAGGCCGCGATCGATGCCGTCGCGGACCCAAGGCTCGCGCACGTGTCGGGCCAACTCTTGGGCGAGGGCGCCGCCGGCTTCGAGCGCGGCAGGCCCCTGCGAGGCGCGGCCGAGCGCGACGGCGACCGCCGCAAAGAAGCGACGACTGCCGATCGCCCCGGCCTCGCGCAGCGCGTAGGTGGCCACGCGCTCGCAGATCTGGGCCGGGCGATCGTCTGCGCTGAATTGCAGCTCGATCGGGGGCTGAGGAGCGAGGCTCAGAGCGGAGTTCACCATGGCAGCGGAGCGGGGCTGTGCAGCGGGGAAACGCGGGCAGCGGACCCGCCGGGAGGCGAGGCAGCGACGACGCGCGCAGGGAGTTCGGAGGTGGGAGGTGGTCGCTCCGTCGCCGCTCAGGCGGCGTCTTCGGCGACCGAGAGGCTGGTCTGGTGTTTGGTGCCGCCCTTGCGCGGCCGACCGCGCTTCTTCTTGGGCGCGAGCTTGCGGGCGTCGAGCTTGATGTCTGCGAGCGCGGCGGTCAGGGCCTCGTCGCCCTCGGCGTAGACGCTGGCGTACGCGTAGGCCCGGCGGACCTGCTCGAGCAGCTTGCCCTGGCCGGCCTCGAGGCTGTTCCTGGCGGCTTGAACGGTCTCGAGCGCCTCGGACAGGCTCGCGCGACGCCGCTCGACCTCATCTGCGGCTTCGCGCAGGGTCTCGCGGTCGAGGTCGGGGAACTGGATCTCCGCCAGCGGGCCATCAAACAGGTCGAGGACGGCCCGGACGGGGTCTGGAGGCGGGGCTTGAGGCTTGGGGGCGCTAGTCATCTGAACACCTGTGTCTGTGTTCAGTTGTTTTGCCAGGCCGGTCGGGTGGTGTCAAGGAGTTGTTTTCGAGCCCGGAAACCGGCGGTCTCGCGTGTTTGGCGACTGATCTTTGGTATGGGACCGCGCCGTCCGTCGGCGTGGGCGCCCGGCGGATGGCGCGGCGTGCCCCGTGTCCGAGTGACAGTAATTAGCGACCCCACACCGACGCAATCATGAGTTGCAGGTGTGAAGAATACGCAGCGCCACGAAAACATGTAGTGATATGAAATTGCCATCGAGTGCGATGTTGGGCGAAATGACAATGCCGGCACTCGATGTCGTGTCAGCGCATGACATCCGTTGCACTTTGGGCCAATGTCGGTTTCAGTATTACGGCGATGTGATGAGCGTTATGATGCGACATGGTGCGAATCCCCCACGCTGTATTTGCCGCTTCCATCATCCTGTTTGCCACTTTCGCGGTACCCGCGGAAGCGAGCGAATTGCGCTTCTCGGTCACGGCCAAGGGCGGCATCGTCAGCATCGGGAACACCCTGGGTCTGGCCAAGCAGACCGGCGCCAATGGACCGGGTACCCGGGACTCGATCGGCACGTTTCTAACCCCAGATCCACTGCTGATCGACAATCAACCCGCCAACCCTGGTAACCCGTGGTCGGCCGGCACCACCTGGGACTGGCAGCTCAACAGCTCGTCGGCGGTGCTCGAGCTGCCCGAGGACTCGTCCGGGATCGAGATCCTCTACGCCGAGCTGGTCTGGGGTGGCAGCTATCTCCATGGCGCGGAGGACGTCAGCGCTCACCTCGGTGTCGCGGTCACGCTCGCGGCGAATGGCATGACCTTCGACGCTGTGCCTTCGCCGCAGACCGCCGTCACCCTGGCCGAGATCGGGGGCGGCGGTCTGGAGATCAACTACTACATGCGCTCGGCCGAAGTGACCGAGTTTGTCGCCGATCAGCTCTCCGCCACCTTTACCGTCACGGGGGTCCCGGCGACGCAGGACAGCTCGGTCGACACACTCAACGCGGCCGGCTGGTCACTGGTGGTCGTCTACCGCACGAGCCACGCGTCAATCCGCAACCTCAGCGTATTTGTTGGGGGCCAATTCGTCGACGAAGGCGCGACCGTCGACTACCTGGTGTCGGGGTTTTGCACGCCGCCGCAGGGCAAGGTCGAAGCTGTCGCGGTGATCAGCGCGCTCGAGGGCGACGCTCACCGAACCGGCGACACCTTCCAGATCGCGGCGACGGGCCAAGGTCCATTCGCGCAGCTGTCGGGCCCCAACAACCCCGCCAACAATTTTTTTGCCTCGCAGGTGAACGGCGGCGACGGCATGATCGACCCGCTCGGGAGCTCGGGAGACGCCAACCACGACGCCCTCGCCGGCCAGAACGTTGTTGGTGGGCGGCAGGGGTGGGACGTCACCACGGTCGCGCTCTCGTCCGCCAACAACCAGCTCAGCAATGGCCAGACCTCGGCGGTGCTGCGAGCGGTCACCACCGACGACTCGTTCATGCCGGTGCTCGCCGGCTTGGCGATCGACGTGAGCGCCCCCGACTTCGAGGGCAGCACCGCCGTCGAGGTTGCGCCGCTGCTGATCGGGGTTGGCGAGCAGAGCACGATCACGATGACCCTGGTCAACGAGGGAGAGGTGGGCGCGACCGCGCTCTGGTTCACTGCGCCGCTGGGACAGGGGCTCGAGCTGGTCTCGTTCTCGCTCGACGATGTCCCGGGCGACGCCAACCAACAGCCGGTCGACACCGCGGACCTGGTCACCGGCGTCGAGCTTGGCGACATGGGCCCCGGCGTGGGTCGGACGGTGACGATGGTCGTTCAGGCGGTCGGGAAGCCAAAGCTGCCCGACGGCTGGTTCATCCCGGCGATCTGGACGTTCGACTACGTCACCTGCGTCGGTCAGGATCCGCTGAGCGAGCAGAGCTTTGCGTTCGTCGACATCGGCTTTGCAGGCGGCGGCGAAGACGAAGGCGGCGGGGACGGTGACGGGGACGGGGACGGCAGCGGTGACGGGGACGGGGACGGCGAACCTGCGGAGACCGGTGGCGCCGACGCAGGCACGGGAACGGATGGCGGCGGTGGTGGTGGCGAGTCGGGCGATGGCGCGGGGACCGGCTTTGGAGACGGAACCGGGGGCGCAGGTCTCGGCGAATCCGACGGCTGCAACTGCCAAAGCGATGGCCCCCCGACCAGCCTGCTTGGTCTAGCCGGGCTGCTTGGGCTGCTTGGGCTTCGGCGTCGACGACCCGCGTGAATCACAGCGTGGTTGACACGCCCGTGTGAACCGGTCGGTGTGAACCGAACCTCGCGGTTCAGAGACTACGGGTCGAGGCCCTGCGCGTGCGGATCACGGGAGCAGCGTTGGAAGCACGAGGACACGGACCCAACTCGAGGGATCGGCGCCTGGAGCTGCATCCGGGTCTGTGCCCACCACCGCGATGGCGGTCGCGCCGGTGTCCATGCCGGTCGCGTTCAGCACATCGGCATATTCGCGGGTCCACAAGGGCTCGCCCGTGTCCGAGAACGCCTTCACATCGACGGTATCGACGATGCCCGGGTGACTCACCGTATACACAATACCGTCGCTGCGAATATCGAGGGACCGCCCCAACCCGCCGACCAAGCTGGTCCACAGCGTGGCGCCATTTTGGTCGGTCGCAGTGATCGCGCTGTCGAGGTAGACCAGGGTATCGTCAGGCGCGAAGGCGAAGTCGTGGGTCCCCAACAACGTCCCGGCGAGCGACTCGTCGACCACAAAGTCGCCAGCTTCATCTGGACGCACAACATAGGCTTCGTTGTCCAACCAGGACAAGACGGCGAAGGTTCCGGGCCCGCTAGCGATCACGCGAATGGCGAATCCACTGACATCTGCTCGCTCGTTTCGTCGCAGCAGATCCCCGTCGGCAGAGTAGCTGCTGAAGATGACCGCCTTCTGATCGCCCTGACCTTGCTCCGAGGACACCACCGCGATCTCCCCCGCCGCGTCGACCGCGAGCTTCGCGCTGCGCGCCTCCACGGCTTGGCCGATCTTGCCGATCTTGGTCTGCCACACGCGCTCGCCCGTCGCGGCGTCGAGGCGAAGCACATACGCGGCCTCGCTGAAGGCGAACTCATGCTCGTGCATGATCCCCGTGACGACGATGTCGCCCGAGGGCAGGATTCCGATGTCGGTCGCTTCCTCGAGATCGACGGAGTCGGTGTCGCGCGTGTACGTCCACCCGAGCGAGCCGTCGGGCTCCAACAGCTGCACCAACAGATCATCATTGAGCCCGGCGGTCTGCCGCCCCGCGGCAAACACACGCCCGTCATCCGCGACGGCCACCGCGTTCAACGCCACGCCGTCCAGGCGCGTCGTCCATCCGTCTTGCACGTGCAGCTGACAATCGTCGGTGCACGGCGACTCCGGGTCAGCCTCGCTCGGCTCACACGCTTCATCCCCCTCGACCACCCCATCGCCACACACGGGACCCGGCGACTCCTCCCCGGTATCACTCGTGTCGTTCGTCTCGCTCGTCTCGCTCGCTTGCGCGGTGTCTTCGCCCGTCGCGCTGTCGTCTGTGTCGTTCGCGCTTGGGTCACCACACGCGGTGAAAGTGAGGGGGATGAGAAACAAGGCCAAGGCTCGGTGGATCGATGCGCTCTGGGTCATTGGAGCGACTTCGGACGTCCCCCCGCGCATCTCATTCACGCGGGCTCAGAGCCCGAATTTCGCGCATTGACGCCCCAAATTTGGCGACCCGCGCGATGGGGGGCGTGCGCGTGGTGGGCTGCCCCCCTGCGCTGTTACCCTTCGCGCGCATGCGCTGGGAGAATAGCTGCACGATCATCGCCGCCGTCACGCTCCTGGCCTGTGGCGAGCCCGCTGGGGAGGGGGCCGAGACCAGCGCTTCGGCTGGCACCGAATCGAGCGGCACCGAGTCGAGCACGACCTCGTCCGAGGCGGACACCGACACGAGCGCGGGGACGGACACGGACACCGACACCGACACGGACACGGACACGGACACGGACACGGACACGGACACGGACACGGACACCGACGGGGGCGTCGAGCTCGGTCCACCTGTGATCCGCGTCAACGTTGGCGGCCCGGCGATCGCCGAGTTCCTCGCCGACGACACGCAAGCCTCCCCCTATCGTTTCAGCCCAGATACGCAGGTGTTCATGCTCGACCCTCCCATGCCAGGGGCAACGGTCCCGGCGGAGCTGCCCGCCGAGGTGCTGGAGAGTGGCCGCGTCGAAGCGCCAGAGCTCGAGGGCGGCACGGGCCAGCTCCGCTACGCGCTCCCCGTCGAGCCAGGTCCCTACCAGCTGCGCCTGCACTTCTCCGGGCCATCCGCGGGGCCCGGCACACGCCTGGCGCAGCTCCTCATCGATGGCCAGCCCATGGGCGAGGTCCTCGACCTGTCCGCCCTCGTCGACGGCGGCGTCGCGTCCAGCGTGGTTGTCGAGATCGAGGCCGAAGCCTGGCTCGACATCGAGCTCGTGCGGGTCCCCGGCAGCGAGATGCCGCTGCTGTCGGCGTTCGAGCTGTTCGGCGCTGGGGCGCTGCGCGACGGGCCGGACGGCGCGGTCTTTCACATCACCCCTGCTGGGGCCGGCAGCGGCGCGAGCCTCGAAGACCCGGCGGGTCTGACCCAGCTGCCTGGGCTGATCGCCGCCGCCGCGCCCGGCGATGAGATGTGGATCCACGCAGGCATGGGCGACTACATGATCAACGGCGAGCTGGCGATCAGCGCTGGCGGCAGCGCCGAGGCTCCCGTGGTGATCCGGGGCGTCGGCGCAGACTGGCACGACGCCGGCCGCCCGCGCTTTGTCGGCAGCCGCGCAGATCCGTGGGTCCCCGACGGCGCCACGGGTGGCACGGTCTTTCGGCTGCAGCCCGGCGCCGATCATCTGCACTTCATCAACCTCGACTTCGCCAATCAAGGTAACGGCGTGTGGCGAACCACGGGAGACCTCGAAGATCTGCACATCGAGAACGTGGTCGCGCGCAACGTCCACCGCCTGCTAGAAGACTACGCTGGCGGCGGCGAGTCCGAGTCGACGATCACCGGCCTGATCCTCAAAGACATCAGCGTCCGCGGCTACGCGCGGGCCGTCGCGCGCTTGCAGTACAGCACCCACGACGTACTGATTGAAGACGTCTTTGGTGACTCGGAGTCCCAGCAGTACGAGTCATTCTCGACCGGGCTGACCTTCTACCAATTCGCCCACGACGCGGTCGTTCGCCGCGCGGTCATGCTCAATCACCGCCAGCTCGACGTCGAGGGCTACTGGAACGCGGACGGCTTCTCGAGCGAGCGCGACAACACCAACCTCCTGTTCGAGGACACCTACGCCGCCGGCAACACCGACGGCGGCTACGATCTCAAGTCGACCGAGACCACGCTGCTCAGGGCGATCGCCGTCGACAACAAGCGCAACTTCCGGTTCTGGGGCCAGGGGGAATTTGTCGAGTGTGTGGGCCTCGATCCAAACAAGCGCGGGGGCTCGGGCACCCAGGCGCAGCTGCACGTGGTCAGCGGCGCCCAGCTGCAGGTCAGCAACAGCCGGTTCCAAGACGACGCCGCGAACACGATCGTGTTCGACATCGACGACGACGGCGTCGCGATCGTGACCGGAGGCTGCGCCGAGCTCAACCCTCAGGCGACCTTGCAGACCGTCGAAGCGCAGGCGTCGCTGAACCTCGAGGACGTCGCCCCCGCGTGCCCGTGAGCGTGACGGATGGCGCGGCGGGGCGCTCTCGAGCGCGCAAAACTCGAGAGCAGGGTTGTCAATCGCGCGCGTTCTCCCATCTTGATGCCACGCGACGCAGCGAGCCGCGGCGCCCCGCACGAAACGAAACTAGCCAATGTTCTTCCGACGTATTCGCTCCAAAGGGTTGGCCCATTATTCCTATGTTTTCGGTGACGCCGGGCAGGCGGTGGTCGTCGATCCTCGCCGTGATCTTGACATCTACATGCAGATCGCCGCGCACAACGACGCCCAGATTACTCATGTCTTCGAGACTCACAGAAATGAGGATTACATCTCCGGTGCGTTTGCGCTGTCGCGGCGGACGGGCGCGGCGGTGTATCATGGAGAGAAGCTCGAGTTTGCCTATGGCCGCCCGACGAGCGAGGGTGACAGCTTTGACATCGGCGAGCTTCGCCTGAGCATCCTCGAGACACCGGGGCACACCGACGAGAGCATCTCGATCGTTGTCTGCGGTCCCGACCCATCCAAGCAGCCGCTGGCCGTGTTCACCGGCGACACCCTGTTTTTCGGTGAGGTGGGGCGCACTGACTTTTATCCCGATCGCCCGCGCGAGGTCGCGGGTCTCCTGTATGACAGCATCTTCGACAAGCTGTTGCCGCTCGGTGACGGGGTCACGCTGCACCCCGGGCACGGCCCCGGCTCGATCTGCGGCGGCGCAATCGCCGACCGCTCGTTCTCCACGCTGGGCCATGAGCGGCTCGTCAACCCGGCGCTACAGCTCGACCGCGAGGAATTCATCGCGCGCAAGCTCGCAGAGCATCACTACTATCCACCGTATTTCCAGGAGATGGAGCGGCGCAACCTGCAAGGGCAGCCCGGTGGAAGGCTGCCGGTCCCCAAGCCGCTCTCGCCAGAGGCCTTCGCGGACCGGATGGCCGCTGGGATGGTCGCGCTCGACGTGCGCAGCCCCGAGGCGATCATCGGCGCCATGGTCCCGGGCAGCTACGGGGCTCCCCACGACATGATCTCGGGCTTTGCTGGCTGGTACCTGGACCACCAGACGCCGATCGGCTTGATCGGTGGCGACGCCGAGATGCGGGCCGACGTGACCCGGCAGCTATGGCGACTGGGTTACGAGCAGGTCGAGGCCTATCTGCGCGGCGGCCTGCACGGCTGGGAGGTCAGCGGGCGCCAGTACGAGAACATCCCGACCCTGCATGCCGCGGACCTCAGCCACTGGCTCGATACCGGCGTGTCCTTCACCTTGCTCGACGTGCGTGGCGAGGACGAGCTCGCAAGCGGCGTGCTGCCGGGTGCCACAAACATCTACGTGGGGGAGCTGGGCAGGCGCATCAACGAGGTGCCGGATGTCCGCCCGGTGGTGACCTTTTGCAGCACTGGCAGGCGCGCCACCATCGCGGCGACGGTGTTGATGCGGGCCGGGTTCTCGCAGGTCATGGTCTGTCTCGGCTCGATGCAAGCGTGCCGGGCAGTCGGCTGTCCAATCGTGACGCCGGCTGAGTAGCCGCGTCGTCGCGTCAGACCCCGCAGTCGACGTTGCGCTCTTGCAGGCGAATCGCCTCCGCGTCATCGACCACGATCGCCTCGGCCAGCAGCCAGTTGAAGATCGCGTTGCCGATCGCCCGCTCGCTGCGGTCGTTCCACAGCCACACCGCGAGCGAGCACGCTGGCGCGTGCAAGTTCTCGAACGCCAGGCGCCGCAGCGGCAGCCCGCCCAGCGCGACCGCCTCCGCGTACTGCTCGCGCAGGCCCAGGAAGCTCTGCCACTCGTCGAGCGGCGGGAGCTCGCGCTTGGCCTGAACCCGGGACTCGAGCGCACCGGTTGCGACCTCGAGCGCGTCGAGCAGATCCCCGTGCAAGCGCCGGGCTGCCCGCCCGAGCAGCTCGCTGTCGTCGCCCAATTGACCGAGCTCGAGACCCGCGGCGCGGACCAACCCAAGCAGATCGTCGCGGACCATCTCGGCGAGATGATCCGGGTGTCGCTCGCTCTCGTGGGTGCCCAGCGCGGTCCCGCGTTCGATCAGGCGTCGCTCGAGGTCGGGGTCAGCCAGCGCCCGGTCCCAGGCCCGCGCGAGCTCGCCGAGATCGTCGCGGGTGAGCCCGGCGGGATCGCGGCCGAGGGTGTGGGCGTGCAGTGTCATCGCCGCGAGCAGCGGCTTGCCCTCTGGCAGCGTGGGTGCGGGCGTCCGCGTGCGTGGCTGACTCTCGCGCGGAGCTGCAGGGGCCGCGAGCGCGCGACGCAGCAGCTCGTGGGTAGCGAAGCGCCGCGGCGCCGCGAACCACCGCCAGCGCAGCTGCAGGTCGTTCGGCAGCGGTGCGATGCCCGTCAACCGAGCCGCGACCGCGCCCAGAAATTTTGTCATCGGCGACTCGATGGGCGCGGTGCGGGCGAGAAACTCGACCTCGCGCCACGCCCCGCGATCGATCGCCTCGGCGGACAGCCACCCCCACGCCAGCGAGATCGCGTGGCGCGGCCAGGTTGGCTCGGACAGCTCGCCCCCGGACAACAGCAACGCCCGGGCCTGATTGCGATCACCGCGGGCCTCGGCGAGCAGGCCGGCGGCGACGATGCCTGCGCCGCCGAGCCGCCAGCGAACCTCGCCGACGCGCGCCGCCGAGCCGCCGTCACCAGCCTCGAGCGGCTGCATGATCTCGA
>NZ_JMCC02000091.1 GCF_000737335.2 Enhygromyxa salina | reverse complement strand
GTTGCAGAGTTTCTCCTGGTTTTGACGATGGCTGTGGTGCGGGCAGAACATCTGATCTAAAGATCAACTGGATGACGTCCGGGCCGTCTGCCGGCCTGTGTGCCTGGGCCGTCTGTGTTTTTGATCTAAAGATCAACTGGATGACGTCCGGGCCGTCTGCCGTGGCCGTCTTTGCCTCGGCCGTCTGATCTAAAGATCAACTGGATGACGTCCGGGCCGTCTGCCTAGTCTGATCTAAAGATCAACTGGATGACGTCCGGGCCGTCTGCCTTGCGGGCCGTCTGCCTCTCGAAGGGCCGTCTGCCTCTCGAAGCTTGGCGGGTGAGTCCCGAGGACGAGCAGGAGTTTTGGGCGGGGGTTCGCGAGCGATTTGCTGGATCACGCCCCGCCGTTGCCGATCCTCTCGGCGCACTTGCTGAAGACGAGCACGGCGGTAGCCCTAGAACTCGAGGTCGGGGTGGTCGAGCCGCCCACGCGGGCCCTGATGTTGGGGACGCTGCGCCGATTGTTCGGCTCGCCAATCAAGCAAAACCACGCCCGGCGGAACGTCCACCAGGCGCTCGCGCTAATCGGGCTGTAAACGGCGCCCGGGCGGGAGACTGCCCCCCGCCCGCACCCCTCCAGCGTCAGTCAGTAAAGTCAAACCGCCAGTTGCCCTCGGGCGACAGCCCGATCTCCAGCTTCGGCGGGACTTCCCCATCCGCCATGTACTCCAGCAACGACTTCGCCAACGCCGGCATCAACGAAGCCCGCAGCGTATGGTCCACATTCCGCGCCCCGGTGTCCGCATCCGTACACCGCCGCACCAACTCGTCGAGCAGCTCATCACTAAACACCGCCTCGACCTCATGGGTCTCCATCAACCGCCGCTGCAGCTTGCGCAGCTTCAAGATCGCAATCTCCCGCATGATCTCCGGCCCAATTGGCCGAAACGGGACCATTGTCATGCGGGCCAGCAGCGCCGGCTTGAAGTGCGCGCTCACGGTCGGCCGAATCGCCTCCGTCACGTCCGCCGTGCTGGGCGGCTCCTCCGCGTCATACATGCGCATGATCGTGTCCGAGGCCAAGTTGGAGGTCAGGATGATGATCGTATTCTTGAAATCGACCGTCCGTCCCTCACCGTCGTTCAGCACGCCCTTGTCAAACACCTGGTAGAACAGGTTCATCACGTCCGGGTCGGCCTTCTCACACTCGTCTAGCAGCACCACCGAGTAGGGCCGCTGCCGCACCGCTTCGGTCAGCATGCCGCCCTCGCCAAACCCAACGTACCCGGGCGGCGACCCAATCAAGCGCGAGACCGTGTGCTTCTCCTGAAACTCCGACATGTTGATCGTCGTCATGAAGCGATCACCGCCATAGAGTTGATCCGCCAAGGCCAGCGCCATCTCGGTCTTGCCGACGCCGCTGGTCCCAACGAACAACAACACGCCAATTGGCGTGTTCGGATCCCGAACGCCCGCGTAGGACATCCGCACGGTCTCGGCGACCACACCAACCGCGGGCTCCTGCCCCTTGACCCGGCCCCCAAGCACGTCCTCGAGCGCCAGCACAGAGCCAATCGTGTCGGCCTTCATCTTGCCAACGGGAATCCCCGTCCAGTTGGCGACAACCTTGGACACGACGTCCGCGTCGCACTCGTGGTGAACGAGCGGATCACTGTCGCCACGGATCTCGTCGAGCGCCTTGATCGCGCCTTCAACCTTGGCCCGCAGCGACTCCACGCTGTCGCCCGTAGCCTCCGCGCCGTCCGCCGCGACCGCTGGCGGCTCATCGGGATCAGCCTCGCGCGCCTCACCGTCAGCGTTGACCGAAGTCCGCGCGGCCTCGGCCTGCTCCGCGGCCCGCAGCAGCTCACACGCCTCGTTGAACGCCCGCACCGCGTCGCGCTCGGCCACCCAGCGCGCGGTCATCTCGCTGACCTGCTCCCTGACCGACTCGATGTCGCCAAGCAGCTGCGCGTAGCTGTCCTGATCAACGACAATGTGCTCGGCGATGTCACGCTCCAACGCGATCCGCCGCCGATCCAACGAAGCAAACTCGAGCTCGAGCGCCTCGACCTCCTGCGGCTTCGCGCCCTGCTCGACCTTGACCCGCGCGGCGGCGGTGTCCAGCAAGTCCACGGCCTTGTCAGGCAGCTGCCGCCCAGAGATGTAGCGCCCCGAGAGCTCCGCGGCGGCGACCACCGCCTCATCGCGGATCGTCACCCCGTGGGTCTCTTCGTACTTGCCGGCCAGCCCACGCAGCATCACCACCGTGTCGGCGACGCTTGGCTCGTCGCACTTGACCGGCTGAAACCGGCGCTCGAGCGCGGGATCCTTCTCGAAGTACTTCTTGTACTCGGTCCACGTCGTGGCCGCGACGGTCCGCAGGTCACCGCGGGCGAGCGCGGGCTTGAGCAAGTTCGAGGCGTCGTTGCCCCCCTTGCTGCCGCCCGAACCAATGATCGTGTGGGCCTCGTCGATGAACAAGATCATCGGCGTTGGCGAAGCCTTGACCTCGGAGATGACCGCCTTGAGCCGCTTCTCGAACTCGCCCTTGACGCTGGCGCCGGCGTTGAGCAGGCCCATGTCGAGGTTGATGATGTCGGTGTTCTTGAGCAGATCCGGGACCTCGCCGTTGACGATCGCCAGGGCCAGACCCTCTACGAGCGCGGTCTTGCCGACGCCCGGCTCACCCACGATGATCGGGTTGTTCTTGCGACGCCGCGCGAGGATGTCGATGATCTGCCGGATCTCGCGGTGGCGGCCAAAGATCGGATCGATCCGCCCCTCGCGGGCCTCTTTGGTCAGCGACACGGTGAACCGCCCGATCGCGCTGTCGGCCGAGGGCGAACCTGCCTGCGAAGCCGGGACCGCGCCGCCGCCATCACCCTGGACCGCGATCTCGTCCATCTCGTTGGAGTTGCGCACGATCGCGTCGAAGTCGCGACGCAGCACGTCGATGTCGATCGCCTCGATCTCGGGGAATTCTTCGGCGGTGTAACGCGACGAGCGCTCGATGAACTGCAGCAACAAGTGACCGGTACGCAGCTTGTTCACGCCATACAGCAGCGAGGCCAAGGTCCACGAGTCTTCGATCCACTGAAACAGGCTCTCGGCGAACACCGGCCGCCCAGCGTTGCCGGTCTTCATGGCCTTGAGGGTCTTCTCGACCCGCCCGAGCAGGCGCAGGCGATCTTGACCAAAGAACTGCAGGATCTCGTTCGCGTCCGCGTCCTCTTGACCGATGAGCCCGTAGAGCAAGTGCTCGGGGACGATCTCGTAATATTGACCTTGCGCGGCCCGCCCAACGGCGGCTTCGAGCATGCCCGTGCAGATCGGGCTGAGGCGTTGGACGAGGACTTTTGGTTGAACGCGCATGCTGAGCTC
This sequence comes from Enhygromyxa salina, assembly GCF_000737335.2. Lineage (GTDB taxonomy): Bacteria > Myxococcota_A > Polyangia > Nannocystales > Nannocystaceae > Plesiocystis > Plesiocystis salina_C. The sequence goes on along the minus strand of NZ_JMCC02000091.1, from coordinate 33,492 downwards.
CTGAGCGGTCGGGCGGCGAGAGGGAGAAAGGGAACAGCGAACGCCAGACCGGGGGCGTCGAGTGTGCCCGACCCAAGCGGTCGCGCTCAACAGTCAGTTTGGGTTTTGATGTCGTTCACCCTCAGCGGCCGATGATCACCCCCCCGCGCGCCCGGTCCTCACGGCTGGGGCGGCTGGCAAGGGCAAGGACCCGCGAGGGTCACTGCGCACGATTCTGGTCGAGCGCGAGGGTGGAACCGAACAACTGACGAAGGGCTCGTGCAGCTTGTCCAGGCTCGTCGATCGAGATTGGGTGAGACCGGCCACCCACGCGGAACGGCTCAGACGAGCTCGCGCGCGCAGTCGCGTCCGGCCAGCGTGCTCAACCACTCTCGCACCTGCGCCGCGAGTTCGAGCACCGATTGCTGGCGGGCGTCCATCGACTTGTCGAGGCCGCGCAGGCAGATCCGCTCGAGCGTCAGCGGGACGTCGGCGACCCACTTGCTCGGCCGGCTTGGCGGCTCGTGGGCGACCGCGTCCATGACCGAGAGCACGTCGTCGCCGCGAAACGGCGGCCGGCTGGTCAGGATCTCGTAGAGGATCGCCGCGAGCCCGTACACGTCGGTGCGCTGGTCGATTCGGTCGTTGAGCCCAAGCGCCTGCTCTGGGGCCATGTACGCTGGCGTCCCAAGCCGCTCACCAGGCATCGTCGAGGTCACGGACACCAGACTTGGGGGCCCCGCGGGCGATGGCGCGCGGTCGCCAGCCGCCGCTGGTTCGGGAGCATCGAGGCGCTTGGCCAGACCCCAGTCGAGCACGACGACCTCACCAAAGTTGCCAACGACCACGTTGTCGCCCTTGAGATCGCGGTGGACGATCCCCTTGGAGTGCGCAAACCCGATCGTGTTGCAGACGCTGCCAAAGTACTCCAGAAGCTGAAAGAACGCCGCCGAACGCAGGCTCTCGCCGGTCTCGATGCGACGCTGATGAAACGCCGAGATCACCTCGCTCAAGGTCCGGCCCTGGACGAAGCGCATGGTGTAGAAGCAGCGCGAGCCGTCGTCGTCGCAGCGGTAGTCGTAGAGCGGGACGATCCCCGGGTGCTCGAGCTGACCGGTGATCTGGGCCTCGCGGAGGAAGTGCGCGCGATGATCTGCGTGATCCGCCTGGTCGTGCTTGAGCCGCTTGAGCGCGACCTCGCGGCGCAGGACCTCGTCGAACGCCCGCCAGACCTCGCCGATACCGCCGGACGAGTGCAGCTCTCTGAGCTTGATCCGGTCGCAGACGAACGGCATCCCGTCGCCCGCGCGCTCACTGCCGGGTCCGCCGAGCGTGACGAGATCGTCGAACTCGAGATCCAGATCCAGATCCAGATCTAGATCCAGTTCCAGATCGATCTCGAAGTCGAGGCACGCTGAACCCTTGGGCGAGGCCGGACCTGGCAGCGTGAGCGTGGCGACGTCCGAGCTGGACTCGTCAGCCTGGGCCGCTTCGAGCAGCTGTTCAACGTGGGCCCGCTGGGCCGCCGTCAACCAGCCGCGCTCGGCGAGCACGCTGGCCAAGGACCCCTCGTCGCGCTTCACCCACGAGGCGCACGCGCATGCGAATTGCTGCGCGTCGATGAAGTCGCACTGCAACGCGAGCGCTCCAAAGCGCAGGTTGAGGTCGTTCGTCGACGCCAAGGTGCCATTAACCCTGACGACATTTCATGGACTGCCAAACGCAGAAGCGGAGACGTGGCGCCGAGCGCCAGCGAAGCGTCTGCGCTCGAAGCCGCGGGTTGTGCTCAGCGCGGCCGAGCTGCTTGTCCCCTCGCGGACGCGCTCGCAGGCTGGAGAGCGGCACAGACCGCGTGATCGAGACGTGGAGACCCACGGCCAATTACTGATATAACAGCGCTGGATGCGTCCGGGTGCCTGGCTGAGTTCCGCGCTGTTGGCTGTAGCCACAGCTTGTCTGCCGGATAATCCGAGCGTCGACGCTGGTGGCGAGACCACCGAGACCGGCGGCGGTGAGCTCGTCCAGACCGGCTTGCTCGGCTGTCCCGCGGGTGAGGCTTGCACGATCCTCGCGGTCAGCCAGACCCTCGACGATCGCGTCGACCTGTTCACAGCTGCGGGTGCAGGCCCTCGCTATCGCGGAGCGCTGGACCTGGACATTGCGCCAAACCTTGGCGGCGACATCAGCGGTGCCAGCCTGGATGAACCCTACGGCCTGGCCTGGGACGGCGACGCGCTGCACGTGTTGCTTGGCCACCACCCCAGCCGCGAGCTCGGCTCGCTGGTCAGCTTTCCGGCGACAGGCCTGGGCAACTATGAAGCTGGGGCGCTGGTGCCCGTGGGCGATTGGTTCAGCGGCGGCGAGGCGACCGGCCTGGGCGTGCGCGTGACCAGCCTCGCGCGAACGGAGCCGCTGTCGATGTTGCTCCATCCGGCCAGCGGCGATCTGTTGATCTCCGTGTTCGCGAATGATCTCATGGTCCCCGATGCCATGTGGACCGAGCCGAGCGAGCTGCTGGCGCTGACACCAGGCGCGGCCGGCGTCCGCGTCGCGGATCCGGGCTGCGCGGGGGCATGGGGCATCGTGGCACTCGACGCCGAGGCCAGCGCCGTTGCGCTCGCGTGCGACGGCGACGAGCGGGTGGCGATCCTCGATACGTCGGCGCTGGGTGGGTCCGCCAACGGGACCCCAAGCCCGATCTGCGTGGCCCAGATCCCGTTCATGAACAAGCGCGTGCGCTACCTGGCGGCCGACGGACTCGGTGGCGTCATCGTCAGTGAGCACCCGCCGATCATCAGCTCGAGCGAGGACGCGCGGCTGTGGTGGTATGACGGCGACTGCCAGCTGCGTGGGTTCTCGGAGCTCGAAGCTGACAGCTCGTGGATCGTGCGCGCGCTGAGCTTGGTGCCCAGCGCCGGGCAACCGCGGTGGCTGCTGGCCCGCGCCGATGGTGATCTTCGCGGCGTGGTGGTGGTCGCCGGGGACACCAGCGCGGGCACGATCACGCAGTGCGGTCGGCTGACCGCGCTCGACGACGCGGGGGTCTGGACGGCGGCGGGTGGGACCGAGCCGCTGCGACCCCACGCGCTGGCGCTCGACAGCGAGGGGGTCGGGCTTGCGATCGCGGCCAGCCCCGCCAACTACGCAAACGCGGGCCCCGGCTACGGCAGCGTGTGGTGGACGCAGCTCGAATACGATGAAGATCCCTGCGACGCGATCGCGGTCGATCCGATCGAGCTGAGCGCCTCGGCGCCGGCCGTTGATCCGCAGCTGCCTTCGACCTGGAGCCGCGCCCCAGATGTGCTCCACTTGATCGAGGTGCAAGGATGAAGCGGCGCGTGCGCTTGCCAATCGTCCCCAGCGAGGGCGCAGCGTCGACGTCCGAACACGAAGACGACCCGCTCGCGCTGCTGCGCGGGGGTCGGTTCGCCCGGGCGTTCGCGCTGATCCTTGGCGTGCTGGGCTTGGTCTGGATGGTCGCCCACGAGGTCCGCGCGGAGTCGCCGGGCGCCGAGCTCGAGCTGATCGAAAAAGTTCACACGGCCGTGCGCGCGACCCCTCCGATGCCGCCGGTCGAGGACATCACCCCCGAGCGGCCCGACGGTGAAGATCCGTCGGGCGACGGGGTTGGAGCGGCGCCCCCGATGCCGCCCGTCGAGGACATCACCCCCGAGCGGCCCGACGGTGAAGATCCGTCGGGCGACGGGGTTGGAGCGGCGCCCCCGATGCCGCCCGTCGAGGACATCACCCCCGAGCGCGAAGACGGGGTCACGGTCGATCGCTTCGGCCAGAAGCGCACGGCCTCCGGCGCGCTGATCCTCGAAGACGGCGAGACCGAGCGCGGCCTCCCCCAAGCCACGATCACCACCCTCGACGAGGGTGGATTCTTCGATCCCACCGCCTTCGACGACGCCGAGAAAGTAAAGACCAAGGCGTATGTCCACCTGATGCCCGGCCTGCCCAACGAGGTCGTGTACGTGGGCCTGGGCCTGATCTTGCTGCTGTCGTTCGTGCTGTTCGAGCGCTACGGCAAGCGCAAGGATCCGCGCGGAACCGGCGGCGGTGGCACCCGCGACCAGCGACCTTACTGGCGCTTCGAGCTGACCCGCTTCGCATGGTTGCGCCGCGCGATGAAGAGCCGGTGGTTTCAGCCGGCGTTCCAGCTGCCGGTCGTGATTGGGTTCGTTGGCGTCGTCGTCGCGGGGCTGGTCGGCAGCCAAGAGCCCGGCCGCAACATCGCGCCGGTGCTGACCTGGAACATCTGGTGGATCGGGCTGATCTTCTTGGTGATGTTCGCCGGCAACCTGTGGTGCTTCATGTGCCCATGGACGGCGATCCCCGACTGGATCATGCGCGGCTCGCTGGTCGCGGTCCGCAAGATCAAGACGCTGGGCCTGAGCTACCCGCGGTTTCGCCTGTGGATGTGGCCGGCGATCGTGCTGTTTGCGTTCGTGACCTGGCTGGAGCTGGCCTACGACGCCGCCAACCGGCCGTGGCTGACCTCCATGTTTGCGATCTTCATGGTCGCGCTCGCGTGGCTGTGCCTGGTGCTGTTCGACCGCAAGGCGATGTGCCGCTACGTGTGCTTTGTGGGCCGGGTCTCGGGCCAGTACTCCACGATGGGCATGCTCGAGCTGCGCCGCCGTGACAACGAGGTGTGCCGGACCTGCACCACCTCCGACTGCGTGCATGGGCGCGAGGGTGTGGGCCATGCGTGCCCAACCAGCGAGTACATGGGCGCGATGAACGACAACCAGTACTGCACGCTGTGCACGGAGTGCGTCAAGAGCTGCCCGCACGACAACATCGCGCTGAACGTGCGCAGCAGCGGCGCGGATCTGCTGCACCCGCACCGCGCCAAGATCGACGAGGCCTACATGGCGATCTTGGTGTTCATCGTGAGCGCGTTCCATGGCGCCGCGATGATCCCCGCGTGGAAGCAAGCCGAGACCGAGCTGCGCGGCTGGCTGGCCGATCACAACCTGCTGGGCACGGGCGCGCTGTTTGGCGGCAGCGACGGCGGGGTCCTGACCTTCACGCTGATGATGCTCGCGTGCATCGCCGCGCCGGGGCTGTGCTACTGGCTGCTGTGCGCGGCGATGCGGCTGGCCAGCGGGCGCCCAGATGTGTCGATCCGCAAGCTGTTCATCCGGTTTGCGTACACCCTGCTGCCGATCGCGCTGTTCTATCACCTGGCCCACAACACGACCCACGTGTTCTGGGAGTGGTCGAAGCTGCGTCGGTTGATCTCGGATCCGCTGGGCTGGGGAACGGACTACTTTGGCACCGCCCAGGCGCCGCTGACCTCGCTGTGGACACCCGAGACGATCTGGTACCTACAGGTCGCGCTGGTCGTGATCGGCCACGCCTATGGGATCTTCGTGGCCCAGCGCGAGGCGTTCCGGGTCTACGACGGGGACCGCAAGGCCAGCTTTCGCGTGCACTTGGTGATGATCGTGGCGATGATCGCGATGAGCCTGCTGAGCCTGTGGTTGCTGGCCCAGCCGATGTACATGCGCACGGCGGACATCTGAGCCCCGCTTCGGTGATTGTTCGTCAACAAACTGCGACAGCTCGGCGGGTCCGCGTTAGACTTGGGCCGGACGATGGCGGCGCCAAGCTACGTGTCAGTGTGCCTTGCTCTTGCGAGCGTGGCGATCACTGCATGGTCCATCCTCCGCGCCCGACCCAACTGGCGCTTCAATCGCTTGGCGCTGCGCGGGTTCGACTCGCCCGGTGAAGCAACCGGCCCCTTTCGCCAGCCCGAAGCCACGCTGCGGCCGCTCTACGGACTCGAGCGCGACCCGGGCAGCCTGATCATCTTCACGCTCCACCTGCTGGCGGGCTGTGGCGGGATCGTGGCGCTGTCGACCCTGATGTGGTTCGCGGTCGCGATCGTCGAGGGCGCCCCCTTCGCCGCCAGCAGCGTGGCCGCGCTCGCCGGCTTGTTCGCGGCCGTGCTCGCCGCGCCGATGTGGCTGGGCCACCGCTCGCTCCACGGGATGCTCGGCGCTGTCTTGGCGCTGTTCTTGTTTGCCCTGTGGCCGCCCGCGGTGCCGCTGCTGTTGGTGATCGTGGTCATCCAGCACGACCTGATCCGCCGCCGCGTCGTCGCCGACGAACGCGAGCAAGCGCGCCGCGAGGCACACGAGCGACAGCGGGCCGCAACAACTTCTGGAGCCGTCGCGCCGCGGCCCGTACCCAACGCGCCGCGGTGACTCAGCAGCGCTCGGCTTCAGTCAGCGTGGGCGCCGAGGTCACGCACTTGGCGTACTTGGCCCACACGATCTTGCCGCGCAGCTGGATCTTGCGCTTGGCCGCGATCACGCAGTTCGCTTCGAGCTGCCCGACCAACGCTTCGGCGCCGTCGGTCTGATCCTCGCCAACCGTCTCGTGAACCAGCTGGATCTTGTGCTTGCAGACCTGCTCGGGCGAGGGCGCGCGGACCCAGCCCAGCCAGAACACGAGCACCCCCACACCACACGCGCCAAGCAAGATCAGCGAGACCTTGCGGACCACCCTGCGCATGGTCGCCATCTCCTGCTCGGTGATCGCTGGGCCGCCGCTTGGTTCGGGTGATTGCTCGGTCACGCTCAGCTCCCGCCATCGATCACCTTGAAGGCCGAGCGCCTGCGCATGGCTTCGTCTTCACGCTCGGGATCGGCTCCGGCGCCAGACTCGGGACCCGACCCGCTCGAGTTCGAGCTTGCGGGCGTGGGCCCGACCGCGGCCCGCTTGGGCTTGCGGCGGTTGGGCTTGCTCGGGCCGCCGACGCGTCGATCTTTGGCGGTCTCGTGCTCGAAGGTGCCGCTCAGATCCCCGCCGGCCGGCAGCGGACCGGTGGTTGGCGGCTGGCGACTGCGGCGGACCGACTCGGGCATGTTCTGGTCCAGCACGATCCCGCGGCCCGTCGCACGATCCGCGACGACGTAGACGGCCTTCCACGGAAAGCTGCAGCGGGTCACGTAGCCGCCGAACGACAAGTCGGCGCCGATCGACTCCTCCGTGAAGGTCAGATCGAGGGGGTAGCTGGCGTCCAGATCGATGATCAGCCGCTCTTGCCACTGCTCGCGGATGAAGTCGGGGCACACGACGCCCTCGCAAGCCGCGTTGACGTGCAACCTTGGGCACCGCCCGGCCGCGTAGAGCGACTCGACGACGCTCTGGACGACGCTCTGGACCGGATGGACCATGCCCGCGGACTCTAGCGAACTTCGGGGATCTCGGCGAGGGGGCTGGCGCAGCCGTGAGCGGCGCGTGCCACAGGGCAAAATGACGACGTTTGTGGGGGCGTGCCCGGGCCAGGACCGGTTGCCCCGAGCTGAATTTGCTAGCTTCGGCTGATGGCGACGAGCGAACACAGCGCGGCGACCGGTGGTCCAACCCGCCCGGCGCGGCGCGTGCTCGCCTGGATCGCCTCGCTGATCGCGGCGGCGCTGTTGCTCGCGTTGGTCGTCCGGTTTGGGCGGATTGATCTTTGGCCCGATCCGCTCGTGTTGCCCGCGCCATGGTTGTTCGTGGCCGCGTGTGCCATGCAGATCCCCTACACCTTGGCCCGCGCGCTGCGGCTGCGCTTCGTGTTGGATCCGCTGGTACTGCGCGCCAGCGAGGGCAAGGCCGCGCGCTTCGACTGGCGGGTGCTGCAGGGCAGCGGGATGCTCAGCTACCCGATCGTGATCCTGCTGCCGTTTCGGCTGGGCGAGCTGTCGCGCCCGCTGTTGTTGACCCGCGCGGAGCAGCCCGGGGTCTCGTTCGCCGAGTCCGTCTCCGCGATCGCGGTCGAGCGCGTGGTCGACGGGCTGGTCGTCGTGGGCATGTTGTTCTTCGGGCTGGGCTTCGCCAACTTGGCCGCCGATCAAGACGCCCCCCAGGCGATCGCCTACGTGCGCGGGTTTGGTCGGCTGATGGCGATGACCTTCGTGCTTGGGCTTGCGGTCCTGCTGGCCGCGGCTGCGCGCCCCGCCCTGCTCGAGCGCATCGTTGGTCGCACGATCCCCGGTCAGCTTGGTCGCCGGGCCGCCGCAGCGGCCGGGCGGATCGCGGGCACGATCGCGGTGCTGTTCAACTGGCGCCGCGGCCTGCCCTTCTTGCTGTGGTCGCTGGTCTACTGGTCGCTGACGATCTGCCAGCTGTGGCTGGTGTTGCTGGCCTGCGGCCTCGAGCTTGGCTTCGCCGACGCGGCCGCGATCGTGGCGATCGTCGGCCTGGCGATTCAGCTGCCCGGCGGCCCGGCGCAGGCGGGCAGCTTTCAGTTCGGGATGGCCGCCGCGCTGGGCCTGCTGACCGCGCCGACGCAGCAGGCCGCCGCGTCCAGCTTCGCCGCGCTGATGTACCTGCTGCAGCTGGGCGGCGCGTGTGCGCTGGCGCTGCCCGGCGCGTGGTTGCTGGCCCGCGCCCGGCGGGAGACCCCGCACGCCCAGGCGCCCGACGGCGCAGACCCTGCGTAAGCCTGTCCAGACCGTCCCGTTGGTCAGCGCGAACCCCGGATCCCGGCCACGGGCATCCCAAACCAGTACAGGATGGCCGGAGGGGGCCCAAATGGGTATCCTCCCCGCCATCGCGCCGGCCAGCCCGCGCGACCAGGAGACCCGCGAATGCCCAGCTTCCGTAGCGTCCTCACGCCCATCACCTTGGGGCTGATCCTCTCTCTCTCTGCCTGCAAGAAGACCAGCGACGGCACCAAGGTGCCGCGCGGCATGTCCAAAGAGGAGGTCGAGGCCGAGAAGAAAAAGGCCACGACAACGGCCAAGGTCAACCAGTTGATCGTGCAAGCCAACGACGCGCTGGGCGCTGGGCGCTACGTCACCGCCCGCAAGATCGCCGAAGACGCGCTGGCCGAGAACCCCAACAACGCCGACGCCTACGTGGTGCTGGGCGCAGCCAGCTGGCGCGCGGGTGACTTCAACGCCTCGACCGAAGCCCTGCGCAAGGCGATGGAGCTCGATCCGGCCAACTTTGGTGGCGCCGTGGCGCTCGCTCGCAACCTCCGGGCTGCCAGCTTGTACGAGGAGTCACTCGCCGTCCTCGAGCCCGTGATCGCGTCGGAGAACGACAACTTCCAGGGCAAGTCCTGCGAGCAGCTCGAAGACTGCGAAGATCTTGGCGGCTGGTGTGACACCGAGGCCAAGGTCTGCAAGCCGCCAGTCCTCGTCGACACCCGCGTCGCGCAGCTGTGGGCCCACTACCTCACGCTCGACACCGAGCGCGGTCCAGCGGTCGCCGACGAGGTGTTCCTCAGCGGCGCCGAGGCGGCCGAGGTCACCAACGACGCGATCCGCGGCTACGCCGACTACCTGCGCGCGTTCGCGGGCAAGGGCGAGCTGGTCACGATCGAGGGTGAAAAGGGCAGCTCGGACCTCGGCCTCGATATCTACACGGGCTTGGTCCACACCTTCGCCGTGGTCGGCGGCGAGCCCAGCCGCGCGCTGTTCTCCCCGCTCCAGATCGAGTCCCGGATCGACCGCGAGCTGGCCGAGGCCCTGAAGCTCGAGCCGCTGGGCAGCACGAACCTGCTCAACCTTGGCGAGTACGAGGTCACGCTGATCCCCGAGATCGAGTTCAACGGGATCAAGCTCAAGAATGTCCCCGCGCTGATCGACGACCTCGAGATCTTCTCGTCGGGTCTGCCCGAGAAGGCCGGCGTGGTGTTGGGTCACCAGGCGCTGCACAAGCTCGGCTCGGTCGTCGCGGATCACCCGGCCAAGTCGCTCACGATCACCAAGGCCGCCCCCGCCGCCCCGCCAGCGGGCGCCGCCGAGCAGCCGCTGATCATGCTCGACCAGTGGAGCCTGCACATCCCGGCCACGCCCGTCAGCATCGACTCCGCCGAGCAGCCGTTTTGGGCCTGGTTCGGCTACGCCAGCCCCGCCGCGGTCACGCTGACCGCGAAGTCCTACCTGCAGAGCGGTCACCTCCCGCGCGAGATCGAGAACCCCGAGGACCCCGACAACGGCCGCAAGATGGTCTTCGTCGATCAGATCTCGTTCGGCGACGTCAGCGTCCCGGGCATGGGCGCGCTGGTCTACCTCGAGCAGCCGGGTGAGCCGCAGCTCGCGGGCGTGCGCGGGTTCTCGGGCTTCGAGCTTGGCGGCTTCGTCAACGTGCCCCTGCTCGAGCGGCTGAAGGTCACCTGGCTCTACGGCCAGGGTAAGGTCTGGATCGAGTACAAGCCCGCGAAGTAGCGCGTTCACCACGGCCCCCGCGCAAGACAGCGCGAACGTCACATCGACGTTCGCGCTGTTTCTGTTTTTGCGCCAAAATTGGGCGGCGCGTGACCATCTGTGACGATTCGGTAACCGGAGCGTGACCGCGAATGGCGATAAGATCGATCACACGATCTCAGCGACCCGCAAAAAGCCGCTTGTAACCATTCCGCAACGAACACGGCACGTGTCGGACAAAACTCGGGGCTAGTGTTCTCCTCGGTGTTCAGCGGATTCAACGTTCGCGATGACGTTCACAGCGCGTTCTTCGAGCGCAGGCGCTGGGAGTCACTGATTGGCGCGATGCTGCTAGTTGGGGGTGGCTTCGCTGGCGCGTTCTACTTTGCGAGCCTCGAGGCAGAGGAACCCGTCGAGCTCGAGGTCGTCGAAGCCGAGCTGCAAAATTTCGACATGGAAGAGGAGCTCGAGGAAGAGCCCGAGCCCGAGCCCGAGCCACCGCCCGAGCCGCCGCCTTCCAGCGACAAGTCGCCCAAGCCCAGCGCCAAGCCCACGCCGCAGCCCGACATCCAAAACCCCGATCGCGCTGACGAGAACCCCGAAGAGGGCGAGATCAACGACGAGGGGCCCGGCTACGGGGGCGAAGGCGGCGGCAGCAATGACCAGGGCGGCAAGGGTGATCCCGACGGCGCGGCCAAGCCCGAGCCAAAGCCCGAGCCAAAGCCCGAGCCAAAGCCAAAGCCCAAAGCCGACAAGTTCCCCTATAACCCCGACAAGCCAATCGAGCGCCCAGCCGAGGCCACGGTCCCCAAGCAGATCGGCGGCAACGCGCCGATCTACCCGCCGGACCTCAAGAAGCGCAACATTACCGGCAAGGTCAAGGTCCGGCTCACCATCTATAAGGATGGAACGGTCAAGGGCGCCAAGGTGCTCGCCAAAGACAACTCCGTTGACGCCGCGACCGAGCCCGACCTGCACGACCGGGCCAACGCGCTGCTGCTCAAGGCCGTCGCTGCTGCCGTTCAAACCTGGAAATTCAAGCCTTCAACGGTCCAGGGCAAGCCGATCTCGGTGTTCTTGACCGTCACGATCCCGTTCACGCTCCAGTGAACCCTCGCGAATAGGAAATCCACGATGGATCTCAACATTCTCCATATCTGGGAAACCATGAGCCTGCTGTCCAAGATCGTCGCGATCACGCTGGTGATCATGGGTCTGGGCTCGGCCTACGTGACCATTGAGCGCGTGTTGGTGCTGCGCAAGGCGTTTGCCGGTTCGGCCGTGTTTGCGAAGGTCAGCCGCCCGCTGCTCGATGACCTCGACCTCGCGTCGCTCGCCGATCTGGCCAAGGGTAAAGAGTACGAGAAGGCCCCGCTGGCCAAGCTCACGAGCATGGGCCTGGGCGCGTACAAGCGCCACGCGGGCGCCAGCGAGCGGCTCGAGCTCGCGCGCCGCGACCTCGAGCGCCGGCTCGACGAGCTTGGCGCGCAAGCGCGGGCGGGCATGGGCTTTCTGGCCTCGGTTGGCTCGACGGCCCCCTTCATTGGGCTGTTTGGCACCGTGATCGGCATCATCGTCGCGTTCCAGGGGATCGCGGCGGCCGGCGGCGGCGGCATCGAGGCGGTCTCGGCGGGTATCGCCGAGGCCCTCATCGTCACCGCAATGGGACTGGCCGTGGCAATTACCTCGGTGCTGATCTTCAACTACCTGTCGGCCCGCTTCGACAAGCTCGACATGGCCATGCAACACGCCGCGGGCGAGCTCCTCGACCACCTGGAGGCCCACGATGGGCGTTCAGCTTGACGCTGGCGGCGGCGGCAAAGGGGTCAAGCCAAACATCAATGTCACGCCGCTCGTCGACGTTGTCTTGGTCCTGCTGATCATCTTCATGTTGGTGATCCCCAACATGCAAGAGGGCGTGCCGATCGAGCTGTTCAAGGCCAGCAACGCGGACAAGGACGACGAAGAGGTCGAGCCGATCACCGTGTCGATCGCCAAGCTCAAAGACAGCGACGAGATCGGCTACTACATCGGTGAGGCCGAAGGCGACCGGCAGCTGAGCCGCGAGGCCCTGATCAGCGAGCTGACCGCCCTGCACGCCGCTGACCCCAGCCGCCTGCTGCTGTTTCGTGGCGACGCGCGGATCGAGTACGGGCAGATCCGCGAGGTCTTCCACGACTGCCAGAACCTCGGCTTTGCGTACATTCAGCTGGCCGTTGGCGCCCAAAAACAAGGCTGGGAGGGCTGAGCAATGGCGAGCCTGAGCAACAACAAGCGTGGGTTTGGGCGCAAGCCCAAGGCCGCCGTCTCGCCCGACATGAACGTGACCCCGCTGGTCGACGTCGTGCTCGTGCTGTTGATCATCTTCATGGTGCTCGCGCCGGTCGTCAACGCGCACTACCTGGGCCGCCTGCCGCCACCCGACGACAAGGATCAGCAGCTCGCCGAGGCCAACCCCGACAACAAGCCGCTGGTCATGCGCGTGACCGAGCGCGAGCTGGCCGACGGGCAGATCGAGCCCGTGTTCAGCGTGGGTGCGATCGAGCTCGAGCACAACGACGCGCCGGATCGCCTCGGTCGCTTGCTCGCTGGCCGGGCAGACAAGGTCATCTATGTCGACGCCGCTGACAGCACGGACTATGGCTATGTGCTGCAGGGGATGAGCTTCGCCAAGGACGCGGAGGACGTCGTCAATGATCTCGTGCGCGAGCAAGCCCGGGAAGCTGGGCAGGACGCCGCGGCGGTCGCGAGCTTGCGTGTGACCGCGGTGCTGGTGACCACCGAGATCCCGGTCGACTAGCCGCCGATCGAGCGCTTCACAGATTTTGCTCTCGCGTCTTCGGGCTGCCTCTAGGCGCTCGCGGGCGCGGGGAGTTCATGAGCTAATTCAATGCAACGACAACGCAGTCACACCCTCGCACTCGCAACTCATGCGCGCAGGCGCAGGCGACTCGGATGGTTGTTTCCCTGCCTCGCGGTGGTTGGGTGGTCGGCGACCAGCGTCGCGGCCCCGCCTGCCGACGAAGGGTTCAGCTTCGAAGATGGAACCGACGAGAGCCCGCCCGAGGACGATGGGTTCTCGTTTGACGACAGCGAAGACACCCCGCCCGACAACGGAGACGACGGCGACGACGACGGCGACGACGGCGACGACGGCGACGAGTTCATCATCGCCCCCGTGGATGCGCCGGAGTCCGGCGAGACCACCGGCGAGCCGCCGGGCGACGACGAGTGGGAGGACGCGTGGGAGGACGACGGCGCGCTGTCCGAGGACTCGGGCTTCACCTTCGAGGACATCTCCGAGGATCAGGACGCCCTCGACGCCGAGCTCAAGTCCGGCGAGGTCCAGGCCAAGGGCACCGTCGGCACGGTCTCGGGCGTTGTCCTCAACGCCAAGCGCGAGCCGCTCGCGGGCGTCTACGTGCGAGCCAAGGACACCAAGTACGTCGGCCGCACCGGCGTCGATGGGGCCTACACCCTGCAGCTGCCGCCCGGCCAGTACACCCTGCTCGTCGAGCTGGACCTGTACCAGAGCGCCGAGCTCACGGCGGTCGATGTCAGCGGGGGCGAGGTCACCACCCACGACGTCGAGCTGGTCCCCATGGTCGGCGTGATGGAGACCTTTGAAGTCTCCGACAGCCTCAACCTCGAGGCCGAGGGCGCGCTGCAGGAGTCGCGCAAGCAAAAGACCTCCGTCAACGACGGCATCGACGCGACCGAGATGAGCAAGTCGGGCGGCGGCAAGGCGTCGAGCGTGGCGGTGCGGATCGTGGGCGCGACGATCGTCGATGGCCGCTACCTGTTCGTTCGCGGCCTCGGGCACCGCTACGGCAACACCTTGCTCGACGGCGCGCGCGTGCCCAGCCCCGAGCCCGAGATCCGCACCGTGCCGCTCGACGTGATCCCCTCGGGGGCGCTGTCGGCGATCGACGTGCAAAAGACCTTCACGCCTGACGTGCCGGGCGACTTCACCGGGGGCTCGACCCAATTCGTGACCCGCAACGCCCCCGACGATCCCATGATCACGATCGGCGTCACGGCGGGGGTCAACACCAACACATCGTTTCAGCCAATGGTCACCCACGCTGGCCACGCTGGATATGACCTGTTCGCGCTCGGGAACTTGCCGCGCGCGCGGCCCGACAGCTTTCCCAGCGACGAGCGGGTTGGCCGTGGTGTCGGCCGCGACGCCGCGCAGGTCGAGGCTGACGGCAAGGCGCTCGACACTCGCACTCGCGTCATGCGAGGCGCCCGGGCGCCAGCAAACTTTGGGTTCAAGCTGTCCGCCGGCGACAGCTGGAGCCTCAATGACGCGGGCGCCAAATTTGGGATCCTGTTCGCGGGTGGCTACAAGAACGAGCACCAGACCAACCGCGAGACCGTGCGCCTGTTCGGCCTGCGCGATGGCGTGCCCGACATCAGCAGCCCGCGCGTCGACCTCGAGTCGATCGAGACGGTCTACACGACCAACTACAACGGCCTGCTCAAGCTTCAGTTCGACGCCAACCCCAACAACCGCTGGGCGCTGACGGGCTTTTATTCGCGCGAGGGTCAAGACGAGACCCGCGACATGTACGGCGAGGTTCGTGACGTCTCACCCGGCGAGTACTTGAACTACACGCGACTTCGCTACGTGATGCGCTCGATCGCCTCGGTTCAGCTGAGCGGCAAGCACAAGATCCCGCGCGCAGCCAACCTCGAGATCGACTACTTTGGATCGTTCGCCCAGGCGCGCCGCGACGACCCTGCCCTGCGCGAGATGTTGTTCCGCGACACCGACGGCGCGGGCAGCTTCGAGATCGACAACGGCGCGGGGGCGACGGGCAGCCAGCTGTTCCTTGGCCTGGTCGACAACAACGAGAACGCCGGCTTGGATCTGAGCCTGCCGTTTCGGCAGTGGAAGGGCCTGGACGCCAAGCTGAAATTTGGCGCGTGGCTCGACGCCAAGCAGCGCTCGTTCTTTGCCCCTCGCTACGACTATGCCTACGCGACCGGGGTCGCCATCCCGGCCGGGCGCGACAACCCGATCAACGACGACACGATCGGCGGGGGCTTGAGCGCGGACAATGGTGGCACGCGACCGTTCACCTTGTGGGACCGAACCCGCGCGCAAGACGGATACGAGGCCTGGTCGCGCAACCTCGCCGGCTACGCCTCGCTGGACCTGCCCTTCGTCAACTGGTTTAGGGTCTCGGGTGGCGCCCGGCTCGAGTCCAACGTCATCAACGTCACCCCCGTCGACCCCTTCGCCGGGCCCAACGACACGCCCTTCGACAGCTCCCGGCTCGTCGACCTCGACGTGCTGCCCGCGGCCTCGTTGATCTTCTCGCCGCCACTGCCCGAGGGCGGCGGCGACTTCAACATCCGCGTGAACGGGACCAAGACCCTGGCCCGTCCGGAATTTCGCGAGCTCGCGCCCTTCTCGTTCCGCGACTACGTGGGTGGCTTCAACAAGCAAGGGTTTCCGGGCCTGACCTCAACCCACATCTGGAACGCGGATCTTCGCTTCGAGTGGTTCCCGCGCAGCGCCGAGGTCGTTGCGATCAGCGGGTTCTTCAAGCACTTCCAAGACCCGATCGAAGAGGTCGTGGGCGCGGGCAGCAACCCCGCGGCTTCGTTTGCGAACGTCGACAGCGCAATCAACGGCGGCGTCGAGCTCGAGTTTCGCAAGGCCCTGGACTTCCTCGCGCCCAAGCCGGCGGTGGCGGCTCGCAAGGTCCTGCGCGACCTCTCGATCGGCGCGAACTTTGCGTACATCTATTCGCAGGTTCAGCTTGGCCCGCCCTGTCACCGCCCCGGCGAGGCGGCCGTGCTCGAAGGCTCGATCGCGGTCGAGGACTGCCGCGTCGAGTATCAGGTGTCGACCAGCCGCGAGCGGCCGCTGCAAGGCCAGGCACCATGGATCGCCAACGCGTACATCGACTATGACAACGCCGCGTTCGGCACCAACCTGCGCCTGATGTACAACGCCGTGGGTCCGTATATCGCCCAGGTCAGCGGGCTGGGCCTGCCGGACATCTACCAAGAGCCGATGCACATGCTGGACTTCACCGCGTCGCAGCGGCTGTTGGCCTACAAGCGCAACGAGTGGGGTGACCTGCGCAACCAGCTGTTGTTGACCCTGGAGGTCGAGAACATGCTCAACACCCGGCGGTATCGGACGCAGGGGGATCAGCTGGTCTACAGCACGCGGGATGGGCTGAGCTTCACGGTGGGTCTGACCTGGAAGTACTGAAACGAGCGAGCTGCCCGCGTGGACAGCTCGCTCGTGAAGAGGTGGGCGAGAGGCCTCGCCCCGCCCATTACATTAGAGCAACGGCTCGTCGATGACGACGAAGTCGATGTCGTAGCTGAGCGCGAGCGCACCTTCGGCGCAGCTTTGGTCGAGCACGGCGCGCTGCCGCGAGTAGCTGAGGATCGCGGTGTGCAACGCACCAACGTCCGCGAAGCTGACCGCGGCGCCCGGTTGCAGGTAGTTCGCGACGCCAGGGACAGCCAGGTCCACGTGACGCTCGACGCTCGCGCAGCTGTCCTCGACCTGCCACGGGCAGCTCACGGCGGGGACCGCCACCAGCTTCCGGCTGATCGCCAGGCCGATGTTCGCGGGGTTGTTGCCGCCACGCAGGTAACGAACGACC
This sequence comes from Enhygromyxa salina, assembly GCF_000737335.2. Classification (GTDB taxonomy): domain Bacteria; phylum Myxococcota_A; class Polyangia; order Nannocystales; family Nannocystaceae; genus Plesiocystis; species Plesiocystis salina_C. The sequence goes on along the minus strand of NZ_JMCC02000091.1, from coordinate 16,715 downwards.
CGCACCGCCTGACCCGACTCGGCGACCCGCGGATCCAAGCTGACCGGATCGAGCAGGGTCACCCGCAGCTCCCGGCTGCCAAGGCCGCCCCAGGTCTCTTCGAAGCGCAGCACCTCGTCAGCCGCGAAGGGCACCCCGGCCGCGGGGGCACACAGGTAGAAGGCGTAGGGGGTGCCCTGGTTGGTGGGCTCGTCACCTGCCAAGTAGAGCTCTTGCAGTTGCAGCTCGAAGCAGCCATCGGCGCCCGGCTCGACGGCGAGCACGCGGGCGTCGTCGGGGATCGACAGCGGCCAGTCGATGCGCGCCTCATCAGCGGGCGCCTCGCAGCTCGCGGGCTGCTCGGGGGCGTCGGTCTTGGGCGTGAAGAGGATCATGCCGTCGCCAAGCCAGGTGCTGCGGCCGTCGGCGTCAAACTGGATCTGGACGCCAGCGCTGTCGAGCGACTCGGGCGTGAAGGTCTGACCCGACCACCACCGCCCAGGGTGCTCGCTCACGCTGCCAACGAACAAGATCCGCGGCTCGATGCCCTCGCCGGCGATCCACACCGCCGAGCACTGGCCCCCCTCGCTCGACGGCATGTCGATTCCAACGTTGGTGCGACCCGGCAACACCCAGTGCTCGGCCTCGCCAAATGCCTGCTCGCCGAGCAGGCGACCGGGATCGGCCGAGACATGATCGCAGTCGATCAACACGTCGTCACGCAGCGGCCGGACGTGCAGGCTGATATCGAAGTCGTTGGCGTTGTTGACATACACGTTGCCAAACACGTCCTCGTACCACTCACCGTCGGGGTCGATGCCCCAGTCGCCGCCCTCCGAGGTGGCGACCGTCGACCACAGCCCAAGCACGCTCAGGGCTGCGACGGCGGTCCGCTGCATGGGCACCAGCGCGGGCAGGGCAGCGTCCATCTGCGGCACCAGCAGCTTCCACGAGAGCAGCAAGAAGGGCAGCGCGATCAGGTCGGTCGGATCGCAGGTGATCACCCACGGATGACCCAGCGCGCCCATCAGCGCCGACCACTGACCCGCGAACCCGGCCGACAGCTGAATGCCAGCGAACACCGCCCCAACCGCGACGTGACAAGCCAGCAGCGCTTCGCGACTGCGAACCCGCAACAGCGTCGCCAGCAGCACCGGCGCGACCAACATGCCCGCGAAGTCGCTGAGCTTGCCGGTCATCAAGTCGGGCAGCAGGCCCGAGCCCTTGAGCCAGTGATCGTTGGCGACCAGCAAGGCCAGCGCGGCGACCCAGGTCGGGGTCAAGAGCGCGCGGGCGGGGCGAATTGAGCGGCGCTCCTGTGCAGGCGAGGGGGACGAAGTCGGGGCGGCATTGAAAAAGTCAAACATGGGAGTCTCCGGTTGCGCGGGGGTAGTCTCGGCCGCCCCCAACCGGTTCAATGCCCGCTCAATCGGCTATGTGAGCTCGAATCCGACGGTTTGGAGCCAAGCTTGGAGCTTGGGCGCGGGCGCGCGCTCGCGCGGGATCCTCCAGGATCGAAACTCGCGGCGGAGCTGGTAGCCGCGGCGCAGCTGCTCGAACGCGGCCGCCCGAGCCGGCCCCGGCAACCCAGCGAGCGCGCGAACCCGGGCGTCGTCCCCCACGAAGTCGATGAAGTCGTTGACCTCGAGCAGCGAGCTCGGGTCCTTGGACGTCGCCAAGACCCTCGGCAGAGCGTCCTGTCCGGTCCAGCTCGGGGCCCGCCCAAGCTGAGCGCAGACGGCCTCGTGCATCATCCGCGTCGCCGCCAGCTTGGCCTCGAGGCTGTAGCCCGCGACATGCGGCGAAGCCAGCAAGAGTCGTGGGTCGCTCAGCCGCGCGGGCGCGAGCGCGGGCTCGCCGTCCCACACGTCCAAGATCGCAGCCACGACGTCCGGCCGGTCCAGCGCCCGCTCCCGGATCACGCCGCCGCGGCTGGTGTTGATCAGCAGCTTCGGCCCCGCGACCGCAGGGGACTCACGATCGACGTAGGCCCAGGTCGCGTCGCGTCCTTCGTGGATCAGCGGCACATGAAAGCTGACGATCGGGCAGCGCCGCCACAGCTCGCTGAACGAGACGAACGCTTCAGCCTGAGCACCGCGTCGGGCCAACGGTGGATCGCAGACCAGGACCTCGTGGCCCAGCCTACGCAGCAACGGCGTCAGCCGGCTACCGACGTTGCCAAACCCGACCACACCAACCGGCCCACAGCGGACCGGCTCGGGGAGCTGGTGCTCGACGAACGCGAGCGCACCCACGACCCACTCCGCGACCGCCCGCGCGTTGCAACCAGCGGCGCTCGCAACCGCGATCCCGCGCGCGGCGAGAGCGGGGATGTCCAGGTGATCCGTGCCGGCTGTCGCGGTGCCGACAAAGCGCAGCTGCCTCGCGCAGTCCAGCAGCGAAGCATCCACCCGCGTGACGCTGCGGACCACGAGTAGCGCGGCCCTCAGCGCGGCCAGGCGCTCGCCCGTGATGTCCACGGCCGGCAAACAATGCAGACGTCCCAGCCCCGCGAGCGCCTGCGTTGCGTGGGAGATCGCATCGTCAACAACGATCACCGGTTCGCTCACCGCCGCAGTGTACAGCCCCACGGACGGATCAAGGATCCGACAGCATCACGCTGAGCCCCTTCCCGCCCACGACCAGATCGTCAACCCCATCCTCGTTGATGTCAGCCACGACCACAGTCCGCGGATACGTGACGTCGGCGACCAGCGTGAGGGTTTGGCGCGGCAGGAGCTCGCCGGCCACCTCGGAGCCGCGCAACAGCTGCGTCGTCCAATCTTCGTGATTGGCGACGACGAGATCGAGAAACCCGTCGCTGTCAAAGTCACCGACGCCCGCGTCGAGCGGCCGCCCGTCGGTGGCGAGCTCCTGCCCCGAGTGTGCGAACCACCCTTGCCCGTCGCCGAACAGCACGTGCGCACGATCGAGGTCGCCGACTACGGTTGCAGCGTCCAGCAAGCCGTCGCGGTTGAAGTCGGCCAGCACGCTCGCCCGGGGTTTGCCCGCGACCGGGGTCATCATCGCGTTAGCGAAGCTCCCGTCGCCAGCACCCATGAGCAACGCGAGCGCTTGCCCTGTGCGATTGGCGACCAACAGATCCAAGTGGGCGTCGGCGTTGACCAGCCCGACCGCGATCGCCACGGGCTGATCTCCGGTCGGGTAGAGCACCGGTTCAGCAAAGCCCGCGGCGCCAAGCCCGAGCCGCACCTCGACGACCCCGTCTGCCTCGCACACGATCACGAGGTCGAGTTGCTGATCGGGGTCGAGTCTCGCTAGCGCCACGCTCTTGGGCCCGTTGCCCGTGTTGAGTTGAGCGCCCTCGGAGAAGCTGCGGTCGCCGTTCGAGAGATAGACCGAGACAAAGTCTTCGTTGGAGTTGGAGACGACGAGGTCGTCATTACCGTCGAGATCGATGTCGCCGGCGGCGACCCCCATATAGTCGCCCGGCGGTTGGGGTAGATCCTCGAGCTCAGGAAACATCCCGTCGCCATTGCCAAACAGCACCAACACGTCATCTAGGCGGACAACCCCGAGATCCGCGTGCCCGTCGCCGTCGAAGTCGGCGATCGTCAAGGATCGAATCGTGGGTAGCCCGAGCACAGGGAGCCCGAAGAAACAAAACTCACCAGGGGTGACAATGCCATCCCCACACGCCGAGGCCCCGCTGGTGCCTTCGCCGTCGCCGTCCCCATCCCCATCCCCATCCCCATCGCCGTCGCCGTCGCCAAACGGATCCCCATCGCCGTCGGGATCCGAGTCTCCGCTCGGTGTCTCGCCGTTGTCCGCGCCGTCGCTCTCGGACGACTCGGCGGTCTGCGTGACCACGCCCTCGTAGTCGGGATTTGGCACATAGCAGGCTCCCGCAGATGTCGTTGTCAGCAACATCGCCACCGAACGCAGGCAGGTCGACAGCATCTCCAAAGTGTACCCGAGTGCAATATTCTCGAGGACGCAGTTCGTGCGCCCTCGAGCTCGGGTTCCCAGCGTGAATCAGGCCCGCAATACACAGTTTACCATCGCCCTCACCTGCAGATCGCAAGGCGAGCGCGCTCACTGTGGGCTGACGAGATCCTCGCCGCCAATGTACGCGCGGGCAAATGGCGTGGTCTGCTCTGTCTCCATCGCCGCCACGACCTTGCGACTTTGCGCGCGAATGAACTCGCGCGTGCGCTGGAACTCGATGGCGATGGGCGCACCTTCTTCGGGCTCTGCCGCGCACTTGATGCCAGAAGCTTCAATATCGCGAAGCCGGGGCGCCGCCGTGTCCAGACCGCCACCGGTGTCGTTCACGCCGAGTGCGGCATTGTGGTGAATTGCCCGGGGTGGTTCAGCCCCGGGGGACTCGGGCAGGCCGTCATCGTCATCGAGCGCGCGCGTGAACTTTCGCGTCGCCACGACACGCCCAAGCCCGAAAATGCATAGGGCCAGGAGTGATCCAATTAGCAGCGGAGTAAACAGTTTGAGGGTGATTTTTGCTGCGAATAGCGCGATCATTGTGTCTCCTTCAGTGGCGAGTCATCGGTACCCCGCCGCATAAGTGGGCCGGATCTGCAAGGTACATGCCTGCGCCAAACCCGAAGCCCGGTCGAGATTGACAGGCTCTCGAGCGACCTCTCTAGGCGTGGCTACATTTTCTGCCATCATTCCCACGAATGATCAACCGCCTTCGCGAACTGCTCGAGCGTGAGCCCTTTGTGATCCTCGATGGTGGGCTCGCCACCGAATTGGAGCGAGACGGTTCGACACTCGATGACCCGTTGTGGTCGGCCAAGATGCTGCTCGAACAACCCGAGCGTGTGCTCGCCGTTCACCGTCGCTTCGTCGCCGCTGGGGCCGATCTAATCACCACCGCGAGCTATCAAGCGACGATCCCGGGGTTGCTCGCTCGCGGTCTCGATCAGGCGCAGGCGCGCGACCTGCTGCGGCACTCGGTCGCGCTCGCGCGCTCCGCCGCAAGCTCGAACACGCTGGTCGCCGCGTCAATCGGCAGCTATGGGGCGTACTTGGCCGATGGCTCGGAGTACCGCGGCGACTACGGGATCGATCGCAAGGCGCTGTTCGCATTTCACTCGCCGCGCGTCAGGGTGCTGAGCGCCGCCAAGCCCGACCTGCTCGCGTTCGAGACGATCCCCAGCGCGCTCGAGGCCGCCGCGATCGCCGATGTCCTGTCCGCCAACGATGGGCCGCGCGCCTGGGTGTCGTTCTCGCTGCGCCAGGGGCCGGGGTTGGCAGTCAGTGACGGATCCCCGCTCCCCGAGGCCGTGGCCCCGCTGCTTGGGCACCCGCGAATCGCGGCGATCGGCGTCAACTGCGTTGGTCCAGCCGAGGTCCTGCCGGCGATCGACGCCCTCGTCACCCTCACCGCCAACAGCCCGGGGATCTCGATCCTCGCCTACCCCAACTCGGGCGAGCGGTGGATCGAGCAGGCATGGGCGGGGCCTCAGACCGAGCTAAAGGTATTTACCGAGCTCGCGCGTCGCTGGGTCGACGCGGGCGCGCGGATGATCGGTGGGTGCTGCCGGACGGGCCCAGACCACATCCGGGCACTCACGCAATTGCGAAGTCGCCAGATAATACCGACATGACCCATGCATGATGATGTGCCGGATCAATGGCACATTGTGCTCGTTCAGACTGGTGCTCGCCTGACCCCGCGCTCGCTCGCGGCCGGCAGCGGTTGCCGCGCGTGATCGCGGGTGAGCGCGCTACGGACCCTCGCCGCGCACCTATGCGCGGTTCGCGAGCGCCGGCCCCAACCTGGGTCAGAACGTTGTGGTGCACCGTTTCGAGCGGAGTCTGACCCTGCCCATCCCCCGCAGCGAGATGTTCGTGTGGCACCAGCGGCCGGGGGCGTTTGAACGCTTGGCCCCGACCTGGGAGCAGCTCGAGATCGTCGGCCGCGAGGGCACGATCGAAGACGGCGACCGCCTCAGCTTTTGCCTGCGCAAGGGTCCGCTGCGGCTGCCATGGGTCGCCCGTCACCAGGGCTTCGTGCCCGGCCGCAACTTCGAGGACGTCGCCGAGCGCAGCCCCTTCGCTCGCTGGCACCACGTCCACGCCTTCGCCGACGGTGACGCCAACGGACCGGCGGCGACCTTGACCGATCGCATCGACTACCAGCTGCCCCTCGATCGCCTGAGTTGGCCGCTCGCCCGTGGTCAGGTCGAGGGCGTGCTCGAGCAGATGTTCGTCCAGCGCCACGTTCGGACCGCCAACGATCTTCGCCGCCATCACGCGGTCGCCGAGCGCGGTCCCATTCGCGTCGCCTTGACCGGCTCGTCGGGCCTGATCGGGACTGAGCTGCGGGCATTCTTGACGACCGGCGGCCACACGGTGGTGCCCGTGGTCCGCCGGACCCCGGCCGCGCACGAGGTCGCCTGGGACCCCGACCACGCCACGATCGACGGCCCCGGCCTCGAGCACCTCGACGCCGTCGTCCACCTCGCGGGCGAGCCCGTCGCTGGCCGCTGGACCCGCGCCAAGCGAGACCGGATTCGCAGCTCACGGGTGGCCGGGACCCGGCTGCTGTGCGAGACCCTGGCCAGCTTGCGCCACAAGCCCAAGGTTCTGATCTGCGCGTCCGGGATCGGGATCTACGGCAACGCGGGCGAGGCCGAGCTCGACGAGCAGTCGCCGGTCGGCGACGGGTTCTTGGCCACCGTCGCGCGCGCGTGGGAAGCCGCGACCCAGCCGGCCCGCGACGCAGGCATTCGCGTGGTCACGCTGCGGATCGGCCTGGTCACCAGCGCCCGCGGCGGTCTCGTCGAGCGGCTGCGCTCGCTCTACGGCTTGGGTCTTGGCGGCCCGATCGGCGACGGTCGTCAGTGGCAAAGCTGGATCGATCTCGACGATCTCGTCGGGGTCATCCACCACGCGATCTACACCGAGCAGCTCGAGGGCCCCGTCAACGCCGTCGCGCCCGCGCCGGTCCAGCAAGCCGAGTTTGCGGCGACCCTCGCCCGCGTGCTCGGGCGGCCGGCCTGGATTTCGGTGCCCGAGGTGGTGGTTCGCTGGGTGTTTGGCCAGCTCGGGCGCGAGATCCTGCTGGCCAGTCAGCGCGTCACCGGGTCGCGGCTCGGTGACAGTGGGTTCGGGTTTGACTTCCCAACCCTCGAGTCGAGCCTGCGCCATCAGCTTGGCCGGGCCGAGCCGCAGGCGGTTGATCGCGCGGTGGCTCGCTTTGAAGTGGCCGGCAGGTCTTGCTGATCAGCTTGGTCGGCGAGCGCTCGCGGCCATCCGGCGTGCGCCCGGGCTCGGTGTTGGAGCGGGCCCAGACCACATCCGGGCGCTCACGCAATTACGAGACGGCCAGATAATACCGACATGACCTATGGATGGTGATCGGAAAGGAGCTACTTCAACAATATCGAGAGGAATATGAACAATGGCTACAGCGAAAAAGAAGAGTCAAACGCGAGCCGCGGCGATGCAAGGCCCGGCACTCTGCACTTCATTGGATTCGGCCATGGGTGTCCGCGCCCTGGCCATGAGCGCGGGCGACATGAGCGTGTTCGTGATGCAAGAGGTCACGCAGATCATGGAAGATCAGCGCAACAACCAGGCTCGCGCGATTAAAGTTGGCATCAACCGGCTGCGGGCAGACGGGCACGTCTCGCGCCCCGAGGCCAAGGATCTCGAGGCAATCGCCCGCTGTGTGCTCCGCTCGACCCGCAAGAACGCCGACATCCCCAAGGCCGCGGCCGAGCTGCGGGAGTTCTACAAAGCAATGGCGATGTCGAGCAAGACCAGCCCGGTCGCGCTCGCAATCGCCAGCGCCGCGAGCGCCTCGCTGACCAACCTGCAGATGTCCAAATTGCCGATGCCCAAGGGCGCGGCCGCGGGCGCCGTCATCCCTGGCAACGCCGGGGTCGGGGCGGTCGTTGGCGGCGTGATCGGTGGAGTGATCGGCGGCATCGCAGGCGGCGGATTGGGGGCCGGCTTGGGCGCGTCGATCGGCGCTGCAGCTGGCGCTGCGATCGGCTATTGCAACGAACAGGGCGTGTAGCCGAGTCGACTCGGGGGTTCGGCGCTGCTTGGCAGCTGGCGCTGCGATCGGCTATTGCAACGAACAGGGCGTGTAGCCGAGTCGACTCGGGGGTTCGGCGCTGCTTGGGTGCGCGCCGAAGCCCCGAGTGCGAAGACGCCTGTGCGCGTCTATATTCGTGTGCGTGCGTCCTGCTGCTGCAACCCGCCCCGTCACGCCCCCAGCTTCGTGGGCCGAACAGATGTTCTGCTTTGGCGTGACCGGGACCAACGGCAAGACCTCGACGACGCACTTGCTCGCGGCCGCGGTCGCTGCCGCGGGCCACTCGACGTTGCGGGTTGGGACCGTTGGGGTGCAGCTCGACGGCGAAGCGCTGCCGCGCGGCAAGAGCTTCCAAGACTTCCTTGCAACGATGGAGCTCGCGGCCAACCGGGGCTGCCGCCACGCCGTGCTCGAGGCCACCAGTCGGGCGCTCGCGCAGGGCTACGCTCGGGCGTGGCGCTTTGATCTTGGCGTGTTCACCAACCTCTCGCCGGATCACACCTCCACCCACAAGACCTGGGAGCACTACCTGGCGGCCAAGGCCCAGCTGTTCGTGCACCTAGGTCCCGGGCGGACGGCGGTGCTCAACGCCGCAGATCCCTTCGCGCTGTTCATCGATCAAGCCATGCCAGCCGACGTCGTTCGCCGCTACTTCGCCGCCCCCTCGCGGGGGGCCAAGCAATGCCCGGCCGATCTCGAGGCCGCGCGCGTCGAGGTCACCGCAACGGGGACGCGGGTTCAGCTCGTCGCGTCGCCGCTCGCGGAGCAGCTTGGCGGCGAGCTACGCACGCGCATGGTCGGCGAGGTGTTTGGCGAGAACGCCCTCGCGGCCGCGCTCGCTGGGCTCGCGGCCGGTCTGCCCGGAACGGCCGTCGTGCGTGGGATCGCAGACTGCCCCGTCGTCCCCGGTCGCTTCGAGGTCCTCGACCTTGCCGGGCGCACCCAGGGTCCCGTCGTCGCCGTCGACTACGCCCACACCCCCGACGCGCTCGAGCACACCTGCGCGACCGCACGCAAGCTCGCCGGGGCCAAGGGTCGCGTGATCGTGGTGTTTGGTGCCGGGGGGGGCGCCAGCCCGGACAAGCGCGAGCCAATGGGCGCGATCGTGGGTGCGGGCGCCGAGCTCGCGATCGTGACCAACGACAACCCCCGCAACGAGGATCCCCAAGCGATCGCCAACATGCTGCTCGTTGGGCTGCGCCGCGCTCGGGCCCGCGTCATCGTCGAGCTCGATCGAGCGCGAGCGATCGAGCTGGCCCTCCACGAGGCGGGCCCCGGCGACGTGGTCGTGGTCGCCGGCAAGGGCCACGAGACCGGGCAGGTCGTTCGCGGCCGCACCCTGCCCTTCTCGGATCTCGAGCAGCTCCAGCGGCTGCTCGCTTGATTTATGACCTGGAGCTTGAAAGGGTAGGTTTATGACTCGAATGCCTTGGATATCGCGGCTCACGACTTACGGGCTGACAACATGCGTCGCGCTTGGCCTGGGCTGCGGTGACTCGTCCGCCGAAGGTGACTCGCAGTTCAGCAGCGCGGGCCCGACCTCGGGGACCACGCTCGACACCGAGACCGGCGACGAGATGTCGACCCAGACCTCGACGCCGACCACCAGCACGACCACCAACACCGACACCGACACCGACACCGACACCGACACCGACTCGAGCGACACCGCCGACGGCGGCACCAAGTTCGACATGGCCGTGATCCCCGACACCGACGAGCCGCCGCCGCCGCCGCCCAGCTGCAAGGTCGTCGATGACATGGACGCCGTCGGGATCTGCCGCGAGTCGGCGCCGCCCGACAGCTTTGACCCCGATGAGCAGTGGACCTTCTTCGGCCCGCCCGGGTTCGACGAGTCAATCGTCTCGCCGCTCGTCATCAACCTGACCGACGACAACGACGACGGCGAGATCGACCTGTGCGACATCCCCGAGGTGATCGTGGTCGCCGGCCCCAGCGGCCAGCTCAGCGACACCAAGCCCGCCAAGATGTTTGCGCTCGACGGCGAGACCGGCGAGGTCCAGTTCGAGTTCGCGATGCTCGTGCAGTTTGGCGCGACCCCGGCGACCGGCGACATCGACGGCGACGGGCTGCCCGAGATCGTCGCCGTCGAGCCCGGCGGCAGCGGTCGCTTGCTCGCGTTCGAGCACGACGGCGCCCTCAAGTGGACCAGCGACACGGTCTGGGGCTCAGCCCAGTCCAGCGCGATCGCCCTGGCCGATGTCGACGCCGACGGCGACGTCGAGATCATCGCCGGCCACGTGCTCTACGACCACCTGGGTCAACAGATCTGGGCGCAGCCGGGCGATCACATCTACAGCGCGTCAACGGCCGCAGATCTCGACGGCGACCAGCAGCTAGAGATCATCACGGGCGTCGGCGCTTGGCGCCCCGACGGGACCCCGTACTTCCTCAACCAGCAGATCGTGGCCGCGACCAACAGCATCGCCGCGCACCCGCAGGTCGCCGACGTCGATGACGATGGCGAGCCCGAGCTCGTGATCGCCGTCGAAAATGGGATCTACCTGCTCGAGTCCGACGGCAGCGTGGTGTGGTCGCAATTTCGCCCAACCGGCGAGCCAAACGACTGGAACCGGCCGCTCAACATCCATGATCTCGACGGGGACGGGTTCCCAGAATTTGGCGCCAGCGCGCCCCAGCACTACGGCGTGTGGGAGTTCGACCAGACCACGCTGTGGTCCGCCAACATCGCCGATCCCAGCGGCCAGGCCGGCGGGACGGCCTTCGACTTCCTGGGCGCGGGCCAAGCTCAGACCGTGTACGCCGACGAGGACAACCTGCACGTCTATGACGAGACCGGGTTCGAGCTGCTGGCAACGCCGCGCAAGAGCGGGACGATCATCGAATACCCAATCGTCGCCGACATCGACAACGACGGCTCTGCCGAGATCCTCGTGGTCTCCAATTCCGGCTTTGGCGGGAACGTTCCCTATACCGTACGCGCGATCCGTGATGTGCAAGATCGCTGGATTCAAGGCCGGCGAATCTGGAATCAGCACACTTACCACGTGACGAATGTGCGCGAAGACGGGACCATCCCGCAGTTCGAGCCGCCAAACTGGGAGGGCCTCAACACCTTCCGCACCCAAGCCCAGATCGAAGGCGGCGGCCTCTGCCTACCCGAACCACAGGGATAGAAGGGCCATCCCCCGCCTGGGGGTTGGTCGCCCGCCGCCTACCCGGTCATATTCAAGCGCGATGACAACCCTGCCAGTGCGTGCTCGCACGGCTCTCAGTGCCAACTTCTGTCGGTTGTCGCTCGACCCTGGGCGCATGGACCTGGCACTTTGGACCCCTCTTCGGAGCTCACATGAAGATCGACCTCAAAAAATTCTTGGCTATCACTGCGTTCATGAGCCACGGGCTCGCGGCCTCCAGTGGTTGCTTGATCGTCTCTGGCAACGACTCTGACTCGAGCACCAACAACGGTGATGGCGATGGTGACACCGCCGAGACCGGCACCACCGGTGACGGCGACGGCGATCCCACCGGTGACGGCGACGGCGATCCCACTGGCGACGGCGACGGCGATCCTGGCGATGGCGATGGCGATGGCGACGGCGACGGCGACGGCGATGGGGATGGCGATGGCGACGGCGACGGCGACAACTGGATGTGCACCGACGGCTCGACGATCCCCCTCGACTTCGTGTGCGACGAAGAGGCCGACTGCCCGGACGGTTCCGACGAGGTCACCGGTTGTGACATCCCGGCCGCGCAGTGCTTCGATGGCACGGAGATCCCCGATACCTGGCTGTGTGACGAGTTCGAGGACTGCCTCGACGCCTCGGACGAGGTCGAAGGCTGCGGCTACGAGAGCTTCATCTGCGAGGACGGCTATCACATCGTCGCCGAGTTCGAGTGCGACATGTTCGACGACTGCCCCGACGGCTCCGACGAGCTCAGCTGCGGCTGAGCGTCACAGCACCAACACAAAGACACGGCGCCGCAGCCTTTGCGGCGCCGTCGCTCGTTAACCGCGCCAACTTTGCCGCCGCGAGGGTCGCCAGCGAGTAGCGTTCAGCGCGAGCAAAGATCCTATCGTACGAGCGGGTGGCGAGGGATCGAAAGCTGAGGTTCGACGCGCCGACCGACGTGGTCACGCTGGTCGACGACACGCCGCCGAGCAACCCCTTGGCACCCGAGCCCGGTGATCTGCTCGAGCACGTGTACCGGATCTTGCGACTCCAAGGTCGCGGCGGCGGTGGCACCGTGATGCTGGCCCACGATGAAACCCTGGACCGCCTGGTCGCGCTCAAATTCCTCCACCCAACCCTGACCGAGCTCGAGACCCAGCGAACTCGGTTCCTGAACGAGGCCCGGGCGATGGCGAGGATCCGGCATCCCAACGTCGTCGGGATCCACGGCGTCGGTCACTGGGAGGGCATCCCCTACCTCGTCATGGAGTACCTAGCGGGCCCGACGCTGCAGGCATACCTCGAGGATCACGATCATGAGCTCGCGCTCGACGACGCGATTGGCCTGTTCGATCAGATGTGTCGGGGCGTCGCCGCGATCCACGAGGCCGGCGCGACCCACAATGATCTCAAGCCTTCGAACATGATCATTGGGCCAGCCTCGCGCTTGGGGATCACCGACTTTGGCCTGGCCGAGTGGGCCCGCAAGCAGGGCATGCGACGCGGTGGCACGATCGGCTTCATCGCGCCCGAGATCATTCGCGGCGAGTCCGTGCCAGCGCCGCTGCGAACCGCCGCCGACATCTATAGCCTTGGGGTCCTGGCCTTCATCTTGTTCGCGGGGCGGATGCCGTTTGGCAATGACAGCATCGAGGGCGTGGTCGGGCGGCAGCTCGCCACCGAGTCACCCAAACCCAGCGCGCTCCGGCCTGGGCTTCCGCGCGAGCTCGATGAGCCCGTCAGCCAGGCCCTGTCCCGCCACCCCGCGGCCCGGCCCCGCAGGGCCGACGAGCTGCTCCGCGCTTGCTCGGACGCGCTGTCGGGTCGCAGCACCAGCGTGATCGCGCCGCGGATCCTGGCGATCGAGGACGACCTGGTCATGCACCCGTGGCTCGAGGCCTCGCTGCACGCGGTGTTGCCCGACGCCAGCGTGGCCTGCTTCGCCAGCCCGCTGGCCGCGCTCGCCGACGCCAAGATCAACCCACCGCAATTGGTCATCACCGATCTCAACATGCCCGAGATGACCGGCTTCGAGGTCGTGCAGGCGCTGCGCGCTCGTGCCCATACTCGCCATGTACCGATCATTGCGATCACGGGCTCGGCCGGACAGGACGACTGGGATCGGCTGACGATCCTCGGCGCCGATGGGTTTCTGGCCAAGCCCTTTCAGCCCTGGGCCCTTCGCGCCGTGGTCCGAAGAATGCTCGTCAGAGCTCGAGGTGATTGAGCGCAGGCCGAACGGCCTCGAGCGCCGCACGGACCTTGGCGGCGTTCGAGCCTGGTGCGCGGCCCGAGCGGGCGTCCGCCTCGATCCGAGCCGCGAGCTTGGACACCGCGCTCGCGCCGATCGTCGCGCTCGAACCCTTGAGCGTATGCGCGGCCTTGGCCACCGTCGCGAGCGTGTCCAGCTTGCCCAGCCTGTCGAGCATGGCCCGCTCGATGATCTGGACCTGCTGCTCGGCTTGCTCGAGGAAGCGCGCGCTCATCTGCGCGAGCATCCCTGGCTTGAATTCTTCGAGCTGTCGCAGCTGGGCGAGCGTGTTGGGATCGAGGTCCGCAGCGGGACCCACCGCCTCGGCCATCTCGGCCGACTCGCCCCCATCGGGCGCCTTGCCGCGAGCCGGCGCGACCGCATGCAGGGCTTTCGCCAAGACCTCGAAGCGCACCGGCTTGGCGACGAACTGCTGCATCCCGGCCAAGCTCGTCAGCTCGCGCTGGCGCGCGGAGTCGTGGGCGGTCACGGCAATGAACGGCGTCTCGCGGTTGGGCCCCGGCCGGCCCCGAACCGCGCGCGTGAGCTCGAGCCCATCCATGCCCGGCAGCTGACAGTCCATCAACACAACATCGAAGCGGCGGGCAAACAGCAGCTCGAGCGCGTCGGCGCCGTTGGTCGCGGGGACCCGGGCGTGGCCAAGCCGGGCGAGCATCGCGTCGCTGACCTCGAGGTTGACCGGGTTGTCCTCGACGATCAGCAGCTCGAGTGCAGGCCCCTCCCTGTCCAGTGTCCACCACGGCGACGAGAAGTCGCCGGCCGGCGGCGCTGTCGGTGTGGCGAACTCCAGCGTGAACTCGAAGGTCGTGCCCTCGCCAAGCGTGGACTCCAGCGTGAGCTCGCCGCCCATCTGCTCGACCAACTGCTTGGCGATCGTCAGCCCCAGCCCGGTCCCCCCATACTCGCGCGTGGTTGACGAATCGGCTTGGACAAACGGCTCGAACACCCGCTGGGCCGCGTCTGCGCTCATGCCAACGCCGGTGTCGCGGACCCGCAGCCGAACCCAGACCCGGCCGGGCTCGGCGTGATCGAGCGCCGCTTCAACATGGACGCGGCCCTCGGGCGTGAACTTGACGGCGTTGCCCGCGAGGTTGGCGATGACCTGCGAGAGCCGATTTGGGTCACCGCGCAGCCACCGAGGGATCGCTTCGTCGATCTGCAGGCCAAGCTCGAGCTGGCGCCGGGCCGCGACGACCCGCAACGGCGCGAGCGCACCCTCGAGCGCGTTGGTCAGGCCAAAGTCGAGCTGCTGCAGCTCGACGGCCTTGGCCTCGAGCCGCGAAAAGTCGAGCACATCATTCACGAGCCCAACCATGATCTTTCCGCAGCTGCGAATGGTCTCGACGTGGCGGCGGGCCGACTCGGGCAGATCGGCCTGGGCGAGCAGATCGCCGATCCCCAGGATCCCGTTGAGCGGCGTGCGGATCTCGTGCGAGACGTTGGCGACGAACCGGGCCTTGGCCTCGGTCGCGGCTTCGGCCTCGTTGCGGGCGTCGAGCAAGTCCGCTTGGATCAAGTTGCGGATCTGGATCTCGTCGTGGAGCTTGGCGTTGGCCTCGCTCAGCGCCGCGGTCCGCTGCTCGACGCGGACCTCGAGCCCGGCCAGCACCGCTTGCAGTTTTTCGGTCGTCTCCATCCACCCTACGCGGGCGCGCTCGGTCGCCGCCACGGCCCGCGAGACCGCCCACGCGGCCATCAGCAACCCCGTCAAGGCCGCCATGATCGTCGTCGTCACGCCCCCGGGGTAGTCGGGCGCAGGCAGCAGCCCGCGATGCTCGGCGAGCACCAGGCACACAACCAACACGCCACCGGTGAGCGCGAGCATGGCGATCGCCTGCCGACCCAGCGCCAGGCCAGCCATGAAGATCGCGATTGCGTAGAGGTAGACCACGTCGAGCACCGCCGTCGTCCAAAGGGCTGTCGTCGTGATCAACACGTAGATCGACACCACGAGCAGCAGCGCCCCGCCACGCACACGGCCCTGGCGGGTCAACCACAGCGCCGCTACGAAAGGGATCGCGGCGCTCAGCGTCACCCAAGTGGTGACCGTGACGAGTTGCCGCACCGCCGCGCCGATGATCGTTGAACAGAGGATCGCCATCAGGGCCGCCTTGCAGACCGGCTCGACCACCTCGGCTCGCCACCGCGCCCCGTCGTCCACGGACTCTGCGGTGCGGATGGGAAGTTGCTTTGTCGGGTTCTGCGTCATGGCCGATCGCCTTCCAAGACGAGCTCGAACACCTCTCTTGGGATCCCCTCTGTGAGACGTGCGACACGCTCGGCCCGGCGATCGAGCAGCGGCATGTGCTCGGGCAAGAATTCGCCGACCACGTCCGCGAACGGCTGCGCGCAGTACAGCGTCAGCCGCGAGAAGATCCACAGATCCATGCGCAAGATCCCTGCGCGCGACTCCGACACGGGGCCCGCCAGCGCAGCCGAGCGCGCGTCGGCCAGCCGCCCCATCGCCCGACCAAACAGGGCCAACATGCACCGGGGCCAATCGACATAGACAAACAGCTGGGCGCCCGCGGCGAGCAACGAGCGGAGCACTCTGACGTGCGAGGCGAACAGCAAGTCGCCGAGCTCCTCACGCTCGTGGTCGTCGAGCTCGCTGGCGAATCGCACACTCGCAGTGGCGTCGTCGTTGGCCCCGCGAAACACAAACACCCGCGGCTTCGAGGGCGCAGTGGTAAACGCGCTGACGATCTCGGCGTCGCGCGCAGAGTTGGCTGTGCTCCGACGCAGCTGCTCGAGCAGGGCGCGGTCCCAGTTGATCTGGATCGTTGGCGTGACGACCAGCGCCCCCCAGGTTCCACCGAGCACGCGCTCGGTGTAGCTCAGGCCGCTGGGGATTGGCGGGGGGGTGATCGAGGTAGGCATTGCAGCAGTACGGGCGTCAGGATGACACCGAAGCGTACACGACAACGTGACGCCGCCCCCGCCGGCTGTGGCCGTTGTTGAGCGCAAAGTGTTCGCGCCGCACCCCTTTGGGTTAGAATGGTGACTTCGGGCTCCTCAGGCTCGTCAGGGCCGAGGCGACCTTGGCAATAATCATCGAACTTCCGCTCTCTCTCGTCACCAGCCTGGCCCGGCCTCTCAGAGCGCATGCAGTCCGCTCTGCGAAACGCAGGCATGGCGGACCGCCGTGATCGAATTCTCACGGATTAGATATGCAATACAAAGAACTCACCCCCATCAGTCGAGTTGATGCAGCGCGAGCCCTCTGTGCCAAGAAGTTTGATACCGCCGACCTGCTGAATTTAGTGTAGAGGGC
>NZ_JMCC02000090.1 GCF_000737335.2 Enhygromyxa salina | reverse complement strand
GGCGGGGGAATGTGGGCGAGGTGACGCTTTCCCTTCGACGGGGTGGGCGCTCTCGATGGGGACGGGAATGTGGGCGAGGTGACGCTTTCCCTTTGGAGGGGTGGGCGCTCTCGCTGGGACGGGGGAATGTGGGCGAGGCGACGCTTTCCCTTCGACGGGGTGGGCGCTCTCGTTGGCGGCGGGGGAGTGTGGGCGAGGTGACGCTTTCCCTTCGACGGTGGGCGCTCTCGTTGGCGGCGGGGGAATGTGGGCGAGGTGACGCCTTCCCTTCGACGGGGTGGGCGCTCTCGTTGGGGACGGGGGAATGTGGGCGAAGTGACGCCTTCCCTTCGACGGGGCGGCGCTCTCGTTGGCGGCGGGGGAATGTGGGCGACGTGACGCCTTCCCTTCGACGGGGCGGCGATCTCGTTGGCGGCGGGGGAGTGTGGGCGAAGTGACGCCTTCCCTTTGGCGGGGCGCACTCGCTTGGGTGACTCAGCCGAGTTTCAAGGTGCGGCGGAGCTCTAGATAAGGGGTCGAGACCGAGAAGGCGATCAGGCCCTTGATCAGCTCGCGGCCGTCGACGGAGGCGTTGGGGCTGCCTTGTAGGATCACGCGGGCGGAGACGTCTAGGCTGTCGCTGACGAGGAAGCCGGCGCGGGCGCTGGCGTGTTCGCAGCCGCGGAGCCATGACTTGGTGTCGGCGCCGCCGCGCTCGATGACCTTGGCGACGGCCTTGCGCAGATCGTCTAGGCGCGAGGGGGGGAGCATTTTTTTTATGGCTTCCGCCCAGCCGCGGGCGGGGTCGCGGAGCTCTTTGGGGATCGCTACTTGGGGGTGGGTGAGGCCGACGGCGCCGTAGATCGCGTTGCGTAGGCTCGAGACCGAGGGCATGACCGAGGCGCCGAGCAGGTGCGGGTGGGTGGAGGCGACGGCGCGGCCGGCTCGGAAGGCGAGGGCGGCGTCGGGCTGGCGGCCAAGGGCCTCGTCGCCGCCGAGCAGGGTTGGGTAGACGCCCTTGGGATCGCCGAGGGCGGTGACGCGGAAGCCTCCGGGCTCGCCCTTGCGCAGGTAGAGGTCGGGCGGGGGGATGTCGATGACCTGGGCCATGTAGGCGACCCAGCGGGTCACGCCGGCGGCCTGCATGGTCACGGTCTCGCGCTGGCTGCGGTCGACGTTGGCCGAGGCGTGGGTCAGGCCCTCGCGCGCGGCCATGACCGGCCACAGCAGGCCGTACAGATCCGAGAGGCGGGAGCTGGGGTGGCTGGGCAAGATGACGTCGCGCCACTGCTTGCGCGAGATCGTGCCGCGGGGTGGTTGGTAGTTGTCGCCTAGCTCGGCGGCGAGCTCGAGCTCGGCCTCGTCGGCCTGCTTGAGGAACCGAAGCGTGCGCGAGACCGCGACCGAGGCGTCGCGCTGCTTGGCGGCGAGGTACAGCTCGACGAGGCGGTGGTAGCTGTCGTAGTCGAGCGGGTTGTCGCGGATCAGGGCCTGGACCTGCTCGATGCCCTTGTCGAGGGCGTCGTCGCCTAGCTGCACGGACAGCGAGATGACCTTGTTGCGGCGCTCGGTCTGGCGCTCGTCGTCGTCGCTGGCGCCAAGCGTCTTGGTCAGCGTGATCGCCTGCTCATAGGCGATCATGGCGGTGCGCTTGTCGTCGAGGTGCCTGTCGTAGATCGAGGCGATGCTGTCGAGCAGATCGATGCGGACCTCGGGCTGATCCTCGGGGGTGATCTTGAGCCGCGAGCGCAGCACCTTGGACAGCTCGCGCCACTCGCCGCTGGACTCGAGGTTGTCGCGGACGGCCTTGAACGCCTTGTCGTGGAGAGGATCGGCCTCGAGCACGCCAAGCAGCCGCGCGCGCACGACGACGCCGGTGGTGTCGAGGTTGTGGGCGCGCATCAAGGACGCGGCGGCGTAGCGGTACTTGGCCCGGATCGGCCCCTGATCCTGCAAGGTTGCGAGCCGATCGAGCACGCCGACGGCCTCGGCCCACTGCTCGGCGTTGCTGAACAGATCCAGCGAACGGTGGAGCAGCGAGATGTCGTTGGGTCGGCGGGCGAGCACGGCCCGCAGCAGGACCACGGCCTCGTCGGGGCGGTTGAGCTGATCCGCGAGGGTGGTCGCGAGCTCGAGGCGCAGATCCAAGATCTCTTGATCCTTGGCTTCGCGGCGATCGTCGTCTTCGTCGTAGCTGGCGAGCTCGGCCTCGAGCACGGTGAGCAAGCGCTGCTTGGCCTCGACCTCGCGGGCCGGGCTGTCGGCCAAGCTGACCAAGAACCGGGCGGCGTCGACGTAGGCAGGGTCGATGTCGAGGGCGCGCTCGATCATCTGGAGCGCCTTGCTGGCCTCGCCCATGCCCTGGCGAGCCTGGCCCATGCGCAGGTACAGCTCGGCCTGGACGCGCGGCTCTTCGCCCTCGCCGGCCTGGATCGCGAGCCCTTGGTAGGCCCGCAGCGCGGCGTCCCAGCTCTGCGACTCGAGCTCGAGATCCGCGAGCGCGCGACCGACCTCGCGGTTGCGTGGATCGAATTGTTTGGCGTCGCGCAGCAGCTCGCGGGCCTCGGCGTTGTTGCCAACCGCGAGGGCGCAGCGACCGGCGAGCGCGTGGACGCGGGCGTTGAGCTCGCGATCTTCGGGGCTGCCAGCGCGGGTCTGGGCGACCCAGCGCTCCGCGTGCGGCCACGCTTCTTTGAGCTCGCCGCGCTCGACGAGGCGCTCGACGAGCATGCCGGTCGCGCCTGGATGATGCGGATCGAGCTGGACGATCTCGCGGATCAGCGGCAGCGCGCGCTCGGGCTTGTTGAGGGTCTGCGCCCAGGTCGTGGCGGCGGCGAACAGCTCGCGGACCTTCACGCGTGGATCGTCGCTGGTCTGCGCGGCCCGGATCTGGGCCTCGAGCGCCTCGAGCGGGCGGTCGCGTTGCTCGAGGATCTCGCGCAGCAAGGCCCACGCCCGGCTCGCGGACTCGTCGAGCTCGAGCGCCTCACGCACGCGGGCCTCGGCCTCCTCGAGCTCACCCGCGCGCTCGCGCATGCGGGCGACGGTGACCAACATCGAGGCCCGATCCGCGGGGCTGTCGGCGTCGGCGATCCGCTGACGCAGGAGCTGCTCGGCCAGCTCTTGCTCGCCGGCGTCGCGCAGGCGCTCGATCAACAGATCACGCCAGCGCCCCTCGGCCGGCTCGAGCTCGACGAGGCCCTCGAGCGCCGCCCGCTCGCGCGCGGGATCCTCGAGCGGACCGGCGGCGAGCTCTTGCAATTGCTTGTACGCGCTGACCCGCAGCTCGCGGCCGAGCACGGTCAACTTGGCGCGGCGCTCGAGCAATTCGGCGAGGGGCTCGTGGGCGTCTTGGCTCAGGTAGAAGCGAGTCAGGCCCGCGACGGCGTCGAGCACGAGGGCGTGATCGACCGGCAGGGTCTCGACGATGCGCTCACGACAGTCCGCGGCACGCTCGCCGCCGTCGGGCTCACGATCGAGCAGGCCCGCGGCCTCGGCGAGCAGCTCGGCGCGGCGGCCGGTGTCCTCGGTGATGTCGGTGAGCACGCTCAGCGCGTCGATCAGGCCCTCGCGGGCGCTGGCGGCCTCGCCCGAGTCGCCGCTGGCCTTGGGCCGCAACAGCTCGAGCAGCGCCTCGGCGGTGGTCTTGTCGCTGCGATCGCGCTCGATGATCTGGCGGTACATCGAGATCGCGCCCGCTTCGTCTTGCAGCCGCTCGAGCATGATCTGCGCGGCTTCTTTGCGCAGCGCGGTCGCCTCGGCGTCGTCGAGGTTGCCGGCGGCCTGGGCCGGCAACACCTTGGCCAGCAAGTCCCAGCGCTCGAGCTCCCGCGCCCACTGCTCGCTGGCCGCGAGCGCGCGATGGTTCTCGGGATCTTCAGCGCGGACGTGCTCGGCGGCCTCGAGCGCGCCGTCGAACTCGCCGAGATCACCCAGGATCTGCGCGGCTTCGATCAGCGCCTCGTGGCGGACGGGCCCGGTCTCGAGCTCGGCGATCGTCAGCAGCCCCGTGGCGAGCTCGGCCGGCCGATCCGCCTTGCGGTAGGCGACCAACGCGGCGCGCTGCAGATCCAAGTTCTCGGGCTCGAGGTCGAGCGCGTCTTCGTAGACGGCGATCGCCCGGCCCAGATCCCCGGCTTGCTCGAGGTAGATCAGCGCGGCCCGGCTCAGGATCCGCAGCTGATCCGCGGCCGACGGGACCCGCCGGCCCACGGCGTGGAGCTTCTCGGCGACCGCTGCCCAGCGCCCCGTGACCTCGGCGAGCCGCAGCAGATCCTCGACGAGCGGGACCTGGGCGTTGACCGAGATCGTGTCGATCAGCAGCAACAGAGCGTCGAGCGCGGTGCCCGGCGCGTCGAGGCGCTGCTCGCTGATCTCGGCGAGCTCGCGCAACAGCACGATCTTCTCGCTCTCGGCCTGGCTCGAGCGCGCGCGGATGTCGAGCACCTCGGCCACGCGATCCCAACGCTGGGCCGCGCGGGCTTCTCGCTCGATCCGGCTGATCGCCTCGCGGGCGGGCAGGTGCGAGGACTTCTGCTCCAGGATCCACTTCCAGGCGTCGAGGTCGTCCGGGTCCTCGGGCTCGACGAGCTTGACCGGGCCGGTTGGCTTGGCCGGCGCCGCGGGTGCTGGCTGCTCGACCGGCGTGGCCGCGGCGACCTGGTCGAACTTGTGGGGGGTCGTGAGGATCGTCGCGACCTCGGTCCGCAGGCCCTTGGGGTCCGGGCGCTGCTCGGGGTCGGGGTGCATCGCCTTGGCCAGCAGCGCGTCGACGCGCATGTCGATGCCGGTGACCAAGCGCGAGGGGGCGGGGACCGAGCCAAGCGGCAGCTTGCCCGTGATGCAGCGGTACAGCAGCGCGGCGAGGGCATAGGTGTCGCTGGCTGGGCTTGGGGCCGCCCCCGCGAACAGCTCGGGCGCGGCGTAGCCATGGTTCTCGCGCACGATCGCCGGGCGCGACCACGAGACCAGCGGCAAGAACCCAAACCCGCGCAGCTTGGCGCCGTCTTGGGTGATCAACACGTGGCGCGGATGCAAGTTGCGGTGGACGAGCCCCTTGGCGTGGGCCAAGCCGACGACCTCCATCAGCGGGCCGATCAATTCAAACGCCTTGTCGAGCGCGAGCGGCTCGGCGGTCTGCTCGAGCAAGCGCGCGAGCGGGACGCCCTGCTCGGGTTGCATGATCACGCCAAACACGCGGCCTTCGGCGACGCCTTCGCGGACCCGAACCAGCGCGGGGTGATCGATCTCGGCGAGGACCCCAACCTGCTCGATGAAGCGGCGGCGCTCGTCGGGGCTGACGGGGCGCCCGAGCGTGCCGACCTCGATCGCAACCAATTCGTTGTCAGCCGCGCGGTCGTGGCACTCGAGCCAGATCCGCGAGCCCACGCGCCCGCGCACGGTCGCCAACGCAAACCGCGGCGAGACCAAGGCGAGGTTGCGATCTTGCTCGGCGGCGGCCTCGAGCCCGGTCCGCGCCGCCTCTTCGTCACCCTCGACCAGCGCCAGCAACGCGAGGTTGAACCGCGCCACACGCATGTCGCGGGCGTCGTCGTCGAGCGCGATGACCTGGACGAAGGCCTTGCGCGCGCGCTTGTGCCAGCGACTCTGGGTCTTGCCCGACACGCGCGCGTGGGCCAGCCACACGCTGCCCAAGCGGAGCAGATCCCGCGCCGGCAGCGACTCGATGCCGCCCGGCAGCGCGTCCACGAGCAGGTCGACCTCGTGGGGATCGACAGCGAACGCCGCGTCCACGCCAACGTCGACGCGGACCGGCACCGGTCGCAGCACGCGGCTGAGCTCGAGCGCCGCGAGCCGCTCGGGAGCGCGCGACTCGGCCTGCTCGTCACCGACCGCCGTCGCGATGCGATCGAGCAAGCTGTCGACGCCGCCCTCGGGCAGGCTGCAGACCTGCAGCCCGCTGCGCTCGCGCAGCTGCTCCGCCTCGATCCCGCCGATCTCGGGCAAGAACAGGTAGTGGGACCCGCCCGATGCGGGGATCCGGCGCAAGATTGCGAGGATCTGGCGCAGATCGGGGTCGCCGAGCTCGAAGCCCAGCAGCACCAAGGTGGAGGTCCGCACGGCTTCCTCGACGAGCTCGCGCAGATCGTGATCACGGCGCAGATCTTCGCTCACCGAGGTGTGCAGCACGTGGTCGCGCGGCATGCCTTTGCTGGCGTCACGGCTGACCCGCGGTCGCTCGTGGCCCCCAGCCTCGCGCGCGCGGGCGAGCAGATCCGGGTAGACGGTAGCCAGGCACCCACGCCAGCGCAGCTGACCGAGCGCGCACAGGCTTGGGGGCAGCGGCTTGTCTTCGTCGATCTTGGCGGCGAGCGAGGCCTCGAGCGCGTCGCTTTGATGGCGCCGCAGCCAATCGAGCACGGTCAGGCGGTCGCCGCGAGCGAGCAGACCCTCGAGCTCGGCCTGGGTGTCTGGCTCGGCGCCAGCGGCCAGCTCGGCCAGCAGCGCGGCCCAGCTTGGACGCTCGACGAGGGCCCCAATCCCCGCGCCAGTCCACAGCACACAGTCTCCAGCCTGGATCGCGGCCACTAGATCGATGGGAAGCTCTTGCATGACGGTCCGGGAGCTCGGCGCGAGAGTGGCCAAGTGATCCCCGACAAATACTCGCACTGCGGTGGGCTTTGATCGTTCGGCCACACGTGAGAAGTCGCGCAAGCCGGTGATCCGCTGCACAGGCAGTCAGGATCCCCACGACGAACACCCCATCGCTGGCCTGGGCCTGGTAGATCGTGCCGCGATGGCTGACCCAGCGTATCGACCGCCCCGCGGCAAGACCCTCGTGACTGGCGGTAGCGGCCACTTCGGGGCCAATTTGGTGCGTCGGCTGCTCACCGAGGGGCACGAAGTTCGCGCGCTGTTTCAGCCCGAAGCCAACAACCGGGCCCTCGACGGGTTGGAGCTCGAGCGCTTCGCGGGAGACATCCGCGATCCCGCGCGAATGCGCGAAGCCTGTCGCGGCTGCGGCCAGGTGTTTCACGCGGCGGCCAAGGTCTCGACGCGCGCGCCGACACCCGCGCAGGAGCGCGAGATCTGGGAGATCAACGTGCTCGGCACCCGCAACATGGTGCGCGGCAGTCTGGAAGAAGGGGTGGATCGGCTGTGCCTGACTGGCTCGTTCTCCGGCATCGGCATCGACCCCGACGCGCCCTCGCGTCCGGTTCACGAGGGCATGCCGTTCTATCCCTTCATCGACTGGCTGCCCTACGCGCGCAGCAAGACCCTCGCCGAGCACGAGCTGCTCAAGGGCGTCGCCGACGGGCTCGAGGCCGTGGTCGCGGTGTCAACGGGGATCATCGGCCCGCACGACTTCTTGCCCTCGCGCACGGGCAAGGTGTTGGTCGACTTCGCCAACGGAGATCTGCGCGGCTACATGCCGGGCGGCTCGGAGTTCGTGCGGGCGGCCGACCTGGTCGAGGGTCACCTGCTAGCGATGGCCAAGGGCAAGCCCGGCCGCCGCTACCTGTTGTCGACCGAGTTCTTGACCCTGGATGATCTGCTCGACCTCTACGTCGAGCGGGTCGGACGCCCCAAGCCGTGGCTGCGGATGCCCGTGCCCGTGATGAAGGCGGTCTCGCACGCGTACGCGGCGACGGTGCGGCGGGTCGTCCCCGACGCGCCCCAGCGGCTGACGCCCGGGGCGATCGAGATCCTCTCGATGGAGCGCCACGCGGACATCTCGCTGGCCCGCGACGAGCTTGGCTATCAACCAACGTCGATCCGCGAGGCGGTCCGCGAGGCTTACGAATTTT
The DNA here is from genome assembly GCF_000737335.2 of Enhygromyxa salina. Lineage (GTDB taxonomy): Bacteria > Myxococcota_A > Polyangia > Nannocystales > Nannocystaceae > Plesiocystis > Plesiocystis salina_C. Next base: position 104,828 of record NZ_JMCC02000090.1, on the reverse strand, counting down.
TCTGCGAGATCGGCAAGATCTCGAGCCGACACTGACCTTGGACTTCTCCGGCGAACCTCAGCGTCGGCGCTTTGGTTTTCGGCCCAGGCGCAGCCCAGTGCCGCCCGTGTTGGTGCCCGTGCCCGTGCCGCCGCGCTCGGGCGCGCTGCCCGTTCGATAGCTCCCGGTGCCCGTCACCTCGCGCGGGCCCGGATGCTCGGGGGGCCGCTTGGGCCGGCCTGCTTGGCGCAGGCTGCCGCGGCGGTTGGCCTGGCCGCTGCTGGTTTGATTGTGCCCGCTTCGATCCTCCCACGGCGACTCGTCTGCGGGCTCCCGATGATCACGGTCGAGGTCGCGTCGCCGCGCCGCCGTTCGTTCGCGGGTGTCTTCGCGGTGAGGCTCGCGGGGCGCGTGCGCGTCATCCCAGACTGCCGCTTCGAGGGGCTCGGGCTCGGCCCGACGGGTGAAGGGCTGGGTCGGCTGCTGATCCTGCCGATGCGGGACATCTGGAGCGTCGAGATCGACGCTGAGATCCCGACCCAGGTCCTCGCCGTAGTCCGTACGTGGGCGGGACCGGCCAAGCTCGCCGCGGCCCGGCTCGCGCGTGTCTCGGGCGCGCTGGGGGTCCTCGCTGCGCGCATTAAAGTAGCTGCTGCCAAATTCCGGCGGCTCTCGGGCCCAGTCGCTGCTCCCGGTGTCGTCTCGACCCTCTTGGTCGTCGGTGTACCTCGGCGCGTGGTCGCGTGGAGCGTAGTCGTCCCGGGCGTAGTCGTCCCGAGCGTAGTCGTCCCGAGTTGGCCGACCGTACTCGCCCCGGCCGGCCGGCCTCGGTCGATCCTCTTGGACGTACCCGCCGCGACCTGGACGCTCGCGTCCCACGTCGAAGCGCTCGCGGGACCCGGGTGACGCCTGCTCGCGGTCGTCGGGCGCAGGTTCGCGCCCGAAGCCAGCCCCGGACCCGAACCCGGGACCCGACCCTAAATCCGACCCTAAGCCCGACCCGGAGTCCGACCGTGAGTCCGACCCTGAATTAGAGAAGTCGGGTTCGCGCTCGAGCTCATCGACCCCAAGCGGGGGCTCTCCAGAATCGAGGAACAGATCCTCCTCGACCGCTCCAACGTCCCCACGGCCCTCGCCGAGCCACGGCGCGGCCGACAAGAGGGGATCGCGGCTCGCGGTCACGGCGTCGATGATCTCGCTGGCGAGCCCGATCCCCGGCGGACGCCAGCCGGCCTCCATCCGGGTCTGCATCAGCTCTTGGACCTGGCGGAGCAGCGCGAAGTACTCCTTGCGCGTCCGCTTCTCGTTGAGCACGTAGAACTCGGCGCCGGTCAGCCCCACACACGCCAGGCAGTGCACGCAGTCGGTGCAGCTCACGCACAGCGTCAGGTAGCGAGACTCCTTGCAGTCCCGCGAGTCGTCGCAATAGCTGACCTTCTCGCAACCAACGCAGCGCTTGCATTGCGTGCCGCTGGTGCAGTCCAGACACTCTTCGCAGTAGGTGCAGTCTTCGCAGGTGTCACACCCAATGCAGAACCGACAGTGGTTGCACGCGCGACAGTCCTCGCAGCTGAAGTTACCCACGCCAGGCTCATCGTCGCTGCTCTCCCGATCTTCGATCAGGTTCTCGAGCGCGCTCAGGAAGTCGTCGAGGGTCATCTTGGGTCGAGCCAGGGTACGCGGCTCGGGGAGATAGATCCAAGCGACTCCTGCGGGGTCTTGGCCTGTACTGGTGTGCGGCGGGCCGGACGTCTACACTCCGCCGGTTCATGTCCGCCCACCGACCCATGCTGGCGCTAGCGCTGCTTGCGCTGTCCTTGTCGGCGCTCGGTTGCCAGCCGCAGGTTGGCGACAAATGCAAGCGCGCGACCGACTGCGGGCTCAACGTGATCCGGCAGTGTGACGTGTCCCAGCGCGACAGCAAAGGCGAGGGCGAGTGCATCGTCGAAAACTGCAGCTTTGGGGTGTGCCCCAACGAGGCCGAGTGCGTGAAGGTGTACGCCAGCGAGTTCCTGTCGATCACCTGTGATCCGGAGCTCGAGGACATCCCGATGTCGAGCGAAGGCGCGATCCTTCGCGACGACTGCCTGCCCAACGAGGTGTGCTTGCCAGAGGGCTTGTGCGCCGATGAGATCCGCGCGCGGACCAGCTGCCGGCGCAAGTGCAAGACCGACAAGAACTGCCGCTCGAACTACAAGTGCGTCGGGACCGGCGTCGGCGGGCTGTATGTCGCGCCAGACCCTGCGGATCCGATCGCAGAAAACTTCGCGCGGATCTGTGTGCCGCGCGACGCCGACTAGTCGGCGCCTGCAGGTCCAGCTGGCGGCTGACCTGCTTGGTGTGCTTGGTCATAGGCGCGCCTGAATTGATCGAGCGCCGCACGGAACGCCGCGGCGTCGCGCTGCACCACTTCCGAGACGCTGTGCACGTCGAGCAGCTCGCAGCGTGAGCCCGGCCAGCGAACAACCAACCCGTGCCCGACGGAGTGGGGCGTGGACTCGGTTGGCTTGGACTCGATCCGCCAGATCTCGAGGGCACGCAGCGCGGCGTAGAGCGCGTCGAGCTGTGCTGGGCCAAGCAAGACGCACGCGCCCGCGGGCGCATCGACCCACAACATGTCCCACTCGAAGTGACAGGCCCCGCCGGCCGCCCCCGCCACGTCGGCGGCCGCGATCCCATAGAAGGTCTCGACCATGCCCTCGTAGGGGTCCTCCCAGTAGCTCAGCTCGAACCCGGGTGGGCGCGTGGCTGGCATCGGCTCGCATGAGTCGTGCGCGGTCGCGACATACTCGACCCGCGGGTCATCACTGGTCATCGAGACCTCTCCGCGTTGGTAGCGGGCGATCCAAGCCTGGGCCTCGGCCTGCTCGGCCGCGAGCTCGAGCGCCGGGCTCGACTCGGGGCTCGGCGCTTCGTTCTTGCCGGTCTCACTATTGCCGGGCTGATTGGGGTTCGGACTTGGACCGGTACATCCAGATACGAGCACGCCCAACACCATCCACATGCTCGCCGACATACGCACCACGTCAGCAGTGTAGCCGACGCGCCCTATCGCGGGGGCAAGTCCGCCTGGGTCAGGGCCAAGAAAGCCGCGAGCGCAGGCTGCAGTGATTGCATGTGATCCCCGGTGACGACCACCCGCTCGAACGGCTTGCCCAGCGCCCACGCCGACCGCTCGAGCGCGGCGGCGTTGTCGACGAACCAGGGATCGTCATCGCCGACGTACGCGACATGTCGGTGGACCATCCACGCGAGGTTGGGACCGAGCACGCGCAGCTCGGTCTCTTCGGGATCGTTGGCGTCGAAGCGGACCAGCTCGCCGTTTTGCTTGGAGGCGGCCCAGCGCGAGAAGGTCTCGGGCATGTAGATGCCCCCGCAGCTGCCGGTGATCCGCAGCGGCAGGGTTGGGTACAAGCTCAGCATCGCCGCCACGCCGCCGCCGATGCTGTGGCCGAACGCGTAGATCCGGCGGCGATCCACCATGGGCTGACTGGCGACCCACTCGATCGCCGCGCGCGCGTCGTCGACCTCGCCCCACAACAATTCGAAGTCGCCGGGGTTGCCGTTCTCACCCCGGAGCATCGGCGTCATCACGACGAAGCCCGCGTCGACGAAGGGCCGCACGGCCTCGAAGTCGTCGGGCCCAAACGCGAAGTCGCCGTGAAAATAGACGAGGGCCGGCGCGCGGTTCGAGCCGCTGGCGCCGAGCGGGGTCGCATACCAGGCCGCCAGCGAGAGGTCGCCTGAGGGATAGGTCACGGCCATGACCCCGCTCGAGGGTCGGTACTCGTTGAACTTGCCAGGCGACGGTCCGCTCACGCGGAGCTTGGTGTCGCGGGCGTGCCGGCGGGCCAGGTAGGGGGTGCTTGGGATCGGCCTGGTGACGGTATCGGGCGCTTCCAGCTCGGTTTTGCGACATCCGGCGGGTCCGACGCTCATCGCCAGCGCGAGCGCGGCGGCGCTCGGCAGGGCTTGCAGAAGGCGTGGCCCAGGCATGACGCGAGTGTGCGATGGGTGGCGGCCAAGGTCCATCCTGGCCGATCGAGCGCTTCACGCCGCGCGCCGCCACACATGCGCACGCTTGCACACGCACGCACGCCCGTGCATGTTCCGCCGCCTAGTGACCACAGGCAACCATACCCGCGACGACATCCGCAACCTGGCGATCATCGCCCACGTCGATCACGGCAAGACCACGCTCGTCGACGCCCTGCTGACCGAGGCCGGGGCGTTCGAGCGCACCGAAGTCGGCACCGAGCGGGCGATGGACAGCGGCGATCTCGAGCGTGAGCGCGGGATCACGATCACCTCGAAGCCCACGGCGCTGTCGTGGAAAGACCACCGGATCAACCTGGTCGACACCCCCGGCCACGCCGACTTTGGCGGCGAGGTCGAGCGCGTGCTCAACATGGTCGACGCCGTGCTCCTGGTCGTCGACGCGTTCGAGGGCCCGATGCCGCAGACCCGGTTCGTGACCGAGAAGGCCGTCGAGATGGGCCTGAAGATCCTGCTGGTCGTCAACAAGATCGACCGACCTGGCTGCGAGCCGCACGCGGCCGTCGACGGCACCTTTGATCTGCTCGCCGGGCTCGACGCCAGCGACGACCAGCTCGACTTCCCCGTCGTGTTTTGCTCGGCGCGCGAGCGCTACGTGGTCGCCGAGCCCGACGATGAGGACGGCGAGCGCCTGCCGATCTCGCAGATCCTGGATCTGATCATCGAGCGCGCCCCGGCGCCGCAGGTCCAGCTCGACGCCCCGCCCGCGATGTGGGTGTCGACGCTGCACCACGACAACTACCTGGGCTATCTGGCGATCGGCCGGATCGACAGCGGCACGATCGAGGCCGGCAAGCGGCTCGCGCAGATCCGCCCAACGCCCGGCTCCACGCCGGACCCCGTCCGCGACTGCACCGAGGTGTTCCGCGTCGCCAAGCTGCTCGCGTTTCGTGGCCTCGGCCGGTTCGAGGTCGCCTCGGCCAGCGCGGGTGACATCGTGGCGATCGCCGGGATGAGCTCGCTGCAGGTCGGCGACACGCTCAGCGACCCCGAGGTCGAGCGCCGCCGCATGTTCCCGGCCCTGTCCGTGGATCCGCCCACGCTCGCGGTTCGGTTTCGCGTCAACGACGGCCCCTTCGCCGGCACCGAGGGCAAGTGGGTGACCTCGCGCAAGCTGTCCGAGCGGCTGTTTCGCGAGCTGCGCTCCAACGTCGCGCTGCACGTCGACAACACCGAGTCGGCCGACGAGTTCGAGGTCTCCGGTCGCGGCGAGCTGCACCTCTCGGTGTTGATGGAGACCATGCGCCGCGAGGGCTACGAGTTTTGCGTCTCGCGCCCGCGCGTGATCTTGCGGGAGAACGCCGAGGGCAAGCTCGAGGAGCCCTACGAGAACCTGCTCGTGCAGTGCGACTCCGAGTACGCGGGCGCCGTGATCGACAAGCTCGGCCGCCGGACCGGCGAGATGACCACCATGGAAGAGCTCGGCAACGGGCGGACCAAGATGGGCTTCAAGATCCCCGCGCGCGGCCTGATCGGCTACCGCTCGGAGTTCATGACCGACACCCGCGGGACCGGGATCATGGCCTCGATCTTCGCGGGCTACGGCCCGCACCTCGGGGCCACCCGCAACCGCCCGCGCGGGGTCCTGATCGTGCTCGAGGCAGGCGAGAGCATGACCTACTCGCTCGCGCGCCTGCAGGAGCGCGGGGTCCTGTTCGTCGGCCCGCAGGTCCGCACCTACGCCGGCATGATCGTGGGTGAGCACGCCCGCGAGAACGATCTGATCGTCAACCCCAACGTGAACAAGAAGTTCACCAACGTGCGCTCGAGCGGCGCTGACGAGAAGGTGTTCTTGACGCCGCCGCGCGAGCTGAGCCTCGAGGACGCGCTGTCCTTCATCGAAGAGGACGAGCTGATCGAGGTCACCCCCAGCAACCTGCGCCTGCGCAAGCGCTGGCTGGACCACAACGTCCGCAAGCGGATGCTCAAGGCCTCCGCCGCGGTGGTCGCCGCTGCGTCTGCCTGAGGGTGGGTCTCATATCCCCAGCTGCGCGAGAGCGGGACCTTCATGGTCCCGCTTTTTTGTTGGCCCGCGTGAAACCGACCACCCGTCCGACGTTGTCTGATTGACACCATCGCAGCGGCCCAACGCCTACTCGACCACATGTAGCGGTCGCAGGCTGGCGCAGGTCGACGCGAGTGGAGTCAACACAACGAAACCCGGTAGCGATCGCGACCGCAACGAGGAACCGCGCCAACATGTCCCGCACCAAACAGACCAAGACCACCTTCACCGCTCTGCTCCTCCTCGCCGTCGCCGCGTTGGTTCCGGCCTGCGATCTGACCCGGGAGTGCAACCCGGAGATCGAGCTGTGCGTCTACACGGGCCACCCGGGCGGCCTCGCGCCCCGGAGCTGACCCCGAGGTGACCCCGTCTAGAAAGCGAAGCGTTCCCCAGACGGCCCGACCTTGGGCCCGAGCGAAGCGAGGGTGTCGACGCGCGCGGAGGCGAAGCCGAGCACGGGTCGAGTCGGGGCGGCTGGGGGTATGAGCAGGCGGGCCGACCTTGGGCCCGAGCGAAGCGAGGGTGTCGACGCGCGCGGAGGCGAAGCCGAGCACGGGTCGAGTCGGTCCGGGTGGGGGTATGACAGCCCAGCTGACAAGCGTCCGGTTTCTTTTGTAGACTGCGGCGAAGTTGGAGCCGCGTCGGATCAGCCGCCACAGCGCCGTCGCTGGGACCATCATCTGGATCGTCTGGCAGCTGCTGTCGAGCAACTTCGCGCCGCTGGTCCTGTTCGTGCTCTCGCCGCTGGTGTTGGTCCCGCTGCTGCTCGCGGCGGTGGTCGACGCCCACGAAGAGTCGCCGCTGTGGCGGGCGCTGTGCTGGGCGCAGCTGCCCTGCGCGCTGCTGTTGCCGCTGGGGCTGAGCCTCGACCCGGGGGCGTTCGCGCTGCTGGCTTGCCTGCCGTGGGCGGGCTGGACGGTGGTCGCGGCCGTCGAGGGTCTGCGCCGCATGTGGGGGATGCTGCGCGAGGGTGGCCTGCGCGGTCTGTACGACACGGAGCTGGCGATCGCGGCCGGCCTGAGCTTTCCGGTGATCGGCAGCGGCTGGTTGTTGTGTGATCGCCTGGCGATCGAGCCGCTCGGGTTCTCGCCGTTGATCGTGCTGCTGACGGCCGTGCACTTTCATCACGCGGGGTTCACCTTGCCGATCTCGGCGGGGCTGCTCGGTCGCGCGATGCCCCAGCGCGAGCCCTGGCGGGCGGCCGCCGTCGGGGTGGTCTTCGCGGTCCCGCTGGTCGCGGTTGGGATCACGGTCTCGCCGTTGATCGAGGTCGTGGGCTCGCTGCTCACGGTCACCGCCGCGGTCACCGTTGGGGTCGGGATGCTGCGACGGTCCACCAGCTTGCCGCCCACGCCGTTGCTGCCGGCGCTGCTCTCGGCCCTCGCGGGGGCGTGCCTGTTGGCGGCCATGATGTTCGCTGGCAGCTACGCGATCGGCGAGTACACGGGCACGCCGTGGCCCGACATCGGCTCGATGATCCAGCTGCACGGGGCCGTCAACGCCCTCGGCTTTGGTCTGCTCGGCGCGTGGGCGTGGCACTTGTCGCCCCCGGCGAGTCCACGCAAGATCGCTACAAATGAGTGAGCGCCCGCTGATCTGGATCGACGAGGCCATGCGCGCCCACGATCCAAATTCGGGCCGGCCCCACTCCCACCACCCCGAGCGACCCGAGCGACTGCAAGCCCTGCTCGAGCTGCTGAACGAGCCTGCGATCCACACCGCGATTCAGCGCCGCAGCCCGAGCCCCGTCGATCCCGCGGCGCTGTTGCGGGTCCACACCAAGGCCCACGTCGAGCGGCTGCTCGCGCTCGCGGGCCAACATGCGGCGCTCGATCCCGACACGCGGGTCTCGACCGGCAGCGTCCACGCGGCGCAGTTGGCCGCGGGCTCGCTGCTCGAGGCCGTTGACGCGGTGTGTGCCGAGCAGGCGCCCTCGCGCCGCGCGATGTGCCTGGTCCGGCCGCCGGGCCACCACGCCGAGCCTGATCGGGCCATGGGGTTTTGCTTGTTCGACAACATCGCGCTCGCGGCCGAGGCCGCCCGCGCCTCGGGCAAGTCTGCGCGCACGCTGATCATCGACTGGGACGTCCACCACGGCAACGGGACCGCTTCGGCGTTCTACGAGCGCGACGACGTGCTGTGCTTCGACCTGCACCAGCACCCCTTGTTTCCTGGCAGCGGGACCCTGGCCGAGCGGGGCCGCGGCGCTGGCGAGGGCTTCACCGTCAACGCTCCGCTGCCGGCCGGCCTTGGCGACGCGGACTACTTGGCGATCGTGGATCGCATGCTTCCGGCGCTCGCGGCTCGCTTCCAACCAGAGCTGGTACTGGTCAGCGCGGGCTTCGACGCCCACGCGGATGATCCCCTCGGCAGCATGGAGCTGAGCGCGGCCGGGTTCGCCCAGCTGTGCGCGCGGGCCCGCGGGATCGCAGATCAGTACGCGGGCGGTCGGCTGATCCTCGCGCTCGAGGGTGGCTACGATCTGGCCGCGCTGCGCGACAGCGTGCGGGCCTGCATCGAGGTGCTCGCGGGCGGCGAGCCGGCTCGCGTCACCGGGCAGGCGCACCCGCAGACGCGGGCGCTGATCAACGAGCTCGCCCGCGTCGCTCAGATCTAGCGAGGCGTGTAGACCTCTGCATGGACATCGCCTCGGTGAGCGGGTGCGGGGTTCGATGTGCTGATCGAGCAGCGCGCACGACCCGTGCGGCCTCTGTCGCTCACCCGAAGCGAACTCCTCGCGGGGAGGGAGATCCATGTTTGTTCGGGTGCGCTCGTTTGCGCGGGCACAAACTCGACTCAAATACACCGAATTTGGGGTGCCAAGGACGTTAGAGCCGGATCTCGGGGGCGTCTGCGAGCCACTCGCGCAGGCGCACCGCGTAGGCCAGCGGGATCTCGATGCCCGGCCGGGTGACGTCTGCGAGCGCGTCCCCGTGGAAGTCGCTGCCGGCCGTCGGCACCAGGTCGAGCTCGCGAGCGAGGCGCAGCCACGGCTCGGCGCGGGCCGGGCTGGCTTGGCCATAGAACGCCTCGATGCCCTCGAGACCCTGGTCGCGGAACTCGACGAAAAGCTCGCGAACGACGGCGTAGTGGCGCAGCGTGTGCGGGTGCGCGAGGCTCATGCGCGCTCCTGCGGCGCGGCCGAGCGCGAGCGCTTCGCCGAGCTCGAGGCTTGCGATCGGGACGTCGGCCGGGCCGTTGTCGCGCAGGTACTTTTCAAAGGCCGCGCGCATGGTCTTGCAGACGCCAGCGTTGACGAGCGCCCGCGCGACGTCGGGGCGTCCCGGGGTCCCGCTCGCGCCCGCGAGGATCGCCTCGGCGTCGAGCTCGATCCCGAGCGCGGCGAAGCGCCCACAGATCGCCACGATCCGCTCACGCCGTCGCTGCAGCTGGATCGCCAAGCGGCGCTCGAGCTGCTCGCGGCCCGGCCCATCGGCGACGCCCCAGATCAGCAAGTGGATCGTGCGGCCCGCGTGCTTGCTGCTGAGCTCGAGCCCGCGCAGGACCTTGGCTGGTGCCCCGGTCGACGTGTTCGCAAGCTCGGTAGCGAGCCGATCGCAGCCCGCCATGGTGTCGTGATCTGTCAGACACGCCAGCTCGACGCCGAACTCTGACAGCGCCTGCGCGAGTTGCTCAGGGTCGAGGCTGCCGTCGGAGCAGGTCGAGTGACAATGTAGTTCTAGCCGCAAGTCTGCGCAGTATAGCGGCTGGCTCGTCCGCTCGGTCACGCAGCACACCGACATGACACGCATTGCCGCTTACGCGCGGCGCCCCGGCTCTTGTAAGCTCAGCAGCCCGCATGAAAACCCGGCGACACGACGCGCTGCAGGCTGGACCACTTGGTCCGGCGAAAGGATCGCAGCGCGCATGAGTGACGCACCGCCAGCCAAACCTCACGATCCAGCCACGAGCGGCTTTTGGTGGATCCCGGGCGGGCTGCTGGCGGCGACGGGCGCGTTGATCGTGCTGTGGTGGGTGTGGCCGGTCAACGAAGAGGTGCGAGAGATCAGCGCCGAGCTCGCGACGGCGCCCGCGACGGACGTGGGTGCGGAGCTCGGCTTGGATCTGCCGCCCGAGCCCAGGCTCGATCTCGGCGGCAGTGACAGCGGCGCGGCTCCACCAGCAGATCCCTTCTCGAGCTACGTGCTCGAGACCGACGGCGGCGTCGCGGCCAGCGACGCAGATCCCCCCGAGCCAGACCGGCACCACTACCACCGCGAGACTCCGTTCGAGTGGACGCTGCGACCCAGCCACAGCGTCGGTCCGATCTCCGACGTTGGCGTGCGCGGCTACGCCTTCGTCGATGGCGGCAGCGCAGGCTTGCCGCTGGCTCTCGACCCGCTTGGGCAGATCTCCGAGGCCGGCGCGATCCTGCTCTCCGGCAAGATCGGCCAGCTGGGTCTCGAGCCGGGTCGCTACACGATCGCGCTCGCCGTCGGTCGCGCCAACGCGCTGCCGGTTCAGGCCCAGGAGCTGCTCGCGCCAAGCCCCGATGCGCCCGCGGGCGCGCCGACATGGGTGGTCCGCCGCGTCGAGCTCGTCATCGAGGATTGAGCGCTCGCGACTACACCAGCGCGTAGCGGAGCCCGCGATCGCGGACGACCAGCCACTGCGCGCCGCAGTGCTCGAGCGCCGCGAGCAGGATCGTCACGCCGCCAACGACCACGTCCGCGCGCCCGACCCCGAGCGTGGGCATGGCCTGCAGCTCGGCCAGGCTGCGGGTCGCCAGCCGCTCGCGCAATTGGGCGATCTGCGTGATCTCGAAGCGCGTGCGATCGACCCGCTCACGATCATAGCGCTCGAGCCCGAGCAGCAGCCCCGCGGTCGTCGTCACGGTGCCGGCGAGCCCGTACAGCTCGGGCTCCGGCGCGAGTGGCTGACTGGCGAACACCTCGCGCGCGTGGTCCAGCATCCGCGCGAGCGCTGCCGGGCTTGGCGGGTGGCCATCCAAGAGTTGCTCGGAGATCCGCACGGATCCCAGGCGATGGCTGACCGCCTGCGCGACCTCGAGACCGTGACCCACGACCAGCTCCGTCGACCCCCCGCCAATGTCGATGACGCGCAGGGGATCGACCGTTGGGTGCTCGAGCGCGACCGACCGGTACGACAGCCGCGCCTCTTCGTCGCCGCTGATCAGCCGCACCTGACTGCCGAGCACCTGACTCGCGGGCCCCAGGAATTGCGCGGCGTTGCTGGCCATGCGCAGACCTTCGGTCGCGACCGCGGTGATCTGCGTGACGCCCTGTTCGTCCGCCAGCGCGCGGTAGCGCCGAAGCACGCCCAGCGTCCGCTCGATCGCCGCGGGCAACAAGGTCCCGCGGGCGGCCGCGCCCTCGGACACCCGCGCGACCGTTGACTCATCGCGGATGATCTCGAGCGCGCCATCTTCACGCCGCCGCGCCAAGAGCAGCAGCACGCTGTTGCTGCCGATGTCGATGACCGCACGCGTTGTCATGTTGCTCGCGTCCCCAGGCGATCCGGGCCAGCTAGCGCGGACCCGAGGAGATCACCGCGAGATCGTGCAGTGACCAGATCCGTGGGTTCTTGATCCGCCGCGAGCCGGTGTTTTGGTAGGCCATCTCGACCAGCGCCGCCAACCACGGCCGCAGCTCGTCGAACCGGATGATCTCGTCGGTGTCCATCTGGCGGCCGGCCACGAAGGGATCCATGTCGGCCTCGATCCGCTCGGCGACGGCCTTCATGCCTGCCTCGATCTCCGCGCGCTCGGCCGGATCCGTGGCGACGATCTCGAAGTCGTCGTCGAGCTTGGTGTTGTAGGTGGCGATCGCCAGGGTCCGCCCCTCCATGACCGAGAGCCGCGAGATCGTGCTGCTCAGCTGCACGATCGGATCGTAGGGCAGACCGCTCATGGCGTAGTAGCCCGCGCCCGACGCCTTGCGCAGCAACACCGTGAACATCGGCACGTCGTTGGTGCTGTTGGTGTAGATCAGGCTGGAGCCGTAGCCGAGCAAGCCCTGCGCCTCGGCCTCGGCCCCGACGTCGAAGCCCGAGATGTCTTGCAGCCAGATGATCGGGATCCCGTCGGCGTTGCAGGCCCGCGAGAACGCGCTGATCTTGGCGATCCCGCCGCGGTACAAGATCGCGGCGGGGCGCTTGCGATCGCAGCGCTCGGGGTCGCCGACCAGGCCCTGGCGGTTGATGATGAAGCCAGCGTAGAGCCCACCGATCCGGCCCACGCCGGTGATCATCTCTTCGCCGGTCTCGGGCATGAGCTCCCAGAACAAGCTCTGATCGCACAGCCGCGCGAGCACTTGGGTGGCGTCGTAGACCTCGCGGTGATCCGGCGGGATCAGCCCGGCGAGCTCGCCCGCGGGGTGAAACGGCTCGACCGCGCCGCGGCCGTGCCGGTAGAAGTCTGCGCCCGAGCTGGGCAGCTTGGCGACGTCGCGGCGGATGCAGTGAAGGGCGATCTCGTCGTCGGGCACGCGGACATCGGCGCAGCCGCTCTGGTGCACGTGAACTTCGGGGCCGCCGATGTCCAAGCTGGTGATGTTGGTGCTCTTGGCGCCTTTGATCAGCGCGGCCCCGGCGATCACCATGTAGGCCTGCTCGGTCATGTACACCCGATCCGAGATGATCGGCATGTAGCCGCCGCCGGCGATGCAGTCGCCAAACACCCCGGCGATCTGCGGCACTCCGTTGGCGCTCAGCAGCGAGTTCATCTTGAAGATGTGCCCGGCCCCGGTGCCGCCCGGGAACGAGCGTGACTGCTCGGGCAAGAACAGCCCCGAGCAATCGACCAAGTAGACCGTGGGGATCCGCAGGCGCAGCGCCATGGTCTGCGCGCGCTCGATCTTCTCTGGGGTCTTGGGCCACCACGAGCCCGAGGCCACGGTGTTGTCGTTGGCGATCACCATGCACCAACGCCCGTGGATCTGGGCGAACGCGGTCACGACCCCCGCGCCTGGGCTCTCGAGCCCGCGATCGCCAAAGCTCAGGCCCCAGTTGACGAAGGTGCCAACCTCGAACACCTGCGTGCCGGGGTCGATCAGCTTGGCCAGCCGCTCGCGCGCGCTGAGCTTGCCGCGGACGTGCAGGCGCTCGAGGTACTTGGGGCCCCACCCGTCTTGGACCTTGGCGCGGCGCTCGTCGAGCACTTGCTCGCGCTCGGCTAGGGTCTCGCGGTACTCGCCGAAGGTCCGATCATCGCAGACCTGATCGCGGGGGGAACCAATGGGGGACAAGGGGACGATGGCCATGATGGGGCTCTGGAGTCTGCGGGTCTGCCGTCAGGGCGCGAAGCCGGGGATCGCCCGCGTGTCGTAGCGGTGGCTGCGGAATTCCGGGCTGCGCAGGATCTGGAGGTGCATGGGGATCGTGGTCTGCACGCCCTCGCAGACCAGCTGCTCGAGCGCGAGGATCATCTGATCGCAGGCCGCGTCGCGGGTGTCGCCGTGGGTGATGACCTTGCAGATCAGGCTGTCGTAAAACGGCGGGACCTCGTAGCCAGCGCGCACGTGGGTGTCGACGCGGATCCCCGGACCGCTGGGCGCGACCCACTTGGTGATCACGCCGGGCGAGGGGCGAAAGCCCTGGGCGGGATCTTCGGCGTTGATCCGGCACTCGATCGCGTGACCCGTGAGCGCGATCTGATCTTGCGTGACCGAGAGCCGATGACCGGCGGCCACGCGGATCTGCTCGCGGACCAGATCGACGCCGCTGCGCATCTCGGACACGCAGTGCTCGACCTGCAGGCGGGTGTTCATCTCCATGAAGCGCAGCACGTGCGCGCCCTCGACCGCTTGATCGAGCAGAAACTCGATGGTTCCGGCGCCGACGTAGCCGATCGCCCGGGTCGCCTCGACCGCGGCGGCCAAGGTCCGCGCGCGCTCGTCTGGATCGAGGGTGGGCGCGGGCGACTCTTCAATTAGCTTTTGGTGGCTGCGCTGGACCGTGCAGTCGCGCTCGCCGAGGTGGACCACGTTGCCGTAGCGGTCGGCCATGATCTGGATCTCGATGTGGCGTCCGCCCTGGATCAGCTTTTCGAGATACAGACGGGCGTCACCGAAGGCCGCTTGGGCCTCTGCGCTGGCCTGCGTCCACGCTTGCTCGAGCTCGTTGGCGGTCTGGGCCGCGCGCATGCCCTTGCCGCCGCCGCCGCTCTCGGCCTTGAGCAACACGGGGTAGCCAACGGTCTCGGCCACGCGGCGGGCGTGCTCGAGATCAGACAAGATCCCGTCGCTGCCGGGGATCAGCGTGAGCCCCGAGCCACCCATGGCTTGCTTGGCCGGGGTCTTGCTGCCCATCAAGCGCATCACGTGCGCGGGCGGGCCGATGAAGGTCACGCCGTGCTGCTCACACAGTCCGGCGAAGCGGGGGTTCTCGGCCAAGAAGCCCCAGCCTGGGTGAAGCGCCGTGCACCCGCTCTGGCGGGCGGCCTGGACCACGCGCTCGAGCGCGAGGTAGCTGTGCGTTGACCGGGCCGGCCCAAGCACGACCTGCTCGCGACCCTCTGTCCACGGGCCGCCGCGATCCGCCGCAGACACGCCGAACACGGGGGTGATCCCGAGCTCGTCGCAGCTTCGCGCGATGCGGGTTGCGACCTCACCCCGGTTGGCGATGAACAGGCGATGAAAGCCGGCCATGGGGGCGGAATCTAACACGAACCCGCGCGGCCGGACCTCTCGCCGGGAAAGATCACTTGGGGATCGACTCGGCGTCTTTCAAGAAGCGCGCGAGCCCGCTGTCGGTCAGCGGGTGGTGGATCAGCTTGGCGATCACCGCGAAGGGGATCGTCGCGACGTGCGCGCGCAAGCGCAGGGCCTCGACCACGTGGGTCGGCGAGCGAACCGAGGCGACCAGCACCTGCGTGTCGAGCTCGTAGGAGTCGTACATGTCGACGATCTGCTCGACGAGACCCATGCCGTCGTGACCGATGTCGTCGAGCCGGCCCACGAAGGGCGAGATGTACGTTGCCCCCGCCTTGGCGGCGAGCAAGGCCTGCAGCGGCGAGAAGCACAGCGTGACGTTGGTCTTGATGCCCTCTTCGGTGAGCGTGACGACGGCCCGGATCCCCGCTTCGATCAGCGGCACCTTGACGACGATGTTCGGGGCGATCGCCGCGAGGTCACGGGCCTCGTCGATCATCGTCTCGTAGTCGGTCGCGAGCACCTCGGCGCTGACGGGGCCCGGGACCAACGCGCAGATCTCTTCCAGCACCGCGCGCATCTTCTTGCCAGTCTGGGCGACCAGCGAAGGGTTGGTGGTCACGCCGTCGAGCACGCCCATGGCCTGGGCGGCCTGGATCTCGCCAATATCCGCGGTGTCGATGAACAGCTGCATGGCATCGTGATCGCCGAAGGACAGCCCGTTTGCAAGCGGCCATGTCAGCCGAGCGCAGCCAGCAGCGCCTCGATCTCGGTGATCGGCATCGAGCAGGTCTGGGCCCGGCACACCAGCGCGTCCGCCCCCGCTGCCTCGGGGCGAATCATGAAGGAGATCGCGACTGGCGAGGCCAGCGAGCCACGTCGCTCGCGGATCGCGGCAGCGAGAGCCTGCCCCTGCTCGGGGCTCGCGGCGCGGATCGTGACGTGCACGGCCCGATCGCTGGCCCACTGCGCGGCGTTGATCAGCCCAGCGAACGCGAACGGCTGGGCGCTCGCGGTTGGGAACCGGCTGAGGGTCTGCTCGATCTGCTCGCGGGTGCCCGGGGGCGCGCCATGGCCTGCGGGCCCGCCCAGATCCAGACGCGCGAGCAGCTCGACGGCGGCCGCGAGCCCGCTTGGCAGCGGCGAGTCGTGCTGGCTCTCGGTCCGCTCGATCAGCTGCTCGCCGTCGTCGGCGGTGGTGAAGAAGCCGCCGCCCTCGCGCGCGTAGTGGGCCATCAGCTCGCGCGCGAGCGCCTCCGCTTCATCGTGCCAGCGCGGCTCGAGGGTCAGCTCGTGCAGATCCAGGCACGCGCGCCCGAGCAGCGCGACATCCTCGAGGTAGGCCCGGGTGTGGGCGACGCCCTGCCCAACAGAGCGAAGCGTTCCCCCAGACGGACCGACCAAGGGGCCCGAGCGCAGCGAGGGTGTCGACGCGCGCGGAGGCGAAGCCGAGCACGGGTCGAATCGGGCCGACTGGGGGTAATAAGAGGCGCGAAGCAGTCGAGTGTCCGCGTCGCGGTGGGTGGTCAGGATCGTTTCGGCTGCCCGCCGCGCGACGTTCGTCCACTGCTCGACCCGCTTCGCTTCGCCCCACACGTGGGCCGCCTCGGCCGCCCGACAAAAGCCGGAGATCGCCAGCGCGTTCCAGGCCGTCAGCAGCTTCTCGTCGCGCAGCGGCGGGACCCGGCCGTAGCGCAGCTCGAGCAGCTTGGCGCGGGCGGGCGCCAGCTCCAGATCCAGGGCCGGGGGGATCGGCTCGGGCCGGTGCAGCGCCGACATCCCGTGCTCGAAGTTGCCGTCCCGCGTGACGCCGTGAGCCCGCGCGAAGGTCTTGCCCATCGCCTCCCCGAGCGCGTCCTCGAGCTGCGCGGGCGTCCAACAAAAATACTTGCCCTCGACGCCCTCGCTGTCCGCGTCAGTCGCCGAATAGAAGGCCTCCCCCTCGCTGCGCATGTCCGCGGTCAAGTAGTCGGCGGTCTCCTCGACCACGCGGCGTAGGTACGCCAGCGGGCCGGTCGCCCCAAACGCGACGCTGGCTTCGGCGTAGAGCGCGAGCAGCAGCGCGTTGTCGTAGAGCATCTTTTCGAAGTGGGGGATCAGCCACTCGCGATCGGTGCTGTAGCGGGCGAAGCCGCCGCGCAGGTGATCGTAGATGCCGCCGCGCCACATCTTTTCCAGGGTCAGACGCAGCGCAGGGCCGGCGTCGCCCTGGGGTTGGTCGCGGCTGCGGCCAAGCAGCAGCTGCAGCCCAGGGACGTTGGGAAACTTCGGCGCGCGGCCCAGCCCACCCCACTGTGGATCGATGCGCTCGACCAAGCGGCGCCCCGCGTCGGCCCACGCGCCGGGGCTCGCCAGGCTCAGGTCCACGCCGGACGCGGCGTCCTCGTCGATGCTCTTGGCGAGCTCGGCGAACCCGTTCATGAACGCCTGGGCCTGCGAGAGCGCGTCGTCGCGCCGCTCGGTCCACAGCTCCGAGAGCGCGACCAACAATTTGGCGAAGCCGGGGCGCCCGTAGCGATCCTGCGCCGGAAAGTAGGTGCCGCCGTAGAACGGCCGCTGATCCGGGGTCAAGAACACGGTCAGCGGCCAGCCGCCGCCTTGGCCCATCAGCGCGACTACCTTCTGATAGATCGCGTCGATGTCGGGCCGCTCTTCGCGGTCGACCTTGATGTTCACGAAGTGCGCGTTCATCAGCGCCGCGATGGCGGGATCCTCGAAGGACTCGTGCGCCATCACGTGACACCAGTGGCACGCGCTGTACCCGACCGAGAGCAGGATCGGCTTGTCCTCGTGCTTCGCGCGGGCCAGCGCCTCGGGCCCCCAGCCGTACCAGTCGACCGGGTTGTTGGCGTGCTGGCGCAGGTAGGGGCTGGTCGAGTCGGCCAGCCGATTGGGGCCGCTGGGTTGGTTGGGATCGGACATCTGGATGCGGAGTCGTCAGCATAGCGAAGATCCCCCTGGGCTCGACCGACCCTGGCCGACGGGATCCCGGGCACCCGCTGACCCGCCCTTCGCGCCCGCGGGGGCTACGCTCGCTACTGGTCAGATGTCTGCGTCGCGCGGCTCGACCTGGTGCGTCAGCTCTCACCCGGTCACCTCAAAACCCCGGGCGCGGCTTTGGCCGGCCCCGAAAAGTTGCTATGTTCCGCGCCCCCGGAGAGGTGTCCGAGTGGTCGAAGGTGCCAGACTCGAAATCTGGTGTGGCGCAAGTCACCGTGGGTTCGAATCCCACCCTCTCCGCTACCTGAAAATTTAGCCCATGAGCGTGCCCGCCAGAGAACGGGCCCGCTCGAGCTCGTCTCGAGCACCGCTCGAGCACATCTGGAGAGGTGTCCGAGTGGTCGAAGGTGCATGATTGGAAATCATGTGTGGGGCAACCCACCGCGGGTTCGAATCCCGCCCTCTCCGTCGGTCGACAAGCCTAGTCTCGTACGACCGTTCATGCCCCGGGTGACGTTTCTCCCCCTAACTCCGCCAGGTCCGGAAGGAAGCAACGGTAAAGGGGAGAGCGGGTGCCCGTGGGCTTACCTGTTTTACGTCCAGGCTGCCCGACTCGGCCCGTACTCGGCTTCGGCTATTTTACGTCCAGGCTGCCCGACTCGGCCCGTACTCGGCTTCGCCTCCGTGCGCGCCGACACCCTCGCTGCGCTCGGGCCCAAGGTCGGGTCCGCCTGGACGAACGCTTCGCTCTTTTTTGCCTTGTTCGGCCGCGATGGGCCGTGGTCGGCTTCGCCTCCACCGACACCGACGCCGTGCCCGCGTCCAGAACCACGGCCCGCCACGGTAGAACAAGGAAAAAAAGCGAGCGAAGCGAGAGTCAACGCCGGCCCAGGCACGCAGTCGCAGTCGGTGGAGGCGAAGCCGACCACGTGCCGCCGCGAACGAACAAAGCAAAAGAGAGCGAAGCGTTCGTCCAGGCGGACCCGACCTTGGGCCCGAGCGCAGCGAGGGTGTCGGCGCGCACGGAGGCGAAGCCGAGTACGGGCCGAGTCGGGCAGCCTGGACGTAAAATAGCCCGCTCATGCTCCAAGCCCCCTTCTAGGGGGCCACACATGCCCCCGCGCACAAGCGGCCCCGAGGAGCGAAGCGACCAGACGCGAAGCGGCTGCAGTCGGCGAAGTGCGAAGACGGCCGGGGGGGTATAAAAACAACCCCCGTGCCTTACGTTGAGTATGCCTGCGAGGGACGCCTGCTGTTCCGGACCGAGACGACCGAGTCTGCGCAATTTGTGCCGCGGGTCCATGAGATCGTGGTCATCGACGACGAGCCCTACCAGGTGGTCGATGTCGAGTACTGGGCGCGGCGCTTGGGATCGACGGACCGGCGGTTCGTGTGGCCAACGGTCTACGTGATCCCCCTGTCAAGCGAGGACTGGAAGCTCCGGCTGGAGCGACGCAACCTAAAAGTGAAGCCCGACGGGCCGCCGGTGCGGTACTGACGTAGTCTGGGGGCCCGTGGCCTTGCTGCGACCAGACCTGATCCAGGCGCTGCTGCCCGCGCGTGAGCGCGAGCGGATCGAATCGTATGCGCTCGACGACGCGGGGGCGGGGACCGATGCGTTTGGAACCTCGGCGACGGGGATCGGCAACGCGTACGCGGTCGCGTACTGGCTGCACCGCTACTACTTCCGCGTGGTCTCTGCCGGGCACGAGAACATCCCGCTGTCGCGGGGCGGCGTGGTCGTTGGCAACCACAGCGGGGTGCTGCCGTTCGACGGCGCGATGGTGTCGACCGACGTGTTTCGCCATACGGATCCGCCGCGGCTGGTTCGCTTCATGGTCGACTTCTTCGTCTACAGCATGCCCTACATCGGGACGCTGTTTCGCAGCCTTGGCCAGGTCCCGGGCACGCGGCGCAACTTCGACGGGCTGATCGAAGAGGGGCACCTGGTGGGGATCTTCCCGGAGGGCGCCGACGCGCTGGGCAAGCCGGCCGAGGATCGCTACGAGCTGTTCCCGTTCTCGCATGGACACGTGGAGCTCGCGGCCCGACACGGGGCGCCGGTGATCCCGTTTGGGGTGGTCGGCGCAGAGGAGCAACAGACCGTGATCACCAACCTGCAACCGCTCGCGCGCGCGCTCAACCTGCCGTTCATTCCGGTCACGCGCACCTTCCCGTGGCTCGGGCCCGCCGGGCTGCTGCCCAAGCCGGTCCGCTACTTCATCCACTACGGGGAGCCGCTCGACATCGATCCCGCGGTGCTCGAGAGCATCGAAGTGCGCGCGTCGGAGGTCGAGCGGGTCCGCGACGCGGTCCGCGAACAGATCCGAGTTGGCCTCGAGCATCGACGGCTGGTGGACGAGGGGCGCGCATGAACGAGGGGCACGAAGACGATCGGGTGGTCAACGTCAACGCCGGCTCCGACCCCGACCCCGACCCCGCCCGGTCGCAAGACGCCGACGACCAGGTCCGCCAGATCATGGACTCGACGCCGACGCTGCTGCGCCCAGGTCCCCGGCGGATCCTGATCGCCGGGGCGCGACGCAAGATCGCCGGTGAACTGATCGCGTGTCTGCTCGAGGATCGGCGGATCGACAAGATCCTCGCGGTGGGTGAGGGCGCGTGCCCGCCGGGGTTGCTTGGCCACGATCCCAACCGCTTCATGTATCACACGGCGACGCTGGATCGCCGCCGCCAGGTCGACAACCTGTTCCTGTTCGAGGAATTCCGCGAGCACCCGCTCGACACCGTCGTGCACCTGGCGTTCTCGGGCAACCCCAAGGGCTACGACGTCTCGCGCCACGAGTACAACGTCAACGCGGCCCGGCACCTGCTCGACGCCAGCTTGCGGCATGGGATCGGCAAGTATGTGTTCCTGTCCAGCGACGCGGTCTATGCCGTGGGTCCGCGCGGCGACTACAAGGTCGCCGAAGACGCGGAGCTCAACCTCGATCCAAGCTCGCCCAAGTCGGTTCGCGACATCATTGACGCAGAGTTCTACTGTCGAGCCAAGATGGACTCGCCTGGGTGCGAGGTCATGGTCTTGCGCCCGGCGGGGGTGATCGGCGGGGGCGTGATGTCGGGGCTCAATTTGTTGTTCGAGAGCCACCCTCCGGTGCTGCCGATCGGCTTCGATCCAATGATCAACCCCACGACCAAAGAGCGGCTGGCTCGCGACATTCAGCTGGCCCTGATGCTGCGGGGCAAGGGCGTGTACAACATCGCGGGGCCGTCTCCGGGGCCGTTGACGCGGTTCTTGGAGCAGCGCGGGATCACGCCCATGCGCGTTCCTGGGCCGCTGCTGCGCCAAGCCAACCGGCTGCAGCGGATGATCGGCCAGACCCGCTATCACGCAGAGTACCAGCCCAAGCGGCTGTTCTACTCGCTGGTGCTCGACGACGCCCGGTTCGAGGCGGCGTTTCGTCAGCGCGCGAGCATGTTGTCCGCAGGCTGAGCGCCCTCGCGGTTCATGTATGATCAGCCATCGTGGCTGACATCGCGAAGACCCCGCAGGCACCGCTCCCACGCCGGCTCGCGTGGGTGTTGGTTCCGACCTACCTGCTGGTGCTGCTGAGCTTCGCGCTGCCAACGATCCCCCTCGACGGGAGCTTCGCGGCGCTCGTCTTGCGGGTGGCCGACTCGGCGACCTGGGAGCAGCTGCCCTTGTTGTGCATGGCCACGTTGATCCTGCTGACTTCGCGCCCGGGGCCAAACATGCGCAAGCGGGTGATCGAGACGGGGTTCATCCTCGCGGCCATGGTCGCGGCGCTGGCTGGCAACGCGCTGCTCAACGAGAGCGTGGTCAAGCCGGCGTTTCACGTGCCAAGGCCGAACATCGTCGCGCTGACGCAACACCACGCGCTCGAGCCGGCCGTCGCCGAGCCCCATGATTTTTATGCGCTTGGCGACAAGCAAGCGCGGCGCGACTACCTGGCCCCGCGCCTCGCCGCGCTCGAACAACCCGCGCTCGGGCCCAAGGTCCGCGCGCACTGGATCCACGAGACCGGCTACTCGTTCCCCTCGGGCCACGCGACGGCTTCAATGACCTTTGCAACGCTAACCCTGGCGCTGGGGATGGCGTGGTTGCACGGCTGGCGCCAGTGGATCACAGCGGCGATGCCGGTGTGGGCGTTGGGCGTGGTCTACTCGCGGCCGCTGCTGCAGGTCCACACGCCAACCGATGTGTCCGTGGGCGCGCTGCTTGGCATCGGGTGGGGGCTCGGAACGTTCGTGCTGGTCCGCTGGCTGGTCGAGCACACCACGGGGCCGGAGCCTCGCCAACGTAGTCACGCCCGCGCCACCATGGGGTGACGCGGGCGCTGGTTGTGTGTGTGTGTGAAGGTTGCGTGGGTTTAGCCGGCCACGCGCAGCGTGGTCTCGCCTTCGACGATCAGGTAGTCCTTGATCTTGGCGAAGGTCTTTTGACCGATCCCGCGAATGCGCATGATGTTGTTGCGCTGCTGGTATTTGTGGGTCTCGCGGTAGCTGATGATGCGCGCGGCGATCGACGGGCCAATCCCGGGCAGCAGCTCGAGCTCCGCCGCGCTCGCGGTGTTGATGTTGACCTGGCCCTCGAGGGTGACGGCGGCGTCGAAGCGATCGGCATCGTTGGCGTCGAGCTGAACCTGATCGACCTGCTGAAGCTGCTCGGTCTGCTCGACCAGCTCGACCGCGGTGGGTGCTGCCGCGAGGGCGCTGCCACCCACCAAAGTGGCGAGGACGAGGGCGAAGGAGGTGGTGATGTTGCGAATGGTCTTGTTCATGACGCCCGTACACAAAGCACGTGGTTTGCCAATGATCGAAATCCAATGATCACGAACAGTTGGACGAATTCATGCAAGATTGAGTGGCCCGTGGGCGGGACGGTGGCCCGCGGGCGGGCCACCCTCTTTGGCCCGCTCACGGGACACCTCGAGCGAGCCGGCACGAAGCTCGCTCCAATGGCCGACGCCCGCGCCACCAAGAGGTGACGCGGGCGTCGGGTTGGATCGGCCAAGTCCTACTTGGCCACGCGCAGGGTCGTCGCGCCTTCGACGGTCAAGAAGCCCTTGATCTTGTCAAAGGTCTTTTGGCCGACGCCCTTGACCCGCATGAGGTTGTTGGCCTGCTCGAACCGATGGGTCTCGCGGTAGCCAACAATTCGCTCGGCGATCGACGGCCCAATCCCGGGCAGCAGCTGCAGCTCGGCCGCGCTCGCGGTGTTGATGTTGACCTGACCTTCGAGGGTGACGGCGGCGTCAAACCGCGCGTCATCATGTACGACCGAGCTGGCGTCGATCGTTGCGACCTGGGCGGGCGCGGCCGCGAGGGCGCTGCCACCGACGAGCGTGGCGAGGACGAGGGCAAAGGAGGTGGTGAGGGTGCGAATGGTCTTGTTCATGACGCCCGCACACAAAGCACGTGGTTTGCCAATGATCGAAATCCAATGATCACGAACAGTTGAGCGGATTCGTGCAATTCGAGCTGGCCCGTGGGCGGGACGGTGGCCCGTGTGCGGGCCGGGGATCGTGGCTCGCTCACGGGCCACGCGCCGAGGCGACGCCATAGATCGAGGGTTGCGCGCTGGGTCGCTAGTGTCCTGAGTCAGCAACAACCTAAAAAAGTCAGCCCTCGCCAAAGACCTCCTGAAGTCGCTGGCAGTGACGGGCCACTGCCGCGATGATCTGGTCAGCGGTCTTGGTCCAGATGAAGGGCTTGGGGTCGGCGTTGTGTGCAGCGATGTACTCACGGATCGCTTGCTCGAGTTCGGCTGTCGAGCGGTGAACTCCCCGTCGCAGAGCCTGTTGAGTCAACAGCCCAAACCACCGCTCGACCTGATTGAGCCACGAGCTGTAGGTCGGTACGAAGTGGAAGTGAAAGCGACGATGCCGCTTGAGCCAGCGCTGGATCTCGGGGGCGCTGTGCGTGGCGTAGTTGTCCAGGATGACATGGACCTCGAGCTCCTCGGGCACGGACCTGTTGATCGTGTTGAGGAACTTGCGGAACTCGATGGCTCGGTGCCGCGAGTGGCACTCGCCGATGACCTCGCCAGTGGCAATGTTCAGCGCAGCGAATAAGGTTGTCGTGCCGTGCCTCAGGTACTGAGGGGTTTGACGCTCAGGCTGTCCGAACAGCATCGGGATGACCGGCTGTCCACGCTCGAGCGCCTGAATTTGCGACTTTTCGTCAACGCACAGAACGAGGGCGTTGTCGGGAGGACTCATGTACAGCCCGACGACGTCGCGGACCTTCTCCACGAAGAAGTCGTCCGTGCTCAGGCGGAACGTCTCTTGGCGGTGAGGCTTGAGGCTGAAGGCCCTCCAGATCCTCGACACGCTCGACTGACTAACTCCGAGCTTCTTGGCAAGCTGCCGAGTGCTCCAGTGAGTCTGCCCCTTCGGGGTCGTCTCGAGCGTGCTACGCAAGACTTCCTCGACCTTCTCATCGCTGAGCTTGCGGGCTGTTTTGGGGCGCGGGAGGTCGTGAAGACCGTCGGTGCCTTGCTTGGCGAATCGCTTGCGCCACTTCGAGACGGTCGCCGCGGACAGCCCCACCTTCTTCGAGACCTCAGTCGTCCCCATCCCTTGGGCGCAGAGCAAGACCACCCGGGCTCGTTGGGCAAGCTGGACTGACACAGTTCGGCCGCGAGCCCAACGCTCGAGTACCTTGAGGTCTTCGGCTGTTGGCTCGACATGTGTTGGAGGACGCCCCACGCGTGTACTGATCTGCATACACAACTAAGGCGGTCCCAGGCGTGGAACGTCACAGACTTTTTTGAACTTTCTACGGACTCAGGACACTAGCAGCCCGTGGTGTAATGCATCGTGTCGCCTCGCGCCGGAATTTTCGTCGAGGGCGCGAAGCCAAAACGCCGCTGTGGTGGGCCCACTGCAAGTTTTGGCGACAAAGCCCTCGGCGAAAAAGCCAAGCGAGGCGGCGCGAGGCATTGCACCACGGGCTGCTAGGCTAACGCCGCGACCTGCGTAGATGTAGCGAGACAGAACCGCGTGTCACCTGCCACCACTGCGGTGCGCGAGCCCTGACCCGCAACTCTGGCGCGATGCGGGGGGTAATGATGCGAGCAACGTCGAGTGCCCAGGGCCCAAGACTCGAGCTACGTGGGACGGATCCTGACCAACATCGCAGACCCCATGCGCTGTAGCGCTGTGTGCACAACATGCGTGGCCATTTTCCCGTATGGAGACGAAGGTAACCTCGAGAGAGCGAAGTGGCGAGGCTTTGCCGTGAGCACGTAACACATGCCCTCCGACTTGATCTTCATTCCTTCTGGCTCACGGAGCTTTTCGATCTCATCCGGGCGGAACGACACATCGTAGTTGGTCCGCTTCTCGTCGCGCCCTGTCAACGGGAGACCGATAACGAGGCCGTCCCGTCGAAGAACTGGGTCCGATATGATTAGCCACAGGTGCTTCCCTCCGACTTCAGCCCCGTGGGCTTCGCCAGAGTCGATTTCATACACGTGCTCGCATGGAATCTGTCGACGCGAAGTCATGCAACCTTACTTGACCAGTGTAGGCCGTCCTCATTGACGGCTGCCGACACGAGCCCGAACGCACGGCTGGCAGAGTCTAGAAACGCAAACGTGAGATCATCCCAGATCATCAAATCTTGCCGGTCGGAGTAGATCCACGTGGCAATCGCCATGAGGAGAAATCGGCCCCTCGAATCCTCCTGTTGGATCATGGGATGAGCCTGGATCCCGCCAGGCAAGAACCTCAGCAAAGCGGCTTCGTCATCGGCGGCAAGCAAACCGAGCCGGATCCGCTCGATCACCTCGTCGGTCCCGCCGCGAGTTCGAAGGTCTTTGAAGAGGTTGTTCCTTGAAGGCGGCCTGATTGGACCCTCCATCAGTTCAAGGCCCATCGTGATAACTCGAACGGCAATGCCGGCCTCTGGCATGATCTCCGCGAGGATCTGTTCCATCTGTGCGCGATCACCAGCCATCAAGAGACGGGAGATCGCCTTCTGAAGAAGCTTCTCGGCACCAACGACAAGTTCTGCAGCCTCGCGGGTTGACGCGTCCTTCGTTCCATCGAGCACAGCGATCGCGGTCTCGATAAATCGCGGACTTCGCGCATGCGCGTTTTCTTGGGCGTGCATGACGAAAGTCTAACCCGCAAACCGCAAGAACGCGGGGCAGCGCGCGAGAGGCAAGCGCACGGACACCTGAACAGTCTGCGGAGATCGTGTCGCGCGTGCCACGCCCGATGGGCGTCGGAACATGCTCAGCGATTGGGTCCGATGGGACCCCCAGTTCGAGGTCGCTAGGTCGCCAGCTCCCAAGCGTGATGGAGATTGACCGGCGCGCGCGACACCACTTCGCGCGGGTGCTGGAGCCTCTCTTCTAGCCACAGCGAGCGCCCTTCGAGCCCCACAGGCGCGATGCACATCGCGGGTGTAGCGAAGCTACACAGCGAGTTCATGCTGCCGATCAACGCGATCGGGCTCGTGTGCCGCGAGTCCTTGGGCGAGTTCACGACGCGGCGTCGCGCTCGGCCTGGGGGGTACCCAAGTGACGCCGCTACAGCACGCGCCCGCGGACCAGCGTCGCGCGGACCGGGCCGGCGTCGTGGCGAAACAACAGCGCGTCGATGATCGTGTCGAGATCACTCGAGCCTAGCAGCGGCAGATCGATCACCGCGAAGTCAGCCTCGAACCCCGGCGCGACACACCCAAGCTGCCCGCGGCCGAGCGCGCGCGCCCCCCCACGGGTTGCGAGCCACAGCAGCGCCTGCGGGCTGAGGGCGGCGCCGTGCAGCAGCGCCGCGTCGTGGGCAGCGGCGGCCACCCGGCGCACCGAGAAGGTCCGGCCGGCCCCAACGTCGGTGCCCAGGCCCACGCGTAGACCCCGATCCAGCGCGGCCTGCAGCGGCATCGCGCCGCTGCCCAAGAAGAAATTGCTGTCGGGACAATGCGCGATCGCAATGTTGCGATCCACGAACCGGGACCACTCGTGATCGGACAGATGAATGCAGTGCGCGAGGATCGTGTTCGCGGTCGCGCAGCCGTGGGCCTCGTACACGCCCAGGTAGTCGCGCTGACCGGGGAACAGCTCGAGGGTCTTGGCGATCTCGTCGAGGTTTTCGCTGATGTGACTCTGGATCAGCAGGCCGTGCGTGGCCGCGAACGCGCCCGCGGCATCCATCAATTCGGGGGTGCAGCTAATCGCGAAGCGGGGGATCATTGACAGCTGCAAGCGGCCGCGGTCGTAGCCGTGCCAGCGCTCGAGCAGGCCCTCGCTGGCCGCGAGCGCGTCGGCAGCCGAACGCAGCAGCGCGGCAGGGGCGTGGCGATCCATCAATGTCAGGCCGGTCGCGGCCCGCAATCCACGGCGCGCGAGCGCAGCAAACAATTGCTCGGTCGCGCCGGGATGACTGCTGCTGTAGATCGCGGCGCTGGTCGTGCCCTGGGCGATCATGGCGTCGCAAAATTCGTTGGCGACGGTAGCTGCGTAGTCTTTGTCGGCGAAGCGCCGCTCCTCGGGGAACACGGAGCGCTCGAGCCACGGCAGCAGCGGGCCGCTGGCGCTGCCGATCACCCGGGTTTGCGGAAAGTGCAGGTGCACGTCGATGAAGCCCGGAACGATCACCGCGCCGGGCCACGTTTGGGGCAGCGCACAGTCGGCGGGCGCGGCCTCGACCGATGCAATCACGCCAGCGTCGTCGATCCGCACCACGGCGTCAGGCACCAGGCTCACGCGTGGGGCATCGGGATCTGGCGCGAGCACGCAGCCACGGATGGTCTGAAGGGTCCCTGTCATGGCGACGGCGGATGTGTCGTATCACGAATCGTCCCCTGCCAGCACCCGGGTGACGCGGTTCGCAAGCCACGAGCGGCCGCGAGCCGAGGCCAGCTTGGCTACTCTCGGTGCAACCGTGGACGGAGGCGCCCGCGAGCGGGCCGGAAGCCTCACCGAAGCGCAAAACAGTGTAGCGTCGCGGCCATGCAACGACTGATGGATCCCGTGCTGCTTGGCGTCGTGGTGACGCTGTCCTCGATCAGCCTGCTCGGCTGCAGCGCCGACGACGGGCCTGGGCAAGAGACGGCCACCACCGAGACTGGGGATGGGGATGGGGATGGCGATGGCGATGGCGATGGCGATGGCGACGGGGATGGCGACGGCGATGGCGATGGCGACGGCGACGGTGACGGTGACGGTGATGGGGATGGCGACGGTGATGGGGATGGCGATGGCGATGGCGATGGCGACGGTGACCCCGTCGCGTTCGCGCTAACCAGCGCGGCCTATGAGAACGAGGGCGTGATCCCGGATCCGTACAGCTGCGCGGGTGACAACATCTCCCCGCCGCTCGAGTGGGTTGGCGCGCCCCCTGATGCGGCCAGCTTCGCGGTGTTCTTCACGGATCTCTCCTTCAACTTCGATCACTCGGCGATCTGGAACATCTCCGCGGACCTCACCGGGCTGCCAGAGGCGGTCGAGCGCCAAGCGATGCCGATGTCTGTGCCCGGCGCGACCCAGGCGGTCTCCTACGCTGGCTGGCCCGGCTACGCCGGACCCTGCCCACCCAGCACGCACACCTATCAGTTCATCTTGTACGCGCTCGACGTGGCCACGCTCGACGAGCTGGCCCCGAACTCGTCCCTGGAGGAGGCGCAGGCGGCCATGCAAGCCCACATGATCGACTCGGTCACGCTCGATGGCGAGTTCACCCCGCCCTGAGACGGCGATCCAGCGGTGCAGCTGCGCCAGTAGCTGACCCGATCCGATCGGGGGTGTACCCTGCCGACGTGACCGACGCGGAGCTGCTGCGGGCCTGGGCGGGCGGCGACAAGCTCGCGGGCGAGCGCCTGTTCGAGCGCCACTTCGAGGCGGTCACTCGCTTCTTTCGCAACAAGCTGCCCGCCGACGCGCACCACGAGGATCTGATCCAAAAGACCTTTCTCGGGTGCGTCGAAGCCCGGGATCGGTTTCGCGGTGAAGCCAGCTTCCGCAGCTTCTTGTTTGCGATCGCCCACAACCAGCTGTCCAAGCACTGGCGCGCGCGCAGCCGGGATCGCCTGGACCTGCAGACCGTCTCGGTGTTCGATCTCGACCCCTCGCCCAGCGCAGCCGTGGCCCGCAATCAAGAGCAGCGCCAGCTGCTGCTCGCGCTGCGGCGGATCCCGCTCGACAGCCAGGTCGCCCTCGAGCTGCACTACTGGGAGTCCATGACCGCGGCCGAGATCAGCGAGGTGCTCGAGCTTCCGCTCGGGACCGCCAAGACCCGCCTGCGTCGGGCCAAGCAGCTGCTAGAGATCGAGCTGCGCGCGCTGCAGAGCGTCGGGAGCTGAGATCCGCGCTCGTCAGGCCCTCTCACGCCATCGCATCATGATGCCGTTGCGGGGCCGCGTGGTCAGCTGGTAGTCCATCTCCGGTTCAAATCCTGGCGCGGCCTCGAGGTCGAAGCGCTGGAACAGGCGGGTCAGCACCAGGGTCGCTTCGATGATCGAGAAGTGCTCACCAATGCACTTGCGTGGCCCCTCGGAGAACGGCGTGTAGGCAAATTTGTGCTGCTTGGCGAACACCTGCGGCTCGAAGCGATCGGGGTCGAAGCGCTCGGGGTCGGGCCAAAATTCGGGGTGCCGATGGGTCAGCCAGACCATGTGCATGACCCGGATCCCCGGCTCGACCGGGTAGCCCGGTCCGAGCGTGTCGGCGTTCGCACAGTTGCGCGCCACCGCCCAGACCGGGGGGATCAGGCGCATGCTCTCGAGCACGACCTGTTTGACGTAGCCAAGCTTTGGCAGGTCGGCGGCCGTGGGCGGGCGGTCTCCGATCGCAGCGTCGATCGCTTGGATCATCTTGGCGCGCAGATCGGGGTGCTGGCTCAGCAGCCACAGCGTCCACCCCAGCGCGACCGCGGTGGTCTCGTGACCCGCGATCAACATGGTCACGACTTCGTCGCGCAGCTGCCGATACTCGAGCGGTGCGCCGGTCTCATCGCGCCCACGAAACAGCGCGCCAAGCAGATCGTCACGATCTTCATTGCTGGCTCGCCGCTTGTCGATGATCTGCTGGATGACGTGATCGAGGCCGGCGACCGCTCGCTCGAGCTTGCGGTTGCCCGGGGTCGGCACCCAGGCCGGGAACTCGGCGACCGCTGTGACCCGAGCCGAGATGAGCTCGACCGCGTCGTGGATCGCCTGCATGGCGGTCGCCCCCTCGTGGCCATCGAAGCTGAGCTCGAACAGCGACTCGCTGATGATCTCGAGGGACAGCCGCATCAGCTCGTGGTGCACGTCGAAGACCTGGCCGGGGGGGATCGTCTGTGCCCAGCGATCCAGCATCCGCTCGGCCTGCGCGACCATGCCATCGGCGCACTTGGCCAGCGTGGCACGCGAAAAGCTGGGCTGAGCGATCCGCCTGGCGGTCCGCCACTTCTGGCCGTCGGCGGCGATCAGCCCGGTGCCAACGTGGCGGCGAAACGGATCGTAGGACGCGCCCTTGACGTAGTTCTCGCGCCGCCGCAGGAGCAGCGCCTGCGCGTCATCGGGGTGCACGACGACCTTGATCGACTCACCGGCCACACCAAACTCGAAGCAGTCGCCAAGCTGGCGCCAGGCCTGCTCGACGAAGGGGATCAAGCCAAGGCTGATCATGCCGGGCAGGTGACCGATGACCGGCCACGCCCGGGTGCTGGGCCAGACGAGTTTGGTGGCGACCGCGGGCTCCACGCGGGGCAGTAGAGCACCTGGCGGGCGTCTCCAACAGCGGCGGCGCCCAAACCCCAAACATGGATCCCCACAGCCAACTGGGCCCGACTCGGCCTCGAGCGGCATCGCCGCCGGCCGACACCGAGCGCCGTTTTCTACATGGCAGACGCCCTCGCCCCGATTATCCGATCCGCTTCCCGGCGCCGACCCGGTACGCTGGGCCGCCCGCGAGCGGGGCAGCAACGTGACCCCGCTTTGATCGACATGTCTGACAGTCGCCAGTTTGTACCTGAGCTCCTTGCCATCCTCGAGCGCCTCGACGACGGGCGCACGGCTCTGCTCGCCCCGTCGCCAGGGCTGTGGCGTGACCCACCCGCGGTGGGATCGCTGATCCGACCGGGCGACACGCTTGGGTGGATCGAGATCCTTGGCGTGCTGCATCGCGTGCGCGCGCCTGAAGCCGCGCTTGGCATCGTCAGCGAGGCGCCCGAAGAGATCGAGCTCGCCCGCCGGCAGGTCGACTACGGGGCGCGGTTGCTGAGCTTGGATCCCAACGCGCTCGGCGGAGCGCTCGAGGCATCGCGCGAGGCCGAGCGCGGGCCGACCAACGCCGACGGCACGCTGACCTTCACCTCGCCTTCGAGCGGTCGCTTCTACCAGCGCGCCGCGCCGGACAAGCCGGCCTTTGTCGAGGCTGGGCAGATCATCGAGCGCGGCCAGACGATCGGGCTGCTCGAGGTCATGAAGACCTTCACGCGGGTGAACTACGACAACCCCAAGCTGCCGGCGAAGGCCAAGATCCTGAAGATCGTCGCCGCGGACCAGGCCGACCTCGGCCGCGGCGACGTAATCTTGACCCTCGAAGCGAGTGATCGTTAACCCCCACAGAGACTCCGAAAATGCGTTCAGAGCCCCCTTCTAGGCCTTCTAGGGGGCCACACATGCGGATGCAGTCGGCGAAGGGCCAAGGTCTCAAACCATCCAATTCACTGCGGCAGGATACTAGACCCAAATCAAGCGCTGAATTGGAAAAGGTGAGTGATTTGGGGCTAGTACGAGCCGACAGGCGAGCGTTTGGGGTGAGCGAAGGGGGCTCCGCCGCCGAAGCGAGGGGCTTTCGAAAGCCCCCTTGAAGACATAGTAGGCCCGAGTCGAGCGCGCAGCGCTTGATTCGGGACTAGAGCGAGCCCGTGAGGCGGATGAGGCGGGCTTCGAGCTCGGGGCGGCGGTAGTCGGTTGGCCGCGCGCGCAGGTAGGCGGTGATCGCCGCGGCCTCATCCGCGCGCTGTCCCAGGGCCCGCAACGCCAAGATCCGGCCAAGCTCGGCCTCGGGCGCGAGCTGCTTGGCCCCGCGCTGCAGGTACAGCTCGTAGGCAGCGAGGGCGCCCTCGTGATCCCCGGTCGAAGCGAGCAAGTCGCCCAGACGAACGGGGACGTTGACCGCCTCGGGGCTGTCTGGATAGTGCTCGAGCAGCGCCCGGTACAAGCTGGCGGTCTGGGCGTGGTGGCCTGCGGCGCGCTCGCGCTGGGCGGCCTCGGCGAGCTGCTTGGCGCTGGGGGTTGGCGGCTTGGGGTCGGGCCGGGCTTGGCCGTTGGGCGCTGTGGCGATGCTGGCCAGCAAGCCCGCGAGCTCGACCGGCTTGGCATCGTCGAGCGCGAGCTCGTGCTGGGCGAGGCGCTCACCGCGATCATCGAACACCCCCAGCTCGTGGGCACCGGCGGCAAGTGAGAGATCCATGCGGCCGCCACCGAGCGCGTGGCCATCGAGCTGCAGCGAGAGCTCGCCGCGCGCGGGGATCGACAGCTGCGCCGACCCAGGCGAGGACCGCAGCAGCTCGGCCAGACCCACGAGCTGGGCGAGGGCCGTGGGCGTGACCTCGACGGGGCTGGGCTCGTCGCTGCTGATCTCGCCGCGCATGCTGGTGCGCTGGCCGGCCTCGAGCACGCGCACGCTGGGGTCGCGCAGCTCCACGCGACCCTCGAGCACGGTCACCCACACCCGTCCTTCGTGGCTCTCGACCGCGAACACGGTGCCGATCGCGGTCACGCTGCCGAGCACGGTGTCGATCGTGAAGCGCTGACCGGGGCCCAGCGGATCGAGGGCGGCGACCAAGCGCCCCTCGTCGAGGCGGACCCGTCGCTGGCCGAGGTCGCTGGTGCTCGGCAGCTCGAGCGCGCCCTCGAAGCACACGACCGCGCCAGGGTTTGTCCACGACACACACCCCGGCACCGACAGCTTCGCGCCCGGCCCGACCGCGGCGCCGAGTGGCGACGGTGACGTTGTCATGCTGAGCACGCCAGCGGGGTCGACCGGAGCCGTGTCCGGGTCGACCAACGCCTGATCACGATCGGGCGTTGGCCTGGACTTGCTGGGCTGCGTGGGTGGATCTGTCTGGCGCGAGCCGGCGTCACCGAGCTGCGCTGAAGGGTCTGCGCGCACGCCCAGCCACACCAGCAAGCCGGCCGCAGCCGCGATGGCCGCCACGGCCCCGAGGGTCGCGCGCGACCGCCAACGAGGACGCAGCTGCAACGCAGGACTGGCTTGCTCTGCGCGGAAGGCCGCCAACGCCTGCGTCCCAAGCCGGTCGAGATCAGCGTGCGAGTCGGTGGGGATGTCCGCGTCCGCGTCTGCGTCTGCGAGCGCATCGAGGGCGAGCGTCCACAGCTCGCGCTCGTTCGCGCACTCGGGGTGTTCGGCTTCGTAGTCGCGCACGAACGCGCGCTCGTCATCGCTGAGCGGCTCACCCACGGTCTCCCGATCGATCAGCGCCTCCCAGCGCCGGGCGTCGCCGCCAAACTTGGCTTGCTCGCGGGTCATGTCGCTTTCCTGGTGATCGACCTGATTGGCATCACGGACATGACCAGGTTGCTCGGCTTGCCGGACGGGCTCGACATGACCCGCGAGCAAGCCAGGTTGCTCGACGCGATCGCCTCGCGCTGACGCAAGCACTGACGCAGCTGTCGACGGGCCATGCGCAGACGATCTTTGATGGTGTTGGGCGAGGTGTCGGTCTGCGCGGCGATCTCTTCGATCGTGAACCCAACCGCCCACAGCTGCAGCGCCTGCTGGCGATCCGCGGACAGCTCGTCCAGAAACCGCCGCAGGCTTGGCTCGTGGAGGTGGTTGTGGCTCGCCCGCGGGTGCTCGAGGCGATCGGGATCGACGTCGGTGAGGCTGGCGAGCGTGCGGACGCGGCCCCGCTGCTGGCGAAGAATCGTGCGAACGGCGATCCGATCGCACCACGCTTCTAGCTTGCCCTCACCGCGAAAATTCTTGGCCGCGCGCAGGACCTCCATGATCGCGGTCTGGGTGGCGTCGTCGGCGTCTGCTTCGCTGTGGGTGAACTTGCGAGCGCGCGCCCGGACCTGGCCGATCACACGCTCGACCAGCTCGCGCTGGGCCTCGGGGACCTTCGCGGCGACCTTGCTCATCAGGTCCAAGTCTGCGGTGGGATCGCTGACGGGCGCCTGCGCAGGGACGGCGCGGGCCGAGCTGGTGGTCTCGACCGGCGGTACCCGAGGACGTATCGCCGCCGCCACCACGACCGCACAGTAGCGGTCTTTCGCGTGAAGTAACACCTCTGTGAAGACGTGGAGCCAAGCGCCGCGAGCGGGCGGAAAAAACTTGCTGGGTCGAGCAAACTCGAGTTCTGGCGCTCGAGACAGAGAGGCGAAGCGACCAGACGCGTCAGCGGCTGCAGTCGGCGAAGCCCAAGGTCTCTGTGGGGGGCACCCAGGAACCGACACCGAAGGTGCCGCCAGCGCCGATTCGGCCCCTGGGCTCGAGCCCTGATCGCCGTCGCGCGGGTCGACGCGGAGCTCGCCCGCGGGTAGGGACGCGGCTGCAATCGATCCTTCGCTGTCGCGTCGGGCCCAGCTCGCAGGCGCGATCGTGGCGGATCTGCGGTTCGCCGAGGCGACCTGATCCCCGAGCTGCTCTGAGTTGACGGGCAACGAATACGTGATGATGAACGCATGAACGCGCGTGCCTTGGTAATGGCGATCCAGCTGCTGGAGCGCCCGCCTGTCCCAACAAAGGCCCGTCGTTGGCGAACGCACACCATCGGGCCCGTTGCCCGAGTCGAAGGCACTCGAGCAACGGGTTTTGCAACGCGGGTCGGTTGGTAGAGACTTGCAGCCCATGTCGCGCTTCGTCTCGATCCCGCTGTGCCTCGCGTGCCTGTGCGCGCCGCTGCTCGTGCCCACTCACGCCGCGTTCGCCAACGAGGGTCAGTGGAAGCCCAGCCAGATCGCCGAGATCCATCCGCAGGCCGCCAAGGCCGGCCTGAAGCTCGACGCGAGCGCGCTGTGGGATCCCGCGGGCGACGAGAAGACCGGCGGCCTGATGCGGGCGGCCGTCAACTTCAGCGGCTGCACGGCCGCGTTCGTCAGCGCCGACGGGCTGATCGCCACCAACCACCACTGCGCCTACGGGGCCCTGCAGGCCAACTCGACCGTCGACCACGACTATCTCAAAGATGGGTTCGTGGCCAAGACCCGCGGTGACGAGCTGCCGGCGACGGGTCGCTCGATCAAGATCCTGCGCAACATCACCGACGTCACCGCGCAGATCCACGCCAAGCTCGAGGGCATCGAGGACGATGGCGACCGCGCCCGCGCCTATGATCAAGCCCGCAACGAGCTGGTCGACACCTGCGAGGCCGCGGGCAAGTTCCGCAACTGTCGCGTCTCGGCGTTCTTTGGCGGCAAGCTGTTCGAGCTGCACGAGTACGTCGAGCTTCGCGACGTGCGCCTGGTCTACGCGCCGCCCTCGGCGATCGGCGAGTACGGCGGCGAGACCGACAACTGGATGTGGCCGCGCCACACCGGCGACTTCTCGCTGCTGCGCGCCTACGTCAACCCGACCGGCGACCCGGCCGAGTACGCGCCCGAGAACCTGATCTATCGCCCGCGCCAGTGGCTGCGGCCTTCGGCGCAGGGTGTCGATCCCGGCGACTTCGTGGCGGTGCTTGGCTACCCGGGCCTGACGGATCGCTACTTGTGGTCCGCCGAGCTCGCGCGCCATTACCAGCAGTGGCTACCCATGCGCGTGCGCATGTACGGCGAGTGGATCGAGATCCTCGAGGCCGCCCGCGAGCGCGACGCAGGCGTGGGCATCAAGGTCGCGGCGCTCACCAAGAGCCTGGCCAATCGCCACAAGAACGCGGCGGGCAAGATCGCTGGGCTCGATCGCTCGAACTTCTCGGCCACCCGCGACGCCGAGGATCGGCGGATGCTCGAGGCCGGCGACGCCGAGGCGCTGGCCACCCTCGAGGCGCTGGCCAGCATCACCGAGGCCCGGCGCGCCCGCGAGGCGTGGTCGTTCTTGCTCGACAGCCTGAACTACGCCCCGCGCAGCCTGGTGATCGCGCGGGATCTCGTGACGTGGGAGCAGCAGCGGGCCAAGCCCGACGTCGAGCGCAAGTCGGGCTACCGCGACCGCGACCGCGATCGGGTCTGGAATCGGCTCGAGCAGCTGACCAAGGACTACGACGCCCAGGTCGACGTCGAGCTGCTGGCCTCGTTCTTGGCCTACGCCGACATGCTCGAGGGCCGCCGGATCGCCGGCTTCGATCAGATCATGGGCGCCGCCAAGGGCCAAGGTGGCATGCCCACCCGGCGCGACGGCGTCAGCGGCCCCCCCGAGCCCTACCTGGTCGCAGCCAAGGCCGCGCTGAAGGGCTCGGCCCTGGCCGACGCCGCGGCCCTCGAGCAGATGTTCGAGGATCCGAGCAAGATCAAAGCCAGCAAGGACCCCATGGTGGTGCTCGCGCGCGCGCTGGCGCCGGAGCTCGACGAGCTGACGAAGATCAAGGACGCCGAGCGCGGCCGCCTGCTCGAGCTCGAGCCCCAATACTTCGATCTGATCTCGCGGATGCGCGGCAGCTCGCTCTACTCCGACGCCAACGGGACCCTGCGCCTGTCTCACGCGACCGTGCAGGGCTACGACAAGTGGAACGATCAGACCCAGGCGCCGCAGACCGTGCTCGCGGGGGCGGTCGCCAAGCACCGGGACGCCGGCGAATTCGATCTGCCCGACAACGTGCTCGCCAAGGCCAAGACCGCCAGCACCAGCCGCTGGATCGACGCCGAGCTCGGCGACGTGCCGATCGCGTTTTTGGCCGACGGCGACACCACCGGCGGCAACTCTGGGTCGCCGGTGATCAACGCCAAGGGCGAGCTGGTCGGCTTCAACTTCGATCGGGTCTGGGAGAACGTCGCGGGCGACTACCTGTGGCGGGCCAGCCACTCGCGCAACATCATCGTCGACGCGCGGTATCTGTATTGGATGCTCGACGAGGTCGAGGGCGCCGAGCACCTGCTGACCGAGCTTGGCCTCGCCGACTTTCAGGGCGCCGCGCCCAAGGGCGACGCGGGCGATGCGACTGAGCAGGCGAACGATGGCAGTGGCTCGAGCGCCGAGCGAGCCGGGGCGAAAGCTGACACCGCGGCCAAGCCCGCGAGCGCGGCCGGCTGCGGGTGTGTTGTGGACGATCAGCCGTGGGCGCCCGGGGTGTTGCTGTTCGGTCTGCTGGGCCTCGCCGGCCTTCGCCGGCGAAACATGTCCGGCGAAGCGTGAACGCGCGCCGAGTGCCGCGGGCACTCGAGCGCTTCGAAGATCAGGTCGTCGTCGCTCTGGCCGCCCGAACCCGCGCGCCAAGTTCACCGTAGCGAGCATGTGGCATACTGGCGACGGAGCATGGGCGAGTCCACCCCAACCCCCCTCTGGCCCGAGAACCTCGACGAGGACGGCGCCCCCGAAGACACCCCCAAGCTCATTCTCGAGCAGGCTGGGCGAGAGCTCGGGGATCGCACCGCGGGCAAGGTCGTCGGCGAGCTCCAGACCCGCAGCACGGGTGACAAGCTCGAGCACTCGTTCTACCTGCGCTCGACGGAGGTCGACTATCGATATTTCATGTTCAAGGTTCGGCACGTCATTACGGGGTTTCCGGTCGAGATCATCTTCAGCAGTGATGCCCCGTTCATGCAGTGCTCGAACCAGGAGGCGTTTGAGGCCGAGCTGCGGCGGCTGTTTAGCGACACACAAACTCGCCAGATCGTGAATCGCCTGCGCAACCTCGCCCGCGAAGTCGGCTGAGAGGGGCGGCCCCAGACGCACCTGACGACGCGTGGCGAGGTTGAACGTCGAGCTCGCTAGCGCGACAGCTCCACGTGCAGATCGTGGTCGACCACCGCCCGCGAGGTCGCCAGCTCTTCGCGCGCGCGCTCGGCCAGCGCCTCGCACTCGCCCAGCGGCCGGCTGCCGCCCTCGGGGAATTCAAAGCACCCACCCTCGCGCGGGATCCCGTGCCCAGCCGCGACGAACATCCGACCGCCGTCGATCGTGATCGGCCCAAACGCGGAGCCATCGGGATACGCCGCAAACCCGGCCGGCTCCATGCCTGGCAACAACGGCTGCCCGACGAACCCGGGCGGTCGCTCGAGCCCGAGCGCGTGCAGCAGCGTGGGCCCAACGTCGACCTGGCCGCCGGTCACCTCCACGCTGCCGTAGGGCGGGCGCTGCTCGACAGGCACCCGCACGAACAAGGGCACGCGCTCGAGCCGATGAAACAGCGCGGGGTCCCATCCCTCGGCGCCGGCGAGCTCGATCACCTCGGGGTATTCGTCGAGCTCGAAGCGGGCGTCGTGATCGCCGTAGAGGGCGACGACGGTGTGATCGAGCAGCCCGGCGTCGTCGAGGCCCTCGAGCAGCTCGGCGAGTGAGCGATCGAAGTAGTTCATCGCCTGCAAGTAGTTCCCCACCCGCGTGCCCTCGAGCGCGCCAAGCTCGAGCTCGCTCAGCTGCGCCGGGAATTCGTCGTAGGGGTGATGCAGCGACAAGGTGATCGCAAACCCAAACCACGGCTGCGGCAGCGCCTTCAGCTCGGCCAACAAGCGCTCGAAGAACACCCCGTCCGCCAGACCCCAGCCGGTCTCTTGCCCCGGTCCAAGCTCGCGCCGAAACAGCGAGCGCTCAAACCCGTAGCGCGGGTGCAGCACTGCCCGGTTCCAGAACCCGCGCTTGTAGGGGTGCGCCGAGATCGTCGCGTAGCCCTGGGCTTGGAGTGCGTGCGCGAGGGTGAAGAATTGATTGTCGGCCCGCAAAAAGCAGATCGCCCCCTCGCCAAGCGGGTGCTGTGAATTGAGCACGGCATACTCGGCGTCGGAGGTCTTGCCTTGGTTGGTCTGGTCGATCAGGTAGGGGTACCAGTCGGCCTCGCTCCGCATGCGATTGAGCAAGGGCGTGACCGCTTGGCCCCCAACCTCGAGCCCGATCACCCAGCTCTGCGCGGCCTCGACTTGGATCAACAGCAGGTTGTCGCCGGTCGGCGCCGGGCGGGGGTTGGCGGCGGCGAGCGCCCGCTCGACCTGGTCGGCGCGGACCTGAAACCAGGTCGTGATCGCGGTGAGCTCGGCCTGACTCGGTTGGCCCCGACGCCCGCGCTCTCGCAGCGTGCGGGCGAGGTCGAACAGGTGCGCGTTGAGGTAGCCAAACCGGCCGACCATCGCCTGCTCCGAGAACACCCGCGCGCCCAAGCTGCCGCCCAGCGCGACGCCAAGCCGGATCAGCGCGGGGCTGGCCAGGACCAGACAGATCACGAACGCGGGCAGTCGCGGGCCCAGGCGCCGCCACAGCTTGGCGGGCAGCGAGGGCGCGTCGGCGTTGGCGTTAGCGCTATCTCGGGCGGGAACGGCCGGCCAGATCGCGGCGGCGATCAAGCCGGTGATCGGCACCACCGCCAGCCACCCCCACGCGCCCTCGAGCTCCGCGATCGCGCTGTCGCCGACCTCGCCCAGGTGGTGCGAGGCCGTCAGCGCAACAACCGGCACGATGCTGCCGAAGTAGTGCATGTAGACCAGATCCGCGAGGCCCAAGACCGCCAGACCCAGCACCAGCACCGCCGCCACGTAGGCCCGCGCGCGCCCGCCAGCCAGCGCAGCCACGGCGACGAACAACCACACCCCCGAGCCCGCCAGCGCGCTCGACCACTTCCACGCCTCGATCCCGGAGAAGTCGTGGAAGGCGAGGGTCAGCAGCCAGATCGCAGCGCCAGCCCAGACCAGGGGGAGCTGCTCGACCAGCCGTTGCGCGCGCGCGCTCGTGGGCGGCCAGCGACGCCGAGCCACCGGCCCCGCGAGCGTGATCAGACCCAGGCCGATCGCCAGCGCCGCCGCCAGCCACGTCGCGCGAATGACTGGCGAGCTGGGCGAGCTCGGCGAGCTCGCAGGCTCGAGCCCCAGATCAACCGGCGGCCCATACCAGCGCTCGTGCTCGCGGACCAGCTCCCACTGCAGGCGATAGCGGCCGGCCTGTTCCGGCCCGCGCAGCTTGGCGCGCACGCGCACGCGCTCACCGGGAGCCACGGGCGCGGCGAAGTTGGTGCGCAGACCGTCGTACTCAACGACCTCGCCGTCGGCGTCGAGCCAGTGATACGCGAGGTGATCCCCGCTGGCTTCGGACCAGGCCTGCGTGCCCAGATTCTGCAGCTCGATCTCGGCGTGCGTGGTCCGGTTGACCCACACGTGGCGCGGCGACGTGGCCTCGACCAAGCCCCAGGCCAAGCGTGGGCCGGTGACCTCGATCCGGCGCCGCGCGTTGCCGCCAGACGGCTCGGGGTACCAGCGCTGGCCCTCGCGGACGATCCCCCAGATCAGCTCGTAGCCCCCGGGGTGCTCGGGCGCGACCAGGCGGGCGTCGAGCGAGACGAACTCGCCGGGCTCGACGGATCCGGGCAGGTCGGTGCGGGCGCCGTCGATCAGGCCGCGCTCACCCTGATCGAGCGCGCGCCAGCGGTAGCCAAGCTGATCCCCCTCGGCCCACGCCTCGCGACCGGTGTTGCGCAGCGTCACGCTCACGCGTTGCTCGGGGTCGTCAATCGCGAGGCTGCCCGGCAAGTCATCGTCGATCACCTGCCACCGCAGCGGATCAGGCTGCGCCCACGTGCAGGCGAGCTGCGACGACGCGTCGCGCAGCTTGGACCCGTACCAGCGCACCCGCTCGCGCAGCGGCTCGAGCTCGAGGCACACGCGGCGCGGCTCGGAACCTTCGAGCTGCGGCGGTCGCAGGCGCAGCTGCAGATCCACCTCGGCGCCGGCCTCCACCACGCTCGGGTACATGGTGCGCAGCCCGTCGAACTCCAGCAGCTGGCCTTCGTCGGACCACCAGTGATAGGCCAGGGCGTCACCCAGCTGCGAGTCCCAGGGGATCTGTCCGCGGTTGCCCACGCGCACGGGGACCTCGATCGTCTCGCCCGCGACCAGCCGCTCTGGCAGCTCGACCGAGATCGGCGCCCAATCAAGCTCGCCAACTTCAACCTCGAGCGCGTGAAAGATCGGCCCGTCCAGGGGCGGCGGAAACCAGGTCACGTGCTCGCGGACCATGGCCCACTCGAGCTGGTAGTGACCCGGCGCGTCGGGGGGTCGCACCCTCGCCGTCAGCGTCACCGCTTCGCCGCGGCGGACCCACCCGGGCAGCTCGGTGCGCAGGCCATCGCGGACCAACAGCTCGCCAGTCTCGCTGCGCCAGTGATACGAGAGCCGGTCACCCAAGCGGGGCGCCCACGCCTGGCTGCCCAGGTTGCGGATCGTGATCGTGACCTCGGCGTCGGTCCCAACCCACAGCTTCGCCGGGGTCGCCTCGGCTTCGAGCGCCCAGCCATACTGCGCGGCCAGTGCGGGGCGTGGCGCCAGCAGCAACGCCACCACCACGCCAACGAGCACCAGCAGCTCACGAGCTCGTGTCGTCGGCCTCCGCGCTCGCATCAGTGGGCTCAGTCGGCTCAGTCGGCTCAGGCGCGTTGCCTTCGTTGACGACTGAACGCCCCGAGCTGCTGGAGTGATCCTGTTCGCCGTCCTCGGAGGGGGCTTCGAGCACTGCCTTGACGGGCCCATCGGGGACCGTCACGCCCAGCCGATCCATGCCAGGCTTGGACGCGGACCGGGTGTCGATCTCGAGCTCGGGGTCCGCGAGCTCGGGGCTTGGGTCGCTCTGTGCCTGCGCGAGCGCCTCGGCCTGCTCGCGCCCTCCTTCGACGACCTCCGTCTCGACGTCGGCTTCAGCCGGCGCGATCTTCTTCTTGGCCTTCTTCTTCTTGGCCTTCTTCTTGGGCGAGTCCAGCGGCAGCGCGACGGCGGCGGCCCCTAGCTGCGCGGGCACGTGGGTGGGCAGCCGCGGGTCATCGCCAACATCGAGCAGCGAGGGGTTGAACAGCAGCCAGCTGCCGAGCAGCGCGATCACTATCGTCAGCTCCACGCCAACGATGATGTTGTACATGAGCGAGTCGCTGTCATTGAGCTCGAAGTAGAAGAAGTCGAACCCAGCCGAGGCGAACAGCGCGATGCCCATGATCAGCATGAAGCGGTTGCTGAGCAGCTTGCGGTCAACCAGGAACAAGATCGCGACCACGCCCAGGTAGTAGCGGGTTGCGACCGCGAGCAAGAAGAACCCAAACACCCCAAACATCGCCGCGAAGCTGACCATGTCCAGCCGGCGCACGCTGGTCAGCAGCGGCGCGAACAGGCACGCGACGGCCGCCCAGTAGTAGCCGCTGCGGGCGTTGAAATTGGCCTGCTTGAGCCCGTAGTTGCCCCCCGTGACCTTGCCGTCGAGCATGAACAGGTGCTTGAACCCGACCCGGAACGACGCCGAGGTCGAGTTGTGGATCTTCATGTTCTCGTACCAGGTCCGCCAGTTCTCGACCCCGCCGTCCATGCCGATCAGGCTGATCACGAAGCACAGCGCGAGCGTGCCGCCATACCAGCCCGCGAACTTCCAGTGCTCCTCGCGGAGCTTGCGGGTATGGACCAGGTCGCTGGCGATCTTGATGACCACGCCAACCGCGAAGATCGCCGGGAACACCCGGACCATCGTCGCCCACGCGAACATCGCCCCCGCCAGACCCCACTTGTCTTTCTTGAGCGCGGCAAAGCCGATCAGCAAGGTCGCTATATAGTCGAAGCGCAGGATCGATCCGCCCATGTGGGTGAACCGGTTGGGAAAGAACACGCAGAAAAATATCGCCGCGATCGCGGCCTGGCGCACCCCGAACGCCCACCCAACCGCGCCAAACGCGACCATCATCAAGAACGGATCGATCTTCGCCAGCCGCTTGAGGCTGTCGAGGTTGACGTCGATCGGGTTGACCAGCAGCTTGCAGACGGTCGCGTAGAAGGGCGTGCCGTTGAAGCCCTTGTCCTTCATCAAGCGCCGCCACTGCCGCTTGGACGACCAGGTCCCGAACTCGGCCAGGTCATGGCGAAACTCCTCGAGCCGCTCGGGGGTGAAGCGGCTCTCGCAGTCGTTGTCTTTGATGTGCTCTTCGCGGTCGACCATCTCGCGGGTTCGCAGGTCGCGGATCTGCTTGACGGCGCGAAAATGGTGCGGCCCCGCGCGGTCGACCGCGTAGGCGCACTTGTACAGATCGAAGTAGCCGAGCTCCTTGTGGTACTTGACGCCGATCACCGTGTGAAAGGCGTCCCAGCGATGCACGTACACGCCGTTGTTGCGGGTCCCGTAGAAGTAGTTGATCGACGCACACAGCGCGATCACGACCAGACCCCCCGAGATGATCCGGTTGGCCCAGCTCACGAAGTTGGGGTCGTCGAGCTGCTTGCTCAGCGCCGGGGCCACGTCTTCGAGCAGCTTGGGCCGGTTGCGGAAGCACCGCCAGACCAGCGCGCCAAGCAGCACGACGACCATCAAGGTCGCGATGTCGAGCTGGGTCGCGTAGGTCTGCTGGGGATCCGCGAACCGGCCGAGCAGACCGTCGATCCCGGAGGGTGCTTCTTCAGCGGCCGGGGCGAGCCATAGCAGTCCAAGCAGGGCGTGCATGGGCGCGACATTGCCATGGTTTTGGACCCCCACAGAGACCTTGGACTTCGCCACCTGCAGGCGCGGAGGCGAAGCGGCCGCCTGTGGTAGGGGGTATAAACCCAGCCGTGTCTGGCGATCCCGAGGTCGTTGTCATCGGCGCGGGGCCCAATGGGCTCGCGGGGGCGTGTGTGCTGGCTCGCGCGGGGCTGCGGGTGCTGGTGGTCGAGGCCCACCCGGATCGGCCGGGGGGCGCCCTGGCTTCGGATGCCGGGACGCTGCCGGGCTTCGTTCACGATGTTGGGGCGGCGTTCTTTCCGTTCGCGCAGGCCAGCCCGGCGTTTCGGGATCTGCGTCTCGACGAGCATGGCCTGCGCTGGACCTTTGCGCCGATCGAGAGCGCGCACCCCGGGCCGGACGGCAGCGTGGCCGTGCTCGCGCGCGATCTGGACATCGTCGAGCGCAATTTTGGATCGTTGCAGGACGGCGGCCGCATGCGCAGGGTCTGCGAGTGGCACCAGAACATCGAGCCGTCGCTGATCCCGGCGATGCTGAAGACCTTTCCGGCGATCCGCCCGGCGCTTGGGCTGCTGCCGTTTGCGATCTTCCGGCTCGCGGCCACGTTCATGCGCAGCGGGGCGCGACTGTCCAAGGCATGGTTCGAGTCCGAGCCCGCACAGCGCGTGATCCCTGGGCTGGCGCTGCACACCGAC
The DNA here is from genome assembly GCF_000737335.2 of Enhygromyxa salina. Lineage (GTDB taxonomy): Bacteria > Myxococcota_A > Polyangia > Nannocystales > Nannocystaceae > Plesiocystis > Plesiocystis salina_C. The sequence continues at coordinate 61,061 of NZ_JMCC02000090.1, read as the reverse complement.
GTTGGGCCCGACGACATGTTTGGATCGGGGATCGGCTACATGCTGGCGGTGATGGCGACGACCGGTGGCTACGGCGTGCCCGAAGGTGGCGCCGGGGCAATCACGGCGGCGATGATCCGCAAGCTCGAGAGCCACGGCGGTCAGGTTCAGCTGGGCGCGCGCGTGAAGTCGATCGTCGTGCGTGACAACCGGGCCGTGGCGGTGGTGCTGGCCGACGGGCAGGAGCTGCGCGCGAGCAAGGGGATCCTCAGCGACACCTCGGCGCCCGCGTTGCTGGGGCGGCTGGTGGACGCCAAGCACCTGCCGGGCCGGATCGTCCGCAAGATGGCGAACTTCGCCCAGGGCTGGGGCACCTTCAAGCTCGACTGGGCGCTGGATGGTCCGGTGCCGTGGAGCTGCGAGCTGGCCCGCGAGGCCGCGGTCGTGCACGCGGGCGACAGCCTGGAAGATCTGCGCAGCTTCACCAACGAGGTCCGCGGCGGCGCGCTGCCAAGCAACCCGTACTTGGTGATCGGGCAGCAGAGCCTGTCGGATCCAAGCCGGGCGCCGGCGGGCAAGCACACGCTGTGGGCTTACTCGCGGGTGCCCAACCACGCCCCTGAAGGCGACTGGGCAGAGATCAAAGCGCGCTTCGCCGACACCGTGGACGCCCGCATCGAGGCGCTCGCGCCTGGCTTTCGTGATCGGGTCCTCGCCCGCCGAGCCGTCTCGCCTGCCGACCTCGAGCACATGGACGCGAACCTGATCGGCGGGGATCTGGGCGGGGGCTCGAACGCCTGGCACCGCCAGCTGCTGTTCCGGCCGGTGTTCCCGTGGTTTCGCTATCGCATGCCCGTAAAAGGGCTGTATCTGGGATCTTCGTACGCGCACCCGGGCGCGGGCGTGCACGGCATGTGTGGCTACAACGCGGCCCACATGCTGCTGCGGGATCTGTAGTCACACTCGCACGAACGCCGCTGGACCTTTTCGGCTCCCCGCCGCTAGAGTGCGCTTCGCTATCCCAGTCGAACCATCATGCAAGCCCGAATTTTCCCGACCATCGTAGCCGCCGCGTTCATCTGCATTGCTTGTGACAGCAAGCCCGCCGAGGGCGAAGCCAAAGACAAAGACAAAGCAGAGAAGACCGAGAAGGCCGAAAAGCCCGAGCAGCCCGAGAAGACCAAGCCCACCGCCGACGCCCCCCCCGCCGAGGAGCCCCCAGCGGCGACCCCCGGTGAAGTCATCCTCGAGGAATTCGAAGAGCCCTTCCTTGGCAAGATGTTGATGCCAAAGGGCGCCGAGTCCACGAACATGAGCGAGAAGGGCGGCCACTACAAATTCCCGCTGACCGCCGACGGCCTCGAGGCGCTGTACATCGACTACGAGACCATCGGCGGCGAGAAGACCCTGGACAAGGCCAAGAAGGCGACCAAGTGGACCGCCAGCAACGCAGAGATCACCAACGCGGCCACGAACGAAGCGGGCGTGCACGTGGTCGAGCTCGCGCGCGAGACCGACGGGAAGATCTTCGTGCTTGGATTCCGGCCCGACAACTACACCAAGTGCTGGGGTCCGGCGTCGCAGCTCGAGAACTGCAAGAAGATCATCAACTCGATCCCGATGCCCGCGAAGTAGCGGCCATTCGCGGACCGACAAGTCGATCTGCTTGGACAGGTTGCGCTTCCAGGGGACGTCCAGGAACGCGACCAAGGTCCAGCGGATCGGCGACTCGGTCATCGACTTGATCGTCTCGCCGACTTGCTCGGTGACCAAGTCGAACAGCGACCCAGATCGCCCGCGCGCGGCGTCGATGCCCCGGCCCCGGAGGTGTGCTTCAATGCCGTCGTGCAGCGCCTGCGACGGTTCGTCCCCGGGCTCGTGGGGCTGGGGCTCGCGGTGATGATCCTGTGGCGGGGGGGCGCGGTGCTCGAGCACCAGGCCGAGAGCCACGAGAGCTTCGCGGTCGTCGTGGACCAACCCAGCCGCGTGATCCCCCTGGCCACGGCTGGCGCGACGAGCCCGGCCCTGCTGACCTGGCGCGGCCGCGTGCAACCGGCGAGCGAGCGCGAGCGGGTGACCCTGCAGGTGGATGGATCTGCGGCTGTGGCCAGTGATCGGGCGGAGGGTGGCCAACTCGAGCTGCCCTTGGCGGACCTCTCGCGCGCGCCCGGCTGGCACTTCGTCGAGGTCGGGCTCAACCGCCGGGGCGGCCGCCGCGAGCGGGTCGTGGACAGCGTGCTGGTTGGACGGTTCGCGGCCCCCAACTCGAACACCAAGCCATGCGGGGCCACCTTCAGCGCGTCGCCGCAGCTGGTCCGCAGCTTGGTGATCCCCATGCTCGAGCGCGAGGTCCTGCCGGCTCTGCGCGCCAACGAGCACATGGGCCCGGACACCGAGCTGAGCACGGCCAAGCTTGATCTGCGCGACGACGTCGTCCACTTCGAGCTCGAGGTCACGGGCGTCAACACGCTCGCGGTCAGCGGGGTCGTGGTGGTTGCGATCGTCGAGGAGCGCGAGCTCTACGCCAAGCTGGTGACCCTGGGCGACGTCGACTTTCGCGGCGCGCTGCGCAACAAGGCCCGCGGGATCGGGGCGGGCGGCGGTGCCCTGATCGGGGGCCTGATCGGGGGTCCGCTCGCGCCAGTGGGGGCCGCCGCGGGCTGGTACTTGGCCGACAAGGTCGTAACCAAGAAGGCCCGCGAGCTGGTCCGCCAGCAGATCGACGACGGCCTCGCGCAGCTGTCTGGCACCGAGCTGCTGCCCACCCACGTCGAGCTGGTGCAGGGTCAGCCAAGCTCGCGCGTCGCCCTTGGGTTCTGCGAGCAGACAGGCGTGCGCGCGACGGGTCTGTTCGCGGGCCTGTGGATCGTGCCGGCCCCCGAAGCTGGGCCACCGCGCTTTGACCTGGGGGTGCCCGGCCCGCTGATCACCGGGGCAACCCCGACCGCTGAACCACTCGGCGCGGGCGAGGATCTTCGCGTGGAGCTCAGCATCGATCTCGTCAACGCGCTCGTGACCCAGTGGACCGCGAATGGCCTGCTCGCCGAGCTGATCGGTGAGCAGCGGGTGCTCGCCCACGCCAACCACGAGCTCGAGAGCTGGACGCCGCTGCGCTTGGGGGGCCTGCGTCCAACCCGGCCGCCCACGCTGACCCCCGTTGGTGGCCCGGACGCCGGGTGGGCCTACGGCCTGGGCGGCCTGCAGATCACGCTGACCGGCGTCGACGATCAACCGTGGGGGCAAGTGTTCGTTGGCGCCGCCGGGACCCTGAGCCCGAGCTGGGATCCCGACGCGGGCGAGCTCAGCTTGATCGGCAGCTTGGATCGCTTGGACATCACCTGCGCGCTACCAGACAAGTCGGGCGCCGGTCGGGCGTTGCGCGGGTGCTTCTCGGAGGTGCTCGAGGCGGCAGAGGTTCGTGACCGGATCGACGCCCACCTGCGCCCGGGCGCCCGCAACTTGCCGAAGCTCGCCCTGCGCGAGCTGTTGGCCGACGAGCTTGGTGTGCAGCTTGGCGACCTGAGCATGAGCCGCCCCCGGCCCGGGTTGCTGCGCGTGGCGGCGACCCTTCGCGACGCCACCCCCTGAGCGCGCGGCTCAGGACAATTTCAACAGCCGCCACAGCGCGACCACCAGGTGCTCGGGGCCCAGCTCGACGTCGTCGCGCTCGCCCGCCTGGGCGAAGAACTCCGCGATGATGAACACGCCAGCGAGCAGCGCCGCCCGCCGATGCTCCACGTCCGGCAGATCCCCATCGGCGTCGAGCCCACGCTGGATCCACGCGTTGCGCAGGCCAAACTCGATCTCCAGCGAGCCATCGCGGCGTCGCTTGCCAAGCTTGGCCGCGCGCCACGAGAGCATCGCCGTGTCGAAGTGGACCCGCATCGCCAGGCTCAGCCGCACGACCTCAGCCAGCGTGCCTTCACGGCGCCCGCTCAAGGGTCGCAGCGGCGCGGCGCTCAGCGACATGGCCCGCAGCGCCGCGACCCGCTTGCCGCGATCTTCGGGCTCGGTCAGGCCCAGCTCCTCGGCGAGCCCAAACCGATCCTCGACCTGAACGGCCCCGCGGATGTACTCGACAAAGTGATCCAAGCGGCGACGCTGGGGCCCATCGGGCGGCAGCAAGGTGCGCTGGCGCAGCGCGTCGGCCAGCAGCGTGCGGGCCTGGGCGGTGACCTCTTCGCGGATCCGGGCCTGGCCGACCCGCTGCCCTTGGGGCGTGAGCAGCAGCCGACCCGAGACCCGACCAAGCGGCTCGGGCAGCTCGAGCTCGCCAACCCGCAGCCCGCTCGCCCACAGGCCGATCCCGTCGGAGCTGGCGTCGCCGGCCACCTGCAGCCGACCGATCACGAACGCGTGCACGACCGAGCTCGCCAGCAGCGGTGGAACCCCGCGGGCGCGTCGGCGGATCGCGGTGGTGGTGCTTCGCTCGCCGCGGGGATCGTCGATCGTGACCACGGACTCGCCGCTGGTCCGCGCCGTCGATCCCGGCTCCAAGTCTTCGACCTGCGCGAGCAGATCCGCGAGCCCCGGGCCGACCTCGAGCATCGGCCGCGGCAGCTCACGGTGAACCGCGCCAGCTGGGACCAAGCCAGGCCGCGGGCACTCGCTCAGCACCGAGGCCAGGCTGACCAAGCGCGTGGGACTGAGCGCGCGCGGATCATAGCGATCCAACAAGGGCACGGTCTCGAGCCCCTGCGCGTCGGGCCCCTGCGCATCCAGCCCGAGCCCGCGCGCGACCAGCAGGTGGCCAAGCAGCCGCTGACGCGCGAGCGGATCGGTCGGGCTGCGCTGCAGGTCACGCTCGATCGTCTCGCGTCCGCGCAGCAGGTGGCGCTGGTCCTCGAGGGGATGCGCGACCACCAGCGGGTGCGCCTCGGCGACGACCGGCATGTCGAGCACGGTCGCGGCCCCGACGACCCGGACCAACAGCGCCCGCGCGGCGTCGTCGTGGAGCAGCCACGGGTACAGCCGCGGATCATCGGAGATCAGGCGATCGTAGCGCTTGTGCGGGTGGGCCACGAGCACGAAGCCGCGCTCGCGCAGCTGACGAAGCGCGTCGCGCAAGGTCTTCGCCGGCCCGAGCTGATTGGACCGGATCAGCGCGCGGCCAAGCTCGACGTCGAGCAACACCGTGTCGCGCCAACCCAGGCGCAGCCCGTCTTCGGTCGTTTGGTAGCGAAGATCGATCGCCCGCGGACCAAGGCCGTCGAGCGCCGAGCGCAACAGCGGGTTCTCCCACGGCTTGGCGCGGCTCATCGCGTGGACCAACAGCGCCTCCCAGTGGGCCCGAACGCGGACGCGACACAGATCGGCGATCTTGCCGATCGCAGCGTGATCCCGGCGCAGCTTGGCGACGTCGAGCTCGGAGCCCTCGCCGCGGACCCGACAGATCAAGGTGACGCCGGGGATGACCTTGGCGTGCTCGTGGATCTGCGCGACCCGGCGCTCGTACGCCAGGATCACGATGAAGCCAGTGGTCGCGGTCGCGGCCCGGTGCACGTAGGCGTCCACGGAGACGCGCAGATCCACCATGAGCGCGCCCTGGTCCTCGCCGGTGTTGATCGGGCTGTCCTTGATCAGCGCCAGCGCCTCGTAGCTGCCGGCCTGCAGTGAGGTGAGATCCGCCGGATCGACGTCGCCCTGCCCCCCGAGCGCGCGCAGCGGGACCAAGCGCAGCTCTGGAAACCGCTCGCGCAGCAACAGCTCTTGCGACGGCGCCAGGGCCACGACCTGGGCCCGCGCGTGGGCGGGGACCTCACCGGCTTGGTGGCGCCACACATAGATGAGCTCGCGACCGCGCCGGGCGTCTTCGGTCAGCTGCGCGAGCGAGACCGGGCGGCCGCTCGCGCAGGTCAGGCCGTCGCTCAACCCCGTGGGCCAGCTGACCTGACCCAGGCCGTCGCTGCGGCCTTGATAGTCGTGCAGCCAAGCGACCAGGAGCTCGAAGTTGGCGTCGCGGACCACGCTGCGCTCGTCGGCGGTCAGGCGCAGCTTGGGGCAGTCGATCCACCCGACCAAGCTCCCCACGTCGACCTGCTGCTCGCGCAGCGCCGGGCCCAGATCCACAAGCAGCAGGCCGTCGCGAACCAGGAACAGCGAGCCCCACTCGCGTCCGCCCCCCTCGTCAGAGGCGACCGCCCGCGCCGGTCCATACAGCGCGTGCTCGCCGAACATCACCGGCGCCCGCTGCAGCGCCGGACCCAAGCTCAGCGCGCCGTCCTCACCCAGGTTGTCCACGTCGCGATCGGCGAGCCGCTGCGATCGCCACAAGGTTGCGAGCTCTTGGGTCACCTCGCCGCGGCGCCGCAACCACCGACCCAGGCGCGAGCTCAGGCCGGGGCGCGGCTCGGTCACCCGCACGACAAACCGACTGCTGCCGACGCACGGGCCCAGCTTGCGCTCGATGTAGGGATCGCGCCCCTCGCTGAGTTGCTCGCGCCGCTCGAAGCGACGCCCGCCAACTGGGGTCTCGAGCTCCAAGGCGATCGGCTCGCGCGCGAGCGCGGCGTTGATCGCCCGGCCGATCAGCATTCGAAACCGGCCGACACGCAGGTGGGGATCCCCCCCGCCCACCGGCTCACCCAGGTCGGGCTCGAGCGCCCCGGCCAGGATGTCGGTCAGATCCAGCCCGTCGAACGAGGTGCCGGGCGTGATCACGTCGATCGTCGTGACCCGCAGCTGCTCGTCGGCGCCCTCGCCAAGCTCGACCCGGGCCTCGGGGATCTCGCTCATGGCATTCGCGGCGCGGACCAGCAGCAAGGTCCAGTCCCACGGCCCGTCGTCGCGCTCGCTGGCCTGCTTGCGCAGCTGCAACAGCGCTTCTTCGCGCGAGACCGTGAACCGATGGCGCGAGTCCGCGAGGCTGCCGAGCCGCCGACTCTCGAGCAGCGCGGCGATCCCAGGGTGCAGGGCCGCGCGCGTCACTTGCGGGCCCCCTGGCTGTCGCGCTCGAGCTGCTCGGCGAGCTTCGCTACGTCGCTGACTTCGGGCGCGTGATCCAAGTGGCCAAGCAGGCCGCACGTCAGGGCCAAGCCTGCGACCAGCGGGCGCTCGGTGAAGCGATCGATCGCGGCCTCGACCAGGCTGTTGTGGAGGTTGAGCCAGACCGTTCGCCGGGCCAGGCTCGAGGCCGGGATCGTGCGGCCGCCATGAAACGCGAGCGGCGCGGCGGCGCCAAACACCTCGGGACCAAACACCGGGCTGTGCTCGGGGCGCCCGAGCAGATCCACGAACTCACCGACGCAGACCACCGCCTGTTCGAAGCCGAGCCCGCGCAGCAGACTCTCGACCACGCCGCACAGACCTGCCGCCTCACCCTTGCGCGGCACGACCCGGGCGATCGCTCGCTCGACCGGCAGCAGCTCGGTGCCCGTGAGCGCGGTCAGAGCCGTCAGCCACGAGCGATCGTCTCGCAGGTCGCCCGCGAGCACCGGGAAGCTGGTCGGTCGCAGGTCACGGACCAAGCGGGCGAGCCCGGCGGCGATCGGGGTCTCGGTCTCGCCCGCTCCACCCGCGCGCAGGGCCGCTGGCGCGACGACCAGCAGCGGCCGCCCGCCCATGGTCCGGACCGCGACCGCGAGCCCAACCGCGCACCCGTGGGCGACGTCTCGCAGGATCGCGCGCGACCGAACCTTGCGCTCGAGGTGGCCATACTCGAGCTCGAGGTGCGCGTGCAGGGCCCCGTAGATCGCGTGGCGCTCGTGGGTCCAGCGCGGGTCCACGGCCGGGTTGTCAGGCGCGTCAGCCTCGTCGAGCTCGCCGTCGCCAGTCGCCGCGAGCTGCTCGAGCCGCGCGAGCAAGTCTTCGCGCAGCTGGTCCAACAGCGCGAGCAAGCGCCCCTCCACCGCGTCGCGGCCCTCGTCGTGGAGCACCGTGTCCCGCGCCAGGCTGGTCCGCAACAGCGGGCTGTCGGCCCAGATCTGCAGGTGCTCGGCGCTGGCCCCGAGCGCATCGGCGACCTTGGCCATGAGCTGCCTGGGCCCGCCCTCGGCCAGGATCAGGCCGCGCCGCAAGAACACCGCGTTGGGCGGGACCGCGAAGCTGACCCGCAGCGTCGACTCCCCGCGGACTTCGGCGCGGGTCAGCCCGGCCCCAAGCCCGAGCTCGGTCGGCTCGGGTGAGTCTTGGATCAGCTCGGCCGGCTCGTCGCCGCCGAGATCCTCGAACGAGAGCTCGATCGGACAGAACCGACACCAACGCCACAGGCTGTCGCGGATCGCCTCCGCGATCGGCTCGCGCTCGGTCGCGCGTCCGCGCCGAAACAGCGAGATCGTCGTGCCCTCGATCGGGTCTTCGACCGCGACCTTTTCGAAGCTCCGATCCCCATGAAACACCAGCTCCCAGCTCTCGCCCGCCCGCCCGGTGTGGAGCAGCACCGCCTCTGGCTCCCACGCGAACACGCTGACGAAGCCGATCCCAAACCCCCCGGCCATGGTCCGATCCCCGCTCTTGCCCGACGAGAACAAGCGCGTGAGCTCTTGATCGATGATCGCCTCGTCCATGCCCGCGCCGGTGTCGATGACCGTCAGCTCGAAAATGACCTCGTCGCTGCTGCCATCGAGCGGGTGGGTCTCGAGCGTGACCTCGACCCGATCGCTACCCGCGTCCATCGCGTTTTGGACCAGCTCGCGCAGGAAGTCGTAGGGTGACTCGAACTGCGCGACCAACCGCTCGAGCAACGCGTCGACTTCGGCGGCGGACATCGGCCGCTGCGAGTGTGCCAGATGACCGGCGCCGCGCCCATCACCCCGCCGCTGACACGAGGCGCCTGCTATGCTCGCCGCGGTGAAGCCGGCAGACACGCCGCCGTCGCAAGACAGCACGCTGGTCGGCGACCTCCCCGAAGCCCCCAGTTCGCTGCCCAGGCTCAACCAGTCCAAGAACGCGTCCGCGAGCGGGCGAGCAGCCCTCGCCCGAGCAGAGAGCAGCTCCGCGCAAGACCCCGAGCACGCGACCCGCGTCGAGTTTGGCGACGACCAGCAGCCAACGCACCGAGCTCGTCGCAGCGGCGCGACCCAGCGCCCGCTCGCCCGCGGCGACGAGGTCGGGCGCTATGTGATCCTCGAGCGCGTCGGCGCGGGCGGAATGGGGGTCGTCTACGCCGCGTGGGATCCCAACCTCGATCGCAAGGTCGCCCTCAAGCTGCTCCACGGCGACCGCCAGGATCACAGCCAACGGCTGCAGCGCGAGGCCCAGGCGCTCGCCCGCTTGACCCACCCCAACGTGATCTCGGTCCATGACGCCGGCTCGCTCGCGGGCCTCGACGATCGCGTGTTCGTGGCCATGGAGTTCATCGAAGGTCAGACCCTGCGCGGCTGGGCGAGGATCGAACGCGACGGCGCCAAGCGAAGCCACCCCGCCCCAGCGCGGGTCTGGTCGCAGACGCTCGAGGTCCTGCTCGCGGCCGGGCGCGGGCTCGCGGCTGCCCACGACCACGACCTGATCCATCGCGACTTCAAGCCCGACAACGTGATGATCGGCGACGACGGTCGCGTGTGCGTGATGGACTTCGGGCTCGCCCGCGCGGCCCGAGGGGGCGACTCGCTCGGCGCGTCCACCGACGGCCAGCTCCAGCCCGCGAGCGCGTCCGCGAGCGCGCTGCGGGCGGTCATCCACGAGCAGCGGTCGCCGGCCCCCGCGACGCCGGCCGTGTCCGACCCACCCAACCCCGCCGCGTCACCCGAGCACGCCAGTCGGGTCCCGCCCCAGACGCTGCTCGAAGACCGCTCGGTGCTCGAGTCCGAGCTGACCATGGCCGGCTCGCTGCTCGGGACCCCGGCGTACATGGCCCCCGAGCAGCTGCGCGGCGACGTGACCGATGCGCGCGCGGATCAATTCTCCTACTGCGTGACCGCGTGGCAGTGCCTCTACGGCGTTCGTCCATTTAGCGGCGACTCGCCGCTGGCCCTGCTGTTTGCGATCTCCAACGCCAAGCTGGTCGAGCCGCCCTCGACCCGCGCGGTCCCAACCCGGATCCGGCGCGCGCTCGAGCGGGGCTTGGCCGCCAAGCCCGAGCTGCGCTGGCCCAGCATGCACGCGCTGCTGCGGGCGCTCGCCGATGATCCAATCTCCCGGCGGCGACCGTGGGTGCTCGGCCTTGGCTCGCTCGCCCTGGCGGTCGCGGCTGCAGGCGCCGCGATCATGCTGCAACCACCCGTCCCGGTCCCGCCGCCACCACCTTGCGAGCACGCGGGCACGCAGCTGCAGGAGCTGTGGTCTGACGCGCGCGCGCTCGAGTTGGACAAGGTGTTTGCGCGCAGCGAGCTGGTCTACGCCACCGAGACATGGAAGCGGGCCCGCGCCCAGCTCGACGCCTGGTCAGCAGACTGGATCGCCGCGCGCGTCGACGCCTGCGAGGCGACCGAGCTGCGCCACGAGCAATCCGCCGAGCTCTTGGATCTGCGCATGGCTTGCCTGGATCAGCGCTTGGTCCGGCTTGGGGCGCTGATCGACGTGCTCGACCACGCCGATGATGCGGTGATCGAGAAGACCATCGAGGCGGTCGAGGCCCTGCCCAGCCTCGACGTGTGCGCGGACCAGACCTGGCTGACCGCGGCTCTGCGACCGCCCGACGATCCCACGGTGGCCGCCGCGGTCGATCGCGTGCGTGAGGACGTCGCGCAGATCGAAGCGATGGTCGACGGCGGCAAGAGCCACGACGCGCTGCCGCTCGCCGAGCAGACCCTGGCCCGCGCGCAGGAGCTGGGGTGGCAACCAACCCTGGCCGAGGCTGGGCTCGCGCTCGGCCGCGTCCGGCAAGAGCGCGGTGAGTTCGTCGACGCCCGCGCGGCGCTCGAGGCCGCGTTCTACACCGCGCGCCGAGGCAGCCAAGACGAGGTCTCGGTCCTCGCGGCCTCGCTGCTGGTCTACACCTTCGCCGCCGGGCTCGGCGAGCTCGACGCGGCCCGCGGCTGGGCCCAGCACGCGCTCGCAGAAGCCGATCGCGTCGGTCGCAAAGATCTACTCGCGGAGGTCCACACGGCGATCGGCATCGCCCACTACTTCGCCGCCGAGATCCCCGACGCCGCCGCGTCGTTGGAGCGCGCGCTCGAGCTCCACGATGGCGACGAAGCGTCCACCTCGCTCGCTACCGCTCACATCAATTACGGCACGATCCTGATCCGCGTTGGGCACGAGCACGAAGACCGGGCGCTGGCCGAGCTCGAGCTCGGGCTTCAGATGCTCGAGCACCAGGTCGGCCCGCAGCACCCCTCGCTCGCGCTCTCACTGAGCAACTACGCGACCGTCCACGGCGCCCTCGATCACTTCGGTGAGGCGATCGATCTGCTCGAGCGGGCCCTCGTGATCAACGAGGCCGCGCTCGGCCCCGATCACCCCATGACCGCGCTGCTCGAGCTGAACCTCGGCAAGAACTTGGTCAATCTCGCTGCGCTACCCAAGACCGAAGCGCGGCGACGGACCGCGCTGCTCGAGCGCGGGCGCGGCCTCGCCAAGCGCTCGCTCGCGACCCATCTCCAAGTGTTCGGTCCGCAACACACCATGGTCGCGCAGTCGAAGCGCCTGCTCGCGCGCGCGCTGCTCGAGCTTGGGCGCCCGGTCGAGGCGATCCCCCACCTCGACGCCGCGATCGAGATCTGGACGGCGAGCTTTGGCGCCGAACATGCCGAGGTCATCGAGACTCGTGCGCTACGCGAGCGGTGCAACTAGTACCTTGGGCGCGAGCGGCTTAAAAGCGAACGCCCCGAGAGGCAGCGACAGGGAAGCGCCGGCGGGTCAGGGCGTGACGGCCCCCAGAGCGGGCCGCTGGTGGAATGTGGAAGCCTCCACTCAAAAGGCTGCAATGGCGCTTCGGTGCAGGAGGGGCTCGGGCACTCGCATGGGCGTGACCCGCGGGCGCGGCCACTCGATCTGGTGCTTCAGGATCCGGCGCTTGAGCGCGTGCCGCGTGACCCCGAGCAGGTTGGCGGCCTCCACGATGCTACCAGCAGTTACGAGTGCTTCCTCACAGAGCTTCCGTTCTGCTTCGGCGAGATTGAGGGAATCGAGAACGATCGGCATGCAGCGACAATAGTTGGATCACGATGCGGTGTAAAGAAAAAACGGGGCGCTAGGTCACACTTAATACATGTACCTAAGATCAAGAAGAGCCACAAAAGGTCACTTTGGTGTCTAGATGTTATGAATCATAGTTTACAGACCGCGCGAATATGCAACATTGACAATCATGCTACCTCTAGAACCTAACCAGGTATCCCGTCCGCATGGTGGATCACCCATGCACTCACATTGATGCTTCGCCGCGCGATTTTGCTGGCCCTATGGCCACGGCCAGCATCGAAGTAAGATGCGGTTTCTGTGTCGGAGACGAGCCGTGCGTCAGCGCTGTCCGCGATCCGCGTGTTGGTGGTCGACGACGAAGTCAACCTCCGCTTCGCCATTGAGCGGGTATTGCGCCGCTCCGGTCACCTCGCGGACTCGGCCAGCACCGTGCGACAGGCGATCGAGCGGCTGCGCTCTCAGCCCTACGACACCGTGGTCACGGACCTGCGCATGCCGGGCGGTGATGGGCTCGAGCTGATCCAGTGGCTTGGCAGCTACAGCCCGTCCACCAAGATCTTGGTGATCTCGGCCTACATCACGCCCGAGTTCCGCAAGATCTACGGCAACCAGGCCTCGATCGGGATCCTCGAAAAACCCGTCGAGCTCAGCAAGTTGATCGAGCTGGTCGAAGAGCTTGGGCCACGCCGTGGCTTCTACGGCAACTCGATCGAGGTCGAGCTGTTCGACTACGTGCAGATGGTCGCGCTCTCGGGCCGCGACAAGCTCGTCAAGGTGGTCACGCCGATCAGCGAGGGCCACATCTGGTTCGAGCACGGCGACATCGTTCACGCCGAGTTCGAGTCCTATACGGGGGAGACCGCGTTCTACAAGGTGCTCGCGGTCGGGCGCGGGACCTTCACGGAGGTGTTCTACACCGACCCGCCGAAGCGAACGATCATGGGCTCGGCGACCGGGCTGCTCATGGAAGCCGCCCGGCAGATGGACGAGGGCACGCTCGGCCAAGACCCCGAGCCACCGCCGCCACCACCATCGTCGTCGGACCAGCACGAGAGCTCGTTCGCCGACCTCAACGACGACGATGACCACGAGTCGCCGCTCTCCGACGCGGACCTGCAGCCGTCCGGCGGGTTCGATCCCTTCGATCCAACCCAGTCCGACCCCGCGCACCCTGTCGAGCCAAACGATCCCTTCGACATGCGGTCGCCGCCGCCTCCGCCTCCGCCTCCACCCGAGCCGCAGAACTCCGCGATGGGTCTGCTCGACGACCCGGAGACCCGCGAGCTCATGCTCGGGCAGTTCTTCGAGTTCGAGGGTGTCAACGGCGTGGCGATCATCTCGAGCACGGGCAAGGTGCTGGCCGAGAGCATGGGCGGCAACAGCTCGCTGGTCACGCTGGCGGGCTTCTACATGCGCGGCGCTGCACGGATCGCCCGCTCGCTTGGCTACAACGTGTTCGACGGCGTCATCGCGCGGTCCGAGACTGGCCAACAGCTGATCATGGTTGGCATGGGCGCGACCTCGGCCGTGCTCTCGATCGAGGCGAGCTTCAACCCCGAGCAGGTCCGTGACGAGATCATGGGTCTCGACTGAACGTCATGAGCGCGATCCCAGAAGTGCTCCAGCTCCTCGACAAGATCGCCGCTGTCCAAGGCGTGCGCGGAGCCATGCTCGCGACCGCCGACGGCCCCGTTGGCGCGACCGAGCACGCCCACCTGCAGCCCGCGGTCGCAACCGACGTGGGCAAGACCGTGCGCCGCTTGGTGGTCGCGTCGACGACCGCCAACTCGCCGCTGCGCGAGCTGCTGATCAACTTTGGGCCCTCGCGCATGATGCTGCGTCCGCTCGCCGAGGATGTCCTGGTGGTCCTGCTCGATCGCGACGCCGAGACCCAGCCGGTCCGCGAGCTGCTCGACGTCGAGGTCGCGCGGATGCTCCGGGTCATGCGTGGCGAGCCCGAGGCGCCAGCGATCGCGGTCGGCGTGCACGAGGGCGACGATGAAGTTGGCGAGCTGCTCGCGAGCCCGCTCGGCCCCGTGCTGCTCGAGATCGAGAGCGTCTATCAGACCTATCGCAAGCGTCGCGGCGCGGACCAAGCTCAGACCCGGTCCGAGATGCACGAGCAGATCCGCGAGTGGCTGCTGTGCTGCAACCCCTCCAACTACACGCTGCCGCTGCTGCTCGATGGCTTGTCCGAGACGATGAGCGACGACCCAACGGGACGCAACGGCTTCGTTGGTGAGGTCCAGGGGATCCTGCGCCGCGCCGGGGCCCTGCGGTAGTACGAGTCAGAGGCACTAGTCAGAGGCTCTGTGTCTGGCCAAGCAGGTCGTGCGCGTGGACCTGCGCGATGTAGTAGGCCGGCTCGCGCCCGCCCTCGAGCTCGCCGCGCTCGACGAGCTGCTGGAGCCGACTGCGCAACAGCCCGATCTGTTTGCCCGGCGGCAGCTCGAGCGCGCGCATCAGGTCGTGACCCAGCCCAGCCGGCAACTTGGGCTTGCGATCTTCGGCCTGCAGCGCCCGGATCCGCCGGGCGAGCTCGGAGATCAATTGCAGGCAGCTTTGCCGCTTGCCGGGCCGCCCGCTCGTGATGTCCGCGCGCGAGAGGTTGAGCAGCTCGTCGCACGCGGGGCCGACCTCACGGGTGAAGCGACGCACGGCGGCGTCGGTCCAGCTGCCGTCGTACTGGCCGGGCCACAAGTGCCAGCGGATCAGCTCGGCGACACGCTGGCGGACCGCCGGTGGAAACCCGATGCGCTGGGCCGGGCCGCGCTCGAACATCTGCTCGCCGATCTCCGCGTGAGCGTGGAAGGTCACGCGCCCGTCCGCCAAGAACCGTCGCGTGGGGACCTTGCCAATGTCATGCAGCACGGCCGCCCACCGCACCGTCGGGCTTGGGACCGCCTGCCAGACAACGGTCTTGGTGTGGGCCCACACGTCTTTGTGGCGACGGCCGGCGACTCGCGAGAACTCGATCGTCGCCTCGAGCTCGGGCAGCAGCTGCGCGAGCAAGCCGGCCTCGTGCATCACCTGAAGGGCCACATGTGGATGGCGTCCGCAAAACGCCGCCGTGAGCAGCTCGTAGCGCTGACCCGGCGAGCAGGCCTGAACAGCCTGCGCGTGGCTAGCCAGCTGCGCGAGCTGCGAAGCCCCGGGCATCACGCCCGCGCGCCCGGCCGCGACAACCGGGGCCAGGAGCGCGGCGGGCCCCATAGGCGCAAGCGCGGGCGCGGCCGCGGCCGCGGGCTCGGGCTCGCTGAGTTCTGGCGAGGGCATGGCGGTGGCGTCGACAGGATGCACCACCAAGCGGCGCTTCGCAGTAACCACCAAAAGCTCCCGCGAGCGAGGCTTGCCATGATAGGCTGTGGGCAGAGCGATGTCGCGGTCCCCGCAGCTCGGCTACAACCACAATATTCCGCATCGCGGCCGGCTTTATCACGTCCAGACTGAGGACTCGGGCGTAAAGCGGGCCCACATCTTCACGCACGTCTTCTACGACGGCACGATCATTTCGTCGAACAAGGTCGACTACGACCCAGGGGCGGAGGTCGAGAACCTCGACCAACACATCATCGGACTCATGCAGGAGTCCCATAAGTCGATGATCCGCAACCTGCGGCGCGGGGTCTACGACGACAAGATCGTGCAGTACATCGGGGAGCACCCCGAGGGCGCTCACGATGCGGCGCCCAAGGAGAGCCCCCCGCCCAGCGAAGACGTGCGACCCGAGCGTCGCGCACCCGCAGACCCGCGCGAGGTCGAGCCCCAAGGCCCGCCGCTGACCCCCGGCCACCCTGGCCCCACGGTGGATCCAACCTTGACCCACCCTGCGTTCAGCTCGCGCGAGGCTCAGGCCCAGGTCGCCGCCAGCGCGGGCGCGGGTGCCGGTCCCAAGCGATCCAGCCGCGGTCCCAGCCGCGTGCGTCGGCGCGCGGTCGGGGGCATTGGCGGGCGCGGCGTCGCGGCGGATCAAACCGCCAAGGCCAAGATCAACGAGCGCCGCGACGTGATCATCGGCAAGTTCGCGGCCGAGCACCAAGCCCAGCTCGACGAAGAGATCCTCGCCCTCCTCAGCGAGTGAGCACCTCTAGTCATGACCCCCACAGCGACCTTAGACTTCGCCGACTGCAGCCGCTTCGCGTCTGGTCGCTTCGCTCCTCGGGGACGCTTGTTCGCATCCGCATGTGTGGCCCCCTAAAAGGGGGCTCTGAACGCATTTCCGGTGTCCATGGGACGCACGACGTGCGGAAAAATCGAGCTAGAGGAGCTCTCCGTTGGAGTCGAGCTGCGCCAGCTCGCTGTAGCCACCGATGCTGCGGCCCTTGATGAAGATCTGTGGGACCGTGCTCTGGTTGGTCGCGGTCCGCAGCCACGCTCGCGCGGCGGCGTTGCCCGACACGTCGAAGGTCTCGAACGGGATCCCCCGCGATCGCAACAACCGTCGAGCCATCATGCAGTACGGGCACATCGGCGTCAGATACACCACGACGTCGCTGTTGAACCCGTCCGGGTGCGGAAACGATGATCCACCTGGCACATTCTGCAGCTACCCCCGCTCGGTGCTCGTGGCAAGCACCGAGCGCCAGAAGTAGTATCTTGCCCACGCCATGTCTGAGAACGAGCTGATCAACAAGGGCCTGACCGAGCTCAAAGCGCTAGGGGCTGAACTCGAGAAGGCAGTCAAGTCCGCCAGCGAGGAGGCCAAGGAGGGCTGGATCAAGCTGCAGCCACACATTCAACAAGCAGAGAAGCTCGCGTCCGAGAAGGCCAGCACGATCGCGCAAGAGGTCGGCGAGTCTGCCGGCGAAGTGATCACCGACGTCCGCGACCGCCTCGAGAAGCTGCGCGATCGGATCCGCAGCGAGAAGCAAGACTGAGCGACGTGACGACTCCGTTTGTTTGTGTACTGGTTGCGTTCGTGGCGATCTGGATCGCGCGGATCCCCGTGTTCGTCGCGCTTGGGCGCAGCGAGCAAGACTTTGACAACAAGCAGCCCGCCCGCCAGCTGGCCAGCCTCGAAGGGTTTGGCGCGCGCGCGGTCGCGGCCCACCGGGGCCTGATCGACTTCTTCGCGCCCTTCGCCGCCGCCGTTGTGATCGCCCACATCTGCGGCGCGGACCCGCGGCGCTCTGCCGTCCTGGCCATCGCGTTTGTGGTCTCGGAGCTGCTCTACGTGACCGCGTACCTGGCCAACGCCGACTACCTCCGCTCGTTTGTCTGGCTGATCGGCGTGTTTACCATTTTGGGTCTGTTCGGCCTCGCAGCCGCAGCCTGACCCGCCATTTGGGCCCATCACAACGGTGGGCCCAAATGGCCTAGACTCACCAGGTGGCGGGGTCCGAACAATCAGGTGACGAGCGCCGCGGAGGCGATCGCATCCCCATCAACGAGGAGTTCTCGAGTGATGCCTCGACGTGGGTGTCGGACCTCTCGCGTGGTGGGGTCTTCGTGCACAGCGCGGCGTTGTTACCGGTTGGGTCGCTGATCGAGCTGCGCTTCACGATCCTCGTCGACGATCCAACCGTGATCGAGGCGGTCGCCAAGGTCGTGCGGCACTCTCGGCGGCCGCAGGGCATGGGCGTGGAGTTCGTCAGCCTCGACCCGCAGATGGCCGCGCAGATCGAGGCGCTGCTCGAACAGCGTCGCCCGCTCGACAGCGGGGCGCCGCTGCGTCTGCCCGAGCCCAGTCCACGCGACGCCCCCGACGACGACACCACGCGGGTGCTCCTCGCTCGGCCAGCGCCGGCCAGCTTCGAGCCGGTAGACGACGACGACGACGACGACAGCGCGACCGCTTCGTTTCCGCGCGTCCCAAGCGACGCCAAGCCGGCCGAGACCACGACGGTGTTTCGGCCGCCGCCGATCCCAAGCAAGCCAGCGAGCAGCGCACAAGACGAGCGCACGCGGCAGTTTCCAACGCCCCAGCGCGGGCAGCCCAAGCCCAAGCCCAAGTGACCTGCTCGGGGCCGGCGCCTCCCCGCAGCCCTTGCCCTCGTGAGCGTGGGGCGCCACACTTCGATCCGTGGGCATCGGCAAGCGGCTGTGGGACGTGACGCGTGCGAACGTCTCGGACTTCGCGAGCGCGTTCTCGGTCGACGCTGACACCCGCGAGCGGCGGCGGCTCGACAACGAGGTCGAGCGAGAGGTCGCCCAGGAGGTCGCCGACACGATCGGGGCCAAGGCCGGCCGACGCGCGCGTCGAGCCGCGACCAAGGCCGAAGACGCCTGGGAGCGCGCGTTCGAAGAGGCCCGCGCCCGCGGTGGTCCTGGCACCAACCAGCGCGAGATCGAGGGTTGGTATCGCACCCTCGAGGTGCCCGTTGGCGCGGACTTTGCCACGGTTCGCAAGTCCTACCGGCGCTTGATCGCGCAGTACCACCCAGACAAGTTCGCCAGCGATCCTGAAAAGTACGCCGCCGCGACCGAGGTCGCGCGCAAGATCACCAACGCCTACGACGGCCTCCGCCCGATGCTCGAGCCGTAGGGCGGCCCTTGACCGCTGCGGCGGGCTCCACTAGATCGGCGGCAGCCCATGGCCAAGCAAAAGCGCCCCAGGGGCCGAGCTGCGACCGCGGATCGGCACGAACTCTACGAGCTGTCGGTCCAAGATCCGCCCTCGGAGGTCGCGTTCACCACCTCGACCTTTCGCAAGCTGCGCGGCCGCGAGGCGATGAGCGTGCGCGAGGATTTTTGTGGAACGGCGGTGTTCAGCCTCGCGTGGGTCATGAGCGATCCGCAGCGCACGGCGATCGGCGTCGACCTCGATCGCGAGACCCTGATGTGGGGGCTGGAGAAGCGGATCCGCCCAGCTGGTGGCGACTACGAGTCGCGCCTGACCTTGCGCAACGGCAACGTGCTCGAGCCCAGCGCGCCGCTCGTCGACGTCGCGGTCGGCTTCAACTTCTCGTACTGGTGCTTCGACACCCGTGACGCGCTGCGCAGCTACTTCGAGGCCGCGCGGGCCGGGCTCGCCGCAGATGGGGTGCTGTATCTCGACGCCTACGGCGGCACCGAGGTCTGCATGCACGACGTCAACGAGCGCGAGGTCCAGGACGACGCTGGCGTGATCAACGGCGGCGAGAGCTTCATCTACGCGTGGGAGCAGGTCGACTTCAACCCGCTCACCTCGCACATGGACTGCGCCATTCACTTCGAGTTCGAGGACGAGTCGCGCATCGACAACGCGTTCACCTACTCGTGGCGGGTGTGGAGCCTGATCGAGCTCAGCGAGCTCTTGCAAGAGGCCGGGTTCACCAACGTGCGGATCTGGTCCGAGGACGAGGACGAGGACGGCGAGGGGCTCGGCACCTATCACGAGGTCGACGACCTCGACAACGAAGGCGTCTGGTGGGTGTACATCAGCGCCGAGAACTGCTGATCAAAACCGGGGGCGCTCATGGGCGGCAAGCAACACAAGAAACGCAAGAACAAAGCGCCGACCCAGGCTTCGCGCGCAGATCTCCACGAGCTCTACGAGCGCTCCGTGCAGTCGCCCGAGGCCGACTGCGAGCTGTTCGCTACTATCTATGAAGAGGTGCGCGGCGCGGCGGCCAGGGTGTTGCGTGAAGATTTTTGCGGCACCGCGCTGCTGTCCACGACCTGGTGCCTAGGCGAGCCCGAGCGGCGGGCGTTCGGCGTGGATCTAGACGGGCCCACGCTCGAGTGGGGCCGCACCCGCAACATCGCGCCCAACGCCGAGGCGCTCGGCGAGCGCCTGACCCTGGTCCAGGCCGACGTGCTCGAGGTCGATCCACGCACGGTCGAGCCTGCCGACATCATCGCGGCGCTCAACTTCAGCTTCTGCGTGTTCAAGCAGCGCCATGAGCTCGCGCGCTACTTCGAGCGAGCCCTCGCTGGCCTCGCTGAGCGCGGGGTCCTGTTCCTCGAGCTGTTCGGTGGAACCAAGGCGATCGACACCGACGAAGAGATCCGCGAGCTCGAGGGCCACACCTATATTTGGGAGCAGGAGTCCTTCAACCCGATCAACAACGACATCGTCTGTCACATCCACTTCGAGTTTGAAGACGGCTCGAGGATCGAGCGCGCGTTCACCTACGAGTGGCGGCTGTGGTCGATCCCCGAGCTGCGCGACCTGCTCTACGAGGTCGGCTTCTCCAATGTCCGCGTGTACTGGGAGAAGGTCGAAGAAGACGACGACGACGACGACGACGACGACAGCGACGTCGAAGAAGACGAAGAAGAAGAAGAAGAAGACGACGACGACGACGACGACGACGACGACGACGACGACGACGACGACGACGACGACGAGATGCTCGAGGGCACGGGCGAGTACGAAGAGGTCGTCGAGGTCGAGCAGCAAGACAGCTGGCTGGTCTACGTGGTCGCAGAGCGCTAGAGCTGCCCTCGGGGAGCCCTGACCTGCGCAGCACGCTCGAGCCAGCGAGAAGAGTCTACGAACGCGTCCGCAAGCGGGCGAGAAGCCCTCGCCCGAGCTGAAACCCTCGCCCGAGCTGAAACCCTCGCCCGAGCTGAAACCAGTTGCCCAAGCAAGAGCGGCGGTCCGAGCACAGCTCGGCCGCCGTGCTCGTAAGACAAAGCGCACGTCGAAGGCCACGCGCGGTGTTTTGGGATACGCTTGGGCCACCGAGGTCGCCTTTGCCCAGCGCAACACCCTTCCCTTCGCTGATCGTCCGTGCCACTGGATTCGCCGCCCAGGGGGCGTTTGCGGAGGCCCAGGCAGAATTTCTCGACCCGGATCCCGAAGTCGTCGCGCGCCTCGAAGCCCTCTTGCGCTCGCGCGAGGCCGGCGTGGTCGCGCACTACTACATGGACGCCGAGCTGCAGGGCGTGCTGTGGGCCTGCGACTGGCCGCACATCAACATCTCGGACTCGCTGGTGATGGCGGATCGCGGCGTCGACATGGCGCGCGCCGGGGCCAAAGAGATCGTCGTGCTCGGGGTCGACTTCATGTCCGAGAACGTGCGCGCGATCCTCGACGCGTCCGGTTTCCAACAGGTTGGGTGCTGGCGGGTCGCGGAGCAGCCGATCGGCTGTTCGCTGGCCGAGGCGGCCGAGTCCCGAGCCTACGCCGCGTGGCTCGAGCAGGCCGCGGCGACCCCCAACTCGCTGCACGTCGTCTACATCAACACCAGCTTGCGGACCAAGGCGCACGCCCACCACGTGGTCCCCACGATCACCTGCACGTCGAGCAACGTGGTCGCCACGGTGCTACAGACCTTCGCGCAAGAGCCCCAGGCGCACGTGTGGTTTGGCCCCGACACGTACATGGGCCAGAACCTCGCGCGGCTGTTCGCGACCCTCCTCGAGCTGGGTGATGACGCGATCGCGGCGCTGCATCCGGCCCACACCAGTGAGACGATCCGCGCCTTGTTGCCGCGCTTTCACTACTTCGAGCAGGGCAACTGCGTGGTTCACCACATGTTTGGCGCCGCCGTCACCGACCAGGTCGAGCGCGACTACTACGACAGCCCCACCGCCAACGTCGACGTCACGGCCCACCTCGAGGTCCCCGGCGAGATGTTTGCGCTGGCGCTCCGGGCCCAGCGCGAAGGTCGGGGCGTGGTTGGCTCGACCAAGAACATCCTGGATCACATCACCGCAAAGCTCGACGCGGCGCTCGCAGAGCCGGCGGTTGACCCGCCCAGGCGGCTGCGCTTCGTGCTTGGCACCGAGGCCGGAATGGTCACGGCGATCGTCCGGGCGCTGCGGGATCGGCTCGCCGCCGCCGAGCGGGCTACGGTGGAGATCGAGATCATTTTCCCCGTCGCCGCGCAGGCCGTGACCACCACCGGTGACACGGTGCTGCCGATCATCCCGGGCGTGTCCGGCGGTGAAGGGTGCTCGACCGCGGGCGGCTGCGCGACGTGTCCCTACATGAAGATGAACAGCCTCGACGCGCTGTGCGACCTGCTCGAGCGCTTGCCTGCGGCGGGGTCATCGCCGTCGGTCGACCGCGCCGCCGTCCATCGCGAACTCGCAGGTTACGAGCCTCGCAAGTACGGTGAGCGCATCGCTGGCAAGACGGTGGCTGCCCTGGGCACAGAGCCAATTCTGTACATGCGCGGCTTCCAGCAGACGGGGTCGCTGCCCCAACAATTGCTCGCTGACCTTCGCGCGCGTTGACACTGCGGTGGCACTCGGCCCCGCGCAATGACGCGAAAAATCGGCATGATTTGCGCGTCGTGACCCATGCATTTGGGATCGCGCATGCATGGGAGGCTGGTACGGTGTGTCAGATGCAGGACATTCGGCCTCGATGAATTCGGTGAACGCTACCATGACGTCTGGTTCGATTCTGGTCGTCGACGAGGACATCGAATCACTCAATTCGATCGAGGCGGCGCTGCAAGATACCGGCGGCCCAATTTTGCGGGCCCGCTCGGGGTCGATGGCTCTGCAGCTGGCGACCGAATGCGACGAGCTCGCCGTGCTGCTCATCGCCGCCTCCATGTCCAGTATGAGCGGCTTCGAGTGCGCCGAGCGGCTGCGCGAGTGCCCGCGTTTCTCGACCACGCCGATCGTGTTTGTGACCAACACCACGGTCGATCCCCGCGGGTTTCGTGGGTCCCAGCATGGGGTCGTCGATCACATCCTCAGCCCTGTCGATCCGCTCGAGCTTCGGTCCAAGATCAGCGCGTTGCTGGGCCGCGGCGTTCAGCTCGAGCCGCACGCTGATCCCGATCAAGTGCAGTTCGCCAAGCTCGAGAAGTCCGCCAAGGCTTTCACCCACGAGGTGGGGAACCTGCTCAACAACATGTACCTGCAAGCACAGCTGCTCGAGCGGCTCATGCTAAAGGAAGGCGCAGGCGCCGACCCAAGCAAGCGCGCGCGGCTCCAGCTGATCATGGGCGAGATGCAGCGCCTCACCACCTTGCTCACGGAATTTCAGGGGCCGTGGCCAGGTCTCGAGCTGCGCCACTGAACAAGTCACTCGAGCTTCCGACGTGGGCGAGTGTCCAGACACAGCCGCTCCCACAGCTGCCGGTCCTCGTCGTCATCGCGATGGGGCGGCGCAAACTCGTCGGCGAGTCGCGACGCGAGATGCAGTGACTCTTGGGCCCGCTCGATGCTCTGATGCAGACCAGCGAGCACATCTTGCAGGCTCGCCCCGGACGCGGCGGATTTGCGCAAGACCGCAAGCTGCAAAGGCACTGGATTAATGGCATTGCGTAGCTCGTGCACCAGGGCGCGGACGGTCAGACCAAGGGCGCGCTGGGCGTCCCGATGTGCGAGCTTCCGTAGCTGTTCCCTAGCTGATTCATCCACACGGCAATGTTAGGCGCGCGGCAACTTTAATCGCCGGCAAGTTTGAGCGTTCATGCGACGTCGGGGCAGCAAGGTTTGCTGTGATCCATACGTCGCGAATCCCTGTAATCCTCGTGGGCCACAATGGCAGGAGTGAACGAAGACAAAGCTGACCTCGAAACATCGGGAATCCCCGTCGCGATGGCGATGGACGACACCAAGCCAATCTCGATTGACGAGCCGTCCCCACGCACCGGCGACCTTCCGTATCTGGGCTGGATTCCGATCGGGGCGTTGATCCAAAACTCCTACCGAATCTTGCGGCAGCTCGGCGAGGGCGGCATGGGCATCGTGCTGCATGGCGTCGACGAGAGGCTCGAGCGCGAGGTTGCGATCAAGTTCATCCACCCCAAGCACGTCGACACCGAGGAATTGCACGAGCTGTTTGTTCGAGAGGCCCGCGCGATGGCGCGCGCTCGCCATCCCAACCTGGTCGAGATCTACGCCCGCGGCGAGTACCAGGGCTCGCCCTACTTCGTGATGGAGTACATCAAGGGCACGACCTTGGAGGAGTGGGTCGCGGGCCATGAGCAACGCCCGGTCGCGCTCGACGACGCGCTCTCCGTGCTCGACCAGATCTGCCGTGGGGTCTCGGCGCTGCACGCTGTCGGGGCCGTGCACCGGGATCTCAAGCCAAGTAATGTGATGATCGGCCCCGGGTTTCGGGCGGTCGTCACCGACATGGGACTGGCGATCAATTTGGGTGGATGGGCAGCCGGCCGTGAGCCGGTCGCGGGGACCCCAGCCTATATCGCGCCCGAGATCGCGGTGGAGCGTCACGTGTCGCCGCAGTACGCCCACGCTTCGGACGTGTATGCGATCGGCGTGATCGCCTACGAGCTGCTCACCGGCCGCCACCCGTTCGAGTCCAAGCGGGTCGCGGATCTGCTGCGGGCCCACATCCACGAGACGCCGCGCAAGCCGAGCGAGGTCGCGCCCGGGCTCCCCGATGTGTTCGACGACGTGCTGATGCGGGCGTTGGCGAAAGATCCAGAGTCGCGGATCGCGTCTGCCCACGCGCTGCGGACCGCGCTGGCGGTCGCGCGCGACCGCTTGAGCGAGTCGAGCGCGCCCACGCGGATCATGATCGCCGACGACGACCATGCGTGCCTGCGCTGGACCGCGAAGTTCATCAGCGGGTCGTTCCCCAACGCCACGTTGGATCTCGTCTCGGATGGCGCGACGGCGCTGCAACATGCGATGCGCGATCCCCCGAGCGTGGCGATCTTGGATCTGAGCATGCCGGGTCTCAACGGGACCGAGCTGACGGCGGCGCTGCGGGCCAACCCACAGACGCGCGATGTCCCGATCGTCGTGGTCACGGGCGTCGGTGGAGCGCCGGACTGGCGCTTGCTGTTGCGACTTGGGGCGTCGGGGTTCTTGGTCAAGCCTACGGATCCAGACGCACTGGTCACGACGATCCGGCGGTTGCTCGTGTAAGTTCGGTCTTTGCTTGGTTGTGCGCGGGGGTCGGGGGCTCCGACGTGGCAGCGCGCACGGGCTGCCGACGACCCGAACCCGGCTAGGTCTACTCCAGTCTCGTGGCCCCGCTTCCTCTCGTGTCTTCTCACTGGCCCGGCCGCGCTTCTCTTCGTTAATCTCCACGTGCGTAGATACGCCGGGTTCGGGCCGTCGGCGGCCTTTGTGCGCTCGTCGTTGTTCGGGCCGGGTTCTCCGCTGCAGCCACGCGGAGGCTGATGCCCGAGCCCGCGGGGGTCGGGGGCTCCGACGTGGCAGCGCGCACGGGCTGCCGACGACCCGAACCCGGCTAGGTCTACTCCAGTCTCGTGGCCCCGCTTCCTCTCGTGTCTTCTCACTGGCCCGGCCGCGCTTCTCTTCGCTAATCTCCACGTGCGTAGATACGCCGGGTTCGGGCCGTCGGCGGCCTTTGTGCGCTCGTCGTTGTTCGGGCCGGGTTCTCCGCTGCAGCCACGCGGGGGCTGATGCTGGAGCCGGCACCGTCTATGTGGGGATCGAGGAGAGCCCCCTTGCAGGGGGCCACACACATGCGCCTACGAACAGCCAGCCCCGAGGAGCGAAGCGACCGGACGCGCCAGCGGCCGTAGTCGGCGAAGTCTGAGGTCTATGTGGGGGTCCTAAACCGGTCCTAAACCGTCTAGGGTTCTTCGCGGTCGAGGTCGAGCGTGGCGATGAGATCGTGCGCTGTGGTCTGCATGATGCGGGCCTGGACGAAGTCGCCGGGGTTGGCGGTGCCGTCGAGCAGGATCACCTTGCCGTCGATCTCGGGGGCCTGGCCCTCGTGGCGGCCGTCGAGCAAGAGCTCGCTCTCGTCGGAGATGCCGTCGACGAGGACTTCGATCAGGTCGCCCTGCATCGCTGCGAATTTTTGCTCGCGGATCCCCGCTTGCAACTCCATGAGCTCGGTCGCGCGAGCGTTGGCCAGCGCATCGTCGACGCGCTCGGGCTGCATGGCGGAGGTCGTGCCGTCTTCGCGCGACCACGGGAACACGCCCAGGTGGTCGATCTCGCCCTCGGCGATGAACTCGCGCAGGCGCTGGTAGGCGGCCTCGTCCTCGCCCGGGTGGCCGACGAGCATGGTCGTGCGCAGCCAGATCCTGGCGGACTGGGCCCGGATCCGCTCGACCAAGTCGCGCACGGTCCGCTCGGTGTAGCCGCGACGCATCTTCTTGAGCACGCCCGTGTCGACGTGCTGGATCGGCACGTCGAGGTAGGTGGCGACCTTGGGGTGGGTGGCGATGCGCTCGATCAGGCCGTCGGTGACGGCGGTCGGGTAGGCGTAGTGCAGGCGGATCCAACGAAGCTCGGGGATCTCACCAAGCGCGTCGAGCAGACCTTCGAGGTTCGAGGGCGCCAGCCCGCGCGCGCCCAGGTCGGTGCCGTAGGTGGTCAGATCCTGGGCGACCAAGCAGATCTCGCGGGTGCCCGCGCCGACCAGAGCGTGGACCTCTTGGACGATGTCGAACACCGGACGCGAGCGCTGCGGGCCACGCAGCTTGGGGATGATGCAGAACCCACACGGGCGATCGCAGCCCTCGCCGATCTTCACGTAGTTGGTGTGCCCGGCCCCGTAGGTCTGGCGCGGCGTGCTGTGGTCGTACAGCCACGAGCGGCGATCCAGCGGGCTGACGCCCATGCGCTGGGCCGCGCCACCCAGCACGGTCTGAAGGCCCAGCATGTCGGCGCTGCCCAAGAAGTGATCGACCTCGGGCATCTCGTCGGCGAGCTCGGTCGGGTAGCGCTGGCTCAGACACCCGGCAACGACCAAGCGCTTGGGTCCGGCGCCAGCTTCGGCTGCGCCCGCCTTGACCCGCGCGAGCTCGAGGATCGTCTCGATCGATTCTTCCTTGGCTGCGTCAATGAACCCGCAGGTGTTGACGACCAATGTGTCGGCAAGCTCGGGGTCGTCGACCAGCGAGTGACCGCCCGCACGCACGACCCCAAGCATGACCTCCGTGTCGACCTGGTTCTTCGGACAGCCAAGGCTGACGAAGTAGACCTTCTGCGGTGTCTGGGGCGGGAGATCTGAACGGGCCGGCTCGCGCTCACCGACGATGGGCAGGCTGATGGGCATCGCCCGCACGTGTAGCCCGGAGTCGGGCGCCCGCAAAGCGCGAGGTGTCTGGAGCGGTCAAGTCCTCGAGCGCAATTCGAGCCAGAGTTCGTCGACCAGGTCTTTGGTGCCGCCGTCCCAGTTCTCGCTGACAAACAAGCGCTGACGCACATCGGCCGGGGGATAGAGCTGGGGCTCCGCGGCGTCCAAGATCAGCCCCTGCGCGACCGCGGCCGCGTTGGGGGTGGCAAATCGCAGGGTGTTGGCGTTGAGCGCGGCGATCTTTGGATCGAGCAGGAACTCGATGAAAGCCAGCGCCAGCTGGGGATTCGCGGCCTTGGCTGGGATCGCCAGGTAGTCGATCCACAGCGCGGCGCCCTCGTCGGGGATCACATAGCGCAGGCTGGGGCGCTGGCTCTGGGCGCGGAACAGGTCCCCGCTGTCGATCTGCGCGATCCAGGTGTCGCCGGCGATCAGCGCGGCCGCGGGGTTGCTGTCGTAGGCGCGCAGCAGCTGCTTTTGCTCACGCAGGCGCGGCCAGACCTGCTCGCGGATCGCCGGCTTGTCGGTCGAGTTGATGCCGAGGCCGCTGGCGAGCAGGGCCTGATCCATGACGTCGCCCTTGCTGTCGATCACCGAGATCCGTCCGGCGTAGCGGGGATCGAACAGCGCGTTCCAGCTCGTCGGTGGATCCACGCGATCCGCGTCGTAGCCGATCCCCGTGGTGCCCCACAGGTAGGGGACCGCGTAGGCTCCGCCGCCGCGCTCTTGCCTGGCATGCCAGACCGGGAACGCCGGGTCGAGGTGCTCGACGGCGCGGGGCAGCTCGCTCAGCTGCAAGAGGACGCCGTCGCGCTGTAGCGACGAGAGCAGATAGTCGATCGGGATCACCAGATCATAGCGAGCGCCAGCGCGCAGCTTCGCGTCCATCTCGGCTTCGGACAGGTAGAAGTCCTGGGTCAACGAGGTGCGTGGGTGCGCCTGGACAAAGCGCTCGATCACCTCGGGGGCGAGATAGTCACCCCAGTTGTAGAGGCTGAGCCCGCGCGTCCGCGAGCACCCGACGCTCGTCAAACCCAGTCCCAAACCCAGTCCCAAACCCAGCGCACCCGCCCCAACGAGCAAGCTCCGGCGAGACAGGCTGTTTTCAGCTCGGGCGAGGGCTTCTCGCCCGCTTGCGGACGCCTTCGTAGACTGGTTCACCTTGGGCAGCGAACTCATGTCAGCTCCAGCACGTCGTCGTCGTCCCAGTCGAGGTCGCATGCTTCAGAACCCTCCCACGCGAGGGCGCGGGCGACCAGGATCGGGGCCGCGAGCCCCTCGACCGCGAGCTCGTGCTCCCACAGCGGACCCACGCAACTGCGTGCCAGCAAGCGCGCACGAACCCGGCCCTGCTCGCCCGCCACGATCCGCAGGCGCTCCGGTCGCAAGAACCCGGCGCGGGCAGGATCCGGCACGCCGCTGAGCTCGCCGAGCAGGCGCGCGGTCTCGAGGTCGGGCGGGCGCGCGTAGAGCTGCTCGGGCGCGGCGCTGGCGAGCACGCGACCCCGGCTCATGACCACCAAGGTGTCGGCGAGCGCGAGGGCGTCGGCGGCGTGATGGGTCACGTGCAACATCCCGATGCCCTTGGCTTTGCGGATCCCGGCCAGCGCCCGGCGCAGCGCAGCGCGGCGGGGTCGATCCAGGGCGGACAGCGGCTCGTCGAGCAGCAGCCACGGCGGCGCCCGGTACAGCGCCCGCGCCAGGGCGACGCGCTGACGCTCACCGCCGGACAGCGCGTCGATGTTGCGCGCTGCAAACACCGCGGGATCCAGGCCCAGCCGCTCGAGCAAGGCGTGGGCCTCGGTCACACCGCCAGCGTCCGCGCGGCTGCGCCCAAGCGAGCTCGTGCGGCCCAGCCGATCCACGAAGGTCACGTTTTCGAGCACGCTCAGGTGCGGAAACAGAGCGGGGGCTTGGAACACCGTCCGCGTCGGCCGGGCTGCGGCGGCGAGCGTGTCGACCCGCTGATCCCCGATCCACAGCTCGCCAGCGTCGAGCGGTTCGAGCCCCGCGATCCCGCGCAGCAGCGTGGTCTTGCCCGAGCCCGAGTGGCCCATCACGCACACGTGGCGCCCGGCCTCGAGCTCGAGATCCACGCCGGCCAGCGCAACGACCGAGCCCCGACCGGCGCCAGCGAAGCGCTTGTGCAGGCCCCGGGCGCGCAGGTTCACGCTGGGCTCGGCGCTCACTGGGGCCTCCAACGGGCGAGCGCGCGTGCGGTCAGCACCGCGAGCACGGGCACCAGCACCAGGACCAGCGACCAGCGTCGGACCAGGGCGATCGAGCCCGCGCGGGCGTGGATCGTGAGCGCGACCGCGAGCGTGTCGCCGCCTGGGCCCGAGGTGAACGCTGGGATCGCAGCTTGGCCCAAGACCCACGCGAGCGTGAGCACGCCCGCAACGATCAACGCCGGGCGCGCGAGCGGCAGCCACACCAAGCGCAAGCGCTCACCCACCGAGGCGCCCAGATCGATCGCCGCGTCGATCAGCGCGCGCGGGATCACGACCGTCATCAGGCGCGCCGTCACGAAGCCCAGCGCCAGCGCGGGCCCGAGCATTGCCACCACCGTCAGCGTGGGCCCGGGCGCCAGGCCGAGCGCGGTGCCGGCCCCGAGCGTCAGCAACCCGTGGATGCTGGGTGGGATCGCCAGCGGGGCGAGCACGGCCACGCCGATCCACGCCGGATGGGGGACCTGGCGGCTCGCCAGCGCCAGGCCAAACCCCGCGCTGGTGGCCAGCGCCGCGACGACGCCCGCGATCCCCAACGAGCGCACGAACAGCCCGGCGAGCAGCCGATCCGTTGGACCCAACCCAACCGGGTGCTCGCCAACCACCAGGGCCACGGGCGCGATCAACAGCAGCGCGAGCACGCTGTGCCCGGCCACCCGAACCCAGGCGGGCGCGGCCGGGACCTCGCGCCAGTCGCTGCGCTGGGCGGCGGTCAGCTCACGGGTGATCAACCATGCGCACGGCAGCGCCAGGGCGATCAGCACCACCACACACACCGCGGCCCGAGCGGGCGCCTGCTCGCGAATCAGCGCGTCGCGGATCAGCAGGCCCGGCGTGTAGGCATGCCCGCCGCCCGCGATCTCGAACGCGAGCTCGTCCCCGAGCCCCTGCAAGAACGCCCACGTGCACGCCACCAACATCGCAGGGCGAAGGTGTGGCCACTCGATCTCGCGCGCACGCGCGAGCGGCCCCGCGCCAAGATCCCGCGCCGCCTCGATCAACGCCAGCGGTCGGGTCCGCAGCCGCAAGCCCAACACCAGCGCCGCGAAGGGCAGGACGTCGATGATCAGCGTGACCACGGCGGCCAGGGAACCCGGGGTCAGACCCAGCGCCAGCACGGCGTGGGCCACGACCGAGCGACTCACCAACAACAGCGCCAGCAACACCACGGGCGTGACCGTCTGCGCGAGCAGCAGGCCAAGCGCCCCGCTCAGGATCGCCGCGATCGCCGACAGCCCCAGACCACGCAGCAGCACCCGGGCAATCGCCGCCCGCTCGACCCCGCGCAGCTCGAAGGGCCAGGCCGCGTCAACGAGCAGGCCAAGCGGCAGCAAGACCACCAAGGTCAGCCACACAAACGCGATCACGCCAAGCACCCGCCCGGGCTGAGCGACGGCCCAAGCACCCCCCCAACCGACGCGTCCCTCCCCCCGCGCTCGCTCCCCCACGCGTCTCGACATAGCAGGCCACGCCGCCGCTGACGAGTACACTGGAGGCCACCATGGCTACCGCTTCCGCCGGTCTCCCCCACCAGCCCAAGCTCGTGAGGATCGCCCACGCGCTGCTGCTGTTTGGCTTCGCCGCGCAGGTCGTGCTTGGCCACGCCGTCGCCTTCGGCCTCGACGGCCCGCTGTTCGCCTGGCACCAAGATCGCGTCGCGCTCGCGCTGTGGGGCACGGCCGACTATGGCATCGAGGTCTCGGCCTACCGCGGGTGGATTCAGGCCGTGTTTGGCGGCACGCTGATCTCCTACGCGTGGGCGATGTTGTTCCTCACCGCGGTCCCGCTGCGTCGCCGCGAGGCTTGGGCTGCGTGGGCCATTGCGATCGCCACGCTCAACTGGGTTGTCGTCGACACGGCGATCTCTTCCGCCCATGGCGTGTGGATCAACGTGGCCTTCAACGCGGTCGCGCTGACCTCGACCGCGGTCCCACTTGGCTTGATGATCCCGTGGCTGCGCGCGCGTGATGCCATGCAGCCCCAAGCCAGCGCTGACGCGCTACAGCTTGCCGGCTGACAGTGGTACGCTTGCCCGAGGGTCGCCCTTGCTGCTTCTGCGCCTCGTTCGAATCGCACGCCAGGTTCGTGATCGTCGCTCGGTCGGCTTCGTCGCGATCGCGCTATTGCTCACGCTCGCGATCGTTGGCAACGCGGTGTGCTTCTACGTGTTCGATCGCGCCGTCAATCCCGAGATCTCGTGGGGCGACGCGTTTTGGTATAGCGCGGTCTCGATCACCACGATCGGCTACGGTGACTTCAGCGCCACCACGCTCGGCGCCCGACTGGGGACCTTCGTCTTCATCGTCATCGTTGGGCTGACCAGCTTCAGCCTGTTCTTCGGGATGGTGCTCGACGCGGTCGCGCTTGCGATCTCCAACGCCCAAAAAGGACTCGGCCGCGCCATGGTCAAGGACCACATCCTCATCGTCCACTTCCCCAGCGAGCAGCGCGTGATGCAGCTGATCGACGAGATCCGCAGCGACCCCGAGCAGGGCGCCTGCGAGATCGTGATCGTCACCGACGCGATCGACGAGCTGCCGTTCAAGCTCAAAGACGTCATCTTCGTCCGTGGCTCCTCACACGACATAGAGACCTACTCGCGCGCCCGCGCACAGGCGTGCCGAATGGCCGTGGTCTTGTCGCCCGACTATGGCAACCGCGACAGCGACGCGATCGTGGCGGCCGCCGTCAGCGTGATCGATCGGGTCCACCCAGAGATCTACATCGTCGCCGAGTGCCTCGACGAGAAGCACCGGCCATTGTTCGACTCGTGCAATTGTGACGCGATCGTGCTTGGCATGACGATCGCCGGGAACCTCATGATCCAAGAGGTCCACGATCCCGGCATCGCGCAGCTGATCGAGGTGATGAGCAGCAACCGCCGGGGCACCACGCTGTTCTCGATCGAAGTCCACGACGCAGGCGTCAACTACCTCGAGCTCGCGCGCGCGCTGCTGGGTCGCTCGGTCCACGTGATGGCGATCAACCGCGGGCTCGAGACCAAGACGATCCTCGACGGGCTCACGTCGATCGTCGGGGATCGCATCGTCTACTCGGCGATCGAGCGGCTCGACTGGCGCGGCTTGCAGGGTCGGGCGAAGGCCTAACCCCTGGCCTCGACCGCGGCATCGACGGCGAGGTCGAGCCGGTCGGCGCCCCAAAACAGCTCCGGCCCCGAGCGAGTCTTGACCACGAAGGTCGGCGCCCCGAACACGCCGGCCTCGACCGCGGCCTCGGTCTCGGCGAACAGGGCTTGCTTGACGCTTGCTTCGCCCGCGGCCTCGATCAACGCGGCGCCATCGAAGCCCAGGCTGTCACAGATCCGCGCGAGCTCGGCGGGGTCCGAGATGTCGCGGTCGTCGGCCCAGTACGCCCGAAACAAAGCGTGGATCAGGCGTCGCCCCGCGGCGGTCTCGTGCGCCTTGGCGGCCAGCGTGACCCGCAGCGCCAGCACGGTCCGCATCGGAAATCGTGTTGGAAACCGATAGGGCACCTCGGCCGCCGCCGCCTGTCGCTGAAGGTCGAGGGTCGTGTGCTGGCGCTTGGCGTCGTTTTGCGTGAACAGGGGGACGTTCGCGGTGCCGACCTGCTTGAACAGCGCGCCGAGCAACATCGGATGCCAGCGCGCGTGATCACCCAAGGCTTGCTCGGCCCGGTGACAACCCAGGTACGCAAACGGGCTCGCGTAGTCGAAGTAGACGTCGACGGGCGCGTGCGGTCGATCGAGAGCTGGCGACCGCGGCGACGCAGCGCTGGCGCCGGTCAAGTGACGCTCGACCATCTCGAGGCGGTCGACACCCCAGAACAATAGGTCCGGCTGGGGGCTGGCATCAGTCGACGCGGGCGACGGGATCACACAGGTCGGGACCCCAAACACGCCGGCCGTGATCGCCTCCTCGGTGCGCTCGCGCAGGTCTTGCTTGATCGCGGGATCGTTGATCTTGGCGAGCACCGCGTCGGCGTCGTGGCCGGCCTCGCTCAACACACGATGCAGACCGGCGCGGCTCGACAGATCGATCCCATCGACCCAGTAGGCCCGAAACAGCGCGTGGGCGAGCGGCATGAACGGCGGCCCAACCACCAGCAGCGCGCGCAGAGCCTCGACCGTGCGGATCGGGTGGCCCTTGGGCATCGTCAGTGGCACGCCCGCGCGCGCAGCCTGGCGGTGAATGTCAGCCAAGTTGTGGCGCGCCTTCGCTGGCGAGAGTGTCTGTGACAAGTCTTGCGGAGTCGCCCGCGCCCGAAACACACCCCCGAGCAGGATCGGTCGTGGATCGACGGCCACGCCCACGCGCTGCCCTAGCGCTTCGATCCGCGTCGACGCGACGTAGGCGTAGGGACACGAAAAATCGAAGTAGAAGCGCAGCGCTCGGGTCGGCATCGCTGTGAGCATAGCGAGCATCGCTAGCGCGCTCACACATCACAAAACGGCGAAGCGCAGCGCGCAGCGAAGTGGCATTAGCGCATCGCGGCTATCCCAAGCGTGAAGGTTTGCCCAGGGCCGGCGCCGTGAGCCCACACAAACCGCCCAATCACGCCGCATTGTCGCGTCTAGCGCGAGTGCCCAGTGATAGCCAGTTTGGGCCCCAAACTGCCTAGAGCTTGCCTTTCTCGTCAAGTTAGCTATGTTTGCGGCCGCGCTGACGGATGTGGTTTGCGCTCGCTGTCGAAAATGTGTGGCCTTCAACGAGCCATCGACGCGAAGCGCATCATCACCCACGACCCGCCCGGGACCACGTTGGTCACCGAAGCCAAGCGCCCAGACCAAACCAGCCAATGAGGACCCCCATGGAAGTAGCCGTCAACATCGATGAACCCCCGGACGAGGACGCGCTCTACCGCCACTCCAAGCGGGACAAGTGGGGCGTCGCCGTGTTCTTGTGGGAGCGTGATGGCAAGCGGGCGTTTCGCTTCACCGACGGCGAAGTCCGCGTGTTCAAGAAGGGCTTCTACGAGCTGATGGTGCCAGCGCCCACGCCCGACGACGGCTCCGCCGACGAGCTGCGCGCCAAGGTTCGCGCCAGCGCATCGGGCAAGAAAGAGATCCTGCCCACGGTCGGCGATCAGCTGGTCTTGCTGCTCAAGGATTACCCCAAGGGCTTCGCCGGCGACGCCTGGCGCGAGAAGCATCGCGGCAGCGGCCGCCGGCTCAAGCGGCATCGGGACCCGGCGATCAAGCAGGCCCGTGAGCTGCTCGCCGCGGATCGCATCAACGAGATGCACGAGCATGGCGACTACGCCGGCGTGCTCGAGTCACTCGTGCAAGTCGTGGCCGGGACCGACTTGGTCCCAAGCGCCCACGTCGGCAAGCTGCGCGAGACCAAGCCAACTCAGGACTTCTCGGCAACGATCCGCGACATCGCCAACGCGCCCGCCAGCGTCACGCTCCGCCAGTTTCAGGCGGCGCTGGTCGGCGCCCAGGGTCCCGCAACCTCGTGGCAGGTGCTGACCGCCCCGCTGGCGCTGCTGGCTCCGCACAAGCACTTGTGCATGCGCCCAAGCGTGTTCTCGGTCCAGGGCAAGATCGTGCTGCCGCGCTTCAACCCGCCCAAGCGCGCGAGCGAGACCGCGTACCAACGCTACCTCGACGTCGCCCAGCACGTGGAGAACGAGCTCACCGAGCTCGGCCACGCGCCCTCGGATCTGCTGGATCTTCACGACTTCGTGTGGATGACCTTGCGGCCTGCGGCCCGCGAAGAGCTCGACCGGATCCACCAGCAGCAGCTCAAGGCGCCCGCTC
This sequence comes from Enhygromyxa salina, assembly GCF_000737335.2. GTDB lineage: Bacteria > Myxococcota_A > Polyangia > Nannocystales > Nannocystaceae > Plesiocystis > Plesiocystis salina_C. The sequence goes on along the minus strand of NZ_JMCC02000090.1, from coordinate 26,230 downwards.
CCGCGACGCTCGTGCAAGCGGCGGCGCAACCAGACGCCTGACAGACGCCTGACCAAGTTCAGCGCCCCGCTTGCGGGGGCCTCGAACGCAAGAGGCCGGACTGCTCCCAGCAGTCCGGCCTTTTTCGTTTGTCGCTCGAGACAGCTCAGGGGTTTTGGTCGGCCGGCGGCACACCAAACACCCAATCGGTGGTCGTCTGCGGCGAGTGACAGCCAATGCAGCCGGCCAGATCGGGCCCGCTGCTTGCGAGCTCACCACCGAGCACGTTGCCCATACCCCACCACCAGTCGCCAGAACCCTCGCTGTAGCCCGGGGGGCCCTTGTACATGATCGTGCCCGCTGCCGGCATGCCCATGTCGTCGAGGTGCTCTTTGACGATGATCGAGCCCTCGGCGAACTCCGTCGCCATTGGGTTGGCGGGATCGATCGCCTTGTACTGCGCGGCGAGGTCTGGTGGCACCCAGACGTTGACCGTGGCCATCCCACCGTCGTGGCCGGCGCTCATGAACGGCGCGGCGTTGATCAGCACCCAGCTCTGGTAGCCCATCGCCTCGGCGATGATCGCGGCCTCATCGACGCCGCCGGGATCGCCGTCTCCATCGCCGGTGGGATCGCCGTCTCCATCGCCGGGGTCGCCGTCGCCATCGCCGGGGTCGCCGTCTCCGTCGCCGGGGTCGCCGTCGCCGTCACCGTCGCCGCCGCTGGTGTCGGTGTCCCCGGTGTCCCCGGTGCCGTCGTCTGTGCAAGCCGTGGGTGCCACTAACAGCATGGCCGCGGCACAGAGCAAGATGAGAGGAGTCGAAGTATTGATCCGCATGTTGTCGCCTCGTTTTCTAGTTGTCTTCCAGCCAGTGAGTGTCGGGAGCCAAGCAGCCCGATCTGGCTCACGTAGAGGACGAACAACGGGCCCCAACGATGGATGTTTCGTCGACGCAAAAAAGGGTCGACGCCTAAAATAGCCCGAGCTGCGTGGCCTCGGAGTGAGCCGCCACCGTCGCGCCAATTGACTCGAGCCACTGCCGACCTTCTGCCGCCCACTCTGGATCACCACGCAGCAAGATCTTCGGTTGCCCACACGCTCGCCAGTATGCTTTGAGCGCCTTGCGGTTCATTCGACCCGGACACGCGGCGTCGACGAGCTCGGCGCCCGGTCGCTGCGAGACCCAGCGCATCGCCTCTTGGCGGACGCCCTCGGGGGCCGCCACCAACACCGCCGTCGAGAAGCTTCGCCGCTGCAGCGACGCGGCCCCGATCGAGTCGTGAGGCCACAACAGCAGTGACGCCTCGGCTTGCTGGTCGCGGCGCGGTTCTAGCTCGGGCAAGTAGGGCGCGAACCGGGGGTGAGCATCGAGCGGCAGCGCGCCACCGACCGAGTCTGCGACCTGCCGGGCAGCGACGGCGCTCGGGACCAACAGCAACACGTTGCCGCCCAGCTGCGCGAGGGTCTCGAGCCCCCGGATACCAAGCTGACGCGCCGGGCTGTCGCAGGCCCAACCCGGCTGGGCGCGCAGCAGCAGCCAGTCACACACCACCGGGGTCGCCCGCGGACCCACGGCCCAGGTGTAGAGCACGCGAGGCCGGCCGTCGCCGCCGGGGGTCCGCGGGCGCATGCTCAACGACGAACCACCGAGCGGGAGCCCAGACGCGACCGCACACAAGACCAGCCGACCCACCCCAAACTCGCGGCCCCACTCGACGACCACCGCGTGCGCGAGCGAGGCCCGCTGCTGCGGCGCGAGGTTGGAGAGCGCCAGCGACAACACCAGCTGGCGATGCGCGATCCAAGGTCCAGGGACCAGCCGCGGCGCCGCGCCGACGTGGGTCATGAACGCGGTCCGGTTGCCGTCGCACACATCCACGGCGAGCCGCTCGCGTGTCAGCATCGACTGGATCTGCAGGACCTCGTCGGCGACCGGATCGTCGAGCTCGCTCATGTCTCGTCTCCCCGGTGCCAGCGCGGCTCAGCGTTGCCGGCCGCTCGCTGTCGCCGGGCGCGGGCGCGGGCGGCCCGAAAGAAGCCCTTGAGCAGCGCCGCGCACTCGTCCCCCAGGACCCCGCCGATCACCTGTACGCGGTGGTTGAGGCGGGGATCTTCACACAGCTGGTACAGGCTGCGCACCGCTCCGGCCTTGGGGTCGTGGGCGCCGTAGACCAGCCGCGTGATCCGAGTGTTGACGACCGTCCCCGCACACATCGGACACGGCTCGAGGGTCACATACAGGCTCGCGCCGTCGAGCCGCCAGCGCTGGGCTTGCCGACATGCCTCGCGCATCGCCACGACCTCGGCGTGCCCGGTTGGATCGTGATCCTGTTCGCGGTTGTTGAACCCCACCCCCAGGATCCGCCCGTCCCGCACCACCACCGCCCCGACCGGCACATCACCGCGTTCGCCAGCCTCGGCGGCCAGCTCGAGAGCCAGGCGCATGTACCCCAGGTCCGCCGCGGTGGGCTCGTCAGCCACCGGCTCAGGATCGCCCGGTGACGGCCGCGGTGCAATGCGTGATCCGCTCGCTCCTACTCGCTCCCCTAAAAAGACGAGAGCCCCGCTTCATCGAAGCGGGGCTCTCTTGCGCACCCAGAAGGATTCGAACCTCCGACTTTCGGTTCCGTAGACCGACGCTCTATCCAGCTGAGCTATGGGTGCATGCTCGCTTGGTGCGGGGCCGGCTGCATAGCAGCCGCCCGAGACGGACGCAAGCGGTCGGACTTTCAGAACCCCAAGAACCCCTCTGGCAGCTCGGACAGGGTCTTGGGACCCCACAGCAGCATACACAGGGCGAACGCGTTGTGGCCGGCGTGAACCGCCATCGCAACCCACAGGCGCCCACTGAGCAAATAGCTGTACGCGAACACCAGCCCCAGCCACACGTAGATGACGGCGCCAACCGGGTTCCAGTGTGCCAGCGAGAACGCCACCGCGGGCAGGATCCACGCCAGCGTGGATCCCGAGCCATGCAGCAGCCGCCGGAAGAACATGTGGCGAAACAGCAGCTCTTCGGTCAGCGGGGCCAGCACCACCGCCGAGACCGCCAGCAGCACCAGCTCGAAGGTCTCGCGCCGGCCCACGAGCTCGACGATCGCCTGCTGCTCCTCGACCTCGGTTGCGAACACCTGCTGCTGGATCAGGCTCAGCAGCCCGCTCCCCAGCAGGGCGATGACGACCCCGCCCAGCGCAATCACCACGCACGCGCCGAGGCCCCTGCGCTCGCCCTTCTCGACCAAGGGCTGGGTCGACGCGTCCGCGCGGGCCAAGAACAGCGACGGCGAGCTCGCGCGCTCCGTGGGCGCCAGCATCCGCTCCATGTACAGGTACGTGATCCCAGCGGTGCCGATCAGCACCGGACCCGCGACGACACCCGACCACCCCGCAGCCTCGGCGCTCGGGAGCACGCCAACGAGCATCAAGCCCATCAGCACGGCGATCCCAACCACAAACGACAGCGCCAACAGCACCACCTCCGTGCTCGCATGGATGAGCGACTCGACTGGGCTGTCGGGAGGGCTGTCGGGCGGACGTTGCGCGGGGTTGCTCACGACTCGACCGTGAGTGTGCCGGCGGTCCCGGTGTCCGGCAACCTGCCCGGCGCGCGCATCGGCGTCTTGCAACCGGCGGGCAATGCCGCTAGCTTCGGCGGCCCGCATGGAGCCATGACCGAGCGGCCGAAGGTGCAGGATTGCTAATCCTGTGTAGGGGCAACCTTACCGAGGGTTCGAATCCCTCTGGCTCCGAGAAGGGACAAACGCCGCCTCAAACCGAGGCGGCGTTTGCTGTTTGTGGCCCGGGCTCCCGGACTCCCCTTCTCCCCTTCCTACATCGCGAGTGGCACGCAGGTCGAGACGCCGGCGCCGACGATGCGGATCGGGGCTTGTGCCACCACGTTGGTGAGCATCTTGGTGTCATCGAAGTCGTAGTGAGTGACCTTCGAGAAGTTGGTGTTCTGCGACTCGGTGAACATGTAGAAGTCGCCGCCGTAGAACGCGAACGCGAACGCGTTGGTCAGGCTCATGTTGAGCTGCTCGGTCAACACCACGCTCGCGTCGGACTTGTCGTACTCGACGAGCTTGGCTGGGCTGCCCGCGAACGCGAACAGGCGACCGTCGCCGGTGCCGGTCAGCTCGCCGCCGTCGTAGTTGATGTTGCCGATCGTCTCGATCATCAGCTCTTCGCTGTCCATGCGCCCGAGCCGGCCTGCGTTGGGGCCTTCGCCAAACCCACCCATGCCGCTCCAGCTGTGGGCGTAGAGCTTGTCGCAAGGGTCGAACTGGCTGTTCGACACGAAGCCCATCCCGAACTTGTTGAAGTTCATCTGCCCAGGCGCGTAGCCGGGGTCAGAGCACATGTTCGGGTTGTTGACGTCGATCGTGTAGATGTCGTCGTTCTGGAACATCACGAACGCGTTGCCGTTGCGGTCGACCGACATCGAGAACGCGTTGTTGTTGGGGCAGCCAAGCGCGTTGGTGATCAGCTGAAACTGTAGCGTCAGCGGGTCGAAGCTCCACAGCTCGGCGTCGTCCGACAGCACGTAGATCAGGTCGGTGTTCTCGGCGCACTGGCAGATCGGATCGCCGTCGCCGTCGCCGTCGCCGTCGCCGTCGCCATCTCCGTCGCCGTCGCCGTCGCCGTCGCCGTCGCCGTCTCCGTCGCCATCGCCATCGCCGTCCCCGTCCCCGTCTCCATCGCCGTCGCCTGGGTCTCCGTCGCCGTCGCCGTCTCCGTCTCCGTCTCCGTCGCCGTCGCCGTCGCCCTGCTCGGCGGTACCGCTCTCGTCTTCTTCGGCCGTGGTGGTGTCGCTGGTCTCGGCCGTGCCGGTGGAGTCGGCGTTGCTGCTCTCACCGTCCTTGACGTCATCGCCGCAGCCGAGCACGAGAAGAGGAACGCAAAAACCCAGGGGACGCAGCCATTGGAGTCGCATGCGCGGAGTCTATCCTGGCCGCGCCGTGCGTGGCGATGATCCGAGCGGCTTGGGATCCCCAGCCGGCCCTTGGGCCCGCGCCTCAATTGCTGGCCGCTTCGCAAGTGTATTAGCGTCGGCGCGTGACCGCGGCGATCGACCCCCGACCCCGTGCGCGCCCACACCTTGGCTCGGGTCGCGGACTGCTCGGTCTGGGGCTCGTCGCCCTCGTGGCGTCGGCGTGCGGCCCGGGGTCCCCGCCACCGGCCAAGCTCGCGCCCACGCCGATCCGTGAGAGCGAAGACCCGGGCGCGCGCGACAACTCACTCACCTCGTCCAAGGCCCCGGCTAAGCCCGAGTTTGCGCCGCCGGACCTCGAGTTGCTTCGGTTTGCGTGCGAAGGCTTCGACCGCGCTGTCGCTGCAGGCGCGCCGCCGGATCGCCTGCTCTCGCACGCGGCCGCCCGCGCGGTCGAGCTTGGCGGGGCGCCGGTCGAGGCTGCGACGCGGCGATGGGCGTTGCTGCCACCGCAGGCGCTACTCGAGGAAGTTCAGCGCTACGCCGCCAGCTCCCAGGCCGGGCCCGACGCGTGCGCTGGCTTGCGCGCGCACCTCGAGCGCATGGCGATGCAGTCGGCGAGTCACTGATCCTCGCTGCTCGTGCCGTCGTCGGACGTGTCATCGCCCGCAGCCGGCGTGGGTGTGTCGAGCTGCTCGGGCCCAGGTCCGGCGTGCAGGTGAGCAAAGCTCGAGCGGGCCGGCGGCTCGAGCGGAACGTAGCCGCTCTCGCGGATCACCCGCTGGCCCTCGGCCGAGAACACGAACGAGATGAATTCGTGGGCCAGAGGATCGGGCTCCTCGGCTGGGATCACGAACGAGAGGTCTTTGTAGATCGGGTAGCTGCCCGAGCGCACCGCGTCCTCGTTGGGGCGGTGGCCCTCGAACTCGAGCACGACGATCGGCAGGCTCTGGATCGTCGCCAGCCCCTGATCGAACAGCCCCACCGCGCCGGGGGTCGAGATCAGCGCCTCTTGCATCGCCCGATCGTGAAACAGCCTGCGCCCGCGATCGGCGGTCCATGCTTCGGCGTCGACCGCCTCGAGCTCCGGCACCGCCGCGTACACAGCCAGGTGACTCGAGTCGCCGGGCTCGCGCTTGAGCAACACCACGGGCGAGCCATCGGCCCAGTACTCGCGCCGGCCCGCGTAGAGATCCAGCAGGTCTTCACGGGTGACGCCGCGGACCGGGACAGAAGGATTCGCCGCGAGCACCACCGCCACGCGGGCATAGGGGATCGAGACCACCCCCTGCGCCTGCTCGGCGGGCTGCAGGCCCCGCGAGATCAGCCCAACCTCGATCGCCCGCTCGAGCGTCGCCCGAACTCCACCGCTCGAGCCGATGCTCTCGTGAACCCGCACCCGCAACCACGGCCGCTTTGAGACATACACAGCCGCGAGCTCGCGGGTCAGCGGCAGGTTGCTGCCAGATCCCGCCAGCCGCAGCAGGTTGCTCGGCTTCGGAGCCGCCTGGGCCTTCGCTGGCGGCGGAATGGTCTCATCGAGAAACGGCGGCAGCGGTCCACTCTCGACCAAGCGGACCAGCAACCACCCCGTCAGCAGCAGCAACGCCGAGCCGATCAGCGCCAGACTCCAGCCAACGATCCTGGCCCGCCGCGATCCATCCGCGCGCTCCGGCGACATAGCAGGGCGACGACTCGCCGCGACTGCTGCTTCGCTGCCGCTGGCGGGGTCCGTCATCGGGGCTCAGGTAGCCCGGGCAGAGGGTTTCTTGCCGCGGATCTCGTACTTCTCGGGATGGAAGCCCTTGCGGCCCTGCACCTCGATCGCCTTTTGCACCCGCTTGACGGTGTGATCCACCGCGGGCAGCTCCGGCCCGTTCATGAGGTCGGCGACCTCGGGGTTGACGGTGACCGAGATGATGTCGCCCGCCATGTGCTCGGCCTCGCGCCGGATCTGGCGAAGAATCTCGTAGCAGATCGTGGAAGGGCTCTTGTGATAGCCCTTGCCGCCGCACACGTCGCAGGCGATCCCAAGCCGGCGCTCGAGGCTCTCGCGCGTCCGCTTGCGGCTCATCTCGACCAAGCCCATCTCCGAGATCTTGGTGATGTGGGCCTTGGCGCGATCCCGTCGCAGCGCGTCTTGCAGCCGGCGGTAGACCTTGCGCCGGTTGGACTCGCGGTCCATGTCGATGAAGTCGATGATGATCAACCCGCCAACGTTGCGCAGCCGCAGCTGCTCGGCGATCTCGTCGGCGGCTTCGAGGTTGGTCTGGGTGATCGTCTGCTCGAGGGTCTTGCCCTTCGAGCCCACGAACTTGCCGGTGTTGACGTCGATCGCCGTGAGCGCCTCGCCCTGATCGAACACCAGCGAGCCGCCGCTCTTGAGATCGACCTTGCGCTCGAGCGCGCGATCGATCTCCGACTCGATCCCGTAGCTGTCAAACACCCCGTCGCGGCCGGTGAACAGCTCGACGCGGGCCGAGTACTCCGGCAAGAACGCGTTGCAAAATCGCAGCAGGCGATCGTGCGCGACCCGGTCGTCGACGATCACGCGATTGAACTCGGGCGACAGGTTGTCGCGCACGGTGCGAAGCATCAGATCGAGGTCGCGGTACAGCAGCACGGGCGCCCGGTGCAGCCGCTCGTTGGCCTTGATGTTGGCCCACAGGCGGATCAGGTAGTCCATGCCCGCGCGCACCTGGGCGCTCGAGGCATGCCGCGCGACCGTGCGCACGATGAAGCCCGCCCCCTTGGGTCGCATCTCGTCGACGATCCGCCGCAACCTGCGACGCTGGCGCTCACTGCTGATCCGCCGCGAGATCCCGATGTGGCTGACCGTCGGCATGAACACGACGTTGCGCCCCGGCAGCGAGATGTACGTGGTGATCCGCGCCCCCTTGCTGGAGATCGGGTCCTTCACGACCTGAACCAAGATCTCTTGGCCGGGGTGGACGAGATCGGTGATGTTGGCGACCTTGGCCGAGCCGCGGCGGGGCACGCCGCCATCCCCAACGACCTTGTCGACGGTCGCGCCTGGACCCGCGATGTCACCGGCGTACAAGAACGCCGCCTTGTCCTCGCCGATGTCGACAAACGCCGCTTGCATGCCGGGCAGCACGCGCAGGATCTTGCCTTTGTAGACGTTGCCAACGATCCCGCGCTCGCGTTCGCGCTCGATGAACAGCTCCGTGAGGATGCCGTTTTCGATCAGCGCGACCCGGGTCTCGGGGCCGTCGGCGTTGATGACAATTACCGATTCTGACATTGGAGAGCGTCGCCCGATGGGCATTCGCGCCAGCCGCACCAAGCGTGGTGACTTGGGGTAGCGCCCGCTAGATTGGTAGCACGGACCGTCAGCCTACGAAATACAGCCACGCGCGGGTGGAGGCGCGTTGCCGCCCCCCACACCGGGGCCTGCTTGAATGCGCAGGCAGTCACCCCGCGTGAGGGATGACACCACGCGGATCCGACCGCGGGCCATCCCGCTGCGCCGTCGACTTTGCGGTGCGTCTCGCTGGTCAAGGCCCGCGGGCCGGTGATATGTCAATTCGGTGGAGCTTCGTCCGTCGGTCGCTGGCTACGCCTTCGACGCCGCCGCGTTCGCAGCCCTGCGGTTGCGGCTTTCCAGCGGCTCCCTCTCGGAGGCGACCGCTCGCTTGCCCGTGGCACCCGAGCCCCTCACGAGCTTGGTCCCGCCGCCGCTGCGAGACTTTCGAACCTTCGCGGGCCGGGCCGGCGCGCGCGTCAGCGAGGCCAGTCGCAACCTGGGGTCCGCGGCGCAGCGCGGTCGGCTCGCCCTCCGTCACGGTCGGGCCGCCGTGTTGATCCTCAATGGCGGAATGGCGACGCGCTTCGGCGGCAGGCCCAAGGGCGTCGTCCCGGTGGTCCAGGGTGAACCCGAGACCTTCCTGTGGGTGAAGCTGGCCCAGATCGCCCGGCTGATCCGCGAGTACGACGCAACGATCCCCGTGGTGTTGATGCACAGCTTCGCCACCCAGGCGGCGAGCCGCGTGCACCTGCACGACATCGACTGGGCCGGGATCCCCCGAGACATGCGCTTCGAGTTCTCGCAGTCGATCATGCCGCGGGTCGGCACCGACGCGGTCCCGCTGCAGGATCTACCCGGCGCCGCCGCGCTGCCCGACAGCCTGCTGTATTGCGCGCCCGGCCACGGCGACACCTTGCTGCGCCTGCGTGCCAGCGGGATCTTGCGGGACCTCCGGCAGGCGGGGGTCGAGCACCTGCTGGTCTCCAACGTCGACAACCTTGGCGCCGAGCTCGATCCCATCCTGCTCGGTGGCCACATCCAGGCGGTCGACGCGGGGGCCCACATGAGCGTCGAGGTCGTCCGTCGAGACGGCGACAAGGGCGGCTGCGTGGCGGTGCTCGGCGGTCGGCCGGTGATCATCGAGGGCTTCCGCATGCCGGAAGACATCAGCCTCGACGCCTACCCGCAGTTCAACACCAACACGCTGTGGTTTTGGCTGTCGGCGATCGATCGGGACTTCGACCTGGACTGGTTCCCGATCGAGCGGGTCGTCGCCGGGCCGCAGGGTAAAGCCATGCCGGTCGTGCAGTTCGAGCAGCTGATCGGCCAAGTCACGGAACACCTCGAAGCGCACTACTTCGAGGTCGATCGCGAGCGACGGTTCTTGCCGATCAAGACCCGCGACGACCTGACCGAGGCGGCGCCCCGCATGCGCGCCCTGGTCAAGCGCTTGCGGTCCAAGGATCTGTAGTCGTCGCCAGCGGGCTCAGCTCTTGAGCTCAGCTCTTGAGCCCGACCAGGATCGCGTCGACGTTGGTCTTTGCGTCGCCGAACAGCATCCGCGAGTTCTCGTTGAAGAACAGCGGGTTCTGGACGCCGGCGTAGCCGCTGGCCATGCCGCGCTTCATCACGACCACGGTCGCGCTGTTCCAGACCTCGAGCACCGGCATGCCGGCGATCGGGCTGGTTGGATCGGTCTGGGCGCTGGGGTTGACGATGTCGTTGGCGCCGATCACCAGGACCGCGTCGGTCTCCGGGAAGTCATCGTTGAGCTCGTCCATCTCGAGCACGATGTCGTAGGGGACGTTGGCCTCGGCCAGCAGCACGTTCATGTGCCCCGGCAGCCGCCCGGCGACCGGGTGGATCCCGAACCGGACCTCGGCGCCCGACTTGCGCAGGAGCTTGACCACCTCCGAGAGCGAGTGCTGCGCCTGGGCCACGGCCATGCCGTAGCCGGGCACGATGATCACGCTGCTCGCGCTCCGCAGCAGCTCGATCGTGTCGCTCACGTCGAACTCGACCACGTCGTCGCGACCTTTGCCCTCACCGGGCTTGGGCTCGCCGCTCGCGGCCGGCGCTTCACCCCCACCGAAGCCACCCAGGATCACCGAGATGAACGAGCGGTTCATGGCGGCGCACATGATGTACGAGAGGATCGCGCCGGAGCTGCCGACCAGCGCGCCGGTCACCAGCAGCAGATCGTTTTGCAGCATGAACCCGGCGGCGGCCGCGGCCCAGCCGGAGTAGCTGTTGAGCATCGAGACCACGACCGGCATGTCGGCGCCGCCGATCGCCATGACCAGGTGGATCCCGATCAGCCCCGAGATCCCCGTCATGATCAGCAGCGACGTCAGCCCGCCGTGGTTGGTCTGACCGACGAAGTCGTAGCCAAGGTACACGCAGGCGAGCAGCATCCCGAGGTTGAGCAGGTGCCGACCGGGCAAGGTCAGCGGCCGGCCCGAGAGCGAGCCACGCAGCTTCAAGAACGCGATCACCGAGCCGGTGAAGGTGATCGAGCCAATGAACACGGCCAAGAAGATCTCGAGCTCGTGGACGAGCGCCTCCGAGCCGCTCAGCTCGTGCAGCGGCGCCATGTAGCTCGACAGGCCGACCAACACGGCCGCGAGCCCGACGAAGCTGTGCAGCACGGCGACCAGCTCGGGCATCGAGGTCATCGCGACCCGCGCCGCCATGAACCCGCCGATCAGCGTGCCGATCAGCACCGCGCCAGCGAGCACGCCCAGCCCCTCGGGCCCGAGCGTGAAGGGCGTGACCCCCTCGAACCCGCCCAGGGTGTACGCGGCCGTCGCCGCGATCGCGATCAGCATCCCAATGATGCCGTTGATGTTGCCCCGGCGCGCGGTCTCTTGGTTGGACAGACCCGCGAGCGAGAGGATGAACAGAATGCTCGCGGCGATGTACGCGACGTTGAGTAGTCCAGCTGGCAGCATGATCGTGCCCTCTACCTTTGGAACATCTTGAGCATGCGCTGGGTGACCAAGAAGCCCCCAGCGACATTAATGGTCGCGACCAGGATCGCGATGGCCCCGAGGATGACCGCGGGATCGCTGAGCTCACCCCCGATCTGCAACATGCCGCCGATGATGATGATCCCGCTGATCGCGTTGGTGACAGACATCAGCGGGGTGTGTAGCGCTGGGCTCACGTTCCAGATCACCTGCCAGCCAATGAAGCAGGCCAGGATGAACACCGTGAAGTGATCCAGGAAGTCGTCGTTGCCGCCCCAGCCCACGGCGATCAGCGCCAGCCCGCCGAGCACCAGCCACAGCGGGTTGGACTGCTTCTTGGCGCCGCCGCCGTGACCCCCGTGGCCCTTCTTGCTCGAGCTCTTGGGTTTGGATCGCGGCGCGCTCGCGGGCGTGGCCGGAGCTGCAGGCTTGGCTTCGGCTTCTGGCTTGGGCGCGGGCTTGGCCTGCGGCGACGGCTCGATCTTGGGCGGCGGCCAGCGCAGCTCGCCGCGATTGAGGATCAAGGTGCCGCGCACGACCTCGTCGTCCTCGTCGACCTTGAACCCCTCGGCCCCGCCCATGTCGTCGAGCAGGTGATAGAGGTTGTTGCCGTACAGGTTGGACGCCACGTTGGCCATCCGGCTTGGCAGGTCCGTGTAGCCGATCAGCGAGACGCCGTGCTTGATCGTGACCTGGTCGGCGACGACCTGCGGACAGTTGCCGCCGCGCTCGGCCGCGAGATCGACCACGACCGAGCCCTCGCGCATGTTGATCAGCGCCTGCTCGGTGATCAGAAACGGCGCCGGCTTGCCGGGGATCAGCGCGGTCGTGACGATGATGTCGACCTCTTTGGCCTGCTCTTCGAACAACGCCCGCTCGGCGTCCATGAACGCCTCCGTCATGACCTTCGCGTAGCCGCCGGCCCCGTCCCCGTCCTCTTCGAACTCGAGGGTCAGGTACTCGGCGCCCATCGACTCGACCTGCTCCTTGACGGCGGGCCGGGTGTCGAAGGCCCGCACGATCGCGCCGAGGCCCTTGGCCGCGCCGATCGCCGCGAGCCCAGCCACGCCAGCGCCGATCACCAGCACCCGCGCGGGCGGGACCTTGCCCGCGGCCGTGAACTGCCCCGTAAAGAAGCTGCCGAAGTGCTGCGCCGCCTCGATCACCGCGCGGTAGCCCGCGATGTTGGCCATCGATGACAGCGCGTCGCACTTTTGCGCGCGAGAGATCCGTGGCACCGCGTCCATCGCCAACACCGTGCCCTTGCGGGCGGCGAGCAGCTCGACCAGCTCTTGGTTTTGCGCCGGCCAGATGAACGAGATCAGGACCTGACCTTCGCGCAGCAGCTCCGCCTCGTGCTTGCCCAGCTCGGGGTGCTGCATGGGCTCGCGAACCTTGAGCACGATGTCGGCCTCGGCCCACAGCGCCTCGGCGCCCGCGACGATCTTGCAGTCGGCTGCCGTATACAGATCATCCGAGAAGTCGGCGTTGGCGCCTGCACCACTCTCGATCAAGACCTCGAAGCCGAGCTTCTGCAGGCGCTTGGCGGTCTCGGGCGTGGTCGCGACGCGACGCTCGCCAGCGAGGACCTCCTTGGGGATACCTACCTTCATCGCAGTACCGCCTTTACTTTTGTCCATGTCGGGTGCGCCCAAAGTGTCTCGATTCGCATCCACTCGAGACGGATTAACCAGTTGGCTCGCAGGAGGCAACTCGTAGCCGCGGCGAGGCGCGAATGACAGGCGACGACCGTGGACATGAGGGGAATGGCCGCCCAATGGGGGCCGCCGAGCGTTGCATCAGTATCACGAACGCTCGCCCGTTTTAAGCCGGGCGCCCCAGGCTAGCGCGCCCTTCACGCTTCGGCGCGACACAGGCCGGTCGCGCAACCCGGGCAGCCGCGCCGTATAAGGTGCCATGGCCGAACCCCGGGACCCAGGCGAGCTCACCCACTTCGATCGCAGCGGCGCCGCGCACATGGTCGACGTCGCGGCCAAGCCCGAGACCCCGAGGATGGCCCGCGCGCGGGCGCGCGTGCGCATGGCTCCGCCAACCTTGGCCAAGATCGAGGCCGGCCGGCTCGGCAAGGGTGACGTGCTGGGCGTCGCGCGACTCGGGGGGATCGCTGCGGCCAAGCAGACCGCGATGCAGATCCCCCTTTGTCACCCGGTGAGGATCACCGGGATCGCGATCGAGTTCGAGCTCGACGCGAACCTACCCGGGGTGATCGTCGAGGCCAGCGTCGAGGTCGTCGATCGCACCGGCCCCGAGATGGAAGCGATGATGGCGGCCTCTGGCGCGGCGCTGACGATCTACGACATGTGCAAGGCGATCGATCGCGGGATGGAGATCGTCGAGGTCGCGCTGATCGAGAAGCGCGGCGGCAAGTCGGGGCACTGGACGCGCGACGAGCCGTGACCGGCACGAACTGTGGTCAGCCGCTCGCGCTCGGCTGAGCGACACTGGGCGGGACAGGGCTCGAACCTGCGACCCTCGCGGTGTAAGCACGACGCTCTACCAACTGAGCTACCCGCCCGGTGGCGAGAAGCTAGCAGAGTCCCGGTCTCAAACCAAGCTGGCGACCAGCCGGACCACGAAGCGCCAGAACGGCTCGACCGTGTCGAGGGCCAGGCTCTCGGTCGGCGTGTGGGCGTCGAAGATGTCTGGCCCAAACGCGATCATCTCGATCCCGGGGATCCGATCGTTGAGCACCCCGCACTCGAGCCCCGCGTGGATCGCCTCGCGCACCGGCGGCCGACCAAACAGCTGCTCGTACGCGGTCTCGGCCACGCGCAACAGCTGCGTGTCGACCCGGGCCTCCCAACCTGGGAACCCGTAGCGATACTCGATCGTCGCGCTCGAAGCCTCGAGGCTCCGCTCGCAGCGGTCCTGAAACGCCTCGAGCGCGCCTTGCTTGGACGAGCGCGACAGCATGACCAAGCGCATCTGGTCACCCTCGGTCGAGATGCTGCCAAGGTTGTTGCTGGTCTCGACCAGGCCCGGGATCACCCGCGACCAGCTCAGCACGCCGTCGGTCAGGTTGCGCAGCGCCTCGAGCATCGCGCGGCTGGTCATCGCCGAGACCGGGCCGGCGACGGTGTCGTGCTGCTCGGCTGGGAGCTCGACGAAGCTGACCGTGAGATCGGGGTCAGCCTCGGCAAACGACGCCGCGAGGCGGGCCCCCGCGCGCTCGATCGACTCGGCCAGCCTGCTCACGCGGGATCGTGGGCACCACAGGATCGTCTCGGCCGCGCGGGCGATCGCGTTGGGCCGACCGCCACCGTCGCAGCTGCCCACGCGCACGCCCTCGAGGTCGACCTGCTTGTCGATCAACACCGCGATCAGCAGCGCGATCGCGTTGGCCCGGCCCTCGTGGATGTCGACGCCGCTGTGACCCCCTCGCAGGCCCTGGATCGACAGCCGGACCGCGACATCGTCGTGGTGACGATCATCGCGATCGAGCTCCCAGATCGCGTGGAGCTCTCGCCCGCCCGCGCACGACAGATAGATCCGGCCGTCGGACTCGGCGTCGAGGTTGATCAGCCGCCGAGCCGTCACCAGCGACGGATCCAACCCGAACGCGCCGGTCATGCCCTGCTCTTCGTCGGCCGTGAACAACAGCTCGAGCGGCGGGTGATCCAGCTCGGGGATCAGCGCCAAGGCCAGCCCGGTGGCCACACCGATCCCGTTGTCCGCCCCGAGCGTCGTGCCCTCGGCTTGCAACACCTCGCGCTCGCGACCCTGGATCACGCGCACGGATCGCCGCAGCTGGATCGGATCTTTGTAGAAGTCGTGGGCGCTGTCGCTGCGCTTCTCACAGACCATGTCCATGTGGCCTTGGATCGCGAGGGGCTGGCTGCCAACGCCCGCGCCCTTGCCTGGCACCCGCAACACCAAGTTGCCGCCGGCGTCGCCGCTGTAGGCCCAACCCTGGCGCTCGGCCAGCGCCTGCAGGTGCGCGCGAACGCCAGCCTCGTGCAGCGACGGCCGCGGGATCCGGCGCAAGGCATCAAACTGCCGCCACAGCTCCGCCGGCTCGAGACCCACGAGGGCCGGGTCGAGATCATCGCGCATGTCGGCGCATGCTACCGACCCAGAAAACCCCCGAACAGTCGCGGTAGGCTCGCATGGCCGCTCTGGCTGCGCGGAACCTGCGCCTACCTCGTGATTCCCGCTGTTGGCCGGGGTTCTTCGCGGAAAGACTGGTTTTGGGTTCAGACGTCGTCGTCGTCGTCGAGGACCCTCGCCTGCGACTCGCGGATCCGCCCGACGACGGCTTGCAGCGCCTCGGTCAGCGGCTCGGGAGCGCCGGGCAGCAGCAAGTTGGTGCGGTCGAGCAGACGCAGGAGGCTGCCCCACCCGTCGATGAACGCCGCGAGACGCTTCGCGTCGAGGTTGGCGGTGCGTTCGAGCAACAGTTCGCGCACGATGTCGTCGAGCGGATCGATCGAGTCGGTGGGGTCGTCATGCACGGTCACCCACCATTGTAGATCCGCGGCGCGTCGCGGCCTAAAACCGGCATGAAATGCCCAGGTGCAATCTGGGCGCGTTGGATGTCGACCCGCACACCGGCACAGTCCCCGAGCGGGGGCGTCGGTCAGCGGTGCGTTCGAGCAGTGCTACATTCCGGCCGTGACCGACAGCGAACGCCAGCTCGCCGCGCTCGTGGAGGACATCCTCGAGTCGTACGCCAAGCAGGGCAACATCAACCATCTCGACGGCAGCAACTTGCCGTCGCGGGCCGCGGTCGATCGGGTGGTCACGGACTTGATCTCGGTCGTGTTTCCCGGGTTCATTGGCGAGGACCAGGTCGACGAGCTCAGCTCCCGCTACTTCGTGGGCGAGCGCTGTGCTCGTAGCCTGCGCTCGCTCGAGCGCATGATCGGCCAGGCGCTGGGCATCCAGTGCGGCACGGGTGAGCGGGCGAAGCCACGCCCGGCCGCGCAGGTCCAGGCCGAGGCCCACGCCCACGCGATCGACCTGCTCGCCCACATCCCCAAGATCCGCGAGGTCATCTCAACCGACGTCCGCGCGGTGCTCGACGGTGATCCAGCGGCCTTCAGCGCGCCCGAGGTCATCACCTCGTACCCCGGCGTCACGGCGATCACGGTCTACCGCATCGCCCACCACCTGCACGCGCGCTGCGTCCCGCTGATCCCCCGCATGATGTCGGAGCTCGTCCACGGTCGGACTGGCATCGACATCCACCCGGGCGCGTCGATCGGCCCCTCGTTCTTCATCGATCACGGCACCGGTGTGGTGATCGGCGAGACCTCTGTGATCGGCGAGCACGTCAAGCTGTACCAGGGCGTCACCCTTGGCGCGCTGTCGGTCGAGGTCAGCGATCGCGGCCGCGGTCGCAAGCGCCACCCCACCCTCGAGGATCACGTCACCGTCTACGCGGGCGCAACGATCCTCGGCGGCGACACGGTCATCGGGCGCGGCTCGACGATCGGCGGCAACGTGTGGCTCACCCACGGGATCCCGCCAGAGACCACGGTCATGCTCGACAAGCCCTCGCTGCGGATCTTCACCAACTCGGAGGAGCAGCCATGACAGAACACTCGCTGCAATCGAGCGCCCGCGCGAGCTCGCTGCACAACCTCGATCCCGCCTCGCTCTCGCGCATGTCAACCACCGCGCTCGACGAGCTGTTCACCGAGCTCGAGCCGGCCGAGCTCGCGCAGCTGCAGGGCCACAAGCGCGGCCGGGTCCTGGCCGTCACGGGCCTCGACTGGGTGCCCGCAGCAGCCCGCAGCGCCCTGCTCGGCTTCGTCAATCAGCTGCCGATCTGGCGCGGCGAGGTGTTCGAAGGGGAGTTCGGCGCCAACGCGTGGCTGCTGCCCGGGAGCCGCCTCGAGTTCGCGCGCTACGTCGTGCGCGAGGCCCCGGCGCTCGACGGCAGCGGCCCGGTGATCCGCCTCGACTACGACGTGTCCGCCAACCCCAAGCCGCTGCGCCGGATCGTTGGCGAGCTGCGTTACCTTGGGCCGGGGTTGTTCCTGGTCCGCATGCAGCTGCTGTGGGGCAGCCGGGTGATCCGAGCCTCCTACTTCACGCTCGAGAGCTAGTTATTACCCCCACATAGACCTTAGACTTCGCCGACTGCAGCCGCTTCGCGTCTGGTCGCTTCGCTCCTCGGGGCTGGCTGTTCGCAGCCGCATGTGTGGCCCCCTAGGAGGGGGCTCTGAACGCAGTTCCCATCTCCATGGGACGGGCGCCGCGCTCTAGGACGCTTCGGAGCGCCGGATCACGATCGTGGTGCCGGGGTTGTCGGCGCTGGCGGTGACGCCATGCCAGTGATCCGGCACGAAGGGCGTGCTCCACAAGAACAACCACCGCGCGTCGGTCGGTCCAAGGTTCACGCAGCCGTGGCTGCGCACGTAGCCGAAGCTCTGATGCCAGAACGCGCCGTGGAGCGCGTAGCTGCCCTCGAAGTACATCACCCACGGGACATCTTGGATCGCGTAGTTGCCGTCGGTCGCGGTCGTGCCGTCCATGTTGGAGGTGATCTGCTTGCTGCGCACGCGGTAGCGCCCGGTCGGCGTCTCGAACGGCTCCTCGTTCGTGCCCTTCTTCCCAGTTGACACCAACGTCACGTACACCGGCCGCGCGCCCTCGTAGGCCACCAGCATCTGCTTGGTGATGTCGACGTCGATCCAGCGATCCCACGGCTCGAGGCCCTTGGGGATCGGCTGCAGGTCCGGCAGGCGCATGACGTCGGCCTTGACGAACAAGCTGTCCTCCGCGGCGGGGGCGACTTCCCCAGCTTCGGCGCCAGCTTCTTCGCCAGCTTCGGCGCCAGCGTCTTCACCCCCGTCAGCGTCAGCCCCTTCGACCGGCCGCTCGTAGGGGATCACCGAGAAGTAGGTCTGCCCGCCGATCTGCACCTCTTCGCCAAGATCGAGGAAGGTCCGCTTCTCGAGGTTCTTGCCAGTCGCGTGCAGCTTGTCATCGTCGCCAAGCCGCAGCAGCTTGGTCCCGTTCTTGGCCATCACGAAGCCGACCGGAAAGCTCATGGACCGGGTCAGCTCTGCGCCCTGGTAGTCCTTGGGATCGACGCCGTGGGCGCTGCCCTTCTCGACGACACCGCCGCGAGCCGTCCGCCAGTAGCTACGGCTGCCGTCGCGGATCGTCTCGCCAAGCGACAGGTAGTAGCCCTTCTCGAGCCAGGGCGTCGGAGACAGGGGGATGCTGATGGGCTCCTTCTCTTCGACCGGCTCCGGGTTGCCACCGTCGTCGCCACCGTCGTCGCCACCGTCGTCCCCGCCATCGTCGCCGCCATCGTCCCCGCTCGGGTTCGCGCCATCTTCGATCACCGCTGGCTCGCCGGTGTCCCCACCTGCGCCGTCGTCATCGTCGACAGCCGGGAGCGCGCCACCCGTCTCACCGCCACCATCTCCGGCGGCCGGCTTGGTCGGCTTCACGGCCGGCTTGGTCGGTGCGACTGGAGGTGGATCCCCGCGGAGCTCGGCCTCGAGCCGCAGTCGCTCGAGCTCGAGCACCGCCCGCTTCTCGCGGGTGGCGAGCAGCTGCTCGGTGTTGGGCACCTGCCACCACATGGGCGTGTTCCACTGGCGCACGTAGGCCCAGTCGTAGGGAAAGGGCTGATCCAGGCGGGCCGGCGCTGGCTCGTAGCTCATGAACGGTGGCCGCTCGTCGACCATCAAGCCCTTGCTCGCGCACGCGAAGCCGCCACCTTCGAGCGGGTACCAGCCCTTGTGGCAGTCCTCGTTGACGACGCGCTCACCTGCGCGCACCCGCGTTCCGATCCGCAGGAAGCCCAGCCGCTCCGAGTCCATGTCCGGCTTGGCATAGACCGCGACCACCTCGTAGCCCGCCGCGGCGTGCAGCGTGAGCTGCTCATCCGTCAGGGGCTCGGTGGGAAATTTGAACACGCCGTAGCCGGGCGGGGCCTCGGGCTCGGCTGTCCCCGGGTCCTCGAGCTCGGGCTCGTCCTCGCCTGCCTCGGCTGCGGGCTCGGCCTCGGTCGTTCGTTCACCGGCCTCGGCTTCGGCTGCGATGGTTGGATCGACCTCGGCCGGTCCAGCCTCTTCGGTGGGCGGGACGGCTTGGGTCTCGGCCGGGCTCGGCGCGTCGGGGGTACAGGCCAAACCGAGCGAGCAGAGCCCGAACCAGAACACGAGGCGTGGGCGCGACATCACCCAGTGCATAGCGTACGAGACGATCCGGGTGAAGAATCTCGCCAGGTCAGGCTGGCGTCGGCGGCGCAGAGCTAGGAAAAAGCACGCGCCCACGCGGAAAAGCAGCTCGCTCCCCTCGGTGAACGCGTCCGCAAACCGGCGAGAAGCCCTCGCCCGAGCTGAAAGCACCTCGCTGCCCGAGGTGAACCTGTCCACGAACGCGCCCGCAAGCGGGCGAGAAGCCCTCGCCGCGCGGAAAACAGCTAAGGTCGCGCGCACGTGAGCGAGCTCGAACTCGGTCGTGGGCGTGGCGCCGACGCAGATCCCGTGCGCTTGCCGACGCGGGCCCTGCTTCGCCACATGATGGCGCTGGGCTCGAGCGGCTCGGGCAAGACGGTGCTCTCGAAGGTCGTCGTCGAAGAGATCGTCCGCGCGGGCATCCCTGCGCTGTGCCTGGATCCTCAGGGTGACCTGTGCAGCTTGGCGCTCGCTGCACTCGACCTCGACGACGCCGCAGATCCCGAGGAGCGCGCCAAGCAAGAGGCGGCGCTCGCCGCTCACGGGGTTGATCTCGCCGCGGCACGCTCCTTCGCCGCGCGCTGCGACGTGGTGATCTTCACCCCCGCGTCCAGCCGGGGCGTCGCGCTGGGCGCCGACCCGCTCGCGGCCGTGATCGCAGGCCACGCCGAGCCCAGTGAGATCGACGACGATCTGTGGACGCGCGCCGCCGCGACCGTGGCCGCGCTGCTCGGCTTCGCCAGCGACGACGATGACGGCGAGGGCTTCATCGCCGTGCTCGACACGGTCTTGCGTCAGCTCGCCGAGGCGGGGCGCCCACCCGCGAGCCTGCGCGCGCTGACGGATCACCTCAACAGCCTCGACGACGCCGGCCTGCAGCCCTACGCCCGATTTTGGGAGCTCAAGAAGCTGCGCCAGGCGATCCGCAAGCTCGCGCGCCTCGAGGTCGGTCCACGGCGCAAGTTGTTCGACGCTGGTGTCCCGCTCGACATCGATCTGCTGCTTGGGCTTGGGCCTCACGCTCCCACACCGCCGGGCAAGACCCGCGTGGCGATCGTTCACCTCAACAGCCTGCACCAACAAGAAGACAAGGAGTTCTTGGTGGGGGCGATCGCCGAGCGCCTGTACGCGTGGATGCTCTCGCACCCGCGACCTGATCCGCAGGTGCTGTTCTACCTCGACGAGATCGCCCCCTACATGCCGCCGGTCCGCAAGCCGCAGTGCAAGGACAGCCTCCAGCTGTTGTTCAAGCAGGCCCGCAAGTATGGGGTCTGCTGCCTGATGGCGACGCAAAACCCCGGCGACGTCGACTACCGAGCGATGGCGCAGTTTGGGACCTGGGCGCTGGGGCGGCTGATGACGCGGCAGGATCTC
Organism: Enhygromyxa salina; assembly: GCF_000737335.2. Classification (GTDB taxonomy): domain Bacteria; phylum Myxococcota_A; class Polyangia; order Nannocystales; family Nannocystaceae; genus Plesiocystis; species Plesiocystis salina_C. The sequence continues at coordinate 5,547 of NZ_JMCC02000090.1, read as the reverse complement.
AAGAAGATCGAGCCAACCGTCAAGTCCCTCGCGCCGACCGCCTGCGACGGGATCATGGCCGAGCTGCCGCGGCTCGAGCCTGGACAATTCGTGCTGCTCTCACCCGATCACTTCTCCGAGCCGACCACGCTGCAGACGCGCTGGCTGTACACGCACCACGAGACCCTGGATGAAGGCCGCATCGAGGCGCTGGCGGATCAGCGCTGGCGAGAGCGCTTCGCTGGGTTGCTCGAGCGCGCGGTGACGCCCGCGCCAGCACCGAAGCCAGAGCCGAAGCTCGAGGTCTCCGATCCACCGACGACCGCGGCGTCCGAACCGGCGCCTGCGCCCAAACAAGAGCCCGCCTCCAAGCCCGCGCCTGCGCCAAAGCCAGCTGCTGCGCCAAAACCAGCGCCTGCGCCAAAACCAGCTGCTGCACCAAAACCAGCTGCTGCACCAAAACCAGCGCCTGCACCAAAACCAGCTGCTGCACCAAAACCAGCTGCTGCACCAAAGCCAGACAAGGCCGCCCGCGCGGCGATCGAACGTGAGAGCCAGCTCGCGACCTTGCGCGAGCACGGCCCCGTCGACGTCAAGCGCTTCGCCGAGCTGCTCGAGGTCAGCGAGACGACGGCCCGCCGCGCGCTCAAGTTGCTGAGCAAGGCCGGCCTCGTCGGCGACTTCAAGGACGGCCGCGCCAGCACCTACTGGGCGCTCGACACTGGCGCGCGACCGGATCTCGCCATGCCTGACACGGTGTTGGTCGCAACCCCAGGCATCGGCCAGGACCAGGCCGCCGTGCTTGGCCAAGGCCTGCTCCGATCAACCTTGCTCGGGCTCGGCCCAGCCGCCGAGTCGCTGGTCAACGTGTCGCTGGTGCACAAGCTGCTGTGGCGCGTCGACTTCGAGGAGCGCATCGCCTCTGGCCTGCTCGGCCGGCTCGTCGGTCCCGGCTACGAGGATCGGCTGGGCAGCGTGTACTTGCATCCGCAGGCGCTCACGACCTTGACCTGGAACGCCAACCGCGGGCTCCGCTTCACCGAGCGCCCCGCCGAGCACGCCAGCGACGTCCACGATCTCGACGGCGTCGTCCGCTTCAACCGCATGCCCCCCGCCGGCCTGCGCTTCGACGAACAGGAGTGGCTCGGCCGCCGCGCCGAGGCCGAGGTCAGCGAGGCGTTCGCCGCCCGCTGGGGCGCGCGCGTGATCACGATCAGCCCCTGCTTCGTGCCGCTGTGGAAGCTGCTGATCCGCCGCCACGAACCAGCCGGCATGCGCTTCGCAACCCTCGACGCGATCGCCGGCCACAACGTGGACTGGCTCAGCGGGTCGACTGCCTGAGCGGGTGGACTGGCTCAGCGGGTGGACTGGCTCAGCGGGTGGACTGGCTCAGCGGGTCGACCGGCTCAGCGGGTCCGACCGGCTCAGCGGGTCCGACCGGCTCAGCGGGTCCGACCGGCCCAGCGGGTCCGACCGGCCCAGCGGGTCCGACTGGCCCGGCGGGTCCGACCGGCCCAGCGGGTCCGACCGGCCCAGCGGGTCCGACTGGCTCAGCGGGTCCGACTGGCTCAGCGGGTCCGACCGGCCCAGCGGGTCGACTGGCCCTCCGAATTTAAACGGCCGCCCACCCACAGAGAACCAAGGCCCCTGGGGGGCCACAACCGGCCAGCGCGAGACTCATACCGCCCCCGAAGTGCAAGGCGGCCGCGGGGGCTAAACGAGCTCAGCTACCGCGCTGCTTCTGGATGACCTGGCGGGCCAGGCCCTTGAGGGTCTCGAACACGCCCGTTCCGTCGATCGCCACGGCCTCGAACTCCGGCACCTGCGTTGGATTGAGCGCGGGCGAGAGCTCCGCGACCGGCAGCACCTCGGGCATGTCACGCTTGTTGTACTGCACCACGTAGGGCAGCTCATCGAGGTTGAAGCCCTGCTCTTCGAGGTTGTGCCGCAGGTTCTCGAGGCTCTCGAGGTTGGCGTCCATGCGAGCGTCTTGCGAGTCGGCGACGAAGCACACGCCGTCGACACCACGCAAGATCAGCTTGCGGCTGGCGTCGTAGAACACCTGGCCGGGGACCGTGTACAGATGGAAGCGCGTCTTGAACCCGCGGATCTCACCGAGGTCGAGCGGCAGAAAGTCGAAGAACAAGGTCCGCTCCGTCTCCGTTGCGAGCGAGACCATCTTGCCCTTCGCCTCGGGTTTGGAGACCTTGTAGATCCACTCGAGATTGGTCGTCTTTCCACACAGGCCTGGACCGTAGTAGACGACCTTGAAGTTGATCTCCCGCGCGCTGTAGTTGATGAACGACATGGAAGGGCTCAGCCACCTTTTCGCAGCTCGGTCAGGACCTGCTTGGCTAGCGCTTTGAGCGTATCAAAGACACCCTCACCCGTGACAGCGCACGCCTCGAACTCGGGCACGTTGTTGGTATTCAGCGTCGCTCGGAGCTCTTCGAGCGGGACGGCGCTGGGCAGGTCGCGTTTGTTGTACTGAATGACGTAGGGGATCTTGTCGAGATCGTAGCCCTGCTCTTCGAGGTTGAAGCGCAGGTTGTCGAGGCTCTCGATGTTGGCTTCCATCCGCTCGAGCTGCGAGTCGGCGACGAAGCACACGCCGTCGACGCCCTTGAGGATCAGCTTGCGGCTGGCGTCGTAGAAGACTTGGCCAGGGACCGTGTACAGATGGAAGCGAGTCTTGAAACCGCGGATCTCACCGAGCGACAGCGGCAAAAAGTCGAAAAACAAGGTTCGCTCGGTCTCTGTCGCCAGCGATATCATCTTGCCTTTCGACTCTGGGCGGGTCTTGCTGTAGATGAACTGCAAGTTGGTGGTCTTCCCGCACAGTCCGGGACCGTAGTAGACCAGTTTGCAGTTAATCTCCCGCGCGCTGTAGTTGATGAACGACATCGCCGGCAGGCACCTCTAGGGGCCAAACAGGTTGTCGATGTCTTCGTCCGTGATCTCTTTGAAGACGTCTTCTTGTGCGCCCTTCGGCTTCGCGGCGAGGGTGTCGAAGATCGTGGTGAGCGCTTCGTTCGCCTTCTTGACGCGAAGGCGGACCAGACCTTGGGTCGTGTTCTTGTCGAACAGCACCACGAGGATGATCCGGCGCGCGACGATTGTCATGTGCACCGAGATCTCCTTGCCCTCGTGATATTGGCCGGTGAACTCTTCCTCTTCGATCAGCTTGGCGATGCCACCGGTGGCGGCGACGTTGCCGGCGACCAGCGAGCTGAGGGAGGTGGTGTCGAGCTCCGCGTCGACCCCAGAAGCAGCAATCAGCTGCCCATTCTTGTCCACGATGAGGATCGTGCGGGCCCGGGAATCCTGATGAAGCCTGTCGGCGACCTCTCGGATCTCCGTCAACTCCTCATCATACAAAGCGAGCTGCGGGTTCAGCATGTTCAAGACGGGACTCCTGACCGATCGTCGTCCACTCGGGCTCGGTGTCGTTCCCCCGCCAGCTGTCGGTCCAAGCACGGACGGGGGCCACTACGAAATGAACCCCTAAGCCGCACGACTCGCAGAACCCGCGGACCCTGACATGGGACGTGGGCCCATCGAACACGCGGGGCTGGAAGTGGGGGGTTCACGGCGTGGGGCAGGCCGCCAACCTAACAAACTCCTTGCGCCAAGTCCATGCGAGACGCGCCGTTTGGGACGAGGCTCGAATCTGGCGCCGAACGGGCTCTGAAGCCTCGCATACGGGCGAACAAGCCCAATCGGCCGCGGCGCGGCCCGGGTGAGCAGTCGCTCGATTACTTCGAGCAGACCCCGGAGCCGAGATCACGCGCGCCAACGCACCCCCCGATGACACCCCCCGCGAGAGGGTGGAGATCTGCGCAACAGCGCGGTCAGATCACCCGGCGATCTTCCAGGGCCCGGTGCAAGGTCGTCATGTCCGCGTACTCGAGCTCCCCGCCAACCGCGACACCCGAGGCGATCCGGCTGACGTTGATCCCCAGCGGGTGCAGCAGCTTCGAGATGTACAGCGCCGTCGCGTCGCCTTCGACGTTGGGGCTGGTCGCGACGATCACTTCGCGGATCCGTTGGTTGTCCGGCAGCGAAGACATGCCCTCGAGCCGGGCCAAGAGCTCGGCGACCTTGAGCTCGCTCGGCCCGATCCCGCCAAGCGGATCGAGCACGCCGTGGAGTATGTGGTAGCGGCCCGCGAACACGCTGGCCCGCTCGAGCGCCATGCGATCTTGGGGCTGCGCGACCACGCAGATCAGCTGCGGATCCCGGCGCGGATCGAGACAGATCGAGCACAGCTCCTGGGCGGTCAGATCACAGCAGGCCGAACACAGGCGCAGCTGCTCGTGGACGTCGGCGATCGCCTCGGACAGCGCGCGCGAGTACTCGTCGTCGCTGCGCACGATCGCCAGCGCCAAGCGCAGCGCCGACTTCTCGCCGATCCCCGGCAGCCGCGCCAGCAACTTGGTCAGGCGCCGCAGCGGATCGCCCCCGCCGCTCGAGCCACTCACGGCGCTCACAGGTTGGGCATGCCGCCGGGGAACATGCCAGGGGGCAACATCGAGCCGAGCCGCTCTTGGGCGAGCGCCTTCGACTTCTCGATCGCGTTGTTGACCGCCGCGACGATCAGGTCCTGCAGCATGTCGCGGTCTTCGCTGAGCGCCGATGGATCGATCTCGACCGCCGTGAGCTGCTGGGCTCCCGTGATCTTGACCTTGACCATGCCACCGCCCGCCGAGCCCTCTACGATCTGCTCTGCGAGGCCCTTTTGCATGTACTCCATCTGCTCACGCATTTGCTGCGCCTGCTGCATGATCTGCGAGAGGTCGAAGTCCGCCATGCCGGGGATCATAAATGTAGTCCTGGCCGCGAGCCAGGGTTGGCTGGCCCGGCCCTATCCTGGGACGCCGCGCTGACCCAGCGGGGGCAGCGGCGGGGTCTCGAGCACGTCGACCGCGAGCAGCTGCGCCGAGAAGGTGCTGAGCAGCGAGCGGATCCGTGGGTTGCGTTCGGCGTCGGAGCAGACCGATTCACGGTGTCGCCGGCGGCGCTCGGCGTCGACCAGGGCGAGGCTTGGCGTGTGAGGGAGCACCGGGTTGGCGTCGAGGATCTCGAGCCGCATGACCTCGCCGAAGTACTCGGCCGTGAACCGCTCGAACTCCGTGCGGAACTCGGGGTTCTCTCGCAGCTGGGTCTGGGCGAAGCCCGTCGCCGGAGACGCGAGCTGGATCACGCCAGGTTGGATGCCGACCAGCCCGAGGGTTTGCAGCACCGCCCACAGCAGATCGTTCTCTGCGAAGATCTTGGCCAAGAACGACTCCCACGCGTCCCACGGCTCGAGCTCGTGCCACGCGATCGACTCGCGGGGGAGGCAGCGCGAGCTGGGGCAGCCGGCCTCGGCGTCCGGTGGGGTCTGGGCCGGATCGAGATCTTCGTTGGTCAGCGCGAAGCCGTCGGCCCGTTGGGCTGAGCCGGCCTCCGCCACCGGACGCCGGTGCGCGTCTGGGTCCGGGTGCGCGTTCACTGGTTGTTGCGCGCGCGCGGGCTCGGCTCGCGGGTCCGCTGCCGCGGGTTGTTGCGCGCGCGCGTGCAACAACA
>NZ_JMCC02000009.1 GCF_000737335.2 Enhygromyxa salina | reverse complement strand
CGCTCTTGAAGAAGCTCGAGGCCGCGTCGTAGATCTTGGCGAGCTGGGTCTTGGCCTCTGCGGTCTTGGCCCGGCGCATGTACTTCTGCAGCGCTGGGACCGCGACGACGGCAAGGATGCCGAGGATCGCGACCACGATCATGAGTTCGATGAGCGTAAAGCCCTTGGCATTCTTCAGTTGCTTGATGTCGATTTTCTTCATTGTCCTTGCTCCGTCTTGCTGGTCAGTTGCGATTCGCTCATTCGCCAAAGTTTGTATCGCCCATCGACACCTTGGTCGAGAAGTGAGCCGTCGTGAATTCCCAAAAAACCCCGTCGCGATCAAAGTCGCACTTTGCAAACGCGTAGAACCAGTCGCGCGCGTAGAAGCGATCGAGCTCGATTCCATCGTTGGGGAACACCTCGGACGCGAGCGGAAACACCGGGGGCTCGTCGCCGAATTCACCGTTGCTGCCGTCACCCGAGATGATGCCGTACGCACAGAACGAGCGCCCATTTTCGGGCATGAAGCTGAGCGCGTCAAAGCCATGCTCGACCCCGCCTGCGCGAAAATAGGGCGTACCAACCGCGACCGCGTCGCGCGTGTAGCCCTCATCTGCGATCGCCCATTGGATCGCGCCGGTCTTGCTCGCCAGGTCGTTGGGCGCGACCGGATAGGTGTCGGCTTCGCCGGTCGAGGTCGAGGCGTAGTGCCCACGCACGGACATCAACCCATTTTCGCGCAGCGAGAGGTTGGACAGGTCCCCAATGACCTCGGTCCGGTGGGCGTTGCGGACGTTCTTCGTGTACCCAACGATCGCGAGCGTCGCCATGATGCCCAGTATCGCGACGACCGCCATCAACTCCACCAGCGTGAACCCGCCCTGCCCGCTCCCCTCACCGCCACGTTGGGGGAAGGGCAGCAGCGCGCGTGTTGGTGGTCGAGTTTGCATGGTTCGGCGTCAATGGAGAAGCAGCACTCGTGCCCGCGACGCCAACCCCAACAACGCAAGAGTTACGTGGACTTGAGAACGCCGCAAGCACGGACTTCCAAGAAGTGCCGCTGAGCGGCCGACGAATTTCGGCCCGCTGCCGAAAATCGTCACTCGAGAACTCCCAAAGCTGGAGCCGCGTGGTGTCCGCGGTGTAATTCGCGGGTTTTTCTGCTGCCCAACCCGGGTCGAGGCCCGGTAAACCCGCCCAGGATCGCGACAAGAGAACCGAGTAGAATCCCGCCGTGCGCGCGTCCCTCTCGATCCCGATGTTCCTCGCCCTCACGGCCAGCCTTGGCGCGTGCTCGGGCGCCGATCCAACCCCGGTCGCGAGCGAGACCGGATCCGAGAGCGGATCCGAGACCGGCGACGGCGACGGCGACGGCGACACAGAGACAGAGACCGGAACCGACACTGGCGAGGGCGGCAACCCGTTCGCCGAGGTCATCGAGCAGGGCATGGGTGAGTACCTTGGCACCATCGTCCCCTCGGAGGTGATCGAAGACGGCGACGCCACCCACTACCTGTTCGATCCCGCCGACGGCCCCATGTGCCTACGCGGCGGTTCGTACTGGGTATCCGCGCGCGCCGGGGCCCACGACCCAGGCGACCTGCTGATCTATCAACAAGGTGGCGGCGCGTGCTGGTCGGATCTGTGCACGGCGTTCGAGACCGCGGGCCAGCCGGGCGTGCCCGAAGCGGGCATGCTCAACCGCGCGATCCCCGAGAACGTGTTCGCCGACTGGAACGCGGTCTACCTGCCCTACTGCGACGGCTCGCTGTTCACAGGTGACGTCGAGATTGACGATGACGAGGACGGCGAGATCGATCGCTTCCACCACGGCCTCATCAACCTCACGGCCGGGCTCGACGTCGCCCACGCACGATTTCCAGAAGCCAAGCGGATCGTGCTCGCGGGCAGCAGCGCCGGCAGCTACGGCGTGCACCTGTCGAACATGCTGGTCCGCACGCTGTGGCCCGACGCCGAGCTGATCATCGTTGCTGACTGCGGCGTCGGAATCGGCAAGCCCGGCGACTTCGAGTTTGTCCCTGGGCTGCTCGAAGAGTGGAACGCGATGCGGCTGCTTCCAAGCAGCTGCGACGACTGCGTCACGGATCACATCACCAACCTGCCCGATTGGCAGCTGAGTCGAGATCCCAACATGCGCTTCGCGGCGATCGCCTCGTACGACGACGCGGTGATCGGGGGCGTGTTCTTGGGCCTGGGCCCCGGCGAGTACGAGCAAGCGCTGACCGAAGAGCTCGCCACGCTCGCGAGCAAGCACCCAGATCGCTACCATCGGTTCTTGTTCGATAGCACCCTGCACACGACGATCAGCGGCGACAGCAGCACGGAAGGAATCCCGGGGCTGACCGCGACCTACGATGACACCTTTGTCGACGGCACCAGCGTCGCCGACTGGCTCGGCCTGCTCGTCGAAGCCGACGCCGCGTTCGGTGATCGCATCGAGTGACGGCGCTCCCAGGTATGATCGGCGGCCGGTGCAACCCTTCCTCTACCTCGCGATCTTGATCGTTGGCTTCTCGATCAACTTTGCGTGGGATCGCACGGTCCGGCGGCGGCGCGCCAAGGAGCTGGCTGACACGCGTCGCGAGGCGCGGCCGCGCGCGCTGCCGGTCGCGCTCGACGATGACGAGCGCGCGCGACGACTGCCCGAGCCGCGGCTGCGCGGCTTCGTGGAGCTGTCGCGGGCGACCTTCATCGAGCTCGACGCGCTGATCAACCACTTTGATCTGCTGCTGTTGCGCGCCCGCGATCGCGCCCGGTTTGGGGTCGTCACGGTCGACGCCGAGCGCCCGCGCGCGAACGCCATGCAGCTGCTCGAGGGTTGGATCGATGGGTGGCGCGACGTCGACGAGCAGACCCGCGAGCGCCTCCACGGGTTCGCGCTGGGGCCGGGGACCGTCGTTGGGGTGCTCGAGCGCGAGCGCGAGCGCGTCCGCTACGAATTTCGCCGCGACACGGAGCAGGTGCTGTTCGAGACCATCACCGACCTCGATCGCGCGGTGATCCACATGCAGGGGGTCGTGGGGTTGCTCGAGGCTGGCGACGACAACCCCTATCGCTGACGAAGCTCGCCAATGCTATGAGTTGAAGGTGCCCGTGACTGACAAAGCCGACCCGTCGGGCCCGGTTCCGGTCACGGTCATCGGCGGGTTCTTGGGCGCGGGGAAGACCACCCTGCTCAACCATCTGATCGCCCACGCCAAGGGGCGGCGGTTTGGCGTCGTGGTCAACGACTTCGGCTCGATCAACATCGACGCCGAGCTGATCCTCGATGTCGAAGACGACGTCGTCCGTCTAACCAACGGGTGTGTGTGCTGCAGCATGCGCGGGGATCTGCGCAACGCTGTGCTGCGGCTGCTCGAGCTCGACGAGCGGCCCGATCAAATTCTCATCGAGACCAGCGGGGTGTCCGAGCCCGACGCAATCATCGATCTGTTCGGCGAGCTCGATCGGTCTGGCGTGCTGCGCTTCGACGGCCTGATCGCGCTCGTCGACGTCGACCAACCCGCGCTCGGCTCCAGCGACCGGGCCGTGGCCGCGCTCGCCCGGGCGCAGGTGCGGTCGGCGGATCTCGTCGTGCTGAACAAAGTCGACCTCGTCGAGCGCTCCGCGATCGAGTCGATCGAAGCGCAGATCAAAGACCTCGCGCCCCAGGCCCGCTGCGTCGAAGCGGTCAACGCCGCGCTCCCGCTTGAACTGGTGATCGGGTCTGACCTTCGCGGCGCGACAGCAGGCGAACACCCGCACGACCACGCCAGCGCGCACGACCACGCCAGCCACACGCCAGGTTTCTCGACCCTCAGCTTCACAACCAGCGAGCGGCTCTCGTTCAAGACCCTCGGTCCGCTGCTGCGCTCGCTGCCGGCCGGCGTACTTCGGGCCAAGGGCTTCTTGCAGATCAGCGAGCGAGAAGGACAAAAGGTCATCGTCCACGTGGTTGGCCGCCGCCTGCACGTTCGCAGCCTCGACGACTGGGGCGGGGAGCCACCGGTGTCTCGCCTGGTCTTCATCGGCCCCCAGGCGCACTTCAATGTGGACGCGCTGAAGCAAGCGCTGCGGGCCGTGTTGACCTCGCCCGATGATGCAGAGTTTTCCGACTGAGCGGTCTGCCTCGTGTAAGCTCCAGCTCGGCCGCGCGTCGTACCAGCCGTGCTCGCGACCACGCGGCGTTTCGGGCGTTTGGGGGCAGGCTCCGGCCTCGCCTTCGAGAAAAATCAGCGACGCTGGACGGATGCCGCAGAACCCGGCCATGCTACATCAACAGTTGGGGCTCACATGCGCACATACCTTTGCCTAGGAACTCTCGTTGCACTGACCGCACTGACCGCCTGCCAGAACCCGGAACCCGAGGTCCCGGTCGCAGTCGACAACCAAGCGCCGATCATCAGTGAGGTCCCACCTCCGGCCATTAGCGGTGGGACCCTATTGGTGCTCTCCGATGGTCGGGTCCTCGTCGCCGATGCCGACCGCGACCGTGTGCATGTCGTGTCGATCTCGCCCGCGCGCTTCGACGCCGACGTTCTGTTCGAGCAGGGCGTGGAGCCAGGGCGCAGCGTCGAAGGGACCGAGGGGCTCGCCCACGTGGTCCTGCGTGGGGCAGGCGATGTCGCCTCTATTGACATCAACTCTGGTGACATAGTCGAGCGGCGTCACTTGTGCACAGATCCACGCGGCATCGCGTTTGATGCGGGCACCGAACAATTATTCGTGGCCTGCGCCGACGGGACGCTCGTGACCATGCCCGAGCACAGCGACGCGGGCGAGCTCGAGCGTCGGTTCATCGAGCCGGACCTGCGCGACATCGTGATCGACGGCAACAAGCTGCTGGTCAGTCGGCTGCGCTCCGCCGAGATCCTCGAGGTGCCCATGACCGGGGCGTTCGTGACTGGGCGACGCGCTCCCCAGGCGTCCGGGTCCGCGCTGCCAAACGTCGCTTGGCGAATGCTCGAGGTAGAGCCCGGCCGCGTCGCCATGGTCCATCAACTCTCGACCACGGAAGAGGTCCGACTCACCGCCCCCGACGAGGGCGGCGGTGAGGACGGGGACTCTGGCGCTCCCTACGGCGGCGACGGCTTTTGCGAGCCGGCGATCGTGAGCCCGGCCGTCAGCACGTGGGATGGCTCGAGCTCACCCACGGCGACACGAATGTCCGCGCCCACCCCCGCTGTCGATCTCGCGATCAGTCCCGATGGGCTCATTGCGATCGCCGCGGCCGGCGCCCGCGACGGAGAAGCAGACGTTCACTTCAGCAACGAGGGCGACAACAACGACGGCGGCGACTGCTTCGGCTTCGACGCCATCTCGACCCCCGGCCAGCCAGTCGCGCTCGCCTACCTGCCCGACGGGCGGCTGCTCGTCCAAAGTCGCGAGCCGAGCGCCCTGTACGTCTACAGCGCCGAGCGCGAGCACGAGCTGACGATCGAGCTGAGCGGCAAGACCCGGTTCGACACCGGCCACGACCTCTACCACCGGATCACGGCGGCCTCGATCTCCTGCGCCTCGTGCCACCCAGAGGCCACCGACGACGGCCACGTCTGGAAATTCCAGGACATCGGCATGCGGCGCACGCAGAGCCCCGAGGTCGGGCTCGAGGGCTCCGCGCCGTTTCACTGGGACGGCGACATGGATGACTTTCAGACCCTCAGCAACGAGGTCTACACCCACCGCATGGGCGGCTCGAAGCAATCCGACGCCCGCGCGGCGGCGTTCGAGCGCTGGCTGTTCTCGACCAAGCGCGCCCCGGCGGGTTCGGAGGTCGACGCGACCATGCGCGCCGACGGCGAGGCTCTGTTCGCCAGCTACGGGTGCATCACTTGCCACGCGGGCTCGCGCCTCACGAACGATCAGACGGTGGAGTTTCGGGGCAAGCGCTTGCAGGTGCCAAGCTTGCGACGTGTCGCGTTGCGGCCGCCCTTCATGCACGACGGTCGGACCCCGGACCTGCGCGCCGCCGTGCTCGACATGCTCGACGCGACCCGGCCCGGCACCGACTACTCGGGCTCCGACGTCGACGCGATCGTGACCTACCTACGCACGTTGTAGCCCCGAATCAAGCGCTGCGCGCTCGACTCGGGCCTACTATGTCTTCAAGGGGGCTTTCAAAAAGCCCCCTCGCTTCGGCGGCGGAGCCCCCTTCGCTCACCTGTCGGCTCGTACTAGCCTTGATTTGGGGCCAGGTCACGATCTTGGAGGTCGGCCGCCCTCGGGCTATTTTCGTCCCAGATGATCGTCGAGATCACGCTGCTGGTCGCCGCCGGCCTCGGCAACCTGGCCTGGGACCTCACCGGTCGGCGGGTGTCGGCCCGCGCCCGGCGACGCGCGAGGCGTGACCGCCGACGCGAGAGCTTGCCGCTGCCGGCCGCCGATGATCACGCCCGCGACCCCTTCGACGTCGTCGCCGGTCTCGCGCCCGAGCCCTTCGTGGCGTGCACCCGCGTGACGGCCGAGGAGCTCGACCGTGTCGTCGACCACTTCGACCTGATCCTGCTGCGGGCCGAGGCGGGCGAGTCGATGGTCGGTGACATCGTGTACATCGGCGCCGAGGCCCCACGCGAGCGCGGCCGCGAGCTCCTCGACGCGTGGCTGCTGGCCGTCGCCGAGCTGCCAGGCGACGTCGTCGAGCGCCTGCGCGACCTCGGGCTCCCGGATCTGGCCCTCGCCGACACCCGCGAGCGCGAGCGGGCACGCAACTATTGGCCCAACGCCCACACCTCGACCATGCACCTCGAGGCCACGGCGACGGACCTCGAGGGCGCGGTCGTGCTGCTGGTGGCGTTCCTGCGCACGCTCACGGCCGTCACGGGTGACCCGTATCGATAGAGATCGGAACGGTGGGACTCGAACCCACGACCCCCCGCTTCCAAAGCGGGCACGCTGCCGCTGCGCCACGTTCCGTCGTTGATTGTGTAGAGTTGGTGTACGTTGAATCGGGATGGCCGGATTTTGTGCACGGTCGTATGTGTGGCCCCCTTGGAGGGGGCTCTGAACACGCTTTCCTGTGTCCATGGGACGCACGACGTGCGGAAGAATCTAGCCAGTCTGCGCCACATCCCGTGCATCGGTCATACCCGCGTCGCCAACTGTTGCGATTGCCAAATCAATGGACATTGGCGGGCGCCAGTGGTCCACGTGTTGGGCAGGTCGGCGTCGACGTCTGCGGCCACGCAGGCCCCAGAGCGACGGCTTGCAACGTTGGAAACGCTGTATTTAGTTGTTACGGTGGCGCTTCGCTCAAATCAGCGATGTAGCGCGGGGCGTTCGCCCTAAGCGGGACTTGGCGGGCTCGACAGCAGGTGCTGGAGCTCGACCGTGATCTCGAGGTGAAGCGTTCGCGCGTTCATGATCCATGACTCCTTAGCGGAGCTTCAATGTATCTACTTGCAGGTTGTGGGGCTGTCAAGCTGGCACTCGAGAAAATCATCATAGTTGAGCATCGGGGAGCCTCGGGGAGCACCGGGGAGCACCGGGGTTCATCGGGCGGTCCGCCGCGGGCTCAGCGCCAACTGGAGCATGCGGGTCGACATCAGCGACCGGCGGCGGTACCTTCGCCGCCCGATGAGCGACGTCGATCCGAAGCCATTGATCCGCGCCGAGCGCGAGCAGATTAAGCCCCACCAGGGCGCGCTCGTGTGGCTCACAGGTCTGAGCGGCTCGGGCAAGACCACGCTGGCCCGCGCGGTCGAGCGCAAGCTCCATGCGTTGGAGGTCCACACCTACCGGCTCGACGGTGACGTGGTCCGCGATGGACTCAACGCCGACCTCGGGTTCTCGCCAGAGGATCGGCGCGAGAACGTGCGGCGGATCGCCGAGGTCGGACGCTTGATGGTCGACGCGGGGCTGGTCGTGCTGGTCGCCGTCATCGCGCCCTACGCCAAGGATCGCGCGACCACCCGGGCGCGCTTCAGCGAGGGTGACTTCTTCGAGGTCTGGGTCGACACGCCGCTCGCGGTGTGTGAGCAGCGGGATCCCAAGGGTCTGTACAAGCGCGCGCGCGCGGGCGAGCTGACCGACTTCACGGGCATCTCGGCTCCCTACGAAGAGCCCCAGTCCCCCGAGCTGCGGGCGATCGGCGGCGGCGATCTCGACGAGCAACGCGACCGCGTGATCCAGATGCTGCGTGAAGCCGGCAAGCTTGGCTGAAGTTTGTGGGCCCCCGACCCATCCCGCGTCCCATCCCGCGACCCATCCCGCGACCTATCAGGGCAGCATGTCGCAGCGGTACGGAAAGCTGACGGGCAGCGCCTCGGGTGAGATGTCGGCGACCTTGATCGCCGCAAAGTTGCTGCCTGCGAGGTCGGCCTCGAGCGGGCTCACCAGCATCCCCTCGAGGTCGCCGCACAGCGCGTCGCTGCCGACGAACTGACCAAGCAGCGCGCCGATCATCGTGAGGTCGCTGCCCGTGATCGGATTGGCCGCCGCCATGACGTCGACCTCGCCCATGTCCAGCTTGAAGCCGTCGTCGACGATGACCACGTCGAGGTACTCGAGCGCGGGGCCAACCGGCTCGCCCGGGTCGCTCTCGCCCTGGTTCATGCTCAGCGGCTGCAGATGAAAGTCCGCGAGCCAGGTGACGCCATCATCGGCGAGCTCGAGGGTGATGGTTGCAATGAACACCAGGGGTAGGTCTGGGCCAAGATTGGTCTCGACGGCCAACAAGTAGGCGCCCGTGTTGGGATGCTCGACCGGCACGTCGCCATCGCCGGCCGACTCTCCGTCACCGTCACCGTCACCGTCGCCCGTCGACTCTCCATCTCCATCGCCGTCGCCGCTGGACTCCATGCCAGCGTCCAACCCCCCGACCACGGTCTTGTCAGCGCATGCAACGAGCGCCAGCATCGACACACAAACCCAGATCGAATTCCGCATGGCGCCACCTTATCGAGTCTCCCGGGTCGCCGCTCGACAACCACCGGGGCGCAGTGCTAAGGCCAGTGCCAAGGCTCTGCGTGGACGTCCCCGAACCCGCCACCGAGATCGACCCCGGGCGCCTGCTGGGGGCGTGGTACGTGCTGGTCTCCAACTACGGGTTCTGGCGCCGTCGCGCCCACGCCCGGATCGACTACGACGCGCTCGCGCCAACCCAGGGCGGCTGCGCACGGGTGCTCGAAGCGCGACGGTTTCGGGCGCCGGATCTGCTTGGCCGACCGCGCGCGCGGCTGCTGGTCCAGACCGGGGTGGCCGAGCGGCCGGGGACGTTTTGCTCGCGCGGCACCGGGTCGCGCCTGCTGTCGACCCTGCGCTTCACCGTGGTGCTGGTCGACCCAAGCTATCAGTGGACGGTGACTTGGTACGCGCGTTCAAACTTTGGCGCGCCACCCGGGCTGTCGATCCACACCCGGGATCCATGGATCTCACAGGCGCGGCTCGATCAGATCCTCACCCAGGTGCGGGCGCACCCGTTCCTGCGTGAGCGCTGCGGTGACCTGTTCGCGCCGGAGCAGCACTGGATTCCGCCGCAGCCATTCCAGCTGGACTGAGCGCTCACTCCTCTGGCTCGAGCGCCGCGGCGGCCTGGCTGTAGAGCGCCGCAGCCTGCTCGAGCGTAGCGTCGTCGCCGTTGCGTAGCCCCTCGAGATCCTTCGCGAACGCTTGGCCTGCCAGGTCGCAGTAGCGCGACCACATGTCGACCCGCTCGCGCGCGCGCTTGGGCAGGCGCTCGAGCGTGGCGAGCTCGGTGCTGCACTCGTGCATGGCGGGGATCGCCTGCTGCTCGAGCACGACCAAGCGCTTGGCGAGGTCGCCCGCGGACTCGTTGTAGGCGATCTCGGCAGCGACGGCGCGATCGTAGGCGTTGCTGAGCGCGTCCGTGGGGTCATCCCAGTCTTGCAGGTGCAGCGCGGTCCCGCCAGCGGCGAGCACCGCGATGGTTCCCGCGCACGCGACCGCCAGCGCCCGCACGCGCACGCGCTTGGCCTCGGCAGGGGTCGAGACCGGCCGCTCGGCGAGCTGCGAGATCAAGTAGCCAAGGCCAACCCCCGCGACCAGACCCCCAACGTGCGCCGCGATGTCGATGCCGGGCACGACCACGGCGACCACGGCGTTGAGACCGATCAGCATCAAGGCGTTGCGCTTGACCGAGACCACGAACGCCTGCGGCAGCACGCCGCGGCGCCGGATCGTGAACCCCATCAGCGCGCCAAACACCCCGAACAGCGCCCCCGAAGCCCCAACGCTGACCGCCGCCGGCTCCCACGCGACGCTGAGCATGCTCGCGAGCATGCCGCTGGCAAAGTAGATCACCGCGTACGCAGAGGGCCCGTAGATCTGCTCGCTGAGCCGCCCGATCACCCACATGAAGTAGAGGTTGAAGCCGATGTGATAGATGCCGCCGTGGAGGAACATCGAGGTCAGCAGCCGCCACCACTGGCCGTTGCTGGTGCGGATCCCAAAGTTGCCGCCAAACTCGATCAGCGCGTCGGTGCTTGGCTCGTAGGGATCGACGCCAAGCGAGACCATCACGACCCACACCAGCGCGTTGAGGCCGATCAACACGTAGGTCAGCCACGGGGCGGGTCGCGGCTGACCCGCTTCGACCTTGGCTTGCTCGCGGGCCTGCTGACGGCGGACCTCGGCCTCGCGGGCCTCGGCCCGCGCGCGCCCATCTGCCAACGATACGACCTCGCCCTCGCGGTCTTGCTCACTCACGCCAGGGTTTATACCGCTCACAGCCGCGCCTGCATCACCAGGCCAACTCCGAGCGCGGGCAACAGCCGCTCGCGGGCCCGGGCGCGGGCCCGCAAAGGTGCGAGCGCCGCCCAGCCAACCTCGAGCAGATAGCCAGGCAGCGCCGTCAGCCGCGCGGGCCTTCGACGCCAGCGCGAGCCCAGCGAGCCCAGCTGGCGCCGCGCCCAGACCCACCCTCGGTACAAGGTCTCCGCGCTCATCTGGGCTGGCGTCACCACCACGTGCGCGCCGTCCCATCGCTGCAGATCCCGATGGCGGACCCGATCCTCCCGGGCCAATTCGCGGATCAGCTCGCCGCCGGGATCGGGGGTCCACAGACGCAGCTCCACCTCCGCGAGCCGCTGGTCCTCGACCCACGCGACCAGCCGCTCGAAGCAGGTCGGGTCGTCGTGATCTTGGCCGAGGGTGAAGATCCCATGCACGCGCATGCCGTGGCGCTGCAGCGTGGTCACGAGCTGGCCAAGCTGCTGGGCGCGCGGCTCGTTGGCGCCGCCAAGGGTGTCGAACTGCACGTGGATCTCGTCGCATCCAGAGGCCCGCAGCGCGGCGATCGCCGGCCTCGCAGACAGCAGCGCTTCGGCCGAGACTACGGCTGCGAAGGGCGTGGGTGGACGCATGCCCTCGGCGGTCGCCAGCTCGAAGCGCCGCAGCTGCGCGAGCCCCCATACCTGTGCTTGGCTCGCCCCGCCGCCGTTGCCCATGATCGAGACCAGCCGCCGCACGGGCCGGTCGATCGGTCGCTCGGGGTCGAAGGCTGGGCGCGTCACGGGTCCTCGACGGACGAAGCGGGGCCGCTATTCCGGGGTTGCCTGGGTCCCGTGATAGCCCGCGAGCGTAGAGACAACACGGCGGGGTGTTGTGGTGGCGGGTCGCCCGATTCAATGATGACCGGCGTCAGCGCCTGGTAGCAGGCGCTCGCAAGCACCATATTTGCGGCCACGCCCGCGGTGCCGGCACCGCGAGGCTGACTATAGTTACGCGGACGATGAAGACCCGCACGACTGTCCCATTGTTGACTTTACTGGCCCTCGGTGCCTGTTCGAGCGCCGAGCCGAACAAAGCGACCTCGGATCCGGTCGCCGACTCCGGTGACGACCTAGCGACCCGGGCCGGCGCGCCGTTGCTCGAGGGGATGGGAGACTACCACCATCCGATCAGCAGCAAGAGCCCGGAAGCGCAGCGATACTTCGATCAGGGCATGGTGCTGGCGTTTGGCTTCAATCACGCCGAGGCAATCCGCAGCTTCAGAGCGGCGCAGCGCCTCGATCCCAACTGCGCGGTCTGCTATTGGGGCGAGGCCCTCGCCACCGGCCCCAACATCAATGTGACCAGCAACGGCAAGGCCGTGATGTCGCGTGAGCAGCGGGTGGCGGCATGGGCTGCGCTGACCAAGGCGAGCGAACGCATGGCCTACGCGTCGGACTTGGAGCGAGACTACATTCACGCGCTCACGGCCCGCTACAGCGTTGACCCCGAAGCGGACCGTGAGCCGCTCGACGCCGCCTACGCGGCCGCCATGCGCGAGCTGGCCCGCAAGTATCCGCTCAACGACGATGTCCAGGCCATGTTCGCCGAAGCGATGATGGTCACGATGCCGTGGGATTACTGGCTCGATCCAACCAACCCCAAGCCCGGCACCGTGGAGGTCATTGACACGCTCGAGGCCGTGATGGCACGCAACCCCGTGCACCCGCTGGCCTTGCATCTGTACATTCACGCGGTCGAGGCGTCATCGCAGCCCGAGCGGGCCGAGCAGGCCGCCGACACCTTGGCGAATTTGATCCCCGGCTCGGGCCACCTAGTCCACATGCCCGCGCACATCTATTGGCGGGTGGGTCGCTATCATGACGCGTCCAACGCCAACGTGAAGGCCGCTGCGGTCGACGAGGCGTACATCGCTCAATCGAACGCACAGGGGTTCTATCCGGCGCTCTACTACCCGCACAACATTCACTTCTTGTGGGCCGCAGCGTCCATGGAGGGCCGCAGCGCCGTCGCGATAGAGGCCGCCCGCAAGGTCGCCGCAAACGTCCACATGGAGCAGATCGAAGAGTACCCCTCGGTCGAATTCTTCAAGACCATTCCGTTGCTGGCGCTCGTACAGTTTGGCCGCTGGGACGAGGTCTTGGCCGAGCCAGCGCCACCCTCCGAGCTGGCGTACTCCAACGCGATCTGGCACTACGCCCGCGGCGTCGCCTACGCAAACGTGGGAGATCTCGACGCAGCACGGACCGAGCGCGAGGCGCTGGTGCCATTGCGTGACTCGGTCAAAGTCCGGTTTCTCGACAGCGTGGACTACCCGGCGACCGTGCTGCTCGCGATCGCCGACGAGCTCTTGCTTGGTGAGATCTCAATGGCAAAGGGCGAAGACAAGGCCGCGATCGAACACTTCACGCTGGCCGTAGAGACCCAGGACAAGCTCCCCTACATGGAGCCGCCGTTTTGGTACTACCCCACCCGGCAGTCGCTTGGCCTGGCGCTGCTGCGAGCGGGCAAGCCTGCCAAGGCCGAGGCCGTGTATCGGCGTGACCTCGAGCAGTATCCGCACAACGGTTGGTCCATGCTGGGGCTGCTGCAGAGCCTGGTCGCCCAGCACCGTGACAAGGAAGCCAGCGCGGTGCGAAAGAAGTTCGAGCACGTGTGGTCGCAGGCCGACATCGAGCTCAGCGCGTCCCGCATTCAGGGGCTGTAGACGGGCGAAGGGGTCAACAGCTGTCCAGGCTGAGCGGCAGCGTCTCGCTGCGCAGCCAGGCGTTGGCGCAAGGTCGGGGGTCATAGCCAGACTGCGTGTGGATCTCTGTCAGCAGATCCGCAACCCCGGCCGGCGCCGCGCCGACGTGACGCTGATACACAGCCCGCAGCGCCGCGTCGAGCGACTCGCGTCCAACCCGAGCCTCGACCGCGCGCAGAAAGAACGCGCCGCGCATGTACGCGTTGCGGAACAGGCCGTCGGCGATCACGTCGTGTTCGTTGCAGCCATCGAACCACGCGAGCTTGCTGTGTGGCCCGCTCTGTAGCCGATCGAGGCGATCACGAAAGTCGGCCCATGTCCGGCTCGCCGCCTCGGGCCCAGACGTGGCCTCGACCGCGCGCGCGCTCAGGTAGCTCGTCGTGCCTTCCGACAAAATGAAGTCCTCCCAACACCGGATCCGCACGCCGTCGCCAAACCAGCCGTGCGCGGCTTCATGCAGGTGAACTTCTTGATCGGCGAGCTCGGTCACGTCTACGTGCCAGTAGGGGTGGTGCTCCATGCCGCCGTAGGCCTGCCCGCGCCAGTCCACGATGACGCTGCCAGCCTCGGGCCCAAACGCGTACGCGCCATAGGTCTGCTCGAAGAACTCGAAGCCAGCCCGCAGCGTGGCGGTGCCCTCGCGCGCCGCCGCCTCCTCGCCGGGGCGGACCCACGCGGCGATCTGCGTGCCGGCTTCGGTCGCGCCAAGATCGATGCGCGTGAACTCGTCGACGGCCCAGGCGACCACGTAGGCCGGCGTCTGGGTCTGAACCTGGCGCGGGTACACGGCCGTCAGCCCCTCGGGCACGCCTGTCAGCTCGAGCTGGAAGGTCAGCCCGTCCGCCGGCTGCGGGTGACACGGAAACACCCGGCCGCAGCCGTCAGGCCACACCAAGGTCGAGCCGTTCGCCAGCCAGCCCAGGCGCAGATCGACGTCGGGGATCACATACTCGACGCGGACCTGCTCGAGCGTGGACGAAGCCGGAAGCGCCAGGTGCAGGGTGTCGCCGTCGCGCCGAAACGGCAGCTTGGCCCCGGCGTGGTCGACCCGCGCGAGCTCGAGATCCGCGACGAAACCACAGCTGGCCCCGGCGGCGCCCGGTTCGAAGCTCAGCTCGGCGATCGCTCGACGCCCGCCAACGTCGACCTGCAGATCCATGTTGGCGATCCCGCGCGCTGGATTGGGGGTGGGTGGGTTCGGCTGGTCCGCCGCCGGTTGCGTGGACGCGCTCTTGCTCGTTGGCACCGGCGCAGCGTCGGCGCGCGGCTCGCTGGCCTCGCGCTGACATCCGCACATCGCAAGCACGACCAGGGCGGTGGTTTTGATGCGTAGCATGTCGAGGCGTGGGCCAGGTTCCCGCGGGGGAGAAGCCCTCGCCCGAGCTGAAAACGCACTATACTCGGGGCGTCGTGCCAAAGCCCGCCGAACAGTCCTCGCGCTTCTCCTACGCCGACGTCCTGCGCTGGCCCGAGGACGAGCGCTGGGAGCTGCACGAGGGCGTCGCGGTGGCGATGAGCCCGGCGCCTAGCACGATCCACCAGCGGGTCGTTGGCGAGCTCTACCGGCAGATCGCCAACTTCTTGATCGATCGGCCCTGCGAGGTGTTCGTCGCCCCCTTCGACGTCCGCCTTGGCCCGATCGACAGCCAGCCGGATCAGATCAACACGGTGGTTCAGCCCGATCTCGCGGTGATCTGCGATCACACGGGCCTCGACGAGCGCGGGTTTCAGGGCGGCCCCGACTGGGTGATCGAGGTGCTGTCTCCCTCAACGGCGGCCCGCGATCAGATCACGAAGCTGCGCTTTTACGAGGCCCACGCCGTCAAGCACTACTGGCTCGTGCACCCAATCGAGCGCGTGGTCACGGTGTACTCGCGCAGTGATCCAAACGTGCGCTTTGGGCGGCCGCAGATCAGCGAGACCAAGGGCCAGCTCGCGTCCGGGATGTTCGACGCGCTCAGCATCGACTGGGAACGCCTGCCCGCCGGATGAGATCCGTCTTGATAATTCCGAGATCACGACGTGCCCGCGCGGGATCCTGCTGCTAGAGCTAGAGCTTCTAGGCGGCCACACATGCGGATGCGAACAAACAGCCCCGAGCAGCGCAGCAACCAGACGCGCCAGCGGCTGCAGTCGGCGAAGTCTCAGGTCCATGTGGGGGTCATGACTCGCCACGCGCTCCACAATGTCGTCGCCCTCGCCCTCGCCACCGCCGGCATCGTGCTCTTGACGATTGGCCTGCTCGACTGGTTGGAGCATCCCCTCACGCTGTGGATGAACCTGCCGTGAGTGAGGCACGGGAACCACCGGCCCGCGTCCGAAATGGGCGGTGGGCAGTCTGCGTCGGGATCATGGGCTTGGTGTTCACGATCGTCGGCATGGGGCTCGTGATCGCCTCGGCGCGAGCCTCTGTCCTCGAGCTGTACCCCGCCATCTCGCCCGAGACCGGCGAGATCCTCGACCGCATACCGCGGGATCAGTTGGCCTCCGCGAGCGCGTGGGCCTACGCGGAATTCCGCGACGGCATCTTCGCCGTGGTCGCTTTGGGCTGGGGCTGCGCGATCACGGTTTGGGTTGGACTGCGTCAACACGATCGAGTGACGGGCTCGCAGCTGCGTCGCGTCGCCGCGCCGCTGCTGGTTCCGGTGGTCGCGCTGCTCGCCGCCGCCACGGTCGTTGACTCTCGCTTCGAGAACTTCCTCGCCCCGCTGCTCGAGTGGTTCACTGATCAGCCCCCGCGCTTCTTCGGCGAATGCATGAAGTACCTCTCTGGCTGCTCGCACATGCGCGGCTTCGAGCTCGTGCGTGGGGCAGCCCTGGCCGCGTGTGCGCTCGCGGCGGGCCTGTTGCTCCCCGCCGGCCACGCAGCCTGGCGCGCAGGGCTTCGGGGTTGGCGAGCGCCGCGGGGAGTCAGCGCGGCCGCGATCGTCTGCTTCGTGCTCGGGTCGCTCGTGTTCGTCACAACGCGCCTCCCTCGCGAGGACCTGCGGGAGTCCATCGTTCGGTGCCAACACAGCGCCGACCTGTACGCGTCGGCCATTCAAGCGACCAACCAATTCACGGTCCACACGAGTCCGCTCGAGTTGCACGCCCGCAGCATCGAGGAGCTCGATGATCGCTACATCTGGCGCTACCTCGATGCAACCGGAACCACGCATGGCGATGAACTCGGACTCGCCGAGGTCTTCGCCAGCGGTGAGGTACGCGCGTTCTTGTCGCCGTGGTGGAGCGCCCATGAGGCAGACCCGACCGGCAAGGTCGGCATGAGTGACGCCGCGCTCGCGGCCGCCCTGCGAGAAGCTGTTGAGACCTTCGACGACGACACGCGAGGAACCTGGAACGACGACGAGCCCCCGCCCCCCATCGTGCGGCCGCTGCATCTCTACGTTGATGAGCGGGTCTCTCTAGCCCGCATGACCCAGGTACTCGAGCTGCTCCACGACGCCGGTGTGACCGACGTGATCTTGGTTGGAGTCGTGCGCGTGGACGCGTCGCTGCCGTCTGTTGGTGCTTGGCATCGCGACTATTATCAAGCCTACGGTCGGCTCGAGCTGCGGGGAGGCGACTGGCAGCTCGACGACTTCGCCAGCTGGTCCGCGCTCAGCGACCTCGCCGCTGCATACGGAGTGGCCGGTGTGGCCCTGAGCGGTTAGGTGCCAAGCCCTGGCTCGCTCACGACGCGCAAGGATAAACGACGAAACTCGCGGGCCAGGTGCTACGGTCCGCTCTCGTGAGCGTCGATCCCCCTGACTCCGTCGCCAATGAATTGGTCAGAGCGCTCGAGCGCGAGGCGAAATTTGTCGATCACGGCGCGCTCGAGATCGACGCTCAGGCGGGGCTCGCCAAGCTCGCTCGGCACCAGCTCGCGGACCCTCATCATTACGTCCTGCGCCTCGACGAGGCTGGCGTCCGCTTTGGCGCCACCGAGCTGTGGTTTTGGACCACGCCGCGCTCCCTGGTCGCCCACTTCGTTCGGACCCCAGAGCCCGTGAGTGTGGCGGCCTCGACCCTCGAGGGTCTGCTGATGGTCTTGTTCGAGACCGAGGGCCGCCTCGAGCAGCGCGCGACGCGAGCTTCGCCCAGTTCATCCGTGGTCCCGCCTTCAACGAGCTGATCGGGCGCGTGCTCACGACCAACTTGGTCCCGTTCAGGGCAGGTGCGCTCCACCGGCGCCGAAGGAAGGAGCCTCGGAAATTTCGGCGCTTGTCGATCCTCGCTACCGTCCTGGGCCTGCCGCTCGGCGTCTGGGCGGCAAGGTACCACCTCGAGGGCCTGGCGCTCTCGTTCTTGATGATGACAATGGTCGGGCCGTTCGGCATCTACATCAGTGGTCGAATCGAGGAGGGACGGGCGGAAATCGTCGGTCCGCGAGCCTACGAGATCGCCCGGACGCAACGCCGACGGCCAGCCCTTCATCGCTAACCCGCGGACCCGCGGCCCGCCCGGGAACTCTCTGCGAGCCTCGTGTTCACTCTTTGGCGCTTGACCTGAACATTGGGATATGTACAATGTATAGATGTCCGATGCCGCGACATTGCATGATTCGTTGAACCAAGAGCAGCTTCAGGCAATCGGCGATGAGATCGCTACATTTGCCGCACGAATCGACGTCGCCGAGCATGCCCTCATCACGCGGCTTCGGGTCTTCGATGCCCACGAAGCCTGGGGCGGCACGGGGTTTCTCTCATGTGCGCACTGGCTCAGCTGGCGGATCAGCATTGGGCTCAAGGCGGCACGCGAAAAGGTCCGGGTTGCGCGGGCGCTCGGCACATTGACAGCGGTTGATGCGTTGTTTAGCCGGGGTGAGCTCAGCTATTCAAAGGTCCGGGCGATCACGCGTGTCGCCACGCCCGAGAACGAGCAAGAGTTCATCGACGCTGCGGTCCACGCGACCGCGTCGCAGATCGAACTTCTAACCCGGGCCTACAAGCGTTGCCGCGTCGATGCAGAGATCCCTGGCGAGCTGCCGCGAGACCAGCGCCGCTTCGTCCGGCGAGCCGAGACCCTTGGGGGCATGGTTCGCATCGAGATGCAGTTGACTCCAGAGGAGGCTGCTGTGGTCTGGGAAGCCATGCAATCTGCCATGTCGACCGGCGAGGCCGAGGCTTCCGCGGAAGCCTCCGCGGCGGCGCCAACCGATCAGGCGCCCAACGCACAGGCTTCCGCGGAAGCCTCCACTGATCCGACCCAGCCACAGGCTTCCGCGGAAGCCTCCGCGGGCATGCCTGCAGACCCACTGTCGGCCACCTACGGCGAGCAGCTCCAGCAACAGCAAGCCGACGCGATCGTCAATGTCGCGCGGGCCTATCTACAGCACAGCCCCCGCACGCTCAGCTCCGGCTACGAGCTTGTCGTCATCACCTCGAGGGACCAACTCGAGCACGGCCCCGGTGGGGTCGGTGGGTTCTTGCGTGATGGCACGCCAGTGCCGCTTCACGTGGCGCGCATGCTGGCGTGCGACAGCGCCCGGGTCGACGTCGTGACCGGCGCCGAGGGGGAGCTGCTCGACGTCGGTCGCAGCACGCGTTCGATCCCCTCCGCGATCACGCGCGCGCTGTGGCTGCGTGACGGCGGGTGCCGGGTGCCGGGCTGCGGGCGAAAGCGACACCTTCATGGTCACCACATTCAGGCGTGGGCTGAAGGTGGCCCAACCCGCTTGGCGAATCTAGTACTCGTCTGCCCCGGTCACCATCGCATGATTCACGAGGGCGGGCTGTCCGTGGAGGTTCGAGCTGACAAGATCATGTTCATCGATCAGCGCGGTCACACGATACTGGCCGCGCCCCCGCGCGTAGGGAGCGGCCAAGATTTAGAGGCTCTCGAGCGGTTCTTGCGTGAGGCGGACGTACACATCGACGCCAGCACGACAACGCCCAAGTGGGATGGTCGCCCAATGAACCTCTCGGACGCGTTGGACTGGATGTTCATCGCCGACAGGAGCCGGGCGGCGGCTGCACGCGTGGAAACGACCAACTGAGCGATTGCGAAGGCGACTGTGGGGGCCTAAAGCCAGCTCCCACGTAATGGCGAGGTACCCGCCCAGCCGTTGGTGCCCAGACGAGAGCCCCCTTCGAGGCCTTCGAGGGGGCCACACATACCCCCGCGAACAGCCTACCCGTCGGGAGCGAGCGAAGCGAGTGACCTGAAGTGCGAAGGCGGCTGTGGGGGTCTAAAACATCGGGCAGGGAGTGTTCGAGCACTCCGGTCCGTCGACGCCGCCACACACCAGCACCATCCCCGGCTTGGTCGCGCCCTGCAGCGCGAGCACGTCCGCATACGGCAGCGAAGCATTGTTGCGAACCACCAGCTTGGACAGCTCGGTCAGCGCCTCGAGCCCGTCGAGGCTGGTCATGCTCGGGACCCACTCGATCTCCAGCACGTTGACGCTGGCCAAGCTCGTAGCTTGGCCAAAGTCGATCAAGCTCGCCTGCATGTCTGGCTGGCAATGGTCGTACTTCACCTCGAGGGTCTGGACCTCGATCAAGTTCTCGAGCCCGTCTAGATCAGCGAGGGCGTAGTTGTCGTACAGACGCAGGCTCTCGAGCCGCAGGAAGCCCTCGAGCCCGTCGAGGTCCGTGAGCGCGTGATTCCTGTCGATGACCAGCGAAGCTTGCTGCGACGCGCAGCAGTCCGAGAGCCCGCTCAGATCCACGAGCGAAGGGTTGCCCTCGATCTCGATTGCGATCTGCTTGCCGCCGCTCACCAGCTTAAACAAGGGCAGGCCGTCGAGGCTTGGCAGCAGGTCATTGTCGGCGACCTCGAGCGCGCTGGGGGCGATATGATCCGGCAACCCGGCGAGGCTGGTCATCCCAGCGTTCTTGCTGATCGTGATGTGATCGACCGAGCCGAGCCCGTCCAGACCGTGCAGATCGCCAAGGTTGTGATTGCGACGCACGTGCAGCCAGCCGACCTGCTCGAGCTGCTCGAGCCCCTCGAGGCTGGTCAGCGAGAGGTTGCCAAACACGTCGATCGTGCCACCGACCGCTCGCAGGTTGGCGAGCATGTCTAGGTTGACCAGCTGCGTGGTTGGGCCGATCGTCAGATCCCCAAGCACCTCCTCTACGCAGTCGACTGACTGCGCGGCGGTGTCGTCGGTGATCACCAGGTCGTTGACGACCGCGAGGCAGGGGGCAGTTCCGGTGTCGACCCCGTCGTCATCGCCGTCGTCATCACCGTCGCCGTCGCCGTCGCCGTCGCCCGTGTTGGGATCGCCGTCGCCGTCGCCGTCTTCGCCGAAGCCGATCCCGTCGTCCTGCGGCGGCAATGTTCGGCCCTCGCAGCTAGCGAACAAGAGCACGAGCGTTCCGATCAACGAGGTCCGCAGGTGCCGGGAGGTCGGCAGACCGGCCACGACGGCCCAACATAGCATGTCCACCGCACGCGCCCCCTTCATCGAGTCACTTTAACGACGTAAACAGGGGACTGTGGCCCCCTGCCCCACCCGCCAATCGACGATCTCAGCGAACCCTCATGTCGGTTGATCCCCCACTCACCCGCCAACCGAGCGATCACCAACCGACCCAACACCCCCCGATACCTGATAGATTTCCCGTGGAGCCGTCGCCATGAAGCACATCATCTGGACATCAACCTTCCTGTTCGCGTGCCTGCTCGGCGCCTGCTCGTCCGAGAAAGACGTCTCGTGCGAGGTCGTGTGGAAGGCCCAAGACGACAGCGAGGTCGGCCGCGGCGACATCGTGTACGAGGCCCTCGACGACGTCGATGCGGGGCTCGAGATGTGCAAAGAAGATGAGATGGACCACGCGGATCGGCCCTCGGACGCGAGCTCATACACCTGCAACTGCAGCACCTGAGCCCGCGGGCTCAAGCATCTTCGCCGGCCGGCGGATCGAGCAAGCCCAGGGTTCGCGCGGTCTTCGAGGTCTTCACGTTGGCGCGATCTGGGAAGGTCCCGAGCACCAGGTCGCCAAGGTGCCGGGTGACCCCCATCCAGTAGCGCTCGTTCTTGAAGTGGTGGAGCCGGTGCAGCCGCCACTGCCGCTCGTAGATGCGACCCTTGGGGCGGTAGCTGGTGTGGGTCAGGAAGTGGATCCACTCGTAGTAGGCCGCGATCCCAGCGGTTGCGATCATGGTCGTCGCCCACACCCCAGCGGTGGGCGCGAGCAGCCAGAACACGACGGCCCCCAACGCCAGGCCAAGCACCATGATCGGCAGCGGCATCAGCACGAAGCGCAGGTCCCAAGGATCGCGGTGGTGCAGCCGATGCATGCGGGCCGCGTGGTAGTCCCAGCGTAGACCCAGCACCTGCCGGGGCCGGTGGTGCAGGATGAACACGTGGATGATCCACTCTGCGAACGGGTGCAGCGCCAGCAGCAACGCGACCGGAACCAGATCGAGCCAGCCCCAGTCGCCCTGGCCGAGCAGATACACGCGATAGCCAACCCACCCAAACAGGTGCAGCAGCAAGAACTTTGGCTGGAGCTCGCGCAGCCAGATCGCGCCGGCCTGCCCGAGGGTTAGATCGCGCGCGCGCGCATATTTGGGCTTGGAGTCGATCATGCTCGGGGTGCTCCAGACTGCAGCTGGTCAAACAACTCGAGCGCGGCCAAGACCCCTTCGCTGCCGCGCTCGACGATCTTGGTGGCGCGAGCGTGGGCGCGCGCGGCATCACCCACCGCGACCGCTTCGACGAGGGCATGGCAGGCGTTGACCTGGCGCAGCTCGTTGGCCAGCGCGATCACCAAGGCCTCGCGGATCTGCTCATAGGTGTGCCGCAGCGTGTTGAAGGCCAAGCGGTACGCGATGTTGTCGGCGCCGGTGACCAGCAGCTCCCACAGCTCGAGCGACAACACCTGCAGCCGCTCGAGATCCTCGGGCGCTGCGGCCGCTTGCATGTTGCGGATGACCGCGCGCAGCTGCGGGATCAGCTGCGGCGTGGCCCGTTGCGCGCACAGCTTGGCGATGTCCGGGGCGAGCGCGGCGCGCATCTCCATGATCGCGCGCGCGACCTTCAGATCCGGCTGGCCATCGGGCGCGAGCAGCAGCCGGGTGAGCAGATCCAGGCCGCCGCTGCGCCGATAGTCGAGCACCGTGGTGCCGCCGCCGTGGCGCTGCTCGATCAGCCCGGCTTGGACCAAGCGCTTGAGCGCCTCGCGGAGCGCCCCTCGGTTGACCCCTAGCGCCTTGCACAGATCCCGCTCTGACGGCAGCGGTTGGCCAGGCTCGATCCGGCTGGTGAGGATCTGTGCGGCGATCTGGTCGAACACAGCGTCGCTCAGCGAGCTGCGCGCCACCGGTTCCAGCCCGAGGGTCATGGCCGATCGATATCACCAGATGGAACGGTGATCAACTGGTCTGACCACTTACGGCTCTCCATCGATGTCGCATCACCCAGAACCATGGCTACAGTTCGTGGGCATGGTGGAGGCGAGGCAGCTGCAGCCAAAGAACTGGCTGCCCCTTTCGCTGCGCCATCGACTCCGCCGGTTCGAGGCCACGCTCCGCGGCGAGCCGGCGGTGCTGGTCTACACGCAGGGGTACGGGCACGAGCTCCCCGGCTTGCCGATCGACGGGCTCCGCGGCGAGCGGATCTTGGCGGCGTTGGTCCGCGAGGGCGTGGTCGGCCGCGACGCCGTCGTGATCCCCGACCTCGCGCCGCTGACCAAGCTCGAGCGGGTGCACGACTTGGACTACGTCGCCAGCCTCACCACCCCCGCGGTGATCGAAGCGACCTTTGGCATGTCGCTGCCGCCCGCGGTCGCGGGGCGAATCCTGGAGCTGCAGCGCCGCATGACCGGCGGCACCTTGCTCGCCGCGTGGTCGGCCCGTCGCCAGCACAAGCTGGCCGTGAACCTTGGCGGCGGCTTCCACCACGCCCACCGCGATCGGGGCCGGGGGTTTTGCCTGATCAACGATGTCGCGGTCGCGGTTGCCGAGCTGCGCAGCCGCGGGATGACCGAGCCGATCGCGGTGATCGATCTAGACATCCACGACGGCGACGGCACCCGGGCGCTGTTCGCCGATGACCCTTCGGTGTGGACCTTCTCGATCCACAATTCCCACTGGGGGCCAACCGATGCAGTGGCCTCGACGGCGATCGCCCTGGGTGACGGCGTGGAAGATGCCGGCTACCTCGCAACCCTGCGCGCAGAGCTGGGCCCCATGTTGGACCGCCACCGCCCGCACTTGGTGTTTTACCTGGCCGGCTGCGATCCCGCCCACGACGACGGACTTGGCAACTGGAACATCAGCGACGCCGGGATGCTCGCGCGGGATCACCATGTGATCACGCAGCTGCGTCGGCGCGGCATTCAGTCAATCGTGTGGCTGCTGGCGGGCGGCTACGGCAGCGACGCGTGGCGGCACAGCGCGGGCGGACTGATCGCAGCGCTCGGGGGCCCTAGCCAACCGCGCCTGCCCTCTACAGCAACGATCACCCTCGAGCGCTATCGGCATCTGGCCCAGGTCATCGATCCACGCGAGCTCTCGGGCACCGCGCCGGGTGAGCTCCACTTCGACGAGTCGGATCTACTTGGCGCCGCGCCCGATGGCGGGCTTGGAGGTCCCGGCAAGGTGTTGGGCTACTACACGCCGGCCGGGATCGAGCTCGCGCTCGAGCGCTATGGCGTGCTGCCGCGCCTGCGCAGGCTGGACTTCGAGCCCCGCATCGAGATCGCGCGTGATCCCGAGACCGGCGACACCGTGCGGGTGTTTGGCGACGCCAGCGACGAGCTGCTGCTGATCGAGGTCCGCGTGTCCCGTGATCGCCTGACGATCCCCAGCATGGAGCTGCTGCGCATCGAGTGGATGCTGCTGCAAAACCCTCGCGTGAGCTGGTCGGCCGGGCGTGTCCCCTTGCCGGGTCAGCGGCACCCGGGGCTGCGGATGTTCGATGACGTCGCTATGTTGATGCTGGTCGTGTGTGAGCGGCTGAAGCTCGACGGGATCGTGGTCGTGCCCTCGCACTATCACGTGGCCGCGCACTATCACGGGCGCATGAAATTTCTGGATCCCGTCGCCGAGGGTCGGTTTCTCGCGCTGCAGCGGCTGCTGGGTGGGTTGCCGCTCGCCGAGGCCAGCAACGCCGTCGAGCACGGACGCGTGCGCGACCCAAGCGACAAGGAGCGGCGCAGCTACGAGCCGGCGCCGCTGATCTTGCCCTCGAGTCCGGCGCTGCGCCGACGGTTTGACGACGCTTGGCAGCAGCGCGCGACCAAGGCCCAGACCGAGGCGCAGTTCGAGATTGTCACGTAGCGCGTGACCATAATTCGGAGCCGCTCACTTCGCGCTGATGTCGATCGTCGCGGTCCCGCCAGCTGTGCCGTCGAGGATGATGTAGGCGGACGTTCCCACGTAGGCTTGGATCTCCAAGGCCTGCGCGGGCACGCACTCCCCAGGGGAATACGGCTCACACAGATAGTCGCCGAACGGCAGCAGCCACCCCTCGAAGTCGGGGTTGACGAGCGTGACGTTGTAGATCCCCGATGACTCCGGGATGAACTTGTAGATTACATCGGCGCCCGTGCCCGACAGCTGATCGCAGCTGGACTCGAACACGTTGACCGCGTCCGTGGTGTCGACGGCGTTGCTTCCCACGACCAAGAGCTGCGCGTCGTCGGTGTCGTCACACGGAGGTGGCGCCCCGCCGTAGTCCGCCCCGCCGAATTCTTGCTCGTCGAGTTCTTGTTCCTGTTGCGTGTCCGAGCTGTCGTCGCCGGTCGTGCACGCGAACAAGCTCAAGCCGGCCGTGAACGCCAAGCTCAAGCCGGCGGTTGGCAGCGTGGCCGCGGACGCGGTCGGCCGCGCGCAGAACGGACAAGCGGAATGATCGGGGCGGATGTGTCGCTGACAACCAGGGCAGGGAAGCATGGGACATCGTATCAGCGTCCGGCCCGAAAAACCTCGTCGCCCCGTCACTCCGCTCGGACATCGGGTAGCTTGTGGGTGTGCGAGCAGCTCTGCGCGGCGGTTTTGAACTGGAGATGCAGCGCGCAGACGAGCACCTGCGCACAGGCGACGACGCGGCCGCGTTTCGTTGCTACGAGCGCGCCCACGTGCTTGGCCAGCGCTACGTGGTCCCGCACCTGCGCAGTCATGTCGGGATGCTGCGCGTGGGCTGGCGGCGCCGCGACCTCCGAGAGATCATCGGTCAACTGCTGCGCATCCCGGGCGGCGTAGTCGGCTCGGCGATCGGGCGGATCCCCGTTGGCAACTCGGGCGGCGCGAACGTCAGCGCGTTTCAACCAATGGAGATCCCGCCTGACCTGCGCGCGCTCCTTCAAGAGGACGCCCAGGACGACGGCAAGACTCCCGCCTAGCGATACTCGCCCGCCCGCTTCACATACGCGCGCCAAGAGAACGCGATCATCTCGCGGTCCTTCTCGGTGCACTCTCGCAGCACCCGCATTGGGTTGCCCGCGACCACCGTCCCAGCCTTCACGACCTTCCGCGGCGGCACCAAGGTCCCGGCGGCGACCAGCGCCCCCGACTCGACCACGGCGTTGTCGAGCACCACCGAGCCCATGCCGATCAGCGCGTCGTCTTGGATCGTGCAGCCATGCAGGACCACCATGTGACCCACGGTCACGCGATCACCCACGCGCGTGTACGACAAGCCCTCGGTGCAGTGGATCGAGGAGTTGTCCTGGATCGATGTCTGGCTGCCGATCAAGATCGGCCCGTCGTCCCCCCGCAGGGTGACGTTGGGCCAGATGCTCGACTCGGCGCCGATCTCGATGTCGCCGATCAACACGGCGGCCGCGTGCACGAACGCGCTCGGGTGGATCCGGGGAAGCTTGCCAGCGAAGGGCTCGATCATGCGCCGCTCACAACCCCGGGATCAGCTGCAGATACCACGCCGCCGCCGCGCCGCCGCCAACCAACAGCAGCGCGATCATTACCCAGATCCCCGCGTTGCTCGAGGTCTCGCGCGGGGCTGGGCTTGGCAGCCGCGTCGCGGCGACCTGGGGCTCCTCGATCTCGGGCGGGTCCTCTGGCTCGGGCCTGGGTTGAGGCTTGGTCGGGGCCGCGGTCTTGATCGGCAGCGGCGACCGACCCACGCCCGTGCCCAACATCGTCCCCACGCCCGAGGTTGAAGACGAGCCCGGGCTCGACGACATCGGCGGCGGATCCGAGGCCGGACCCAACAGATCATCGAGGCCATCAACGAGCGGCGCCGAAGAATCAAACTCGTCCTCGAGCAGCGCCCGCGATCCGGCCGCCTCGCCCGTGTCGCCCTCGCCGCTGTCCTCATCGATCGAGCGGAAGTTGGCCAGCTCTTCGGCCATCAGCTGCTCGATCAAGTTGAGATCGGTCTTGGCCTTGACCTTGTCTTCGGCTTCCTTGCGCTCGCGCAGGTCGCCCATCAAGGTCGATAGATCCCGGGCCGAGACCTTGAGCCGGTTCTCGAACAAGTACCCGAGCAGCGCGTCGGCGAAGTCCGCCGCGTTGCGGTAGCGATCGTTGACGTCGCGGGTCAGCGACTTGAGGATGATCTGCTCGAGCTCGGCCGAGACCTCGGGGTTTTGGGCCCGAATGCTGGGGATCTCTGCGGCCCGGACCGCCTCGACGGTCTGGTAGTCGGTGTCGCCAAGAAACAGCCGACGCATGGTCAGCATCTCGTAGGCGAGGATGCCAACCGCGAACACGTCGGTGCGCCCGTCAACCGGCTGACCGTGCGCGGCCTCGGGCGAGAGGTAGCTGAACTTGCCCTTGACCACGCCCGCGTCGGTCGACTCGAGCTGCGAGGTCGCCTTGGCCAGACCAAAGTCCGTCAGCTTGACCTCGCCGTTCCACGAGATCAGCAAGTTTGGCGGCGAGATGTCGCGGTGGACGACGTGCAGCGGCTCGCCGGTGTCGGGATCGTTGAGGTCGTGGGCGTACTGCAGGCCCTTGAGCGTCTCGTTGAGGATCCAGATGACCAGCGGCAGCGGGACCTTCTTGCCCCGCTCTTGCAAGTGCTCGAGCACCTGCTTGAGGGTCGTGCCCTCGACGTACTCCATCACGATGAAGTAGGTCTCGTCGGACTTACCAAGGTCGAAGACGGTGACGACGTTGGCGTGGTTGAAGTGCAGGCTCAGCCGCGCCTCATCCAGGAACATGCGGACGAAACGATCGTCCTTGAGCAGCCCCGGAAGGATGCGCTTGATCGCTACCTTCTTTTTGAAACCCGCGACCGAGACCGACTGGGCGACCCAGACTTCGGCCATGCCGCCGGCCGCGAGCCTGTAGAGTGGTTTGTAGTTCTGCGCCATGGGGCCGTCGCCGGCGGATTGTAACGTCGAAGCTGGCCGGACGCGGAATCGTTGGCGTTTTTAGACGATCCCGGTCATGGGTTCAGTCCGGCCGGGGGCTGGGGCCGGCGCCCCCGTGCCCGGCGCTGGGCGGATCGTAGCGGTTGAGCACCAACTTCAGCACCCCGAGCCACATATCGGTCTCGATCGCCAGCAGCAGGCGCCGATCGTCATGTGTGACATACGCGCGGAAGCTGTACTTGCGTAGATCCTCGCGTACGGTCCCGTAGCGGTCGACCCAGGACAAGGTGCCCTCGAGCAGGTGGACGTCGTCGGGGCTGACCCCGAGCCCCTGCGCGACGCTGGGCATGGGGTCGAGCTTGGCCTTGCCCCGGCCGATGACCTCGACCTTGAGCAGGACCTTGCCGTCCATCGCGTGAGCCGAGACCGTCTCGCCCTCCGCGAGGTCCAGCGAGCGGACCCAGGCCATCGCCGAGAGCGGGTCAAAGGTGTTGCGCGGGACCTGCCGCGTCATCTTTGTGGTCTTTTCGTCCTTGGCGTCGGTGATGCGGATGCTGCCCCGCCCCTCGTACTCGATCTCGGTGACGCGGCGCTTGTAGCCCTTGCCAACCCCGAGCCCGGCCCGATCCAGGATGTTGACGCTGGAGATCACCGCGCCATCCCCGGCGTCGATCCAGGTGATCATCCGATCTTCCATGGAGGCGAGCAGCGAGACGACCCCAGACGTGACCGCCTGACCCTCTAGCCGGTACATCCCGCTTCCCTGCGGGGCGTCGCCCCGAGGATCCGCCTGGTACTCCACGACCCCGGCCTCGGCGAGGCCCGCGGGGTTGCCGGCAAAGTACACGTCGAACACGAAGCGCTCGCCGACGTGGATCGCGGGGATGTAGCCCTTGGGCACGGGCGCGGCTGGAAGGCGGCGGCGACGATCATCAAACTCCGGCTCCCCGAGCGCCGACGACCAGCCGATCACGGGCTCGCGGCTGGGCTTGGGCCTGGCGTGGACCATGGGGCTGTGCATGCGCGGGAGCCGGCTCCCGTCCCCGCGGGTCGAGCGACGCGGCTGGCTGTCGTCGATCGACCCGCGCTGCTCCGCCCGCGCGCGCGCTTCTTCCTGGGCTTGACGGGCGATCTGGGTCTGATCTCGCTTGGCCGGCGCGGCCAAAACCGGCGTGCCCAGCGAGAACGTGACGAGGACCGCGAGGGCAGCAGTGATCGCGCGCGTCGAGAACATCTCCGGCAATGTTAGGATGTCCACCCGCTCGGCGCACTGTCGAGGGCAGTGCGTTGTGACCCAGCTCGTCATCACCCAAGGGGATCCCGCCGGCATCGGCCCCGAGCTGCTGCTGCGCGTGGCCAGCGAAGGCTTGCTGCGCGAACGCGACCAGGTCGTTGCCTGTCACGCGCAGCTGCGCGAGCTCGCGGCCGCGCTGGAAACCAGCTGGGCGCGGGCGGGGCTGGCCCAGCTCGAGCCGCTCTTGGATCCGCTGGGCGCGCGAGCGGGCGCGCGCCTGGGTCAATTCTTGGCGCTCGAGCGGGGGGTGGATCTCGTACTCGCCCCCACCACCCCCGCCGAACAGCCCGCGCTGGTGACCGCGCCGATCGACAAGGCCGTCGCCAGCGGTGAAGGCCTGCGGCATCCCGGCCACACGGAGTACCTAGCCGAGCGCGCTGGGACCCGCGAGTTCGCCATGCTCATGGCGGGATCCTCGATCAAGGTCGTGCTCGCAACGATCCACCTGCCGCTGCGCGAGGTTGCCGACCGGCTCGACGCGCCCGCGGTGATCCGCGCCGCGTCGCTGTTGGCCCGCGCGCTCACCCAGGACTTCGCCGTGGCCACGCCGCGCGTGGGCGTGCTGGGGCTCAACCCCCACGCAGGCGAGCGCGGGCTGCTAGGCGACGAAGAGCAGCGCGTGATCACGCCCGCGATCCAGGCCCTGCGCGCGTGGGCGAAAGCCGATGGGATCCCCGCCAGCTTCGTCGGTCCGCTGCCGGCCGACACCGCCTTTCACCAGCACCAAGTCGGCCAGCTCGACGGCCTCGTGGCGATGTACCACGACCAGGGGCTGGGCCCGTTCAAGCTCGCGCACTTCCACGACGGGGTCAACGTCACGCTGGGGCTGCCGTTCGTGCGGACCTCACCGGATCACGGGACCGCGAAGGACATCGCGGGGCGCGGGGTCGCCAACTTCACCAGCATGGCCGCCGCGATCGAGCTGGCCCGCGCGATGGCCAGCGGACGTCAGGGGTCGCGAGCGAGCTCGTGAGCGTTCGGGATCACCTGCCCGCCGCGCCGCGATCGATCCGCATTCGCGGCGCCCGGACCCACAACCTGCGCGACGTCGACGTCGAGCTGCCCCGCGACGCCCTGATCGTGATCACCGGGCCCTCGGGCTCGGGCAAGAGCAGCCTCGCGTTCGACACGATCTTCGCCGAGGGCCAGCGCCGCTACGTCGAGAGCCTCAGCGCCTCGGCCCGGCAATTCCTGGCCCAGCTGCCCAAGCCCGACGTCGATCTGATCGAGGGCCTGAGCCCCACGATCGCGCTGCAGCAAGAGAACCGGGGCCGCAACCCGCGCTCGACGGTCGGGACCACGACAGAGGTCTACGACTTCTTGCGCCTGTTGTTCGCGCGGATCGGCGAGGTCTACAGCTGGCGCAGCGGCGAGCCCATGCGGCGGCACAGCGTCGAAGAAATGATCGACGCGATCGAGGCCCTGCCGCCGCGCAGTAAATTTTCGGTGGTCGCCCCCGTTGCGCGCGGGGCCCCGGGGGATCACCGCGAGCTGCTCGAGGATCTGCGCCGCCAGGGCTTCGTGCGCGTGGCAATTGACGAGCAGCTGCGCGACCTCGACGAGGACAT
Source organism: Enhygromyxa salina (assembly GCF_000737335.2). GTDB lineage: Bacteria > Myxococcota_A > Polyangia > Nannocystales > Nannocystaceae > Plesiocystis > Plesiocystis salina_C. Next base: position 155,742 of record NZ_JMCC02000009.1, on the reverse strand, counting down.
CGAGCTCGATCCCATGGTTCGCCACGACATCGACGTCTACGTCGATCGCCTGGTGCTCAAGCCGGGGATCCGCTCGCGCCTGTCGGACTCGATCGAGGTCGCGCTGCGGCTGACCGACGGCCGCGTGGAGATCCTCCCGGTCGAGGGCGAGCCGCTGGTGTTCTGCGAGTACTTCACCGACTTCGAGCATGGCCTGAGCTACCCGCCGATCACCCCCGGCCTGTTCTCGTTCAACAGCCCCGACGGCGCGTGCCCAACCTGCGGCGGGCTGGGGCGCCGACGGATCTTCGACCCGCGCCGGCTGATCCCGGATCCGCACAAGAGCATCAAAGAAGGGGCGATCGCCGCCTTGGATCTGCGCGGGCAAGCGGCGCTGGGCAAGCAGCTCGCCGCCGTCGCTGCCCACTACAACATTGATCTCTACGCGCCGTGGTCCGAGCTCGACGAGCTTCACCAGATCACGCTGCTGCAGGGCAGCGGCGACCAGGTCATCGCGCCGCTGGCCGCGTCCAAGTCGTCCAAGCGCAGCGACACCAAGAAGTCCGGCCGCCCGCGGACCAAGCAGTCTGGGGGCGAGCCGTTTCCCGGGTTGATCCCCCTGCTCGAGCAGCGCCTGCGCGAGGCCGAGACGCGGGCCGACGCCGATCCCGAAGCCGGGACCCTCGCCGAGCTCGAGCCGTTCATGAGCGAGGTTCAGTGCTCGGGCTGTGACGGGCAGCGGCTGCGGATCGAGGCGCGCCACGTCAAGATCGGCGGGCGCAACATTCATGAGCTCGCAACGATGCCGATCGACGCGCTGCATCGCTGCCTGACCGCGCTGGTGGATCTGGATGTGGGTCAGACAGGTGACGCCAGGCAGGCCGAGCACGCCGAGATCGCCGCGGCGATCCTGGCCCAGGCGCTGGCCCGGCTCGCGGCGATGATCGAGCTGGGCCTGGCGTACTTGAGCTGCGATCGCGCCACGATGACGCTGTCGGGCGGCGAGGCCCAGCGGATCCGCCTGGCCACGCAGATCGGCTCGGCGCTGGTGGGCGTCACCTATGTGCTCGACGAGCCCAGCATTGGCCTGCACCAACGCGACAACGCCCGGCTGATCGCGATGCTGATCCGGCTGCGGGATCTTGGCAACACCGTGATCGTCGTCGAGCACGACGCCGACACGATCCGCGCCGCCGAGTACGTGGTCGACATGGGCCCGGGCGCTGGCGTGCTTGGCGGGGAGGTCGTGTTCGCGGGTACGGTCCCCGCCCTGCTCGAGGATCGTCGCTCGCGGACGGCCGCGTATCTGTCGGGCCGCGCCCGGATCGAGCGCCCCACCCCACGCCGCGCGCCCGATGGCTGGATCGAGATCGTCGGCGCCCGCGGCCACAACCTGCGCAACGTCACCGCCAAGATCCCCCTGGGCCACATGACCTGCGTGACCGGGGTCAGCGGCTCGGGCAAGTCCAGCCTGATCGTCGACACCCTGCTGCCAGAAGCCCAACGCAGGCTCAACCGCGCCAACAGCTGGGGGCTCGAGCACGACGCGATCCGCAACCTCGAGCGCTGCGATCGGGTCGTGGCCGTGGACCAGTCGCCGATCGGCCGATCCCCGCGCAGCAACCCCGCGACCTACACGGGCGTGTTCACGGAGCTGCGCAACCTCTATGCCCAGACCAACGAGGCCCGCATGCGCGGGTTCACGGCCTCGCGCTTCTCGTTCAACGTGAAGGGCGGCCGCTGCGAGCACTGCCACGGCGAGGGCCTGCGCCGGATCGAGATGCACTTCTTGGCCGACGTGTGGGTGACCTGCCGGGTCTGCGAGGGCCGCCGCTATGAACGCGAGACCCTGTCGATCACCTATCGCGGCAAGAACATCGCAGAGGCGCTCGACATGCCGATCGCCGAGGCTGCAGAGTTCTTTGCCAACCACGCGGGGCTGCGGACCAAGCTCGAGGTCCTGCGCGACGTCGGGCTTGGGTACATGACGCTTGGCCAGCCAGCCACCACCTTGTCGGGCGGCGAGGCCCAGCGCATCAAGCTGGCCCGCGAGCTCGCCCGCCGCCGCAGCGGTCGGAACACTGGCGGCGCCACGCCCAATTCGCTGTACATCTTGGACGAGCCCACGACCGGGCTGCACTTCGATGATGTCCGCAAGCTGCTCGAGGTGCTCGAGCGGCTCGTTGACGAGGGCAACACCGTCGTCGTGATCGAGCACGACCTCGACGTGATCAAGTGCGCTGATTGGGTGATCGACGTGGGGCCGGAGGGCGGTGATCAGGGCGGGCGAGTGGTCGCGAGCGGGCCGCCCGAGCAGATCGCCAAGCACCCTGATAGCGTAACGGGCCGGTTTATCATGACCCCCACATAGACCCTGCCGTTCGCTATGGGATCAAGCAAACACCAACGTGCGCATAGCTGGCTGGCGCCCTGCCCTCTTCATAGAACGGCACGCAGCTGGTCCCGGGCACCGCGTCGCACTGCGCGTCGCCAAGCATCAGGTCACAGTAGGGCGTGCAGCAGCTGGATCCTTCGCAGGCTGGGAGCGCCTCGGCGGGCGCGCACAGCAACCCGCGCTCGCAGTCGTTGACGAAGCCGCACGGCTCACCAGCGGGGATGTCCTGGGTCGTGGGCACGCACGTGAACTCGGTGTTTGCCCAGTAGCAGCCCAAGCCGTCGTCGCAGTCTTGCAGCACCGGATCGCAGGTCCACACGCACAGCGCGAACGTCCCGTCGGAGGTGATTGGACACGTCGTCCCCTCGGGGCACATCGGCGTGTCGGGGGTACCACCGCAAAACCAGTGGCAGACCCCCGTCCACTCGCCATCGACCTCCTCCACGTTCCAACACGCCGAATCTTGATCGCAGTCGTCGGTCGCGTCGACGGGGCCGTCGTACGAACAGGGCTCGCCGGCTGCTTGGCTGCCGAGCACGGGCACGCACTTGTTGTCATCCCACCAGTCGCCAGTGCTGGCATAGGCCACGCACTTCTCGCCCTCGGGACAATCCTGAGCGAAGGGATCGCACTGGTTGGTCCACTCGCCCTCGTCGAAGCCGTCATCGACGAACAGCAGGGTCGTCGGGTTCTGGGTCGGGTCTTGGGTCGTCTCGGTCTCGGTCTCGGTGCTGGTCCCGGCGCTCGACGAGTGGGTCGTCGTCTCGCTCGTCCCAGTCGTGCTCTCGTCGGAGCCCCCGGACTCGCCCACCAACCCCGGTGGACCACACGCGATGGTGGTCAGCGCAGCGAAAGCGAGGGCAGCCAGTGGGGATCGAGCGATCATGGCACGCAAGCCATATACTACCCATTCCAACAATAAATACAAAGCTAATTTAAAAGAAATCAGTGCCCGCCGTCTGGGAGGGTGGTGATCAGCATCTGATCCGCCCCCTGCAGCGCGTCAAAGGCCACGGGCGCATCGCCATCGACCGAGAAGGTCCCATCGACCAGCAGCTCGAGCGTCTTGGCCCGGCTCAGCTCGATCCTTCGGCACTCGGGCTTTGGCGACACATGACAGACGACGGCGCGAGCAAACAGCACGGGGTCGTCGGCGCCGGTCTGCGTACCGGTGACCAGCAGCACCAGCTCGTCGCCAGGATGCCCGTCGGTCTCGAGCTGCCAGCTCTTCCACGGCTGGTGGACCCGCGCGACCGACATTCCTTCGACTGCGACTTCGCGGATCCGCGCGACCGGTTGCCAGCCCGCCTGGGTCTGAACGACGAGCTCGGCGACGCCGTCCTCGGCGAGCGCGTCGGTCTGGTGGCGGATCACGGCGGCGTGGTCGACGAAGTCGCCGCTGCTCGACTGCTCGGGGAGGTCTCCGTCGTCGCCGCAGTCTTCTTGGTACCCGTGCCGGGCGAGCTCGTTGCCAATATCGGTCGCCAGCAATTGGTCCGCCCACCGGCGACCCAGCTCGCCGCACAGCTTGGCCCACCCACACGGCGGCGGGACCGACTCGGTCGACCGACAGCTCCAACTCTTCTCGAGGCCGCTCAGCGGATCGGCAAGCGGCGGCGCCGTTGCGCTGAGTTCGAAGGGCGCGTCTAGATCGCCGGGCTTGCGGGTCAGCGTGATCGACAGCGCGACCTTGGCTCGCTCGGGCTTCGCCGCCGGCTTGGTCTGAGGGTTGGCGCGCTCACCCGTGACAACCACGCGATCGGGCCGCTTGGTCCCGCAGGCGGTCGTCGATGCGAGCCCTGCAGCAATGAGCAAGGCGGAGGAGAACGCAGCTTTGGAGCCGAGCATCCCTCAGGGTAGCTGAGGTCGCCGGGCGGTGACGACTACTCGGGCGCCCACCACAGCCGCGCGGCGCACTTGCCCGCTTGGCACAAGCACCCGCCGTTGCAGTCCATGGTCCCACCGCGGCAGTCCGTCGTGCACATGGTGGACGCGCAGTCGGGCGCGTCGGTGGCCGCGACACAGCTCGTCGCGTGACAGCACGTCGACTTCACGCAGTCCGCGTCGCTCTGACAGGCGACGTCGGAAGCGACGATCTTCGTGGTCCCGATCGCCGGCTCGTGGCTGGCTTCGGGATCCGGCGGCGCAGGAGTTGGGTTTGCGCCGGGATCCTCGACAACGACGATCGCGTGGGCCGAACCAGCCGCGTCGGGGCTTGGCTCGGCGACCGGCGGCTGATCTTTCTCGCAGCCGGCCACGCCAAGCACCAGACCAAACGCGAGCGCGAGCCAGCTCGCCGGCCAACTCACTGGCCAACTCACTGGGCAGCTGCGGGCGCGGCCGCGTCGGGCTTCACGTCGCCGGTCGAGACGATCGCGTACACGATTGCGAACCCAGCGATGACGAGCACCAGCACCATCGCCAAGATCGGGTTGGGGTTGAGCTCGATGTTGGGGTCGAACTTCGCGGACATTGCTGGCGAGTGTAACGAAGGTCCAAGAAAGCAAAAGTCCCCGCTGGCTCACGCTGCGGCGCGAAAACGCGGGATCAGCACCAATCGCCGGCGCGCGAGTTCCAGTGAGCTCCACCACGGCGGATCCACGCCCCAAAAATTGGCGTCAAAAACCCTGCAAAGCAGCCCCCGCGCCGGTCGACATCCCCCAGGCATGAGCCGCTGTATGACTGACCGCCTGCCCCGCGAGACCGATCCTCACCTGCGCCTGGCCCTCGAGTTCGATGATGGTCGCACGCGGTCGCTGCCCCACAGCGATCCGCTGCTGATCGGCTCGGCCGACGAATGCCAGGTGCGCATCAGTGATCGCTTCGCCAGCTTCCGCCACGCGCGGATCATCCACACCCCGAAGGGCTACCTGATCGAGGATCTAGGCTCGACGAACGGCACGCTGGTCGACGGCGTGCCGGTCGCCAGCGCGATCCTCGAGCCAGGCATGAGCGTGGAGGTTGGGCGCGTGCGCATGTCGATCACGCGGATCGACAAGCCCGTCGACGAGGCCCGCCCTCGCCGGGCGCGGGGCGGCCCCCGCGGCGGGCTGACCACCGCGCCGATCGTCCCGATCCACCCGAACAAGCCCACGCACCGGTTGATCGGCCGCTCGCGGGCCATGAAGACCCTGCGCCGCGAGCTGGAGAAGCTCGCGCTGCTGCCCTTGCCCGTGTTGCTGCGCGGCGAGACCGGCACCGGCAAGGAGCTGGCTGCGCGCACGCTCCACGACTTTGGCACCCTGCCCGAGACCCCCTTCGTCGCGATCAATTGTGGCGCGATCCCAGACGGCCTGTTCGAGTCGGAGCTGTTCGGGCACACGCGCGGGGCGTTCACGGGCGCCCACCGTGATCACGCCGGGGCGTTCGTCCGGGCCGGGCTTGGCACGGTGTTCCTCGACGAGGTCGCCGAGCTCCCCGCCCACGCGCAGGCCAAGCTGCTGCGCGTGCTCGAGACCCGCCGGCTGACCCCGGTGGGTGCCGAGCGCGAGGTCGAGATCGACTGTCACATCATCGCGGCGACCCACCGTGATCTGCCCGCGATGGTCGCCAACGGTGAGTTCCGCGAGGATCTGTATCACCGGCTCGGCGTCGTGCAGATCGAGCTGCCACCGCTTCGCCGGCGGCGCTCGGACATCCCGGTGCTGCTCGAACACTTCATCGACCTGGCCTCGGCCGAGCTCGGCCGCGAGATCGTGGTCTCGCAAGCGGCCGCCGCCGAGGCGCTGGTCCACACCTGGCCGGGCAACGTCCGAGCCCTGCGCAACGCGGTGCTGCGGGCGGCGGCCTTGAGCGAGGGCCCGATCACCGCCGCCGAGCTGATCCCCCCAGCCGAGACCCCGATCCGTCGGGGGGATCAGATCTCGGTGCCGCGAGGCACCTACGCGTACATGCACGCGGCGCTGCTCCAGACCGTCGTCGCCGAAGAGGGCAGCATCCGCAGGGCCGCGCGCATTCTCGACGTCCCCCGCAGCACCTTGAGCGCATGGATGCGCCGGCTCGACCCGGGAGCGCTCGAGTGTCAGTCGGCGTGAGTCCGACCACGGTGAGCCGTGGAAGCTCGCGCGCGGTCCATTTGGCCAGCGCAGACGCGTGGTCACGCCCGCCAATGGGTTGACCAAGCGACGACGCAATAACGGCGCGCTTGATCCGCGTCGCTTGGGGGGCAATAGTCCAACCCAGATCCACGACCACCACCAAGAGGATGCCCAGATGCCGTTCGAACTGCCCAAACTCCCCTTTGCAAAAGATGCCCTCGCCCCTCACATGAGCGAGGAGACCCTCAACTTCCACTACGGCAAGCACCACGCCGGCTACGTCGCCAAGCTCAACGCCGCGATCGAAGGCACGCAGTGGGCCGACAAGTCGCTCGAAGAGATCATCCGTGGCTCCGACGGCGGCCTGTTCAACAACGCCGCGCAGGTCTGGAACCACACCTTCTTCTGGAACTGCCTCAAGCCCGGCGGCGGCGGTCAGCCCACCGGTGAGCTCGCCAAGGCGATCGAAGCCTCGTTCGGCTCCTACGCCGACTTCAAGTCCAAGTTCAGCGCCGCGTGTGCGGGCCAGTTCGGCTCGGGCTGGGGTTGGCTGGTCAAGGGCGCCAAGGGCCTCGAGATCGTGACCACCGGCAACGCCGACACGCCCCTCAAGCACGACCAGACCGCGCTGCTGACCATCGACGTGTGGGAGCACGCCTACTACGTCGACTATCGCAATGACCGCGCCAAGTTCATTGGTGTGATCATGGACAACCTGGTCAACTGGGACTTCGTCGCCAGCAACTTCGGCTGAGCCAGCGCGCCGCTGCCTTCGCGCCTGCGCGAGCATGCTGCATGCATGCATTCATGCAACAAGGGGACCCTCACGGGTCCCCTCTTGCAATTTTGCGCGTCCGGGCGATCGGGTCCCGACCCCCGCGAGCCTTGCTATCATGCCGTGAATGATCGAGCTGACCGAGGCCCAGCGTGCCCACCTCGCCGCCGACGTGCGCCGGCGGCTAGACAGCTGCGTGCCGTGGAACCGCAAGTTGGTGTGGGCCCCCGAGCTCAACATCCAGGCCCACACCTACCCAACCGTCAACCTGTTCGCCGAGGTCGCCCCCACGACGCGCGGGGTCGAGGATCTGCGCGAGGGCGAGTACGTCGACTCGGACGGCGGCCAGTTTCGCTATGCCGTTCGCCTGCACCGCCGCGGCGCGCCGCTCGAGACCTGGTGGGGGCGCAAGACCGGCACGGTGGTGTTCGACGGTGACATCGAGATCCCGATCCTGTTCGAGCGACAGGGGCCCGGGCTGCCGTTTCGCAAATTCCCGTGGATGAGCCTGACCCCTGCGGAGATGTTGACGCTTCGGCCTGGCACCAAGCTGGCCAAGGGCAGGGTCGTGATCGCCGGGCTTGGGCTCGCGCACCAGCTGATCGAAGTTGGCAAGCGCCGCGCGGTCACGGAGATCACCGTGGTCGAGCGCTCGCGCGAGCTGGTGGAGTTGATCATGCCGCGGGCCATGGCCGTGCTCGCCAAGCAAGGGTGCGAGCAGGTTCGGGTGACCGGCGGGGACGCGTTCAAGCTGCTGCCCACGCTGCAGGCTGACGTCGCGCTGGTGGACGTGTTTCCGGCTTATGGGGATAACCGGGTGGCGATGGCGGATCTGCGCAAGCGTTGTAAGGGGATCGCGCGCATGTGGGACTGGGGCGCCTCGGACTTGCTGTGAGCGAGCCCGGGGCGCCCCTGGAGATCATGCAACGTCGTCGTTGTCGCCGCCGCTCTACGCCCACAGCCCCGGCTCCGCTCCTAATCCCAAACAGAGTTCGGGTATGCGGCACTATCCGCGTTTCTTGCTCTTGACAGTGAAGCTAGGGTCATGGATGCGCCCTGGAATCGTAATTGTAATATTGACCACAGTCTGACCGGGAGCCGCGGGCATTGGCAGAAACGACGAGTTCCAGGTACCCGCGGCCTGCGTCCAACTCAACCCTTGATCGGACGACACTCCGGTGATCGTCGTACCGGCCGCTGGTGCGATGCTGATGACGACATTGTCGGTGCTGGGAGCGTCGAAGTACGTGACCTCGTTGGGCGTGAAGGTCATCGGCCCCGAGTCATAGACGGTAGATGCGACGTGCGTGGTTTGAAGGTTGAGGTCTTGCAGTTTGGACATGGATGTTTCTCGATCGGGTGGGTTAGATGCCGTTGGTGATCATGAAAAGATCAGTTGTCACTGAGCCACGCGGTCACAGCGGTGGCTTCGCCATGTTGCCCGAGCGCCTCGAATTCCGCGAGCGCCGTCTTCGCTAGATCAGCTGCTCGATCCGGGTTGCGCGGCCTGAGGGCTCGCGCAAGCGCGAAGCGCGTCGTCGCTCGTTCGAGCGGTTCTTGACCGTGGCGTTCATTTATCTCGAGTGAGCGCTCGAGCAGGGGGATCGCAGCATCAAGAGCTCCAGCCTCGATAAGCGCGAGACCTTGGCCCTTGAGCGGGAACGCCAGCTTGGGGTGCGATCCCTCCCCGTCCGCCCACGCTAGCGGCTCGAGGATCCGCAGCGCATGGGCGAACGAGGCAGCAGCGTCGTGCGAGCGACCCAGCGCGAGCTGGGACTCGCCGATGTTGCTGTGCAGCGCGCCAACCTCTTCGTGGCGCTCTCCTAGGTTCCGCGTCGCGATTCCCAGCGCCCGCTGGTACGCGTCGAGCGAGCCTTGGTAGTCGCCATCGAAGAAGCGAAACACGCCGAGCGCGTTGAGCAGGCGACCCATCTGTGCGTGATGGGGCCCGAGCGTTCGCAGATAAATCGGCTCAACCGCCTCGCACAGCGCTTGGCCCCGGTCGAGCGAGCCTTCGGCGAGCGCGAGCCGGGCTTCGGCGAAATCCACATCGGCCACGGCGAGCGACTGCTCACCCCAAATCTCCACGCTCAGCATCCGCGCTCGCTGAAGATGCCTCTTGGCGCGCTCGAGATCGCCGGTGTCGAGCGCGAGTAGCCCACGGTCAAACTCGATTGTAGCGATGTCGGGCGCATCGCTGCCCCAGCGGGCGATCACGCTATCGCTCGCCTGCTGGTAGACCTGCCATGCCCGCTCATCGTCGCCAAAATTGCGCAGCGCGTTGGCCAACCCAATGAGGAGCTGAGTTCGGTCGCGTAGACCACGAGCCTCTGCGAGGGCGAGCGCGCGCTCGTAGGTGACAATAGCCTTCTCATGACGCCCAAGCGTGTCGTGCAGAGCCGCCCGCGCGCTCTCTACCGCGATCCATCGCAGATCATCGGAGTCGCCGACACGCTGCAGCACCAGCGCAGCCTCGTCCACGAGCAAGCTCTCGGCTTGTGGCACCGTCCAATTCCCAACCAGCAGCTCCGCCATCGCAACCCGCAGCTCCGCCTCGATGTCCGTGAGCCCCAGCTCCACCGCGCGGCTGATCCCGGCCTGCAGCCGCTCCGCCACCGCGGCAGGCTCGCCCGCCAGCGCCTCACTCTGAGCGAGCAACAGCTCGATCCCGAGCGCCAGCGGAGCATGCTTCGCCGCCGGGCTTGCCCCAAGCTCCGCACAGATCTCGAGCGCGCCCGCCCGGTCGCCCGAGACCAACCGCACCCGCGCGTTGGCGAGCTGCTCGAACCCAGCGAGCACCCCGGCCGCCGCGTCTGAATCACTTGGCAGCGCCGCCAAATCATCGAGGTGCGTGGGGTCGCAGCGCGCAATGTCGGGCAGCTGTTCAATCAACGCCGTCGCGTTGGCGACCGCCGTGGCCCCATCCGCCGCGAGAAACCGCGAGACCAGCACGTTGAACTCGCGGCGCTGGCGTTCCAAGCACCCACTGCGGCGATCCAGCAGCTCCGCAGACTGCACCCCCTGCACGTGGGTCGCCTCGCACGAGTCACGCTGCGCGGCCAACCATCGCTCGGTCCAGCCGTCAAACTCTTCGGTGACCACCCGCGCGGTCGCGTCGGCGCTCGCCAGCTTGCTGGCCCGCAGCGCCACGCCAAGTTGTTCGCGGCGCGCGTCATCCCAGCTGCCCGCCAGCGCGTCCGCGGTGATCGAGCACTGCGCGGGCGCTTCGGCGTCGGCGACCGCGACCCCAAGCGCGACCCCGAGCCCGAGCACCGCGACCGCGACCGAGCCCCACATCCATCGACGCTCTGGCTTCGCGGTCCGCTCGAGCTGATCGAGCAGCGCGGACATGCTTGGCCAGCGGCTACCTGGGTCGACCGCCAACCCGCGCAGCAGCGCCTCGCAGATCCGACGCGGGACCTTGGTGTCGCGCGGGATCGGATTGGGCACCCCCTCCGTGATCACCCGCGACAGCTCACCCAGGGTCTTGCCGCTGAACGGGCGCTGCCTAAACAGGCACTCGTAGGCGGCCACGCAGAACGAAAATTGATCGCTGAGCACGTCGGCGCGCTGGCCTTCGTACTGCTCGGGGGCCATGTACGCGGGGGTGCCGAGCAGCCTGCCCTGCACGGTCACCGAGCGATCGAGCATGCCTCGGCTCTCGCTGGACCCCGAGCTCCACGTGACCTCTTCGTCGTGACTGCTCAGATCGAAGCTGGCGAGCGGACCCCCCTCGATCCCGCGCGCGAGCCCAAAGTCGAGCACCCGGGGCCGGCCGTCCGCGCCGATCATCACGTTGGCAGGCTTGAAGTCGCGGTGGACGAGCCCGGCTTGGTGCGCGGCCTCGAGCCCCCGACCGCACTCGATCAGGACCGCGAGCACGGCCTCCCAGGTTGGCGCGCTTGGGTACCAGTCGCGCAGCGTGGCGCCCTCTACGTACTCCATTGCCAACCACAGCCGGCCCTGATCGACGCCGGCCTCGTAGATCGGCACGACGTTGGGGTGCGACACCCGGGCCTGAGCCTGAGCCTCGCGCAGCAGCCGAACGTGGGACTTTTCGGTGGCGTTGCGCAGCAGCTTGAGCGCGACCCGTCGGGCGAGGTGCTCGTCCCACGCGGCGTAGACCTGGCCCATGCCCCCGGCCCCGATCCGCTCCAACAACACGAAGCGATCCACTTGGACCCCGGGTTCCTCCGAGCCAAACATGCGCGAGCGCAGGCGCCGTCGGACCAGCTCGCGCTCGAGCGTGTCGGTTGGGACACCCAGGCCATCGCCACCGCCGTCGCCATCACCATCGCCATGGGGCGAGGCGGCGTCGTTGCCACGACCGAGCGGCGCAGGGTGGGTCGCCATCAGCTGCCGCCGTGTCCTGACTCGGGCCGCAGAAGACTGGACGACACAGCTCATAGTCTCGTCCAACAACGAATCGTCGAACAACCCCTCGGCCTCGGTAAGGCCCGCGCCGGGTCGCAACGCGGATCGCTCGGGGGCTGGGGACCCTCGCCCCGCTTCATTGATGGATGCTGGCTCTGGCATGTCCCGCCCGACGGGTAGTGACGCGAGCGCTCCGGCCCGACATAAATACCCCATAGAACGGCGATATCTGAACAATTTGGGACGACGCGCGAGCGGGCCGCAGTCAGGTTTGGTATCGTCGGCGCGTGCACTCGGACGCCGAGCTCCTCGCAGCGTGGGCAGGCGGTGACACCCTGTCCGGCAGCCGGCTGTTCGATCGCCACTACAGCGCGGTCTACCGCTTCTTCGCGAACAAGGTTTCGAGCCCGTCCGAGATCGAGGATCTCGTGCAGCAAACCTTCATGGCCTGCATCGAGTCGCGCGCGCGCTACCGAGGTGAAGCCAGCTTTCGGACCTTCCTGTTCGCCATCGCCCGCAACGTGCTGCTTCGCTACCTTCGCGACGCTCGCAAGCATGACGTCGACGTGGCTTCGACCTCGCTGGCGGACTGTGGGCTGGGGGTCACCTCGGTCTTGCACCTGCGTCGCGAGCAGCAGCTGCTGTTGACTGCCCTGCGCCACATCCCCATCGACTCGCAGATCGTGCTCGAGATGAGCTACTGGGAGCAGATGCCGGCCCGAGAGATCGGCGAGACCCTCAACGAGAGCGAGGCCGCGATCCGCGGTCGCCTGCGCAAGGCCAAGCTCGAGCTTCGCGGCGCCGTAGAGGGCCTGGCCCGCACGCGCTCGGAGCTCGACTCGACCCTCGACGGGCTCGAGCAGTGGGCCGAGAACATGCGCGCGTTCTGGGACGCAAGGTAGGCCCGCTGGTCTAGCGCCTCGCAGGTTTGGCCGAGGATTGGATCGACGGGGCCGCCCTGATCGCCGGCGTCAATTCGCTCGGCCGGCACCCCGGTCTCGCCGCATCCGACCACCGCCGCGCCCGCGGACGCGAGCCCGAGTCGCATGAACGCGCGCCGCGTCACTGGCCGGGCACTTCGCCGGCGGGGTGTTGCTGCGCGCGCCATGTTGCCCCCAGGGTACCGCTATCTGCGGCTCGCAACCGCCTCGGCTTGGCGTTAGGCTGCGGCCCCATGGACACCGACGACGAGACCCGCACCCAGATCGAGGCTGCCGTGTTCCGTCGCCTCGTCGCGCACCTGCAAGAGCGCAACGACGTGCAGAACATCGACATCATGAACCTCGCGGGCTTCTGCCGAAACTGCCTGGCCAAGTGGTACAGCGCCGCGGCGCAAGACGCCGGCGTCCCGCTCGAGCTCGACGGCGCCCGCGAGCAGGTCTACGGCATGCCCTACGAGCAGTGGAAGGCCAAGCACCAGGTCGGCCCCAAGCTCCCCCACGCCGAGCCCAGCTCACCGCCCGAGTCGGACTGACCGCGATGCCAACTTGGGCGCAGACCCTCACGATCGCCAGCTCGGGCCGGGCGACCCACGACATCACCGCCCGGGTCCAGCGCGCCGTCAGCAAGTCGGGGATCCGGTTTGGCTTGTGCAACGTGTTCATCCATCACACCTCGGCCTCGCTGATCGTGTGCGAGAACGCCGACCCCGAGGTTCGCAATGATCTCGAGCGCTTCATGGCCAAGCTCGCCCCCGACGGCGACCCCATGTTCGCCCACACCGACGAGGGCGACGACGACATGCCCGCCCACGTCCGCAGCGTGCTGACCCAGACCGCGATCACCTTCCCCGTGACCCAAGGCAAGCTCCCGCTCGGCACCTGGCAAGGCATCTACATGTGGGAGCATCGCCATGCCGCCCACGGCCGCCGCGTGACGATCACCGTACAGGGCGAGACCCGCGACCCGGACGATCACACGTGAGCGCAACAACCCAAAGCCCGCTAGCGAGCAAGCGCCTGCGGCGGATCATGGGCACGACCGTCGCCAACTACGAGCTCGTCGCCCCCGGCGATCACATCATGGTCGCGGTCTCGGGCGGCAAGGACAGCTACACCCTGCTCGAGCTCCTCGACCAGCTCCGCACCCGCGCCCCCATCGAATTTCGCCTCACCGCCGTCCACCTCGACCAAGTCCAGCCCGGCTACGACGGCGCCCCACTCCGCCACTGGCTCGAGCGCTCCGGCATCCCCTTCGAGATCCTGCGCGAGGACACCTACTCGACCGTCATCGACGTCCCCCCCCCCGGCAAGGCCTTCTGCGCCGCCTGCTCCCGCCTCCGCCGCGGCGTCCTCTACACCCACGCCGCCCGGCTTGGGTGCAACAAGATCGCCCTTGGCCACCACCGCGACGACGCCCTAGAGACCCTGCTCCTCAACCTATTCTACACCGGCAAGCTCCAGGCGATGCCCGCCAAGTACACCACCGACGACCAACAATTCCAGGTCATCCGCCCCCTCATCGAATGCGCCGAGTCCGACATCATCGAGCACACGAATTGGGCCAACTACCCCATCCTCCCCTGCAACCTATGCGGCTCCCAAGACGGCCTACGCCGCGAGCAAATGCGAGCCCTCATCCAAACCCTAGAAGCCGACAACCCCCACGTCCGCTCCAGCATGCTCAACGCCATCCGCAACATCCGCCCCACCCATCTACTCGACCGCAAATTCCCCACCCACAATCACCCTCCCCCCCACGACACCAACGACCTCCCCCTCATCCCTCTACGCCTCCACCGCGATCCCTGAACCAAACCACTCACACCCCCTCGAACACCCTCAAACCAACCCCCACGATTGCCAGACCAAGCCCCAAACCCCACGATTGCCCAGTCCGAAGCCCGACTGCCCAGTTCGCCCCCACGATTGCCCAGTTCAAGCTCGAAGCCCGATTGCCCAGCTCAAGTTCGAAGCCCGATTGCCCAGCTCAAGCTCGAAGCCCAATTGCCCAGTTCAAGCTCGAAGCCCGACTGCCCAGTTCGAAGCCCGATTGCCCAGTTCGCCCCACGATTGCCCAGTTCGAAGCCCGATTGCCCAGTTCGGAGCAACCGCCCCACCAACGTGGAGCGCACAAAGGCCGCAGATGGCCCCAACCCGGCGTATCTACGCACGTGGAGATTAGCGAAGCCACAAACGGTCGGGCCAAGATCAAGTGACGAGAGGAAGCGGGGTCACGAAACTGGAGTAGACCGTAGCCGGGTTGGGGTCATCTGCAGCCCGTGCGCGGTGCCCCGTCGGCCACGAACACCCCCGCAAACAACCACGAACACCCCCGCAAACAACCACGAACACCCCCGCAAACAACCACGCCCCCCCGCAAACAACCAATAAGCCCCCGCAAAGCCCCCCCTACCGCAACACAGTCACCGAATCCTCCCGCACCTCCAATACCTCAACCGGCCCCCCATAATACCCAGCCATCCCCACATCAATCATCCAAACCTGCCCCCCACAAGCCGAAACAACCCCCTCAGTATGCACAGTATGCCCCACCACCATCCGCCGAACCCCAATAATCTCCAACGCCTCCTCGAGCATCGCACAATCCCCCGCATCAGGCGCATCAGAATAGTGCCGACTCCAAACCGGCCCATCCGAATCCACCACCGCCGCCGGCGGCTCCGCCCGCTCCCCCGCCAGCCACGCCCGAGACTCTGCGTTAATCGACTCGATCTTCCCCGCCCAAGCCGGCGTCACCCCCCCATGCACGAACACGCTGTCCCCAACCACAACAATCATGTTGCGCTTGGCCAGCTCTTTGGCCCACGGCTGCCCCGGCCAAAACGCCGCCACCCGTGCGTGCGTGGGCTTGGGCGCCTGCGCCATGACCTCTGCGAGTTCCGGCCGGGCCGGGTCGACCCCCGGCGCGTCCTCGAAGTCCGAGAAGCCACCGGGCGTCACGTAGCGCAGATCGCCAAGGGCGTTCATGTATTCGTGATTTCCATTGAGCAGGTGCACCGCACCGCCGGCCGCCGCCGCCTCGCGCTGAATCTTGGCGAGCAGCTCGAGGATCGCCTGCTCGTCGTCGCCGCGATCGAGCTGGTCGCCAGTCTGGACCACCACGAGCTCGCCCCCAATCCAGTGATCTTCTGCGTCGATCGCCCCCCCCAATTGCAGCGCCTTGCGAGTCGCCTGAATGTCACCGTGGACGTCACCAATCGCGATGAGTCGGGCCGGCGCGGGGTAGCGATCGGTGGCCTCTGGGATCTCGCCTGGTGAGATGGCCGACTCGAGCGCTGAATCGTCAGCGTGCGCCTGCGCCCCAGTGGCCTCAGCCGCGGGTGCGCTGGCGGTTGGCGCAGAGTCCTCCGCCGGCTTGGGCTGTTCGTGCGCGGGCGGAGGCGCCAGGCGCTCGCAGCCAGACACCAACGGCAACAAACAAGAAACGACAATGAGCGAAAATAATGCGCGAACAGTCATCAGTATCCCGTGGGTTGCCCTTCTTGGGGATCGGCGCGGCCGGCATCACGCTCACGCTGCGCGAGCGCCTCGACGGTGAACCGGGTGGTTGGCTCGAGCTCGAGGCGGCGATAGGGGATCTCGTCGTCGCTGTCTTCGCAGATCCCGTAGGTGCCGTCGCGCATGCGCTCGAGCGCGGCTTCGATCTCGCTGATGCGGGCTCGGTCACGCCCAAGCAGTGAGTTGGTCCGAAACCGCCCGGCCTCCTCGGCCGCCGCGTCTTCGATGTCGCCGGGCTCGGCGGTGGGGGTGTCGGCGAGCGCGCTGGCCTCGGCGATCAGGCGCGCGCTCAGCTGTGCGAGCTCGGCCTCGAGCTTGGCCCGCAAGTTGGCGAGCTGGGCTGCGGTGAGGTGCTCCATCGTGGGTTTCAGCTTGCAGGTTGGATCGACGGCTGGCAAACGGACCCGGGAGGCTGCTTCGCACAGGCCAGACTCCTGCCCGCTCGAGCGAGGTTGTCGCCCGCCTGCGGGCGGCCCAGCGGACGCGAGCGCGAGTCTGCAGCGCCCACGCTGAGCGTGTGGGGCGCCCAGGTCTGCTCAGTCGCCGGTCGCGATCGACAACTTCAGCGGGACGCGGACCGACGCCCCCGCGGCCGCCTTGCAGCTCCACCGATCCGCGACCGACACCAAGCAGCGATCCAGCGCGACACCGAGCGGCGAGCTGCCCTCGATCTTCGCGGTCTCGACCCGCCCCTTCGCGTCGAAGCGCAGCCCCAGCGTCACCGACCCCGCCAGGTTTGGATCCTTGCCCAGCGCCAGCGCATAACACCCCTCGAGATCACGCTGACTGGCCCGGGCCATGTCCGCGAGGTCCGCGAGCGTACTTGGCGTGACCTTGGCCCCGCTCGCGCTGGGGGTCCCCACCTCCACGAGCGGACGCCCGCGCGGGCGCTCGTTGTCCCCGAACACGAACTGGTCCCCCTCGATCTTCGGCCCCGCACCACGAAACGCAGCGTCGAACTCTTCTTGGGTCAGCGTCGACTCGTCGAGCAGCTCGGCCAGCTCGGCGTCGGCCTCTGGCGAGCCCGGCTCAGGCCCCAAGGGCAACGCGGGCGCGGCAGGCTGTGGCTCGGCGGCTGGCTGCGGGAGCTCGCTAGCTTCGTCCAGCTCGTCGCCGCCCGGTTCATCGACCGGCGCCGGCTCCCCAGCGCTCGACCCCGAGCCGGCCGGAGTGGTCGGCGCGGGTTCGTTCACAGGCCGCTCGGCGACCTCGCTCGAGCTCGACGCCGCCGGCTTGGCGCCGTCAGCTTTCGTGCGCTCTGCCGAACCAAGCGTCGACTCCCCGGAGCTCGAGCATGCGAGCGTCAGCGCGGCGAGGGTCACGAGTACAACTGGGCGTGATCGCACCTGACCATGGTGGCCAATTATTCGCCGTCACACGAGACCCAAAGGCCCCGAGCACAGAGTCTCCGCACCCACGCGTGCGTGCAGCAGCCGATACCACTCGAGCACCGCGCGCACGCGGGCGGACAGCGCCGTGCAGCCCCACACCACGCACAAGGTCGCCCGCGTGTTCGCGTGGGTCTTGCTCCGCTGGCTGTCCTTGACCGGGTTGGCGCAAGGCCCGGCCGCGTCGTGCAGACACACCAGGCCGTCTAGGCGCATCTCCTGGCCCGAGGGGTTGAACACGTAGCTGCTGTCGGGCCCGGCGATGTCGACCCGCAGCGGCGCCGAGATCAGGTCGAGATCGACCACGCTGATCGGCAGCCCGCTGTGCAGCGAGACCACGTTGCACAGATCCACAGCGAGGTTGATCGAGCCCAGCGCCGCCTTGCTCGCCGCGCCCAGCAAGAACTCGCTCGCAGGCTTGCTGCGCCCCGAGGGCCGAAACCCGCCATGCCGCAGCAAGTCGCGGACCGCCTTGCGCGTCGTGTCGTCCGCCGACGGCAGCGGCGCCTCATCAAACTCGAGCGCAAACCCAGCGCTCAGCCACGCCGGAGTCTCGAGCGCAGCGAGCGGCTCCGGGAATCGAGCGACAAACACCCCAAGCTGCAAGAGCGGATGATCGGCGACGGTCAGCGGCAAGGCGTCGGGCATGGGGAGATTCTGCCCCGGCTTTGGGGCCAAGAACCATCACGTGCGTGGAGCGGTACCCAGCAGCTGCAGGCGCCCAGACGCGAGCCGCCTCAATCGCCTGTGGCGGCGGGCAGCAAGATGTCGACCTCGGTCCCTTGCCTACAGCGCACCAACATCGCCCCGCCGTGTTGTTGCACGAGCGAGTGACAGATCGCCATTCCCAGGCCCGTGCCCATCGGCTTGGTCGAGAAGAAGGGCTCGAAGATCCGCAGCAAGATCTCGTTGGGGATCCCCGGACCGTCGTCGGCCACGCGCAGCCGCACCATGCCGTCCTCGCCCCACGCGAGCGAGACCACGATGTTGCCACCGTCGACCTCGAGCGCCTCGATCGCGTTGCGCACGACGTTGAGGACGACCTGTTGCAGCTTGTCGCGGTCACCGTCGACGTGGAGCGGCCCGGGCGGCAAGTCGATGCGTAGCTCGATCTGCTTGCGCGCTAGCTCCGGCTTGAGCAGCTCGACGACGTTGGCGACCATCGTGTTTGCGTCGAACCGACGCCGATACAGATCTGCAGGCCGGGCGAAGCGCAGGAAGTCCTCGACGAGGAGCGAGAGCCGCCCAAGCTCGCTCTGCACGAGCTCGACTGGATCGAGCAGCTTGGGATCCTCTGTCATCCGCTTGATGCGCCGCTCGAGCAGCTGCAGCTGCAAGCTGGCCGCGTTGAGGGGGTTGCGGATCTCATGGGCGAGGCCAGCCGAGAGCGTGCCCACGGCGGCGAGCTTCTCGGCGATCCGGGCGCGGCGCTCGAGCTCTCGCGACTCACGCTGCAGCCGGACCTTCTCGAGCGCGCGACCGACCGTCGCCAGCAGGTCGAAAGGATCGAAGGGCTTGAGCACGTAGGCGTAGGCGTCATGTCCCACCGCCTCGATCGCGTCGTCGAGCGAGCTGCTGCCGGTGATCAACAGGACCTCGCCAAACCCATCGCCCGACTGCTTGAGCAGCGGCAACAGTGACAGTCCAGTCGCGTCGGGCAGGCGGATGTCGACGAGCGCGACGTCAAAGCCGGCCTGGGCGAACGCGATCGCTTCCGATGCGCGCGAGGCCCGGGTCACGCGCGCCCCCTCCTCTTCGAGGATCTCGGTCAGGTTCTCGGCCAGGTCGTCATGATCGTCGACGAGCAGGACATGGGCGTTCTGCAGCTGCGGGCGAGTCGGCATCACGAGGGGCTCCCCAGGCTCATAGAATGTCAGATGTTTCATATGATCTCCCGAAAGCGCTCGAGCAGGAGCGGTACTAAGAATGGCTTAGTCAGGACGATGAGGTCAGTCAGTTGCGATGACCGGTCTGGGTCATCACCGACCGAATCGAGCTGTTCAGGGTGTCCGGTGATGATGATGACGGGGCGCGCGCTGCCGTCGGGACGGCGCCGAAGCTCGCGGGCGAGATCCAGTCCTTCGCCGTCAGGCAGGCGTAGATCGATGATAGCGACGCGAAAGTCCACAACGGTGGCGAGCTGTCGGGCGCGCGCCAGCGAGGTGGCGGGATGGGGGAGCACCCCTCTCTCTTCCCCCAAAATATCGGTGAGATTTTCGATTAGCGAGATGTCGTCCTCGACGATCAACACTGGCTTTTCGGCCACCGCGACCCGCCCGACGAAATCGACGAAGGCATCCAGGTTCAGGGGCTTGTCGACGATCGCTAGCGCGCCCGACTCAAACGCCCGGGTCACCGTGTCGCGGTCGGCAAAGCCCGTCATGACCAATACAGGCGTGCCTGGGCTGCGCTGCTTGAGGAGGTCGAGCAGCTCGAGGCCGTTGCGGCCAGGCATGCGGACGTCAGTGACCACCAGGCTCCACACGCGCTCGTCGAAGCACGCCAGCGCCTCATCGGCGCTCATGGCCAACCTGACCTCGACACCCAAGTCCTCGAGTATCTCAGCGATATTCTCTGCCAAGTCGGTGTTGTCGTCGATCAGAAGAATCGAGGTCTTCACGGCAGTCCTTGCGCGGCACTCGATGCCGACCCAGGCACTGCGCCCGGCAAATATATCTTCACCTGGGCGCCACCCGAAGCGGCATTTGTTGCGCTCACCAAACCGCCGTGACGTTCTGTCACGCTCTTGACTAGCGCGAGACCCAGGCCCGTGCCGCTTGGCTTGGTCGTCACCAGCGGCTCGAACACCTTTGGCACGTTGTCGAGTTCAAAGCCGGGACCCCTGTCGGTCACCGAGATCGTCACGTTCGCCCCGTCGACTGACGCGTTGACATAAATGCCCCCGGGGCCGCCCCGCTGCGCTTGCACGGAGTTCATGAACAAATTGACCAGCGCCTGCTTGAGCAGCCCGCCATCGACCCAAAGCTGCAGGTTGGCGAAGCCCTCGCGCTCGAGCACGAACGCCTTGGGCACGCGGGCCGCCGCGATCGCAGCGTCGAGCAGATCGGCCCCAGCCACGACTTCACGTCGTGGCGGCTGGTTGCGGGCCATATCGAGCAAGTGAGTGATGATCGCATCGCACTCGTCGATTTGATGTGCAATTTTTTCGACGTGCTTGACCGCGCGTGGATCCTCACTGAAGCGGCGACGCAGGATATAGAGCGATGACTCCATCACGCTCAGCGGATTGCGGAGATCGTGTCCAATGCTGGCCGCGATCTGCCCGATCGTTGCCAGCCGCTCGCGTCGGCGCAGACGATCCTCGACCTCGACTTTGTAGGTCTCGAGCATGATCGACAGTTCGATGTCACACAGGCGGTCAATCGCGGTCTTCAAGCGCTCGAGCTTGGCCCCCTTGTCGGCCGAGCTGTCATTCGCCAACGCCTGATTCGCTACTTCGCTAATATCGAGCCGCATCACGCTCATGGCCGTGACCATGTAGCGCTGCGGCAGACCAATGCGCACATGAATATGGCCGATGCGGGCGCGGCGACGACAAAACTCTTCGTCGTGCGGACCCTCGAGCCCGGATCGCATCCACTCGACCAACGTGCGCTTGAGTCGAGCGATCTGCTCCGCGCCTCCGGTGATCGTCTGGTGGGCCATGGGATGGCTGACGATGCGCTCATAGAAGTGCTCGGATATCCGCTCGAAGTGGGGCTCGGCGAGCGGCAAGAACTCGCGCAACACCAGCGAGTCGGCCGGGCAAAAGCCAACATACCCAGCCACCTCGTCGAAGAAGCTAGAGGCCGTGTGGCCGGTCGCCTTGAGTTGCAGCTCCATCTCGTCCAACGGTCTGCGCCTCTATTCGGACGCGGATTCCCCAGCGAGGTTGGCGAGCGCCAGCAGGGCGTCGGTCGTCGTGAACACACCCAGGACCTGATCGCTGCCTTCGCGCTCGACGACGACGGCGGTGCCGATCCGGCGCGCGGCCATGGTCTCGGCGACCCAGCTCAGGTTGGCTGTGGCCTCGACCGTCCACGGCTCCTCGCTCATGGCCTCGTCGACGGTGAGTGTGGTGATATCGACGCCGGGCAGCGCCTCGACGAGCGCGATGTCCCGACTGCTGAGCACGCCGACGAGGTGTCCGCCGTGCAGCACCGGGAGGTGCCGGACGCCGTGCTCATGCATGCGCTCGCGGGCGAGCGCGAGGGTCTGATCATCACCGATCGTGTGAGGTTGGGGAGTCATCCATCCACCAACCGTGCGATGTCCATTACTCATCGCGATCACATTAGTGGCACCGACATGTGGTTGGCCAGCGAAGCTGGCGGCAAGATTTGCTAACATTAGCGAGCACGGGGGCGCTTGGTTCTCGCGGTTGGCGCGGGCTGTTTCGTCGGTGACGCTGGTGTCGCATTTGTGTGTCACTTCGTCCTGGGCTGCCCCGAATTGCCCCGCGTGACGGGCGTGACGGGGGCCGTGACCCCAGACGTGACGCGGGCAAAGTAGAGCGCGCTGAGCAAGAATCCGACGGCGCCGACGGCTGCAGTGACCCAGGAAAAACCGACCAAGAAGTCCAGCCAGCTCAGCTCGCGCTGGCCGAAGTTCTTGAACAGCAGCACGCCAACGGAGCCCACGTATCCGAACGCGTCCGTCACGTAGATCATGAACACAGAGGTCCCCACGACCCCCGTCGCCGCGATCAGCCGGTCAAATAGCACGCAGCCGTAGGGCACGTAGCCCAGGTAGAGCCCCACGCCGATGAGGATCATCCAGGTGACCCCATCGATGAGGCCGAGTCCAAACCCTGCCGTGGCCGCGGCGATCAGGACCACGCCAAGCCCCATCAACGCGTGAATTGCGAAGAGCGCGCGGCGGTTGTCTTGAATCACAAAGATCGCCCCTAGTAATGCGAGAACGCACACGGCGACCAGCGTCTCGCTTCGTGCGAACACCGCGGCATCGAGGACGCCGAGCTGGGCGAAGATCTCGGCCGCGAAATTGTCGCGGAAGTCGCGATATGCAGTGAGAAACACATAGAGGGCGGTCAGCGCGATCAACCCAGGTGCGAAACGCGCAAAGAACGAGCGTCGCTGGGCGCCGTGCATGACGTCCCGCTTGGTCCGGGCGTTGATGTCGGCTTCGGTTGGCGCCGGCAGCTTGGCTAGCGCCAGGACCGAGAGCAAGAACAGCGGCAAGAACACAGCGCCGCACGCGGCGGGCATCCAGGTCTCTTGGACCCCGAAGTCCATCAACTTCAGACCGACCGCTTTCACGATTCCGCTGGCGACGATGTACGAGGCGGACAATCCAGCGCCGAGCAGCTCGGTGGTCTTGCGGCCCTCGAGGAACCCAAACACCAAGCCCCAGACCGCGCCGAGCGGCAACCCATTGAAGAACATCGCCACGACCTTGCCGCGTGGACCGGCGAGTCCGAACCCGACCAGCGCGAGCTCGGCGATCACGATCAACCCGATCAAGGTCCACGCCCGACGGTGGCTCGGGGTCTCGCTGACGAGCCTGATCCCAATGAACTTCGAGAGCGCGTAGCCGATCACCTGGCTGAGCACGAGGGCGATCTTCAGTTGGACGCCCCACGCCTCGCCCTCGAAGCTCGCCGCCGCGAAGGGTTTGCGGAACGCGTACATACAAAAGTAGGTGGTGAACGCAGCGCTGATGGCCCAAACCGCCAACAGCTGAGGATTCGCGGGAGCTGGCAGCTCCCGCTCGCGCGCGCTCGGGTCTCGCCGGTCGGTCACTGGGGGCAGAGCATAGATCGTTGACCAGGCTGTCTGGCCGGTATATGCGGGTAGTGCCGATCTTCAGACCGGCACGCTCGCCCCTTCCGAGGACTGCCCGACATGACAAAGCGATCGATCGAACTCGCGGCCCTGGCCATCGCCCTCACTTTCGCTAGCGGCTGCAAAGGCCGAACCGCTGCGTGGGAAGACAAGGGAACCAAGACGCCCACCGACGCAAGCGCGACCGGAGACGCGACCGCGACCTCAGCAAGCTCGCTCGAGTCCGCGAAGGCTGCTTGGGAGGCCCGCGGGCAGGGCAAAGACAAGGTGCTCGAGGCGATCGCTGCGTGGGAACAGGCCATGGGTTGCACCGCAGGTGACACCTCACCCAAGGATCGCTGCAGCGCGCCCCCAACCACCACGGAGAACGCCGAGACCCTCGCGCTGATGACCCGCGCGATCTACTTCTACGCCGACGGGTACCTGCGCGGAGACGAGAAGGCCTATCTCGACTACATGGACCGCGCCGTGTGGTGGGGCGAGCGGGCGCTGATCGCCGCTTCACCAGAGTTTGGCGAGGCGATGCGCAACAAGACCAAGTACCACGAGGCGATCGCCACCGTCGGGATCGCCGGGCTACCGGCCATGTATTGGTACGCGACCGCGCTCGGCAAGTGGGCGCGGGCCTCGGGCTTCGGGGTCCTGGTCGGGCAAAAGGACGACATCAAGGCGACCATGACCCGGGCCCTCGAGCTCGACCCCAGCTACTACCATGGTGGTCCCCACCGCTACTTCGGGGCCTTCTATGCGATCGCTCCCGGGTTCGCGGGCGGCGATCCAGACAAGTCGCAGGAGCACTATCAAAAGTCGCTCGATCTCGCCCCCTACTTCTTGGGGACCAAGGTCCTGATGGCCGAGAACCTCGCGACCAAGCTCGACGACGAAGAGATGTTCGATCGTCTGCTGCAAGAGGTGATCGACGCCGACATCAGCGCGGCGCCGGCCGAGATCCACGCCGAGATGGCCATCGAAAAAGAGAAGGCCGTCGAGCTGCAAAAGCAGAAGGTCGCCGAAGACTGGTTCTAGTCAGCCACTGCGCCAACGCTTGCGCACGGAAGATACGTTCAGGCGTTTTCACGCCGAAAACAGCGCTGGTTTGCGCCAGCGGGACCAGAGTAAACCCTGGTTGGCTCCCCGCGTAGACTCACCCCAAACACACAAGCGATCAGGGGTGAAGAATCCCCCAAGGGTCGCGTCGAAAGCCCCGCTCATGACGGACAGCAAGAAGCCCCTCGATACTACCCGCCGCAACTTCATCGCTGGCTCCGCCGCCGCGGTCTCGACTTTCTTCATTGGTCGACCCAAGGCACACGCAGGTGACGCGGAGATCACGCTCAAGTTCGCAACTGTCGCTCCCAGCGGGACCCCCTGGTCGAAGCACACGTCGCGGCTCAAGAAGCGGGTCAAAGAGGGCACCGACGGCCGCGTCAAGATCAAGGTCTACCTTGGCGGCGGGCTTGGAGACGAGGAGTCCACCCTCAGCCGCACCCGAAAGCGTGGCATCGCCGGCTGGGCCGGGAGCGCGGGCGCGCTGGCCAGCATCATCCCCGAGGTGGCCGCCCTCGAGCTCCCCTACCTGTTCCCCAGCGTCTCGGCCGCCGACGACATCTTGGACAACAAGATCACCCGCGACATGGAGAAGATGCTCGAGAAGGCCGGCTTCAAGCTGCTGTTCTTCTCCGAGAACGGGCACCGGTCGATCGGCACCAACTTCGGCTTCGTCAAGAGCACCGCCGACCTCAAGGGCAAGAAGATGCGCTCGCAGTCCCACGACGTGCATCTCAACACCTGGCGCGCGTTCGGGGCCTCGCCGCAGCCCATCGCCGTGACCGAAGCCATGACCGCGCTTCAGACCGGCGTCGTCGACGGCTTCGACAACACCCCGCTGTTCACCTTCGCCGCCTCCTGGTTCCAGGCGATCACCCACTTCACGCTGACCCGCCACAGCTACCAGCCGGCGCTCGCGGTGATGAACCTCGACATCTGGAACGATCTGCCGGCCGACGTCCAGGCCCTGATCGCGGGTGACATCAAGAAGGAGTCGGAGTACGGCCGCAAGACGGTCCGGGCGATCGGTCAGCAGCTGATCGACAACTTCGCCCCGGCCGGCGTCCAGGTCCACGACTCGACCCGCTCGGAGCTCGAAGCGTTCGCCAAGGCGACCAAGCCGACCCACAAGAAGTTCACCGACAAGTACGGCTCGGCGTTCTACAAGGCGATCACCAAGCACCTCTGAGCCTGGCTCCCAAAGCCCGTCGCAAAGACCCAGCGGATCCCCGCTGGGTCTTTTGCGTGGTGCACGAGCGTTTCCCGCGCGTACCCTACCCCCTACCTGCGGTCGGCTTCTAGGTAGTAGAGTTCGCAGGTGGAGTTCCTCAAGAAGCTCAACCACTGGCTGTACCAAGTGGAGCGGGTGATCGTCGTGATCGCGCTGCTCGTGATGTCGGTGGTGGTGTTCCTCTCGGTGGTCCATCGACGCTACGCCGACCCCGAGAGCGTCCTCGCCGACAAGCTCGCCCAGCTGATCGGGGCCGAGCGCGACACACCAACGTGGGTCTCGCTGCAGGACGTCGCCGGGCCGATCTCGCTCGTGTTGCTGGCGGCGATCATCTACTTGGGCTTTCGCACCGCTTCGCGCCGGAAGCTGTGGAACCGCGGCGACGAGACCGGCAAGACGCTCGCGCAGATCCACGGCGAGCCGCTCTCGCACGCGAAGTGTGCCCTGTACGCAACGATCACCATGCTCGTTGCCTGGGGCCTGACCGTGCTGCTGTTTGGAACCGGCAAGGTCGAGCAGTACGAATGCATCGAGCTGCGCTTGGCGGGTGAGTACAGCTTTCACTGCGGCCGGTTTCCCGCTGGGCTCGCGTGGGCGCAGCCCCTGGGTCTGATCCTGACCTTGTGGGTCGCGTTCCTTGGCGCCTCGATGGCGACCAAGGACAACCTGCACCTCAGGGTCGAGGCGGTCCAGCAAGCCCTGCCCGAGAAACTCCAGCGGATCAGCGGCTTGCTCTCGGGCGTGTTGACGGCGCTGTTTTGCCTGTTGCTGGCCTACCTCGGCTACCGCTACGTGATCGTGAAACACGAGGAGTACGTCATCTCCAACGGACTTGGCGGGCTCCACAACGGCATCGCAATCCCCTATTTCATGAGCTTCATCGTCGTCCCCGTTGCCTACACCCTGATGGCCGCCCGCTTTGTTGGACTGGGGGTGCTGTCGCTGCGCGGCGAGCTCGAACAGACGCCGGCTGAGCTGCGCGACCTCAAACCTACCGACGCCGATGGCGCCGAGGAGGACGGACAATGATCACCTTGCTCGCGCCCCCCTCGGAGCACATCCGCAAGCGCGCCAGCGTGTTCGGAGCCCTGTGCGTGTTCATCGTCGTGGCGCTGCTGGCGTTCACCGCCATGGCCAACGAGGGCAGCCTCACGACTGAAGATCCCAAGTTTGGGGTCGGCATGGGTCTGACGCTGCTGTTCGCCGCGCTCGCGGCCATGGTCGTGCTTGGCATGCCGCTGTTCGTGATCATCGGCGTGCTGGCGATCTTGTGCTTCATGCTGCTCGGCGAGGACTACCGTGGCCTCGATACGCTGGATCTGCTGCCCGAGAAGGCCGCAGAGATGATGAGCAAAGAGGTGCTGCTGGCGATCCCCTTCTTCGTCGCCAGCGGGTCGATCATGAGCGCAGGCGGGATCGCCCAGCGGCTCGTCGACTTCGCCCGCGCGCTGGTTGGCTGGCTGCCCGGCGGCCTCGCAATTGCGGCAGTGTTCGCGTGTGTGATCTTCGCGGCGATCTCGGGGTCGAGCCCGGTCACGGTGATCGCGATTGGCTCGATGATGTACCCGCAGCTGGTCAAGGCCGGCTACGACCGTCGCTTCACCCTTGGCTTGGTCACGTCCGGCGGCTCCCTGGGGATCTTGATCCCACCCTCGATCCCGATGCTGGTCTACGCGATCGTCGCGTCGAGCTCGGAGTCAATTGACGTGGCGGAGCTGTTCTTGGCCGGCGTCGTGCCGGGCATGTTGATCGGCATCCTGCTTGCGGGCCGCGCCGTGTTCAACGCCCAGAACGTCAAGCGCGAGCCGTTCGAGTTCAAGATCGTGTGGGACCGGCTGCGCAGCGGGATCTGGGCGCTCAGCCTGCCCGCCGTGATCCTCGGCGGCATCTACTCGGGCGTGTTCACCCCGACCGAGGCCGCCGCGGTCTCGGTGATCTACGCGTTGATCGTCGAGCTGCTGATCCACCGCGACATCGGCCCGCAGGACATCCCCAAGATCCTGACCGAGGCCGTGGTCAACATGGGCACGATCTTGATCATCATGGCCCTCGCGTTTGGGCTCAACGCGTTCCTGGTCGAAGAGATGATCCCCGAGCGCGTGGTCGAGTGGATCTTGGCTCGCCACCTCACGCCCATCACCTTCTTGTTGATCATCAACATCTTCTTGCTGTTTGTCGGCGCGTTGATGGACTCGATCAGCGCGATCTTGATCATCGCGCCGCTGCTGGCCCCGATCGGCACGCAGCTGGGCATCGACCCGATCCACCTGGGGATCATCTTCATCGTCAACCTCGAGATCGGCTACCTGACGCCGCCGATCGGCATCAACTTGTTCGTGGCCTCGTCCGTGTTCCGGCAGCCGCTTGGCGAGGTCGCGCGCGGCGTGATCCCGTTCATTGGGCTGATGTTGATCGGGCTGATGGCGGTCACCTATGTGCCGTCGATCTCGCTTGGCCTGGTCAACAAGGTCATGCGCGAGAAGCCGTTCTACGAGCCCTTCCCGGACCCGCCGGCCCCCCCCGGCTCAGAGGACGATCCCGACAGCGACGCGGACGTCGAGGGTGACCTCGGCGCGAATCAGCCCACGGTGGGCCCCACGGGTGAGCGCGTGATGTCGGTCGCCGAGATGATGGCCGCGTCCGAGACCGAGGGCGAAGACGAGGACGAAGACGAGGACGAGGACGAGACCGAAGGCGGGGCCAAGCCTGCGTTCGACTCCAGCGGCATGAACATGGTGCCCGTCGATCCCGACGAGGACGACGACGACTACGACGACGACGACGACGACGACATCAAGCCCGCGTTCGACTCCAGCGGCATGAACATGGTCCCCGGGTAGCTATTACCCCCCCGGCCGCCTTGGCACTTCGCGGTCACTCGCTTCGCTCGCTCCCAATGGGCCGTTTGTTCGCAGGGGCATGATTGGCCCCCTACAAGGGGGCTCTCGTCTGGCCACCTGCAGCCAGTGGGGGCCTCTCCATTTACGTGTCCGCCCATGACCGCCACGGAGACTTGGCTCCTCGGGGCTGGCTCTCAACGCCATTGCGCAGCTACTGCCCGACTTTGCCGATGGTGCCGTCGGGGAGCCGGTCGTAGAGCAGCCAGCGCCCGCTGTGCAGGCGCTCGTGCGGCAGGTACAGCGACTTGTAGGCCATCGAGGGGCACTCGGACACGTACAGCCCCAAGTACAGCCAGCGCAGGCCGGTGCGCTTGCACAGCTCGACCTGCTCGAGGATCGAGAACACGCCAGGGCTCAGATCTTTGAGATCGGGATCGAAGTAGGTGTAGACGGCCGACAGCGCGTCGGTGCCCCGGTCGACGATCGCGACGCCAGCGAGCTGCTCACCATTGTCCCCATCGATCCAGTAGCGGATCTCGAAGCTGTCCGCGCACGAGTCGACCAAGAACGCGCCGTAGCCGGTCTCGTCGATTGGGTCACCCTCGCCCATCAGCCCGCGGCCAACCTTGTGCTTGTTGTACAGCGCGACCTTCTCGGCGCTCAGGCCCGGCGGGCCGATCTCCACGCGCAAGCGCTCGCGCCCGCGGCGATGGATCCGGCGCTGGGTCTTGTTGGGGAGGAAGGTCTCGACGTCGAGACGGATCGCCTCGCAGGCCGTGCACGTCGGGCAGTTGGGCCGGTACAGCACCAAGCCTTGGCGGCGATCACCAACGTGCAGCCGCTCGCTGAACTCCGCCGCCGTCAGCGGACGGGTGGGTAGCCGCATCGGCAGCCGAGCCACCCGCGCGTCCAAGTACGGACAGCTGGTGTCCTCGTCGTAGACGAGGAGCTCGGGTGGGTGGCCGTCGAGCAGCCGTGGACGTCTTGTTCCCGCGCTCATGTGGATCAAGGGAGGATATCAGGGCGCCAGGGTCGACGGCCCCGGACCGGGTAACCGTAGCACGCACACGCGAGCGCGACCGGCCCACGTGAAACTGGCACGCCGTTCCCGGTTTGCGCCTACGCCGCAGATCACGGGGCGCATGGAAAAGCCGCTGGTGTTTCGCTAGGCTCCCAAGTCCACGCAGGCCCCCGCAAGCGGGCGAGCCGCCCTCGCCCGAGCTGAGAATTGTGGCCCGTTCCTCACTCTACCTGTTTAGCGCCCCGCAGCGGCGTCAGGGGGTGCCGTGGACGGCGGCGCTCGGGTTGGTCATCGCGGCGGTCCTCGCCAACGGTATTGGGCTCTACGCAACCGGCAGCGCCCTCGCGCGCGCGCTCGAGCCGGTCCCCAAGCCAGAGAAGGAAGAGATTGTCGAGTTCAACCTGGTCGATTCGTCCGATGACCGGGTCAGCAATGATCGGCAGCCCGAGCAGCTCGCGAACGAGAATTCGCAGGTCGAGCCGGAGGCGGAGCCCGCCGTCGACCCAGAGCCCCAGCGCGAGCCTCTAGCTGGTCGGGGCAAGCCAGAGCTTGGGGAGCGCGCGCAGGTCCGTGGTGATGACACGGGGGAGCGAAGCGGCGAGCAGACCGGCGCAGGCGACGACAGCTTGGTCGCCGCCAGCGACGGCACGCTCGACACCCAAGGCGCCGACGCCGGCTCGCAGCACGGTCCCAAGCAGCTCGCCGGCCTCGGCGGCTCGGCCTCGATGCTCAACGACACCTTTGGTCGGCCTCCCTCCAGCGACGCCCGCCAGCGTGACGTTGACAGGAAGAAGTCGAGCATGCTCGACAACGAGCGGCACCTCTACTCGTCGTTCTTCAGCCGCATGGCCGACCGCGTCCGCGAGCACTGGCGCCCGCAAAAAGCGATCGACAGCGCCGACCCCAGCGGCAACAAATATGGTCGCTCGAGTCGCACGACCGGGCTCATGGTCCGGCTCGACGCCCAGGGAAACATCCTGAAGCTGTGGGTCGTGCAAAAGAGCGGCGTGCCCGAGCTCGACGACGAGGCGATCCGAGCGATGCGAGCCGCGGGTCCGTTTCCCAACATGCCGGCAGGGCTGGTCGACTCGAACGGACACGTCGAATTCCCGTTTGGGTTCAACCTGCTCGACTCCGGTGCGTGGAACATCTTCAGGTTGTCGCAGCAATAGAACCAGCCGCTGCCGCTCCCCTACGCCGAGCGCGGGCGGGGCAGCTGCTCGGTGATCATCTTCTCGACCGCCACGACCCACGCCGGGGTGCTGTTGAGCGAGGGGATCAGCTCCAAGGTCTCGCCGCCGGCCGCCGTGAAGTCTTCGCGGGCCCGCATCCCGATCTCTTCGATCGTCTCGAGGCAGTCGGCGACAAACGCTGGACACATCACCGCCAGCCGACGCACGCCCCGCTGGGCCAGCGCCGGGACCACCTCGTCGGTGTAGGGCTTGATCCACGGGGTCCGGCCCAGCCGCGACTGAAACGAGATCGACCAGCGCCGCTCGACGCCGTGGTCCGGGCCCAGATCCAGGGCACGCGCGAGCGCCCTCGCGGTGGCGAAGCACTGGGCCCGATAGCAATTGCGGTTCCCGTCAACGAGCTGCTCGCAGCAGTCGGGCTGGACCACGCACAGCTTGGGATCCGCGCTGGCGATCACCTGCCGCTCGGGCAAGCCGTGAAACGAGAACAGCACGTGGTCCGGCGCGAGCGACTCGAGCTTCGCGCGAGCGACCTCGGTGAACGCCGAGATGAACGCCGGGTGCTCGTAGAACGGCGGGACGATCGTGATGTAGGGCGTGTTCCACAGCTTGGCGGCCGTGCGATAGACCTTCTCCACGCTCGAGCCGGTCGAGCTCGAGGCGTAGTGCGGATACAAGGGCACGACCACGATCTGATCACAGCTGCGCTCGCGCAGGCGGGTGAGCCCAGACTCGATCGACGGGCTGCCGTAGCGCATGCCCAGCTCGATCGGGCACGCGGGGATGCGCTCGCGCAGCGCGTCGACCAACGCGAGGCTATGTGTCAACAGCGGTGAGCCCGCCTCGGTCCAGATCTTTTCGTACGCCGCCGCGCTGCGCTTGGGTCGAAACGGCAGGATCACCAAATTGAGCAGCAGCCAGCGCCCGACGGGGTTGATGTCGATCACCCGCGGATCCGACAGGAACTCCCGCAAATATCGACGCACCGCGGCCGGCTCCGGCGCGTCCGGGGTCCCGAGGTTGACCAACAAGATCCCGGTGCGGTGCAGAGCCTGGGACACGACCGCGCCACTGTGGCCCGTGGACATGGGTGTGGCAAGCAGTTCCAAGCGCGTGGAGGCCACCCCTCGTGATACACACCCAAGCGATGGCAGACCTCGCAGGAAAGACGCTCTTCATCACTGGCGCGAGCCGTGGCATCGGCAAGGCGATTGCGCTGCGCGCCGCCAAGGACGGGGCCAACATCGTGATCGCGGCCAAGACCGCCGAGCCCCACCCCAAGCTCGAAGGCACGATCTACACCGCCGCGAAAGAGATCGAGCAAGCAGGCGGCAAGGCCCTGCCCGTGATCGTCGATGTTCGCTCCGAAGATCAGATCCAGGCCGCGGTGAAGCAGGCGGTGCAGACCTTCGGCGGCCTCGACATCCTGGTCAACAACGCCAGCGCGATCATGCTGACCGGGACGCTGCAGACGCCGCTCAAGCGCTTCGATCTCATGCACCAAGTCAACGCGCGCGGGACCTTCGCCACCTCGCAGGCGTGCATCCCCGAGCTGCTGAAGGCCGACAACCCGCACATCCTCAATATCTCGCCGCCGCTCAACCTCAACCCGCGGTGGTTCCAGAACCATGTCGCCTACACGATGGCCAAGTACGGCATGAGCATGTGCGTGCTGGGCATGGCCGCCGAGTTTGCGCGCAAGGGCATGGCCGTCAACGCCCTGTGGCCGCGAACTCCCATCGCGACCGCGGCGGTAGAGAACCTGCTCGGCGGCGAACAAATGATGAGGCAGTCGCGGACCGTGGAGATCATGTCCGACGCCGCCCACGTGCTGCTGACCCGCGACGCGAAGACCTGCACGGGCAACTTCTTCATCGACGACGAGCTGCTCGCCGAAGCTGGGGTCACGGATCTGAGCAAGTACGCGGTCGATCCCTCGCAAGAGCTGCTCACCGACTTCTTCTTGGATTGACACCCATGGCCAAAGCCCACGCGCTGCCACACACACCGTGGGCCCGGCCGCTCGCGGGCTTGCTCGCGCGGCTGCGCAGGCGGGGCAAGCGAGCGCCGTCGCCAATCGCGAGCTTGGGTCCCGGCTGGGCGGTCGTGCGTGGGCGCGCGCGCGCGGGATCCAACGCGCGGCGGGCCCCGATCTCGGGCCGGCTCGGGCTGGGCTGGCGGGTGCTGGTCGAGCGCGAGTGTGGGGTCCGCGGCTGGGAGCCCGTCGTGGATCTGTGCGAGTTCGTCAACTTCGAGCTGCAGGATCCAAGCGGCTCGATCTGTGTGCGCGCGTGCGACTGTCCAATCGTGATCGAGGTGGCCGAACGTCGCGGCCGCGGCGGACCGTTCGCGCCGCCGCCCTTCGTCGTCGCCCAGCTGATCGCTCGAGCCGCGCGCGAACCATCTGCGGTCCAGGGCGTGTTGTTTCACAAGGGCTTTCGCTGGCGCGAGTGGGTGCTCGAAGCCGGCAGCGAGATCCTGGTGCGCGGTCGGGTGATCAGCGAACCGGGCGACGAGTCCACCGGCTACCGCGCGCTGACCGAGGTGCTGGTGCTCGCGGGCGGGACCACCCGACCGCTCGAGCTCACAGAGTGACGGTGTCCGCGGGTGGGCGCCCGCGAGTGGGCGCGAGTACGATTGTCGATCAGACTGCTTGAAGACAGTCGTTGCTGCTGCGCGACACTCCACGGCGGCACACGAGGCAAAGACGGCGCAGGCGCAAGCGCAGCAGCATGACAGCTCGTCGCGCTGATCTGACACAACCTGCCTCGAGAGCGCCGCAAGCGACCCCACCGCGATGTGTGGTGAATTCGGGCTACCCGGGTGGGGAGGGAGTTTGAGGCGACGCGCGGGTTGACCCTCGAGGTCCGGGTCTTAGCTTCCCCGCCATCGGCTCACTCGAACCTGAATCGAAGCAGCCGCGCTAGAGCCCATCCGAACGAACGGAATCATCATGACCGACAAGCAAACCAACGAGTACCCGCTGCTCCCCCTTCGACGTGGGGTGCTGCTTCCTGGCGCCGTGTCGACCCTGCCAGTCGGGCGCCCCCGCTCGTTGGCACTCGTCGCCGCCGTGAACGCCGGCGACATCATCGTCATCGCCTCGCAGCGCGAGCCCGAGACCGAGACACCTACAATCGCCGACCTGCATCCGGTCGGCGTCCTCGCGAGGGTCCACCGCATTGGCCGCAGCAACGATGGCAGCGCGCGCCTCGTCGTCGAGACCCGCGAGCGGGTCAAGCTAGAGCAGGTGTTGCAGAGCGATCCGCACATGCGGGTGTCGACCTCGCCGGCGACAGACCAACACGCCGACTCGACCGAAGCCAAGATCCTCGCGGAGTCGCTGCGCGAGCACGTCCGCGAGCTCGCGGGCACCGACGGCGGCAACCTCGTCGAGGCCGTGGCCAAGCGGCTCGATCCCAGCGCCCTCGCCGACGCGATCGGCTCGCACCTGCCGCTCGAGCGCCGCGCCGAGGTCGAAGTGCTGATGACCCTCGATGTCCCCGAGCGCCTGCGCTTGGTCGCGCGCTTCGTCAACGAGGCCCACGAGATGCACTCGATGCGGCAAAAGATCGACGAAGAGGTGCGCAAGCGGCTTGGCAAGCACCAGCGCGAGGCGATCTTGCGCGAGCGCGTCAAGGCGATCCAGACCGAGCTTGGTGACGACGACGAGAGCGGTGAGGCCGACAAGCTGACCGAGAAGCTCGCCGCCGCCGATCTGCCCGAAGAAGTGCAGAAGGTCGTCGACCGCGAGCTCAAGCGGCTGACCAAGCTCAACCCCGCGCACCCCGAGTTCAACGTCGCGCGGACCTACCTGGACACGATCGCGGATCTGCCGTGGAGCACCCGCGCCGAGGTCAAAGATGATCTCGACGAGGTCTCTGCCCAGCTCGACGCAGACCACTTCGGGCTCGACGACGTCAAGCAGCGGATCCTCGAGCACATGGCCGTGCTCAAGCTGTCGGGCGGCAGCAAGGGCACGATCTTGTGCCTCGCGGGCCCTCCCGGCGTCGGCAAGACCTCGCTCGGCCGCTCGATCGCCGAGGCCACGGGGCGGCCCTTCGTTCGCATCGCCCTAGGCGGTGTGCGGGACGAGGCCGAGGTCCGTGGTCATCGGCGAACCTACGTCGGAGCGATCCCCGGGCGCATCATCAACGCGATGCGCAAGGCCAAGGTCAAGAACCCCGTGATGCTGCTCGACGAGGTCGACAAGCTCTCGCAGGGGTGGAGCGGCTCGCCCGAGGCCGCGCTGCTCGAGCTGCTCGACCCCGAGCAAAACCACACCTTCACGGATCACTACCTCGAGCTGCCCTTCGACATGTCCGAGGTGATGTTCGTGGTCACGGCCAACGATCTCAGCAAGATGTCGCCGCCGCTGCGCGACCGCCTCGATATCGTCGAGATCAACGGCTACACCCCAGAGGAGAAGCTGAAGATCGCCAAGGGCCACCTGATCCCGCGCAAGCTCGAGGAGAACGCGCTTGGCCCCGACACCCTCGAGATCGAGGATCTGGCCCTGCGCCACATGATCACCGACTACACCCGCGAGGCGGGCGTGCGTCAGCTTGGCCGCGAGCTTGGCAAGCTGTCGCGGGCGGTCGCGCTGCAGGTCGCCCGGCGCAAGGGCGACGAGCCAACCACCGCGATCCGGATCGCGCTCGAGGATCTCGACGAGTACCTGGGCAAGCAGCGCTTCTACAACGAGGTCGCCGAGCGCACGGCGGTGCCAGGGGTCGCAACGGGGCTGGCGTGGACGCCGGTCGGCGGCGACATCTTGTTCATCGAGACCTCGCAGATGCCAGGCAAGGGTACGCTCAAGATCACCGGCCAGCTCGGTGACGTAATGAAGGAGTCTGCCCACGCCGCGCTGAGCTACGTGCGCAGCAACGCGGCCAAGATCGGTGTCGAGCCGGACTTCCTCGACACGCGTGACATCCACATTCACGTGCCAGCTGGCGCGGTGCCCAAGGATGGTCCTTCGGCGGGGGTCACGATCTTCACGGCCCTGACCTCGCTGCTCAGCGGTCGTCGGGTCCGCAGCGACACCGCGATGACCGGCGAGTGCACGCTCCGCGGGCGGGTGCTGCCGGTCGGCGGGATCAAGGCCAAGGTGCTCGCTGCCCACCGGGCTGGGATCACGCGGATCATCCTGCCGCACCGCAACGCCCGCGACCTCGACGATGTCCCCGAGGAGGTCCGCTCGCAGCTCGAGTTCGTGCTCGCCGAGGACATGGGCGAGGTGCTCGACGCGGCGCTCGAGAAGGAGCCGCGACCCAGTCAGTCACAGCTGGGGCTGTCGATCATCGATGAGCTCGACAGCTCGGCCCCGCTGAGCTGAGCGGACTAAAGCGGACGGGCCAGTACGAGCCCCGCTACCAAGATGGTGGCGGGGCTCTTGTTCTTACTCGCAGCCTTGGTCGGGGAACAGTCGCGCGGCTGTCTGGCCCGCGGTCGCGGCGACCATCGGGTTGGCGCGGCTGGTTCGGCACAGGGCGTCGCGGACCGTCTCGCTGGGGCTGCTCGCGTGGCCAAGCGCGACCACCAGCTCGCGCGCGAGATCGGGGTAGCGGCCGTCGAGCAGCACCTGCGCGACGAGGTCGGCCCCGCTGGGATCGCGCTCGACGAGCTGCCGCGCGGCCTCGGCCCGCTGGGTCAGATCCACCCCAGAATTATCGAGCAGCTCACGCAGGGCCTTGTAGGCGTTGGGGTCGTCGCAGCGACCGATCGCAGTGACGGCTGCCCGACCAACCCGAGCGTCACGCTCGCCCCCCGCGCTGACCGGGCCCGCGATGTTGACGAGCGCGCGCACGGTCGGCTTGTCGCAGCCGCCGCTGTCCGCGACCCGCGTCAGCGCGGCCTTGCGGACCTCGGGCCAGGCGTGTTGCTGGCTGGCGGCGAGCCAGCTGTGATCCGGAGCGAGCGCGGCGAAGCGGTAGCCGAGCTGGGCCAGCCGCGGGGCTTCGGAGGCGGTCAGCGCGAGCTCGGCACCCAAGCTCGCGGCGGTCTCGGGCGGCAGGGCCTCGAGCGCCAACGAGACCAAGATCTCGGCCGCCTGCCCGCCCCCGAGCGCCGCCTGGCCCTGCGCGCGCACCATCGCCTCGAGCACACCCGCGCCACGCCCGAGCCTGTCGAGTCCGTCGATCGCCGCGACCTGAACTTGAAACGGCGCCGCTGGATCCGTGAGTGCTGCCTCGAGCCGAGCCGTGAACCCCTCGTCGACCGCACAGCAAGCCGCGCGCAGGATCAGCAGCTGTGCCAGCCGGCCGGCGTCGCTCGCATCGGTGTCGAGGTCTTCGTCGATCCCCGCCGCGATCGCGGCCTGATCCGTGCTGTGCTCGCGCGCCCGACGGATCACCGCGCGTCGCAGCGCGTCCTGCAGCTCGCTCGCGCCCCGGCCAACCATGGCCATGAGCTCGCCAAGGTCCTCGCTCGCGGTCGCCTCGATCAGCGCCTCCAACAAGATCCCACGCTGCTCGTTGCTCAGCTCGCGATCGCCAACGAGGCCGACCAACACCGGCGTCGCGGCCGGACCCTGCCGTCGCAGCAGCTGCATCCACAGCTCGGTCGGTCGATCTTGCAGCATCGCCCGACGCAGCTGCTCGCCA
This sequence comes from Enhygromyxa salina, assembly GCF_000737335.2. Taxonomy (GTDB): domain Bacteria; phylum Myxococcota_A; class Polyangia; order Nannocystales; family Nannocystaceae; genus Plesiocystis; species Plesiocystis salina_C. Next base: position 118,593 of record NZ_JMCC02000009.1, on the reverse strand, counting down.
AACATCGCCACGTGCTCGGGTCGCTTGAGCGCCGCGAGCACGTTGAGCAGCCGGTCACGCTTCTCGGGCCCCGGCGCTGGAACGGCCTCGAGCCGAGCGACGACCGCCTCGGCCGCCAACGCCGGATACGCCTCGAGTCGCGCCCGCGCGTCCAGGTACGCCGTGCCCCGATCGATCAGGATCACCTCGACGTCGCGGGTCGCCGCCGCGAGATCGTACGCTTCTGCAGGCGCTTCATCCCCCGCAGGCTCGCCAGCGGGGGCGGTGACGGGAGGGGCGAACAGCTGCAAGACGAGAGCGACGCTCAGCACCAACCAATAATGCCAGCTTCTTTAGACCCCCACATTTAGACCCCCACATACACTTCTTTAGACCCCCACATACACCTAGGCACTTCGCCGACTGCAGCCGCTAGCGCGTCTGGTCGCTTCGCTCCTCGGGACCGTTTGTTCGCATCCGTATGTGTGGCCCCCTGGAAGGGGGCTCGGGTGGCTTCGGCGGACGCTGGAGGCGGCTTCGGCGGACGCTGGAGGTGGCTTCGGCGGAGGCTGGAGGCGGGGCGGACGCTCGAGGTGGCTTCGGCGGACGCTGGAAGGGGGCTCGGGTGGCTTCGGCGGACGCTGGAGGGGGCTTCGGCGGACGCTGGAGGGGGCTTTGGCGGACGCTGGAGGCGGCTTTGGCGGACGCTGGAAGGGGGGCTCGGGTGGCTTCGGCGGACGCTGGAGGGGGCTTCGGCGGACGCTGGAGGGGGCTTTGGCGGACGCTGGGGGCGGCTTTGGCGGACGCTGGAAGGGGGCTCGGGTGGCTTCGGCAGACGCTGGAGGTGGCTTCGGCGGAGGCTGGAGGCGGCTTTGGCGGACGCTGGAGGCGGCTTCGGCGGACGCTGGAGGGGGCTTCGGCGGATGCTGGAGGTGGCTTTGGCGGACGCTGGGGTCGCGGGCTCTTGCGGTCGCTCTTGACGCCGGGAATGGGATCAAGAATTTCCTGCGAGTCCGCGCTCGACGATCCACCGGGTCAACGCCGCCCGCGAGCTGATGGAGAGGCGACCGTAGATATGATCGAGGTGGCTCGTCACCGTTCGTGGGCTGATCCCGAGCTGCTCGGCGATCGCGGCGTTGGTCATGCCGGTCGCCACTAGCTGGCTGACCTCGAGCTGCCGCGCGCTGATCGGCAAGTCCGAGAGCTTGGGCCGGTAGTAGATCACGGCCGTCGAGTCGCCGCCGCCGTCGATCGGGCGCGGTGCTCCGGCAACTGGGTCCGTTCCTCGCCGGGTCTGGGAGCCCGGGCGCTCGTGGATCCGGTCCGCTGATCGATACGCCAAGCGCAGGACCGCGTCAGGCCCCAACGAGATCACGTCGCCCTCGCACAGGGGGCCGCTCTCGACCTTCTCGCCGTTGATCAGCACGCCGTTGGTCGATCGCATGTCCGCGACATCCACGCTGCCATCCGCGCGCCGCGTGACCTTGATATGGCGTCGCGACACGCCCGAGTCGTCGATGTGGATCTCGGCGCCGGGCAACCGACCCACCACGTAGCCGCGCACCCGCTCGAGCGGGAAGACCTTGCCCTCGCTGCGACCCCCGATCACCTCGATGCAGGGCACCAGGCCGTCGTGGTCCGCTTCGGTCTCGTCCTCGCCCCGTGGCATCACACCAACAATACCAAGCGGTGCAAAGATCCGCAGACCAATGGCAATGTGGTCTTTCGCGGGCTATCAAGCGCTCGTGCTGGGTGCCGTGAGCAGCGGGGCGGCGTTCCTCGCCTTGGCGTGGGCGGCTGTCCTCGCATGGTTGGCCCTTGGCGCGGCGATTCAGCGGGCGATGATGCAGCGGCGGTTTCGCCGGCAGGCTCGACCCTCCGTCGCGGGCCGTCGGGTACTGCTCATCCGCCCCTGTGCCGGCGCCGAGCCTGAGCTGTTGGCATGCCTCAGCTCGCTCACTCGCGTCGAGACCGAGGCCAAGCTGACAGTGGTGTTGAGCGTGGATGATCCGCACGACACCGCTCGACCGGTGATCGACGCGGCGCTCACCCAGCTGCAGGCCGCGGGTATCGACGCGCGCTTCGAGCTGCACGCGCCGACGGGGCCCAACCGCAAGGCCAGCATGCTCGCGGCCGTGCTCGCGGGGGCGGGCGAGACCTACGAGATCGTCGTCAACGTCGACAGCAACGTCGACCTCAGCGGCTATCCCCTCGATGAACTGCTGATGCCGCTGCTCGACGCGCGCCCGGGCGCGTCGAGCCCGGACGCCCGCGTCGGCGCGCCTGCCTCGGACGCCCGCGTCGGCGCGTCGTGGGGTCCGTGGTCGGAGCTGCGCACGCACGAGGGGTTGGGACCTCGCGCGTCCGAGGCAGTGCTCGGGGCGTCGCTCACCGCGTTTCCGCTGCTGTGCGGCATCTATGGCTACGGTCTGTGCGGCAAGATCTGGGCGGCCCGACGCGAGGCCCTGCACGCGTGCGCGCCCGCGGAGCTGACCGAGTTTCTTGCCGAAGATCTCGAGATGGCCAGGCGCCTGCGGGCGGGCGGCTGGGGGATCGTCGCAACGCCAATCCTCGGGCGCGCGCGCGGGGGGGATCCAAGCTTCTCGCAGGCGGTCGCGCGCTTTGGTCGGTGGATGCTGGCGGTCCGGGCTCAGCGGCCCGCGCTGATGACCACCTATCCGTTGTTCTTCTTCGCCACGCCGATCGTGCTCGCGCTGGCGGGGCTCGGGATCGTCGCCCAGCCGATCCTCGCGGCGACGGCCGCCGGCTTGACAGTGTTCGCCCGACTCGTCGTGACGCTCACCGCACAGTACTGGTCGGGGCGCCCGGTGAGGATCTGGCGCGCCGTGATCGAGGCGGCGCTCGGCGACGTGGCGCTGGGGTTGGCGTGGCTGCGCGCGCTGAGTCGGCGCGAGGTGCAGTGGCGGGGTCACCAGCTGCGCGTGGATCGAAGCGGTCGCCTGTCGGCCGCTGCGGTCCAGCCGGTCACGGACACCCAACCAGCGCTGTGATCCACGCGTCGATCAAGGCGATCCCAGCGTCGTCGTGGATCAGGCTGCCGAGCTGCGGCATCCGATTCTCGTCATCCGCGTGCAGGCGCAGCGACAGGACCGAGCTAGAGGGATCCCCCGGTGCCACGATCAACGCCCCCGGTACGCCAAGATCCCCGGCGACCGGCGGCACCCCGCACACGCCGATCTCGGCGGGGTCCACCAAGTAGCGATCGTAGCGATAATTTCCGGGCGTATTGCTGGGCCCAGCCGCGCGGTGACAGTGGCTGCAGTTCGCGTGCAGGTACGCGCGCGCGCGATCCTCCAGGGGTGCGTCGCCGTCGAGGCGGGGCAGCGCGTCGCCGACGGGGACCGACCCCAACCCCCCGCGCGCGACCAGATCCTCGAGCTGTCCGTCTCGCTGCAGCTGCCCAGTCTCGAGCCCGAGCGAGATCCCAGCCGCGCGGGTGTGGCACGACATGCACTCGGCCCGCGACGGGTACAGCCACTGCTGGGCGCCGAAGCTGCGGACCTCGCCGTCGCGCAGCAGCTGCGCGTCGCTGCCGTCTTCATTCCACGCGTAGCTGTAGCCGGCCCAGCGCCCGTCGTCGTGGTGCACGAGCAGCCGGGTCTCGACGGGGCGATCACCCAGCGTGAACAGCTTGACCGCGACCGAGCCGGGCGGCAGCGACCAGTCGCCGTCGGCTTCGACCGTGATCGACTCGCCCTCGGCGAGGTGTAGCCAGCGCGACTTGTCGGCCCCGTCCGACCAAAACGGAACGTTGATCTCATAGCGAAGCGCGCTGGCGGGCGGCTGGGTTGGATCATCGGCGTCGACGCAGCCAGTCGCGCGCAGGCTGGTTGGGAGATCGGACGCGACCCCAGCGTTGGCGTTGGGATCGAGCCGCCAGATCCCGCCGCCATAGTCGACGCCATACAGCTCGCCGTTTAGGTCCTCACCAAAGGCCCCGAACGCGTGACCGGACGAGCCAAGCAACACGCTGGGCTCCCCGCCCTCCACGACCGCCCAGATCGTGCCCAGGTAAAAGTCGGTGTAGAGGTAGCTGCCGATCAGCTCGGGCATCGCCGCGCCGCGGTAGACGTAGCCCCCGACGACAGACGCGTCGTCGGGGTTGGCGTACGCGGCCACGGGATCGATGAGCTCGGGCTGATCGCAGGGATCCACGGCGAAGCAGTGCGCGCCCTCTTTGAGGTTCCAGCCGTAGTTGCCGCCCAGCCGGATCCGATCGACCTCCTCCCAGTCGTACTGCCCGACGTCGCCCGCCCACAGATCACCGGTCTCGCGATCAAAGCTGAAGCGCCACGGATTGCGCAGGCCCCAGGCGAAGATCTCGGGGGCCCCGCCGCCAGCGGCGAACGGATTGTCGGCTGGGATCGCGTAGGGGCTGGCCCCATCAACGTCGATCCGCAGCATCGAGCCCAGCAAGGTGTCGGTGTTCTGCCCGTGGCCGTTGGGATCTTCTTTGGACCCGCCGTCGCCAAACCCGATGTACAAGAACCCGTCGGGCCCAAAGTGGATGTCGCCGCCGTTGTGGTTGGTGTACGGCTGGGTGAGATCGAAGATCACGGTCTCGCTGGCGGGGTTTAGGCTCAGGCCGTCATCGTCGCTGTGATAGCGCGCGACCCGAGAGGTGAACGCACCCGCGCCCGGGGTCGTGAACGACAGATACACGTAGCCGTTGCTGGCAAACTGGGGGTGAAACGCGAGCCCGAGCAGGCCGGCCTCGGACGCGGTCGCGAGCTTGTCCGTGACGTCGATGAACACGCTGGGGACCGCGTCGGCCTCGTTGGCGAAGCTGTAGACGACGCCGCTCTGGGTTGCGAGGTACCAGCGCGACGCGTCCCCAGGTCGCTGGGTCAAGACCACGCCCGCCTCGACGTCGACGTTGGGGAACACGCGCGTCAGCTGGATCGCGGCGGTCGAGCAACGCGGCGATCGCTGCGCAACCTTCTGGAGGTGGATCCGCGCGCGGGCCACAAGCGAGGACGAGCGACGCGGCGAGGCTCAGCGCTGATATCCCCAGACGCGACCGCACGGGACATGATATCGCGCTGATCCCCCGCGACGTGACGGAATTCGTGGGCCTGCTTGACACCGACCCGCGCGGACGCGGATAAGCCGGCGGTGACCCTGTGGATCGCCCTGCGCCTCGCCAAGTTCGTTGGCGTGATCGCGTTTGCGATGGGAATTGCGATCGTGATCGCACCCGGCGCTGACAAGGTACGTCAACGGGCCGCGCACTGGCTGGCAACGCCGGGCTTCGTGCTGACCTGGGTCAGCGGCTGGGGCATGGCGCGGGCCCACTCGATCTCGCTGGGTACCCCGTGGGTCTCGATCTCGATGGTCGCGTCGTTGGTCGCGCTGCACGAGACCGTGCGCGCGGTCGAGCCAGGCCGCGAGCCATCGCGCTGGCGCACGGGGTTGATCTTGGTCGCGCTGTTGACCGCGCTCGCACCGATGGTGGTCCACTGATGGATGAAGGCACCCGGACTTGGTTTTACTGGCTGGGGCGGCTGGAGACGGCGAGCTTCGTCGCGCTGCTGGGGATCGCCATGCCGCTCAAGTACGTCGCCAACCAGCCCGCAGCCGTCGGGTGGGTTGGCTGGACCCACGGCGTGTTGCTGATCGTGTATTTGATCGCGCTGCTCAGCGTCGCGCGGGTCTACCGTGTGGGGCTGGTGCGGGTCGGCGTGGCGGGCGTGCTCGCGCTGCTGCCCTTTGGTCCGGTGCTGCTCGAGTGGCTGTGGCGCAGGCGTGGCGTGCTGGGCCCAAGCTGATTCAGATCGGCGTCGATGGGCTTGGACGAACGGCTGCACGCGTACCTGCGCGCGATCGAGAGAGAGCTCGAGCGCCTGCGCGAGCGCCTGCGTGAGCGCCATGGCTGGACCCACCTCGAGCTCAGCCTTCACATCGAGCCGCTCACGCCCGCGCTGCACGTCACGGGGGAGATCGCGGTGCCCAGCTTGCGGCCCGCGGTCGTCGACACCCTCACCCCGCTGCTGCTCGATGGCATGAAGCTCGAGTTGGATCTGCGACCCATGCCCGTGCAAGCCTGGTACGCGATCCCGGACGCCGGGCTGGAGCTCTGGGCCCAGCACCCCGCATGTTCGCGCCGCTCGCTGGCGACCGAGCTCGTCGCGGGCGACGGGCCAGTCGCTCACCTCGCCCACGACGGCCCCGGGATGTTGCTGCGCGCCCGAGATGGCACCGTTGGCTGGGCGACGGGGCTGCTTGGCTCGCAGGTGACCGCGCGACCGCTGGCTGAACCGCGGGCCCAGTCTGGTCACCAGAGCGTCTGCGAGGCAGCGCGATCCTACCTGGGCGTCCCGTACCTATTGGGCGGCACCAGCGATCAGCGGATCGACTGCTCGGGCCTGGTTCAGCGCGCTTACGACCGCGCGCTGCAAATTCTGCTGCCGCGCAATTCCCATGATCAGCTGGCGGTGTGCGGGGGCGGTCAGGTGTGCGGAAGTGCGATCGGCTCACCGGGGGACCTGATGTTCATCCATTCACGGACGATGCAGCGACTTCACGTTGGTATCGTGGGGGCTGCCGACACCATCATTCACGCCTCGCGCTCGCGGGGGATGGTGATCGAGGCACCCCAGGTGGAATTCCAGCTCGACGCTGCGTGGCTGCGCCGCGGTTCAGCCGCAGCGCTGCGCGACTGGGGACTCCAGCAGGCCGGGCGCCATTACGTCGAACTACCCATGCGGTACATCCGCTAGTCTATCGCCTCGCGCATCGTGAAACCCAAAGGATGTGAGACCACCCACCAATTTCAAGGTGGGAGGTTGGTCCAGGGTCTTCAGACCCGCGTTCTGGTCGCTGTCGATGTTGGGTCCAAGCACATGGCCCCGGTCGCATTGACACTCGATGCTACACTCCCGCCGTGCTTTTCGCTGGAGCCCTGGTCTCGACCGCATTGTGCAGCGCGCTCGCGTCCGCGCCGGCAGTCGTCGAGGGGCCGAAGAGCGACCCGGTCGCAGACGCCCAAAAGCTGTTCCACACCGGCCAGACCAAGTACGAGACCCACGACTATCCTGGCGCGATCGAGGCGTTCACCGGCGCCTACACGATCGCCGAAGAGATCGAGGACGCCAACCGCCGCGATCTGGCGCTGGCTCGGCTGCGCTACAACCTCGCCCGCGCCCACGTCTACGCCTATGACGTTGACGCGAAGAGCGAGCACCTCGAGCTAGCAAGCCGATTGATCGCGGACTATCGGGCCAACGAGCGCGCTGTTGGCAAGGATCCCGACACCGACACCGACGTCAAGAAGCTCGAAGATGACCTCGCGCGACGCGAGCGGGCGCTCGAGCGAATCGTGGCCCGAGCGCAGACGCCAGCCCCACCGCCAAACACGAACGTGGACAACCCGGCGCAAGCCCGAACCCAAAAGCGAGCGGGCATCACGTTGGTCGCGCTCGCGGCTCCGTTCGCGGGGCTCGCGGTCGCGGGCGGCTTGATGGGTGCGCAGGCCAACAACGCGTTCGTCAATGTGACGACCCAAGACGCCCGCATGGCCGCCCAAAGCCGCGGGCGCACGGGCAACATACTATTCGGCGTAGGGGTTGGGCTCGCGGTCGCCTCGGCGGCCTCGGGCGCGACCTTGATCGGGCTCTCGTTCAAGTCTCGCCGGGCCGATCTCGCACTCGAAGCAACGCCCACCGCCCTGGTGTTCTCAGGAGAATTTTGAGCATGCGCGCGCGAGTGTGGGCGATCGCCTTGGGTGCCTCGCAGCTCGCTTGCTTCATTCCCGGCGATACCCTTGGGCTGCCTTGTACGGAGAACGGAGCCTGCTTCGACGGCCTGGTCTGCGGTCAAGAGGGCGTGTGTGTCGAGCCCTCGATCGCCGAGGACGCGACGACGCCCCCCATGGGTGATGGCGATGGTGATGGTGACGGTGACGGCGACCCCAACGACGCCAGCGAGAGCGACGACAACACCACGGAGCCCGGCGACGGCGATCCGACTGACTCCGGTGATGGAGATGGCGACCCAACCGATTCCGGCGACGGCGACCCCACCGATTCCGGCGACGGCGACGGCGACCCAACCGGTTCCGGCGACGGCGACGGCGATCCCGTGTGTGGCGACAACATCGCGCAGGGCGGCGAAAATTGTGACGGGACAGATCTGAAGAACAAGACCTGTTCGGACTTCAACTACGGTGGCGGCACGCTCGCGTGCGCGAACTGCAGCTTCGTGTTCGACGATTGCTGTCAGGGCTCCGGCCAGAGTTGCGCCTCCGTCGGCTGTTGCGCCGGGTTGACCTGCACTTTGTTGCCGCTGCTCGTCTGCCAGTAGTATCGGGCCTCATGAATCGACTGCCCCCGCTCAAACTCGTCGTCGTCAGCCTGTGCTTCAGCTCCTCGCTGCTTGGCTGCGCGACCGCCGGTCAAGACGAAAACTCGCCCGAGCCAGCGCAAAAGAGCGACGCCAAGCAAGACCAGCAGCCCGCGAGCGATCCGGCCGAAGATCCGGCCGAGGACCCACCCGCTCCAGCGCAGCCGGCCGCAGATCCAAGCACGTTGACCGTCACCGGAACGCTCACCTACACGGAGCTGCCCCGGACCAAGTCAGTCGAGGCGTACTTGGGCAAGGAGTTCACCCTCGTGGACGCCAAGGGCACCGAGCACAACCTCAAATCCTCCGACACCGTCAGCCACGAGGAATTGGTCGGCCGCTCGGGTCACACGGTGACGGTCACCTGCACCCCCTACCCGGAGCGACAGCCGCAGCCGCACGAGCAGGCACCCATGGGCGCGCCTGGCCAGGGCACGATGCCGCGGCCCGCAGGCTGCACGGTCACCGCCCTCGCTACCGCGCCCTGACATCGGTTGTAACCTCTGGCTCGGATGCTATGGGGTAGCTGTGTCTAACGAAGGCTATCACGAACCATTCGAGCAACTGAGCGTCGAGACCCGGGACATCCATCGTGCGATCGTCTCGTTGATGGAGGAGCTCGAAGCCGTCGACTGGTACAACCAGCGCGTCGACGCCTGCACCGACGACGAGCTTCGCAAGATCCTCGCCCACAACCGCGACGAAGAGATCGAGCACGCCGCGATGGCGCTCGAGTGGATCCGTCGGCGCATGCCCGTGTTCGACGCTCAGCTGCGCGAGTACCTGTTCAAAGACGGCAGCATCACGGGTCATGAGTCGAACGTGACCAGCGACTGAGCGGGTTTGGCACAAGCCCGGCGTCGTCCGGGCCCACGCTTTGTTCGCGGGCCTGACCGCGTGCCTGACTGCGTGCCTGGCAGGGCGGGTACGTCGTTTGCAACCACGCGTGCGGTGATTCGCCTGGAGTGAGGATCATGCCGTACGCAACAAATGCCGACCTTCCCGAGAGTGTGCAAAACAGCCTCCCCGCCCACGCTCAGGACATCTACCGCGAGGCGTTCAACAGCGCCTGGGATCAATACAAAGAGCGCGAGGACCGACGAGATGCGGATGACTCGCGCGAAGAGACAGCCCACAAGGTGGCCTGGGCCGCTGTGAAGAAGAAATACGAGAAGCCAAAAGACTCGAGCGAGAAGTGGCGCGCAAAGACCTGAGAGCGCCGCCCACGGCCCGCCTCAGTGGCTTCGCAGCCAGTCGCGCAGCTGGTCGTGAAGCTCCTTCGCGTGCGGATCATCGCGGCGCAGCTCGAGACCCCGCTGGGCGACCGCCCGTGCTTCTTTCTTGCGGCCGAGCGCCCCTAGCACCTTCGTGTGATTGAGCGCGAGCTCGACATAGTTGATGTCGTTCTGCGGCCGGTCGAGCGCCACGGCTTGCTCGATGTGAACGAGCGCCTGCTCGTTCGCGCCGAGCTTCGTCTCCGCCTCGGCGAGGATGATGAGGCTCAAGAAGGTCATCTCGTTGGGCGGAAACCCGCGCGCCTCGGCGAGCTCGAGGTTGCCGAGCATCAGCGCCTGTGCCCTTGCAGCGTCGTCATGCGCGAGCAAGCCGAAGTAGGCCTGCAGGATCCGCGCGCGCAAGACCATGTCGTGGTTGTCCCCAAATGCAGTGATCCCAGCTTGCTCGGCGAGGTTGGCCTGCTCGATCGCGGCGTCGAGCTCCCCCGTTCCCGCCAACACCATCGCCAACTGGACATGGGCGTAGACCGCGGGCCCCGAGCGATCCGTGTGCGCCCGTTGGTGGATGGCCTCGGCCTCGCGCATGGCCGCGAGCGCGCCCTCGGTGTCGCCTAGCTCGGAGCGAAGGGTGCCAAGGTTGGTCAGCGAGGCGGCCAAGCTCGGGTGGTCGGGGCCCAGGCTGCGACGGCGAAGCTCGACGGCGCGCTCGAGATCCTGGCGGGCCAGCTCGTGTTGGTCGGTGAAGCTGTGCGCCCTGGATCGATCGTTGTAGAGATCACCAAACCACGGGTGGTCCTCTGGCAAGGTCTTGGACCACAGCTCGCTCACGCGCTCCATCAGCGCGAACGCCTCGTCGTAGCGCTGTTCGTCCGCGGCGATCTGGGCGAGGCCGAGCCAGGTCAGGCCCAGGCGCGGGTGGCCGTCACCGAGCTCGGCGCGGACCAGCTCGCCGCCGCGCTCGAACTCGATTTGGGCCTCGTCGTGGCGACCCAGATCCTGAAGCAAGTCGGCGAGCGTCAGGTGGATCGCGGCGCTGCCAACGTCTTGCTTGCCCCGCGCGTCGCCGTGAAGCTCGAGGGCCTGGCGCAGCTCGGTCTCGGCCTTGGCGTTGTCGCCCTTGGCCATGTGAACCTGGGCGAGTCGCTCCAGCCGCCGCGCCTCGTCTTCGTTGGTGCCGCTGCGGATGATCGTGGCGGCCGCGTGCTCGGCCCACTCCACCGCGACGTCGTACTTGGCCTCGAGCTCGCCGCTCGCAAAGATGAGCTCGGTCGCGGCCCGCAGCGCGACCTCGTCGAGCCCGAGCGCCTCCGCCGAAAAATACGCCGCGCGCAGCGACGCGACCGCGGCGGGACCGTGGGCTTGCTCGGCGTGGAGCCGACCCAGACGCAGATCAGCCTCGGCGAGCACGGGCGGATAGCCAAGGCTCGCGGCGCGCTCGCGCAGGGCCTCGACCTCGGCGAGCCGCTCGCTGGCCGCGACCCGGCGCAGCGACTCGCTCGCGGCCAGCTCCCGACGCAGCTCGTCCACGGCGGCGGCCAGCTCGGGGTCCTCGGGCGGCGGGACCACAGCGCGGACGTAGTCTTCATCGGCGCAGCGAGCTGGACGCGGGAGCGCCTGCGCAGCCGCGACGGCGCCCTCGACCACGTCGGCGTCGGCGGCTTCGAGATCCGCGAGCAGCACCGCGAACACCCGCCGCTGCCGGTCCAGGCAGCGCATTCGCAGCTGCATGAGCTCGGAGCTCTGCCCGCGGTGCAGCTCGGTGGCCTCGCAGGTGTCCCGGTGCGCTTCGACCCAATTGCGACTCCACAGATCGAGCTCGGGGACGAGGCGGGTCCACGTGTCGGCCGCGTGACCAAGCTGGGTCGCTAGCACCGCTTGCTCGGCCGCGCTCGCGCGCGACGGGCTCCAGGTCTCGGCCATGATCAGCTCGCCGTTGGTGCAGACCTCGGGCGCGTCGCGGCTGAGCCAGGGGATCGTCGCGAGGCCCACCAAGCCAAGCCCGCCAAGCGCGAGGCCCAGCTGGCGCAAGCGTCGGCTGCGATCGCGCTCGAGCTCGGCGAGCAGCGCGTCGAGCTTGGGCCAGCGCTGGTCGGGGTCGATCGCCAAGCCGCGATCGATCGCCCTTCGCAGCCAGCTGGGCACCTTGTCGTTGACGGCCTCGCGGCGCTTGTTTTGAACCACCGCGAACGCCAGGGCGGCCGGGGTGTCGCCAACGAAGGGTCGCTCACCGAACAGCGCCTCGTGAAGCGCCACGCAGAACGAGAACTGGTCGGTGCGGGCGTCGACGGCCTGCGACAAGAACTGCTCTGGCGCCATGTAGGCCGGCGTCCCGGTCAGCGAGCCCATCGCCGTCACCGTCGTCGAGAGGTTGGCCCGGCTGCCGTCGAGATCACCGCGCAGCCGCTCGAGCACGCTGTCACGATCGAGGGCGGTGACCGCCGAAGCCTCGCCGGGCTCGCGCGCGCGCGCCAACCCAAAATCCATGACCCGCACCCGTCCATCGTCGCCAACCATCACGTTGTCTGGCTTGAAGTCGCGGTGGATCAGCTTGGCCGCGTGGGCGGCTGCGAGCCCGCGCCCAGCCGCGACGAACACCTGCACGATCTCCCGCCAACTGCGTGGTGCCTGCTTCAGCCACGCGCCCAGAGTCTGGCCCGCGATGAACTCCATGGCCAAGAACACCCGCCCTTCGTGCTCGCCGACGTCGTGAATCGCGACGGTGTTGGGGTGCTGCAGCCGCGCCATGGCCTGGGCTTCACGCAGCAACCGCGTGCGCCCAAGCGTCGACTCCGTGCGCGGAGACTCGGGGTGAAGCAGCTTGAGCGCGAGCTTGCGATCGAGCTGTGGGTCGTAGGCAGAGAACACCTCGCCCATGCCGCCCGCGCCGATCCGTGCGAGCACCAAGAACCGCCCCACGTGGTCGCCGGGGGCGAGCCGAGCCAGCGCCCGAGCACCGCCACCCCCACCGCCAGCCCCACCGCCAACCCCACCGCCAGCCGGTTCGCTGAGGCCAAAGTCCAACGCCTCTCCGGCCAGCGTCGCGTCGCTCGTGTTCACCACCGCCGGCGCGTCAACAGCCAGAGTTTCGTCGACGTCGGCCACGGACGAAGTTTACACGAGCGAGCGCTTGGCTCAGCTGAACACCGGCGGCTTCCCGCTCGCGCTCGCGCTGCTGGTTTGCTTGGCGGGGGGCGTTGGCGGCCGACTCGCGGCCTCGCTCGCCGCGGGCGCGCTCTTGGCCTCGGCCTCGTTGGCTTTCATCGCCAGCTCGAGCCGCTCCTGAACCGTCTTGGTCTCTGCCCCGTCGGCCTCGAGCGCCGCGATCTCTTTACGACGGCCAGCGATCTCCTCTTCGAACTCGGCGATCTCCTCGCGCAGCCCGTCGATCCGGGTTGCGATCCGAGCCCGCTTTTCCTTGGCGTCGCCGATGATCGACGGCACGTCGATGTTCATGGACTCGAGCGTCGCACGGACCACCTGGACGATCAGCGGGATGTTGTCCGCCGGCAGGTTGCGCATCAGCTCGATCGCCTTTTGAATCCCGTAGTCGCTGTTGGTGCTCATGTGCTTGGTGCTCGTGGTGTTGCGAGGGGTTGGCGCGGGGACGGGCGCGGGCGCGGGCGCGGGCGTGGTCTGAGCTTGGTGTTGAACCTGGGGCATGAACTCCGGCTCGGGCGTGGGATCGGGGGCTTGGCGTTTCCTATCGAACAGACCCATGGGTTGGCATCGTAGGCCAAGCACAACCGCCCGCGGGCCTGCCAGATCGTTACGATGTCTTGTGGGTGCAAGGGGCAGCTGAGGCGTGTCCTTTCGTGCAACCAGCCGGGGATCGAAGGCGAAGCGCCGGTGACCCTCCGTGCCAGCTCTCCGACCGCCGCAGCGATCGACCACCGACCCGCATGGTGTCCGCTGCATACCGATCGTCCGCGGGCTCAGTACTTGGTCAGGCACAGCGGCCGCGCGACGCTGCGCTCAGCCTTCTCCGAGATCTTCTTGCCGTTCGGCATCGAGTAGGTCCACGCGCGCCCCTTGTTCAAGGCCGTCGTCCAATAGCGACCGCGCTTGATCTTGTTGCTGCCAATGAACTTTCCGAGCTGCGCCGGGTTGGCCAACTTCCAGCCGGACTCGCCGGCGTAGCCAGTGCTCGCCAGGTTCGCGCAGGTCGCCTTGGCGGTCGCGAGATCCGTGTTCGAGCCCGGCTCGTTGGGGGCGATGTACGGTCCGGCGCGGAACGTCCCCGATGGAGCGGGGCGCTCGGTCGCGGCGACCCAGGTCTCGCTGTCACCGGTCTCGCTGTCACCGGTCTCGCCGTCACCGGTCTCGCCGTCACCGGTCTCGCCGTCACCGGTCTCGGTCTCGCTGCTACCGGTCTCGGTCTCATCGCCACCGGTCTCGGTCTCATCTGGCTCGGAGATCGGGTCCAACACCAGGTCGGGATCACCCGCGACATCCTGCGGCGCCGGACCGCTGGCTTCGCGCGACCGCTCGTCGCTGCTCGCCAACGGTGGCGATGGTTGCTCGTCCGTCTCGCGGTCAAACACCAACAGCCCGCCAACCACCAGCATCGCCACGAATAGGATCCCTGCGATGACCTTCAGAGCTGGGTTGCCGCCGCCGTGCCCAGACCCACCATCGACATCGAGCTCCTCCGCGGCGGCCTGCTGCTCGCCCTCGCGCTCGCGCCAGATCGCCGTCTTGGGCTCGGGCTTGGGTTCGGGTTCGGGCTCGGGCTCGGTCGGTCCCGGGGGCGCCCCCGCAGGCTGCGGATCGTCGTCCGAGCTGACGCCAAGCGACGAGAGCGGCACCTCGCGGGTCGACTCGGGCTGCTCGATCGGGACGGCGTCGACCTCCAGGGTCTCGAACGGCTCGAGCGCCTCGGACAGCTCCTCCGCGGTCTGGAACCGGGCCGCGATGTCGCGCTGCAAGCAGCGATGGATGATCGCCTCGAGCTCCGCTGGCACCCCCTCCACCAGCTGCGACAGCGCCGTCACTTCGTCGAGCGCCATCGATCGGATCACCGCCACGAGCGTCGGCCCGCTAAACACTTGGTGCCCCGTGATCGCCCGATACAGGATCGCGCCAATGGCCCACAGATCCGAGGACGGGCCCAGCTTGTTGGCGCCCTCGAGCTGCTCGGGCGCCATGTACTCTGGGGTGCCAAGCAGGATCCCGCTCCCGGTCTGCGCTTCGCCGGTACCGTCGAGAAATTTCGACACGCCGAAGTCCATCAGCTTCACGACCGTGTCGCCCGACTCCGTGCGATGCAGAAAGATGTTCGCCGGCTTGAGATCCCGATGCACGATGCCCGCCGCGTGCGCCGCCGCGAGCCCCTCGAGGGTGTGACGGACCACCCGCACCGCGTAGCCCGGCCGCAGCCGCCCCTGCCGCCGAATCAGCGCCGCGAGATCGATCCCCCGCAGCCGCTCCATCACGATGTACGGCCCGATCGGCGAGTCCCCCAGATCCAGGATCTCGCAGATGTGCCGGCTCCCGATCCGCCCCGCCGCTTTGGCCTCGCTACGAAACCGAGCCACCGCCTCTGGATCCCGCCCGACCTCCGGCCGCAAAAATTTAATCGCGACCTCTCGATCAACCCGCTCGTTGACCGCCAAGTACACCGTCGCCATCCCGCCGCTACCAAGCGCCGACAGAAACCGAAATTTCCCATCGAGCCGCCGCCCCTCGAGCGGCAAGAGCAAGTCCGTCGACTCGCACCGCAGCAGATCCTCATCGTGCAGCGCGCCACAATGCGGGCAAGGAGCGAGCTTCGCCGTCGCTTCGACCTCCCTGCCCATCCGCGCAGAGAATATCAAAGGTTCCCGACCCCAGACGCCCTCACGCTCCCCAAACCAATTCCCACTCAACCCACTCTCCCAACGCCAAACGACCCCCACCCAACCCGAACCGACCCCCACTCAACGATCAGCGAGCCCCACCAGCCCTCCGCTCAACGCCAACGACCCCTACCAGCGAGCCCCACCAGCCCCCGCTCAACCCAAACCGAGCCCTACCAGCCCCCGCTCAACCCAAACCGAGCCCTACCAGCCCCCGCTCAACCCTCAGCGACCCCTACCAGCCCCCGCTCAACGATCAGCGACCCCTACCAGCCCCCCGCTCAACGATCAGCGAGCCCCCCTCTGGGGGGCCACTCATACCAGCGCGAACAAACGGCCGGCCCATCGAGCGAGCGAAGCGAGCGAACGGCTGCGAAGCAGCCGCATTTGGCAAAGTGCAGAGCGCCCGCGGGGGGCTTAGGTAGCCCCGTAGGTCTCGTCGAGCTTGTCGAGGTCTTCAACGGTGTCGCCGCAAGCCACACCGCCGATGGCGATCGAGAGGGCGGCGATGACCAGCAGGGCATAAAACTTATTACGGCGCATGAGCAAAGACTCCAGGATCGAGCAGCGAGTGTAACAGGGAGAATCCGGGGGAGGTACGCGCTGCGGCGAGGCGACGGGTCAGACGCGTGCGAGTGGCCGGGTCGGCCCGCTCGAGCAGCTTGGCCTCGGCCCACCACGTCCGGTGAGCCGCCGCAGCATCGCCGAGATCGAGGGCGAGTTCCACCCCCCCAGCGACCGTCTCCCAACGGTCGGGTCGCAGCGACCTTGCACGCTGATACAGCTGCATGGCCCGCTCCGCGTCTCCAAGCCGGTGATACACCCGCGCCGCTGCGGCGTGGAGTTCGGGGGAGTAGGGATACGCGCCCAATCCGCGCTCGAGCCAGCTGCGCGAGAGGTGCCGCCGATCACCCAGCTCGGGATGTTGACGCAGCCACGCGCTGGGCAGATCCAGGGCCAGCTGGGCGAGCGCGGCGATCGGCCGGTCGTTTCGATCCACGCTGAGCTCGACGGCCCGCGCGTGATGTTCGTAGGCGGCTGTCCAATCTTTGCGCGAGATCGCCAGCGAGCCCAGGCACAGCTGCGGGAGCTCGTAGAGTGGATCGAGCTGCTGCGCAGTGCGACACGCAGCCTCGGCCTTCGCCGCAATCTCGTCATCCAGGTGATCCCCAGCGCGAGCCGCCCCGCTGTACTCGAGCCCCAGCAGCGCGTGGGCGCGGGCCGACCCGGGCGCTCGGCGGGCGGCCTCGTGCCACAGCGTGGTGTTGCTCACGTATACGCGCGCTTCGGCGACCGCGAACGACCCCTGCATCAACACGCACAGCGCGAGCGGCAGCCAAGCGCGAAGATCTTCCCCCGCGCGCGGCGGATCGAGATCACCTTCCTGATCGAGCTTGGTCACCAACCGGCGCCCGAGCGCGAGCAAGCCAACCGCGAGCGCGACACACAGCGGCACGCTGGGCAGGTACATGAACCGATCCGCCCGCATGTTTGGCAGCCCCACCAAGTTGCTCGTCGGCACACAGGCCAGCATCCACCCCAACACGGCGAAGCTCGCCAGCGGCCAGCGCCGGCGCAGCGCGATCGCGGCGACCAGCAGCGCGGCCAAGCACGCGCCGGCCAGCATGGTCGCGGGCTCGAACCACCCCGCCCCGCGATCGACGTACTCCGGCGACAGCCCGAGCGGCACCAGGATCTGCTGAAGATAGCCAAGGTGGATCTTCACCGAGGCCGCGAGCACCGGCGACAGCCCGATCCGCTGGGCCAAGATCCGCGGGTTGTCCGGGCCGTAGGGGCTGCCCCCATGGACGAGCCAGGTCTGCGCCAGGGCGAGCGCAACCCCGAGCGCGAGCAAGCCAACGATCACCGCGAGCCGCGTGCGATCACGAGCCAGCACCGCACAGCCTGGGCCCGGCCGCAGCCACGCGAGCACCAGCAAGATCGCAGGCAGCGGCGCCGCGGACAGCTTGGCCCCGCACGCCAGCGCCTGCAGACCCATCGCCGCCAGCCCCCACCCGAGCGCCGGTCGCCACCGCGGGGTCTGGATCCCGCGCACGGCCGCGAGCATGGCCGCGAGCCCGAGCGCCGCCGCCAGCAGGTCTTCGCGAAACGAGACCACCGCGATCGCCTCGGCGTGGATCGCCAGCAGCCCGAACAGCGCCACGCTGGCGAGGGTCGACCCCTCGTCCACGCCCAGCCTTCGCAGCAGCCGCGCGAGCAGGCCACACACGCTCAGGTGCAAGAGGATCGACAGCCCATGATGCGCCCACGGCTCGACCCCGAGCGCCCACACGCTCAGCGCGTCGAAGCTGACCAGCGTCGGCCGAAACGCATCGGGGACGTGACGCGCCGCCGCCTCGGGCGAGAACAAGAGCGCGAGCTCGAACTGCCCGGGACGCAGGAACCCATTGCTGCGCAGGGTCCAACCATCGTCGTAGACCAACCCGTAGCGAACCAGCGGCAAGAACACGACCGCGATCAGAGCCAGCACGCCGACCAGCCGCGCCCGATACGACAGCGGCTCGTGCTCGCTCGATGCCTGGCCTTCGCTCACCACGACGATCGTGCCTCAGGGACGAGAAGAGGGCATCCCGGCCGGGGGCTGCCCGCAGACCAAACCGCGCCAGTGCTCGCCGCTTCGAGGTTGCGAACCGGAGCGCCCGCGTCGGGACCGGTGCGGGCGAGGTGAAGCGGCGAGCAGCCGCGCGTAGACCCAACGCACCCCACGTCTGGTCTTTCACTCGAGCTCGCCAGCGGCCGCGACTTCGCCAGCGGCCGCTACTTGCAGTCGCGGCGCTTGCGAACCAACGGCCCGCAGCGGTTCCAGTCGACGCCGTAGGTCACGAGCGCCAGCGCGTACCCGAGCACGGCAGCGGTGGCCGTCGCCATCGCGGCCGTGTTGAAGGCCTCGCCGCGGTTGACCATGCTGTCGCGGTCTTCAACGGTCAGCCCGTCGCCCTCGTACCCACTCCTGAGTTGGTTCTTGGTCACGAAGCCGGCGACCCCAAACGACACGCTGCCCACGGCGCCAACCGTGCCAACCACGATGCCGGTCCAAAACAGCGCCGGCGTCAGCTTTGGTCGGTCGCGGCCGCCGGTCTCGATTCGCACGTCACGCTCGAGCTGCGTCATGCTCTTCGCGACCGTGAACTGCTGCATCTCGGGCCGATCGAGATCCACATCCACCGCACGGATCCCCGCGCCCGCGCCCGGCGTAACCAAGCCGGCGCAGCCGCTGGCGATCAGGGTCAACGCGGTGAGTCCAACGACGAAGGTTTGACGGGGACGGATCCAGGGCATGGGCGCCGCGAGAACGTATCAGCTGCGCCGGCTTCGGGGCAGTGCTCTCGCCGTTTACAAACCACGTGGCCGGACTCACACACGCACCCAGCGCCTTCCCGCCCCACCGCCCCACCGCCCAAGAGCCGGCGTGGAGACGACCTGCAATCAGCTTGGCGGACCCGGTAGACGGTCCCGCGGGCGCGTGGTACCAACCGCCGCCTTTTCAACCAAACCCCATGCCCCTGGAGGATGCGCCGGCGTGCCGGCCGAGGCGAACAAGACGCCGCGGTCGGTGGGCAACTCCAACGAAGGGGGCAGAGGCCCAACGCGAGGAAAAAAACATGACCGAGACCGATACCGTGGCCGCAGATGCCGGCCTTCAAATGATGGACGAAGCCCAGCGGATCATCACGATCCGCCAGCTGCTCGAGTGCGGCGTGCACTTTGGTCACCGGACCGAGCGCTGGAACCCGAAGATGAACCAGTACATCTTCGGCGCGCGCAACGGCGTCCACATCGTCGACCTGCAGCAGACCGCCAAGCTGATGCGCCGTACCTACGCGTACGTGCGCTCCGTCGCGGCCGAGGGCGCGCCGATCCTGTTCGTCGGGACCAAGCGCCAAGCCCAAGACGTGCTGATCAACGAGGCCCAGCGCTGCGGCCAGTACTTCGTTGTCACCCGCTGGCTCGGCGGCACGCTCACCAACTGGAAGACCATCCGCCAGTCGGTCGACAAGCTGCGCAACATCGAGAAGATGTCCGAGGACGGCACCTACGAGAAGCTGACCAAGAAAGAGGTCCTGCAGCTCGAGCGTCAGCGCGGCAAGCTCGAGCGCAACTTGGGCGGCATCAAGGACATGCCCAAGCTGCCCGGTGCGATCTTCGTGATCGACCCCGCCAAAGAGCACATCGCGGTCGCCGAGGCCAACCGGCTCAAGATCCCCGTGATCGCGCTGGCCGACACCAACGCGGATCCCTCCAAGATCCAGTACATCATCCCCGGCAACGACGACGCGATCCGCTCGATCAAACTGATCACCAGCAAGATCGCCGACGCAGCATCCGAGGGCATGCGGCTTGGCAAGCAGCGCGCGGTGGCAGAGGCCGACATCGAGTCCGCGCCCGCGCCGATCCGCGTCACCACCGGCGGCGACGGACCCAAGGTCGAGCTGGTCTCGCGGCGCACCCAGCTGCCGACGCCCGAAGCGGCCGCGTCCCCCGAGGGCGAGGGCACTGCCGCCACCGCCGACACCGACGCGAACTAGTCCTGCCCCCCCCGCGGCACTGCATCTAGCGAGAAGAGAACACAACCATGAAGGTCACCGCATCGATGGTCAAAGAGCTCCGCGAGCGTACGCAAGCGGGCATGCTCGACTGTAAAAACGCGCTCAAAGAGACCGACGGCGACATGGACAAAGCCGTCGACTACCTGCGCACCAAGGGCCTCTCGAAGGCCGCGAAGAAGGCCGGTCGCATCGCCACCGAGGGCGCGATCGTCAGCTACGTCCACGGCGGTCGCGTTGGCGTGCTGCTCGAGGTCAACTGCGAGACCGACTTTGTCGGCAAGCTCGACGACTTCCAGAGCTTCTGCCACGACGTGTGCCTGCAGATCGCAGCGATGAGCCCGCTGGCCGTCGACCGCGAAGGCATTGACGCCGAGCGCGTAGAGGCCGAGCGCGTCGTCCTGCGCGAGACCGCGATCAACGACGGCAAGCCCGAGAAGATCATCGACAAGATCGTCGATGGTCAGATCAACAAGTACTACGCCGACAACGTCCTGCTCGAGCAGAAGTTCGTCAAGGACGACAAGAAGACGATCGAAGAGGTCCAGCGCGAGCTGGTCGCCAAGATCGGCGAGAACGTGAAGATCCGTCGCTTCGTTCGCTACGAGCTCGGCGAGGGTCTCGAGAAGAAGAACGAAGACTTCGCGGCCGAGGTCGCGGCCCAGGTCGCCAACTCCTGAGCGCTTGAGAGGCGGGGCATCAACCCCGCCTTTTTTGCGCCTTCGTCCCAACCCCCGCCGCACGATCACCCAGCATGTCAAAAGCCAGGTTCCAGCGCGTCACGCTCAAGCTGTCCGGTGAGGCCCTTCAGGGCGCCCAGGGCTACGGCATCGATCCCCCGGTCCTCGACACGATCGCGGGTGAGCTCAAGGCCGTCGTCGAGCTTGGGGTCGAGACCGCGGTCGTGATCGGCGGCGGCAACATTTTTCGTGGGGTCAAGGCCTCTGCCAAGGGCATGGACCGCGCCACCGCGGACTACATGGGCATGATGGCCACGGTCATGAACGCGATCGCCCTGCAAGATGGGCTCGAGCGGATCGGCGTGTACACCCGGGTGCTCTCGGCGATCGAGATAAAAGAGGTCGCGGAGTCCTACATCCGTCGGCGGGCCACCCGCCACCTCGAGAAGGGCCGCGTGGTGATCTTCGCCGCCGGCACCGGCAACCCCTACTTCACAACCGACACCGCCGCGGCCCTGCGCGCGATGGAGGTTGGCTCGCAGGTGCTGCTCAAGGCCACCAAGGTCGACGGCGTCTACGACAAGGACCCGCTCGAGCACGCCGACGCGGTCCGGTTTGACCGGGTCGAGTACCTCGACGTGCTGTCCCGCGGCCTGCATGTGATGGACGCCACGGCGATCTCACTTTGCAAGGAGAACAACCTCCCGATCGTCGTGTTTGATATGCTCGCCACCGGCAACATCGAGCGCGTCGTGTGCGGTGAGCGGCTCGGCACGCTCGTCGCGCCCAAGCACTACGAGTGGCCACAGGAACAACCACCAGGCAGGAGTTGAGCGATGGCCAGTTTCGACAGCGAAGAGGTACTGATGGAGGCCGAGACGGGCATGGAGAGCGCCCGCGACTCGTTCGGCAAGGCGCTCTCGCGGGTCCGAGCCGGGACCGCCAACCCAAGCCAGCTCGACGGCGTCCGCGTCGACGCCTACGGCACCCAGATGCGGCTGCGCGAGGTCGCCACGGTCTCCAAGGCCGACGCCCGCCTGTTGATCGTCAAGCCCTTCGACGCCAACACCCTCTCGGCGGTCGAGAAGGCGATCATGAACGCAGGGCTTGGCTTGAACCCCAGCTCCGACGGCGTGGTCCTGCGGGTCCCGATCCCGCACCTCACAGAGGAGCGCCGCAAGGATCTCGTCAAAGAGGTCCGGCGCGCGGGTGAAGACGCCAAGGTCGCAATTCGCCAGGCCCGGCGAAACGCCAACGACGCGTTCAAGAAGGCCGAGAAGGACAAAGAGATCTCGGAGGACGAGCTCAAGTCTGCGCTCGACAGCATCCAGACTCTGACCGACGCCTTCACCAAACAGGTCGACGACTCGCTCGGTAAAAAAGAGTCCGAGATCATGGACGACTGATGCGCACGCGCTTGACGACAACTATTTCCAGCTCGGGCGAGGGCTTCTCGCCCGCTTGCGGACACCTTCGTCGACTGGTTCATCGACTGGTTCATCGCCAGCGATCTGCGACACGGACGCTCGGGCTCTTGGGTCTCGGGGCGCTCTGGTTGGGCCTTGGGGTGGGCCTTGGGGGTTGCTTCATCGAGGCGGCCGAGCCCTCGACCTTTCGGTTCCAGTGCACAGCTAGCAGCGAGTGCGAGACCGGCGAGGTGTGTGCCAGCGGCCTGTGTCAGCAGCCCTGCGGTGGCGCGAACGACACGGAGTGTTCACAGTCCGCCCCCGTCTGCCTCAACGGCTACTGCGCGAGCGTGTGCCCCACCAACGAAGACGTGTGCCCGCCGCCGCAGTCGTGCGTGACGCTGCCAGCTCCTGATGAGGAGCCCGCGACCTCGGGCGTGTGCACGATCCCCTGCGACGGCGACAACCCGTGCGCCGACGGCATGTTCTGCTTCGAAGAGTTCGGCCTGTGCGTGCAGACCTGCATGGCCACGGAAGAGTGCGGCTCGGGCGAGGTGTGCACGCAGGGGTTTTGCCTGCCGTCAAGCTCGAGCGGCGGCGCCCCCTAGGAGCCTACTTTTTTGATTTCTTGGCGGCGGGCTTCTTGGTACCGGCCGACTTCTTCTTGGCCGGCGCGGGTGCGGACGCGACGGTCGAGGGCCGCGCAAACGGCCGCGGACCTTCGCCAGCGCGCAGCTTGTCGCTCATCGCCCCGCCGATCGCCGTCATTCGCTCGCGCACCGCCTGCGCGAGCGGGACGGCTTCAAACGCGTCGAGCTCCTCGTCGGCGATCCTGACCACGCTGGCCTCGCCGGCGTTCACGTGGACCCGATAGCCAAACCGCGTGGCGACAACGCCAACGCCGATCAACTCACCCTCGCCGCCAAACCGAGCGGCGGCCGCCCACGCGGCCGCGAACCCAACCATGCTCTCGGTGAAGCCCGCTTGACCTTGAAACGAGCGCAGCTGGATCTCGTCGCCGGCCCAGTTGATCTCCAGGAATTCGCGCGGCTCCACGAAGTCGACGCCGTCGACGATGTCGCGCACCGTCTCGCCGCTGATGTAGCCCTTGAGCACTTGATACCCAGCGACGCTCTTCCAGTCGAGCTCGGCCGCCAGCCACGCCTCGTGGTGTTGGGCAGGGATCACGAGTCGACCTGAAATGGCGGCGTCCCAGGGCTTCACCCCGCCATCATCGGAGCTCCCCCGCTGCGGCGCAATCCGTTGACGAGCCTGGGCCTGGCGCAATCCCTCACGCGCGGGCGGTCGTGCAACACTATTGTGTGTGAGTAGCCTCGTCGACGGGACCCACCCCTTCACTCCACGGCGCGCACGGGTCGACACGCGAGGGGTCCGTCTGCTACTCGCTGCCGCGTTGCTACTGGGTGTTGGCTGCGACGATCAACCAACGCAGACCCCCGAGCAAGCGGCCACCGTCGACCCCAACGAGCACGCCTTCTTCGATCGTGAAGGCAACCCGAGCGATCTAGACAGCTTCATCGCAAGCCTCGCCGACGTCGACTTCGTCGGGGCTGGCGAGCTGCACCACCACGGCGTGGGCAGCCAGGTCCAGCTCGCCGTGCTTCAGGGCATGGCCGCCCAAGACCGCCCCGTGGCCTTGGCCATGGAGTTCTTCGAGGCCGACCAGCAGGCCCCGCTCGACGCCTACCTGGCCGGGTCGATCGACGAGCCCACGTTTCGCGAACAGACCAAGCGCGACGACAACTACGAGCGCTCGCATCGACCGTTGATCGAGTTTGCCAAGCGCAACGGCATCCCCGTGATCGCGGCCAACGCCCCGCGCCCGCTGGTCACCGCCTACCGCGAGTCGGGGGCGACCTATGCGGACTATCTGGCGACGCTCTCCGAGCAGGATCGGGCGCTGATGCCCCGCAGCTCCGTGCCACCCGACGACGAATTCAAGGCGCGGTTCATGCAGACCATGGGCGAGCGCGGCCCGGCGTTTTATCCCGCGATGGCCCTGTGGAACGACGCGATGGCGGAGTCGAGCGCGGACTTTCGCGCCGAGCACCCCGAGCACCGGGTCTTGCTGATCGTCGGCGTCTATCACGTCGCCAAACACCTCGGCGTCGTCACCCAGTACACCGCCCGCCGACCGCAGGACAGCGTGCGGGTGTTGAGCATGGCGCCGATCGAAGGCCCGATGGTGTTCGACCCGTCCAACCGCGACGAGGGCGACGTGATCTTGCAGGTCCGGTAGCGCGGGCGAGTGTGCTGCGATGAACCACTCCCGCGTGGACCGAGACCAGATGACCCGCTGGCACGCTGACACGCAGCGCAGAGCGTGCCCCACCGTCAGCTGCCGACGCGCAGCTCCACCCGCCGGTCTAGGGGCCACTTGTCGGGGTCTTCGTGGGCTTGGGCCTCCCCCTGGCTCTCGACCTCGACGCGCCGCTTGGTGACGCCTTTTTGGAACAGCACCTCGGCGACAGACTCGGCCCGGCTCTTGCCCAGCTGCTTGTTGTAGGCGTCCGAGCCGCGCGGGTCGGCGTGACCCACGATCCGCAGCTCCTGCCCTTTGAGGGGACCGTCGGTGAAGCACGCGGCGATCTTCGTGGCGATCTGCTCCCCCTCCGAGCTCAGCTTGGCGCTGTCGTACTCGAAGAAGGCCTTGGCTCGCTCGATCCCGCAGAGATCCGCGAGGCCAACGTCGATGACCACCGCGGTGATCTGCAAGGGCACGCTGTCGGGGTTGGCCCAGTCCGCGCCAACGCCCGCGGGAGCGTTGGCGGGCTCGCCGTCGTCGTCGGGCCTCCTGACTTCGGGCTGCGAAGCCTCGGGCTTCTTGGCTTCGGGCTCGGCGCCCGGACGCGTCGACGCGGTGTCGATGTTGTTGTCTTTCGAGCACGCGACAAAGCTCGCCAGCGCGGCCACCCCGACGAACACCAAGACAGCGCAGGGTTGTTGTTTGTGGATCAGCGGCATGCCCCGCCGGGCTGCATGGCTCGTTCCAAGCTCCAACCGATTGCCTCGAGCGGCAAACACTTCGGTGATCACCTGCGCGCCACAGCGCCAACCGCGCCCCAGATCGACGCGGCCCTCACGGTCCCCCCTTTTCCCCCGACACACAGCGTCCGCCGAAGCCACCCGAGCCCCCGGAGTACGTGACCGACCACGGCGTCCACGCCGAGATCCCGGTCAACGCCATGGTCGCCGCGTGGCGGGCCCACTATCCGAAGATCATGAAGACCGGCGTGTGGCCCAACCCGCACGCCGAGCCGGCGGGGCCGCTACCAGTCCATCAGAAGACCGTTGACGAGCGCGCCCACCGACTCGTCCTTGGCGATCCCTTCGAGCGCGGCCACGCCGATCGGCGCGAGCGCGGGATCCTGAACCAGCGCATCGATCAACGTAGCGAGCGCCGTCGCGAACGCAGGCTGGGTGAGCAGCGGATCGAGCACGGCCGTGAGCGCGGCCTCGCTGGGCGCGTCGAGCAGCATCGTGTTGAGCACGTCGACGATCTGCTGCTGCACCTGCGGATCACTGGCCATCGACTCGAGCGCGTCGCTGAGGTGCCCGACGAACGCGGGCGAATCCAGCAACGCGACCACCGCGATCGCAACCTGGGCCTCCGTCGCCGGCAGCCCAAACAGATCCACATAGAACTGCTCGAGCCGCGCGGTCGTGAACCAGTGATCGAGCAACAACGCGGTCGCCTCGCTCGAGCTCGGTCGCTTGCCGCCGTTGAGCTCGGTTAGACGCTCGGCCCAGTTGGCCTCGGTCTCGGCCTTCTCGACCGCCTCGCGGATGATGCTGACGAGGTAGGGGTTCTTGGCGATCGCCGTCTGCAGGCCGTCGAGCGCCGCGACCACCGAGGGGGTGGCGAGCACCTTGTCAAAGCTCTGGTCGAACGCGCGGTCGAACGCCGGGCCGCTGGTCACGGCCTCGATCCGTTGCCCGACCGCGTCGCCGATCGCGTCTGGGCTCATCCCCGGGTTCTCCGCCATCAGCCCGAGCACGATCTGCTGCAGTTGCTTGGACTCGCCCAGCGCTCCGATGATCGACTGTCCGACCGCCGCGAGCTTGGGTGACTGCGCGAGCGCGCTCATGATCCGCTCGCCCGCAGCCCCGACCAGCGGATCGGCCGAGACCTTCTCGAAGCACGCGTTCGCGGCCTGCTCGACCGCGGGCGCGCCTGCGGCCGCGGTCACCCGGCTCTCGAACTGCGTGGTCAGCTGCGCCATGTCGATGTCGAGCGGCGCGCTGGGATCAGCGGCCTTGCTTGCAGCTTTGCTCAGCTCGTCGACCTTCTCGCAGCCACCGAGCGTGGGCAGCGACAGCGCGAGGCCGAGCGCCAGCGCTCGACAGCGAGTGAATGCAGGCTTGGCCAGGGCAACGCGCGTCGAAACCATTCGGCGGCGAGTATATCGCCCGACCGCGTGGGCACAAAAGCCGGGTGTGGCCTGGTGATTGCGCTCGTGGTCGTGCTCTGATCCAGGCCAGTCAGGTGGTCGTATTCGGCCAGCTCTGGCACCGTCGGCGCGACAGTCTCGGCACGAATGTGATAGCGTCGGAAGTGTGAAGCGCAGTTTCTGAATTGGTGGCGATGCGCCCGCTGTACTCACCACAAATTCCGCTGTCGCACCCTGTCCTCGGAGACGAGGAGGTCGCGGCTGTCGAGCAAGTCCTACGCGCGGGCCAGCTCGCCGCCGGGCCCGAGGTGCGCAGCTTCGAGGCCGAGTTCGCCGCCCACTGCGGCGCTCGCTTCGGCATCGCGGTAAACAACGGAACCACGGCGCTCGAGCTCGCCCTGCGTGGGCTCGGGATCGGCCCCGGCGATGAGGTGATCGTGCCCTCGTTCACCTTCATCGCCACGGCCAACGCCGTGTGCATGGTCGGAGCCCGCCCAGTCTTCGCCGACATCGATCCGGTGACGATGTGCGTGAGCGCGGCAACGGTCGCGCCCCTGCTCTCGTCGGCGACGGCGGCGATCATCGCCGTCCACCTCTATGGTCACCCGGCGCCCGTCGACGCCCTCGCTGCGCTGTGTAGCAAGCACGGCTGCGCTCTCGTCGAAGACTCCGCCCAAGCCCTCGGCACCCGCTGGCGGGGCCGCCACGTCGGGACCACGGGCAGCGCGGGCGTGTTCTCCTTCTACGCAACCAAGGCCGTGACCACGGGCGAGGGCGGGATGCTGATCACCAACGATCCCGAGCTATCGGAGCGCTTGCGAATGCTGCGAAACCACGGCGCCCGCGAGGTCGGCATGCACCTCGGCGTCGGCACCAACGCACGCATGAGTGAGATCGCTGCAGCGATCGGGCGCGTGCAGCTGCGCGGGCTCGAAGCCCGCAACGAAGCCCGTCGGGTCCACGCTCGCGCCTACGACCAGGCGCTCGCGGGCGTCGTCGAGCATCCCCGCTGCGCCCCCGATGCAGTCCACGCCCAGCACCAGTACACGATCCAGGTCGACGATCGCCCACGCCTGCTCGCCGCGCTCGAGCGCGCCAGCGTCGGCTATGGGCTCTACTATCCGCGGCCTTGCCACATGCAGCCGGCCTTCGCCCGCGAACGCCCCAGCCTGCCGCACACCGAGCGGGCGGCCGCGCGCGTGGTCTCGCTCCCCGTGCGTCACGACCTCGCCGAGGCCGAGCGCGACACGGTGATCGCCGCGGTCCGTCGAGGAGCGCGCGAGTGAGCGCTCGCCTGCGCCTCGGCGTGATCGGGCTCGGGCACTTCGGTCGCAGGCACGCGCGGCTGTGTATGGGTCTCGCCGGGGTCGAGCTCGTCGCCGCCGCGGATCCTGACCCTCGGGCGACCGTGTCGGGCCTCAGAAGGGTCGCTAGCTGCGACGAGCTGCTGGGGCTAGGCATCGACGCGGCGATCGTCGCCACGCCGCCGAGCCAAAACGTCGCCATCGCAACCGCCCTCGCCAGCGCGGGCGTCCACGCCCTGTTCGAAAAGCCGCTCGCAACCAGCGTGGGCGCGGCGAGGCAGATCGAGGCCACGTTTCGGACAGCCGGCCTGGTCGCGGGGGTCGGTCACGTCGAGCGCTTCAACCCGGCCGCGCGCGCGCTCGCGGCCTCACTGCCACAGATCGCGCCGCTCCACGAGTTCATCGCGCTGCGCCGCGGTCCACCTCCAGCCCGCAGCTGGGAGTTGAGCGTCGGCCTCGATCTCGCGCTCCACGACCTCGATCTTCTGGCCTGGATGGGAAGTGGAATCGCGCAGCTGCGGCCAACGCATACGAGCCGCGACAAGGTCCACGCCGAGGGGGCGCTGCGCGAAGGTACGCGCTTGTCGCTCGTCGCCGATCGCAGCGCGGCCAAGCGCGAGCGCCGGCTCGAGGCCATCGGCGCGCGCGGCCACCTGATCGCCGATCTGGTCGCCCGCGAGCTATCGCTGACGCCCGCGCACGACCCCGTCCCCCGCGTCATCTACCGGGCCGAGCCAGAGTTCGACGCGCTGCGGTGCGAGCTCGAAGGCTTCTGCGCCGCGGTCCTGGATCAAGATCGGGCCGAGCTCGTCACGCTCGAGGCAGGGGTCGAGGCCGTGCGCTTCGCCGCGCAGCTGAGCGCGCAGTAGAGTCGACCGATGGCTTCGACGAGCATCCATCCGGGGGCGTACGTGGCCGCGACCGCCTGTCTCGGTGAGGGGGTCGAGATCGGGTTTGGTGCGGTCATCGAGGACGGCGTTAGCCTTGGCGACGGCTGCGTAGTCGAGCACCACGCTGTCATTCGGCGCGGAGTGAGCATGGGCAGCAACAACTACGTGGCCTCGCACGCTGTGCTCGGCACGCGCCCCCAGCACCTCGAGTTCGATCCGCGCACCCCCACCAGCCTGGTGATCGGCGATCAAAATGTGTTTCGCGAGGGCTCGAACGTCTCGCTCGCTACCTCCGAGGACATCCCAACCCGAATCGGCTCGCGCTGCTATCTGATGACCACCAGCCACGTCGCTCACGACTGCCATCTCGATGACGGGGTGATCCTCGCGACTGGGGTCACGCTCGGCGGCCACGTCGAGGTCGGCCCGCGTGCCTTCATTGGCGGCGGCAGCATGGCGCATCAATGGTGCCGGATCGGCGCCTACGCCATGGTCGCCGGCCTGCTCGCCATTCGCCGGGACGTCCTTCCCTACACCTTGCTCGCCGGCGAGCCACCGCTTCACTACCGCACCAACCTCCTTGGCCTGCGCCGCGCGGGGATCGACGGCGCGCGGCTGGGCAGCGTTGTCGAGGCCGTCCGCCGCCTTCGGTCCGGGGAGGCCCTCGAGGACCTCCCCGACACCCCCGAGCTCCGCTACCTTCAAGCCTGGCTCGCGGCGGACTCCCGGCGGGGGCTGTACCGCTTCGTGGGGCCGCGGACCAAGACCCAGGGCTGACGGGAAGCCAACCACGTCCTCGAGCACGGTCATCAGCGCGCCCGCCGGTCAAGCAGGAACCAACGCAAAGGGGATGCTCGGCTGTGTATTGTAGTAGTCCTCGAGAGCAATCGGCGTCGCGCCACACAGCAACTCGAACTGCGCCTGTTCGGGCATGTCCATCATACTCAGCTGCTCGGAAACCCACACTCGACCGTCACTTGACACCTTCCCGCTCAGCCGCAGCGCAGACCCGTTCACTCGAATGGCAGTGGGCTCGAGGTTCTCCGCGAAGGGCTCGTGAAAATAGCAGTACTTGCCGGCGCCGCTCACCAGCCTCCCGACGACCCCCTGCTTGAACACCCTCATGTCAGTGGTCGTGCCCAAGCCGTAGCGCTGGTTCCCCGACAGCCGCCGATTGGCTCGCGTCATGGCCTCTATGCACCGATTGAGGTTCTCCTTGCCCAAGTCCCCTTGGCGCCTGGCTTCTAGGAGGTTCTCGACCCACCACTGGCCGTAGCCGCTCGAGTAGAACCGCTCTTCATTGATGACGTATGTTCGATCGATGACAGATTCGGAGTCGAGCAAGCTCGCCCTCTCTACTTTGGAGCAGAAGCCATCAAACCGGAGGATGAACGCGCGCGCGCGCTGCTCGAGGGCCACGAGTTGGCTGAAGTCCTCGACCATGTGCCGCTGGCGAACATGATCCTCGACTTCTTTGGACATCCGAGCGTTGCCAACGACCTCAAACCGAGGCTCTGACCGACGAAGCAATTTCAGCCCCCCCATGACCCTCGCTTCCACATCCAGCGCGGCTTGGCGTAGCCGATGATAGTGCCGGAGGAAGTGCGAGAAGTCGAAGACCTCGACCCTGGGCGCCCCTACCCACCCAGTGAACAGAGCGCTGAGATCCGGAAAGGCCAGCTGGGCCAGGGCCTTGAACTCGGACACGAGAAATTGAACGTCGTCCGGGCAGATGGCGACGACACGCTCGATATTTTGTTTGGGAACACCGAATGACAACAACGACGTCTTCGCCAAGGTGAGTTCGTACTCACGATGAAACACGCTCGAGATTACCTCTATGCTCAGCTTGTCCGGGTTGTTTCGCTCGCTGGCAGCGAGGCTCTCCAAGATCCTCAGAGCGCCCCTCCACTCCAACCCAAAGCTGTTGGATGTGTACCGAGCGGTGCGCGAATACTGCGGGTGTCGCCCCAGCACACTGCGCACGGTGTCCATGTCCAAGATATGCCCGTGAACGGATATATTGCCCGCCGAGAAGGCGCCATGAACGACTCCCAGCGTGAATTTCTCGGCCTCTTGCCGAGCGAAGGCGCGCGTCATGTCGAGCAGCGACGCTCGCAACTCGGCCCCCGGCACAAACAAGTGGGTCGGCCGGTCGAGAGCGCCGTTATCTACGCGAGCCACGATCGCCGTCTCGACCTCCGCAGATTCATACTCGGTAGTGATCCAGCGCGGCTGCCTTCGCCTGAGCAGGGCCAGAGTTGGTGATGTACCAAAGCTGGAGTCGAAGTAGAACAGGTCGCTTGCGACACACTCCCAGGCCGCGTCGACGATGTCGACGTATCCGTGTCCGTGGTCGGAGTCGCGTGGCGCCAAGGCGAGCGGCGTTCGGCCAATCCCCTTCAAGTTGATGCTTCGCCCGACATAGGCGGCCCTCCCTGACCCTTGGTTGCCGCTCATGGCAATGCCCAGGGGATCTTCCTGCCGATCAACCCATGCCAAGTGTGAGCCGCGCTCGTCGACCTCGAGGCCAAAAGCCTCACACGCCAGCGGCTCCATCGCCTCGAAGCCCTCCAGACACTCATACCCGAGCCTCGCTGCGATATCCCTGTTGAAGAAGGCCAGCTCGATCTCGCCCAGAGGTATTCGACGCAGCTTGATCGTGACAAACACCCGCTCGCCCAAGCGCTGCACCGCGGCGGGAGTGTGCTTGGGATCGGCCAGCCGAGCCAGAGGCTGCTTCGAACCGCTACTTGCCGGCATGGCGACACTCCTGAGCCATGCACCGCTTTTTGTAGAGCCACACGTCATTCTTGCGAGACAACAGCTGCGTGTGGTGACCTGACTTGGTGAGCAGATCTGCCAACTTGGCCATGACACTGTTGACGAAGGTCACCTTCTCCTCTAGCCCGTGCGTACCCTCAAACCTGGAGATGTAGTTATTTAGCAGGAGCGGCGCATCGCAGCGGGCCAATAGTATGGAAGCCAAGTGATGTGCGATGCGCCCTGCGCCAAGCGAAGCGAGCTGCAACCAGTAGCGCCTGTGCATTTCCGGATCGGAGTACGCCTTCGCTCGAGGGAAGGCTGGTATGGGAAACTGGTTGGCGATGAAGTCATCGACAAAATGATTTCCGACTACCAGGCATGAGTCGCCAGCAAACTGCCTGGTTGTGACATCTTGGGCAGACAGCTTGATGGAGAAGCCTGGCTCGAGGTAGCGATGCACCTGAGCCTGTGCGCTCAGACTGGCGATGTCCAGATCAATGGTCTCGAGCTCTTGCGAGTAGCCTAGGATCTGCAGCGCGAAGATTATCTTGAACGACAACCCGCTGCCTAGCTCGACGATGCGAGGCGGCAACGTAGGTTGGGCGAGCGTCAACACCTGGCTCCACTCACAGATCCTCGACCACATCGGAGCAGGATCCTCGTAGTTCACCAGCTCGCACAGCTGATAGAATGCCTGTTTGCCAGGAGCAGCCGATTCAATCATCATCTTGGGTCAGTGCAAGTTGAGGCGAGCGGGGGATCGAGCACCCCCGTGGGCCTCGCTGGGCGCGGCGAGCATGTCGCCCAACCGCCAGGTCTCGAGCGCCTCAAAAGCCAGGTGTAGCAGGACCTGAGACCCAGTTGTCGGGGATATCGGGGCCCGCCGGATCAATCCGGTGGATCGGCTGCTCATCGACGGGCCACGGACCGATCTCCGGGTCGTTCCACGAGCGATAGGTGCTGATCAACGACTCGCCGTTGGCGCCCAATTCGTACAGCTTGATCCGGGTGAACGGCTGCAACAGCGCGCCGAAGATGTGCGCCGTGTGCGAGCTGATCACCAGCGCCCCACCGGTTGGCCCAACGTAGCCGTTGCCAACGAACAACGCCCGCCGACCCGGCGCCAGGCAGGTCTGGCTGGCCTGAACGCAGCCGCCGTCGCCCCCGACCACCTCGAAATTATCTTGAATGCTGTCGGCGCTTTGGTTGATGTAGTCGCCGAACCAAAGCAGCCCGAGGTCGAGCTGCTTGTCGGACATGTTGAGGATCTCGACGAACTCGTAGGGCATCTCGGAGATCGTGACCCCTGGCGGATCCGCGAAGATCTCGACGATCTGCAGATCCCCCGGCACGAACTCCGTCGCGCCCACGCAGACGCCCACGTTCGGCGTGAACGAAACTCCGAGGTCCATGCAGGCGAACTCTGGCGCCCCGCAGGCCCCCTCACCGAACTCGAGGTTGCAGAGCGGGCTACAGCAGCCCGGTCCGCCCGAGCAGCCTCCGAAATAGTTCGACTCCGGGACGCACCACAGACCCGCCAAGCAGTCGAAGCCGGGATCGATGCAGGCCTCGCCGAACCCCGCCTCGTTGCCGAGCGCGCGGCAGCCAAACCCTTCGAACTCGTTCTCCCAGTAGCAGCCCTGGTCGGGCGGGCAATCCTGGATGAGCGGATCGCAGTTGTTCTCGGGGGGGAAGTCGAGGACCCAACCGGTCTCGGTCTCGGTCTCGGTCTCGGTCTCCGTGTCCGTGTCGCTGCTGCTCGAGTCCTCGCTGCTCCCGCCCTGGGTCGCGTACGGGTAGGGGTCGAGATCGGGGCTCTCGTCCGAGCCGCCGTCGTCCGTGAACGCTGGCAGGCCGCGGGTGCAGCCGAGCAGCAGCCAAGGCACGAGGCCAAGCAGCCGAGCCGAATGACCCCCGATCGACGCGCGCCCGAGCACAGGCATAGGATGTCACCTAGTCGGGAGCCGTGGCAAGCGCGCCCAAACCTGCGGGCCCATCTCGGTCGCACGGGAGCTCGGCGCCCCACGTGGCCAAGCCCACCCGGGTATCGTAGCCGCCGACATGCGCTCCTACCTCCGCGTCTCGCTTCCCTTCGTCTCGGCCGACGACGGGGCACGCTTCGCCGAACATCACGGCGCGACGCTGAACCCAACCCGGGCGCGTCAGCGCTGGTGGGTCGACGTGGACCTCGAGGTCGACGCTCGCCACCTCGATTTGGCGGAGATCCGTCAGCGCTACCACGCGCTCGCACGGATCCCCGCGAGCGAACACATCCACACCCGCGTGTGGCCGATACCGGACCACGACGCCCGCTTGAGCGATCACCTCGACGCGCTGTTCGACGAACGGGATCGCCAGCGAGCCGTGATGATCGGGTTCTATCCGACCGGCGCGGGTTGGGCGTCAGCGGTGGTGGCGAGCGCCCAGGGCGCAATCGACCTGTCGGCGTCATACATTGGCGACGCGCTTGGCGATCTGGGAGCCCTCGCCAACATGATCCTGCGCGGAGACCCGATCGCGCGCGGCAGCTTCGAAGAGGAGCCCGGCGCGTACCGCTGGGTCGCCCGCCGCGTGGGCGAGCGGGTCAGCCTGACGATCTCGCTGTTCGCGGCGTCCGGCCGCGGACGCGACGAAGACGGTGAGCCGTTGCTGAGCGTCGACTGCACCGCGATGGAATTGGGCGCGGCCGTGCTCGCGTGCCTCGACGACGTGCTCGCCCGCTTCGGCGAGGACGGCTACCGGGCGCTGTGGTGCGAGCACGCGTTTCCAACGCTCGAGCGTGACGCGTTGCGCCGGGCCCTCCCGCGGGCGTGAACCCAGTCGAGGCCCGAAGCAAAGCGAAGCGACAAGACCCGTCAGGTGCGAATCACCGCAACCCTCAGGGGCCGCCGCGGCCGATGATGACGATCCCGCCGTTGGGGTCGTCGTCGTCATCCCCGCGGGTCGAGGTGGTGCCAGAGGTGACGCGGCTGGTCGGCGTCGTGGACGTCGTGGACGTCGTGGACGTGCTGCTGCTCGTGCTGGTGTCGCGGGGATCGGTGCTGGTGGACGTGGTCGTGTTTGGCATGATGTCTCTTGTGTGAGTCGGCGTTACGGTTGTCAGTGAAGCCGCTGCAGCTCAGCCTCGAGCCGCGCGCGGGTGCTGGGATCTTTTGCGCAAGCCAGCCCGCTCTCGAGGCTGGCGATCGCCTGGGCGGGCAGGCCCAAGTTCAGCGAAGACTCGGCGTGGCGCTCGTAGCTGCGGACCATTTGATGGCAGTGCGCCGGGCCGAGCCGCGCGGCGATCGGCGGCAGCGCGGCGTCGATCAAGGGCAGCGCGCGCTGGTGCTGGCCAAGCGCGGCGAGCGACTTGCCAAGCTCGAGCTCGACGAGCGAACGCTGGATCCCGGGCGTGGGCATGAGCGCGAGCGAGCGCTCGTAGTAGCCCACGGCCGCTTCCCAGCGGGACTCCCGAGCCTCGAGCTGACCGAGCAAGCGCAGGGTCTCGGGCAGCGCGTCGCGGTCTCCGGTCGCTTGCTCGAGCGAGCGCAGCGCCTGCTGGGCGTGGTCCTTGGCGACCTCGTAGCGCTGGGCCACGAACTCGAGTGAGGCCAGGCCGAGCTCGCTGCGGGCGAGCTCGGGGTGATCGACGCGCAGCGCGGCGGCCCGGATGTTGCGGGCCCGCACCAAGCGCTCGCGGGCGAGCTCGAGCTCACCGCGCTCGTGCGCCAGCGCCCCGGCGTCATGCCAGATCCGCGCGTTGCTTGGGTGGTCTTGCCCGCGAACCCGCTCGGCCCGGGCGAGCGCGCGGCGATAGTCGTAGTCGGCCTGCTCGAACAGGCCAGCTTGGGCGCGGGCGAGCGCGAGCACGTGAAGGTGATCGATCGCGAGGATGGAGTCGCCAGCGTCGACGCCGTCGAGCTGGCGCAGGCCCTCGAGCAACAACGGCTCGGCCAGCGCCGCTTCGCCGGTGTCCATGTGATCCAAGGCTGCGCTCAGCCGCACCGTCGCCTGCAACAGCTGCGCGCGCCGATTGGCCTCGCTCGAGTCGCTGGCGCTCAGCAGCGCATCTACGTGAGCGCGCGCGGTGTCCAGCCGATCCCGACGCAGCTCGAGGTTGTCGAGGTTGCGCCCGGCCCAGACCAGCTCGACCCACAGCTCGGCCTCGGTGCGGTGGTCGCCCGTGCGGATCGCCAGCTCGCGGGCTCGCTGAAGATCCGCGAGCCCAGCGGCGCGGCGACCCGCGTCGATCTCTGCGAGCCCGCGCTGGCGCAGCGCCGCGAGCTCGACGCTCGCCCACCCGTGGGCCTGGGCCTGACGCAACACCGCGTCGGCGCCAACCCGGGCCTGCTCGACGTGACCCAGTCCGCGCTGGGCGGCAGCTTGGGCCAGCTCTTGGAGCGCAGGCAGCATCAGCTCGGCGTCTGCGCTGGCGAACGCAGCCGCATGCTTGGCGTCGCAGCGCGAGGGCTCCGGCAGCGCGTCGACGGCCGCGACGGCGCCCTCGAGCAGCACCGAGTCACCGGTGAGCAGCGCGTTGATCGTGAAGTTCACTTGCTCGCGCTGGCCGGCGAGACAGGCCCGGACCGCGTCGCGGGTCGCAGGATCTTGCAGACGCTCACCGTCGCGGGCCTCGCTGAGCCAGTGCTGCGACCAGTCATCGAGCTCGGCGACCACCGTGGCCTCGCTGCCCGCGGCCCATGTTGGCGCCGCTGGTTGGGCGAGCTCGCTGTCACCGGGCTGCGCGAGCGAAGCAAACGCCTGGGACAGCTCGGCCCGCCGCTGGGCATCCCAGACCCCGTCGAGCACTGGCTCCGGCAGCTGCGCGGGCGCGTCGGGTTGCAGCGCCGCCGAGCCAGCCAGCACGGTGAGCGCGGTGATGCCCGCGACGGCCCCCGCGAACCCGACGCGACGCCACAGCCGCTGGCGATCGCGGCTCAGCTCCGTCACCAGCGCGTCCATGGTGTCAAAGCGTTGCTCTGGACGGCGCGAGAGCCCACGCAACAACAAGCGCTTCAGCCACCGGGGCACGGCAAACTTGGGTGGCTCCGCCGGGAACTCGACCGTGCAGGTGTCGAGCTTGTAGAGCAGCTCCATCACACCCTTGGCCGGGAACGGCCGCGCGCCGTAGAGCGCCTCGAACAGCGAGACACAGAAGCTGAACTGATCCGCCAGCGCCCCGCCCGTGCCCATGAAGGCCTGCTCCGGCGCCATGTAAGGCAGCGTGCCTGGACCCGCGAGGCTGGCCGAGGCGGCGCGGCCGTCTTCGTTGCTCTCGTCGCCGAGCGTTGGCGCGGCCTCGATGATCATTTGTTTGGGGACGGCGAGTCCAAAGTCAACGACCCGGACCCGGCCCTCGGCGCCGATCAACACGTTGCTTGGCTTGAAGTCGCGGTGCGCCAGTCCGGCGGCGTGGGCGGCCGCGAGCCCGCTGCCCGCCTGGGCGTAGACAGAGACGATCTCGGCGAGGGAGTCGGGCTCCCAGTCGGCGAGGGTTGGCCCGTTGATCAGCTCCATCGCCAGGAAGGTCCGGCCTTCGTGGCTGCCAACCTCGTATACGTGGACGACATTGGGGTGGGACAGACGCGCGAGCGACTGCGCCTCGAGCCGGAGCCGCTCGCACTCGCGGCCAGACGTGCCGCGGGTGCTGGCGCCGCCGTGTTGGTTTATCAGCTTCAGCGCGACGACGCGATCGAGCTCGAGGTCGTGGGCCGAGAACACCTCGCCCATGCCGCCTGCCCCGAGCCGCTCGCGGATCCTGTAGCGGCCGATCATCGAGCCCGCCGCCACCGTTGAACCTGCGCTCTCACCACACAGACGAATGCTGGGGATGGTGTCGTCGCTGCCTTCGGGGGTCTCGTGGCTGCCTGCGAGGGTCTCGGTTTCCAGGTGGCTGGTGTCCAGCTCTTGTGAAGGCGACGCGATCATCAGCTGACGCCGGGCATCCGCCCGCGCCCACAGGTAGTGTTCGAAAGGACAGAGATCGTCATGGAAATTTCGAGGAACCGCGATTTCGAATTTCGAGGGGAGCCACTCGCCCGCCTCAGCGCAGCAAGAACGCTGGCTAGCAGTGAACGCAGCTTTGAGTGGTGCCCAGCTCACATCGTCCGCGGGCGCGCCAAACCGGTGGGTCGAAATTCCCCGCCGAGCGCCACAGTGTCCCAACGAGTGCCAGTTTGCGCGGGGCCCCGGCAACAGCGCATGTTAGGTTGCGTTCGTGGCCCTCACTCCCGACCGCGTCCGCGCATATCGAGACGACTACCGCGCAGAGTCGATCCGCGCGGGCTATCACGGCTGGCGCCACCTCGCGACGATGACCGCGATCTGCATTACCGCGATCTGCGTCGCGGTGTCGATGATCGTCAGCCTGGGCTGGGCCGAGCTGGCGATCATTCCGATCACCTGGGTGATCGCCAACCTCGTCGAGTACGGGGTCCACCGCGGGCCCATGCACCACCTCAGCGTCGGGCTTGGGCGGCTGTACCGCCGTCACACCAGCCAGCACCACCGGTTCTTCTCGAGCGAGCTCATGGCTGTCGACAGCCACCGCGACTTTCACGTGACGCTATTTCCCGCTTGGATGTCGCTGTTCTTCGTCGGCATGATCGGCGTGCCGATGGCGCTCGCTACCTATTGGCTGCTTGGCCGCGACGCCGCCCTGCTGATGTACGCCGCGATCGTGCTCTACTACCTGGTCTACGAGTGGCTACACCTGAGCGCGCACATGCCGAAGGACAGCCTGCTCGGCCGGCTGCCGCCCGTCCGCTTCGCCCGCTCGCACCACGGGCTTCACCACGACCCTTGCAAGATGCGTCGGGCCAACTTTAATTTCGCGTTCCCGCTGGGCGATTGGCTGTTTGGAACCTGGGAGCGGTAGCCGACTGCACGCAGGCTCGCGCAAGGCGCAGCTTTTGTGGTAGCCAGTGGGTCGGCGATCTCGACCATGCGTACGCGAAACCTCCCCTCGAGCCTCACGATCTCTCTTTGCCTGCTGCTGAGCGCGGGCTTCGGCATGACCAGTCTGAGCGGCTGCGACAAGAGCAAGCCTGCCACTGATGATCCGTCGACGACCAGCGGCGTCGCGGCCGACGACGGCGGCGGCGACGACGGCGGCGCGGTCGAGCCAGCGGAGAAGGCCCCCGCGACCTGGGCCGAGATGGACCGTGACGCTCGCATGACCTTCATGGGCACCAAAGTGCTGCCGGCCATGAAAGAGTCGTTCAAGGCCCAGGGCTTCGACACCTTCAAGTGCGCCAACTGCCACGGCGCAGACTACAAAGAGGTCGACTTCAAGATGCCGAACGACCTCACGCCCCTCAACCCCGACAACCCGATCCAGTCGGGGATGGATCTCGACGAAGAGATGACCAAGTTCATGGTCTCGTCGGTGCTCCCGCAGATGGCGGAGCTGCTCGGCGAAGAGACGGATGTGACCACCGGCAAGGGCGAGTTCGGCTGCCTCAGCTGCCATCTGTCTGAATGACCCCGGTTCTATAGACCCCCACAGAGACCTTAGACTTCGCCGACTGCAGCCGCTGGCGGGGCCGTTTGTTCGCTGGCGCATGTGTGGCCCCCTAAAAGGGGGCTCGCGTGGCTTCGGCGGACATTGGGCGGCGATAGTCGGCGAAGTGCGAAGGCATGTGCTGGGGTCAATTACAACCCCAGCCTCCGCCGAGGCGACGCGAGCCCCCTTCCAGGGGGCCACACATGCAGCTGCGAACAAACGGCCCCGAGGAGCGAAGCGACCAGCCGCGCCAGCGGCTGCAGTCGGCGAAGTCTAAGGTCTATGTGGGGGTCAAATAAAGCATCGATGCGTCCCAGCCCAGGTGGGCGATGAATGGGGCGAACAGGGTGCGGGTGCGGATCGCTAGCCAGGTCCAGGCGCCGCCGGCTAGGGCTGCTGCGATCGCCAATACTGGGGGGCCCGTGGTGAGGTGGGCGATCGTGAATAGGGCGGATGAGAGCAGCACGGCTGACCATGGGCCAAGCCATGGCGCTTGGCGGCTTGCCAGCGTGATGCCAAGCGCACCGCGCCACACGACCTCTTCGCCGGCGACGATCATGGCGAGCAACGAGAGCGCGAGCGGGAGCGGGAGGGTGAGCTGGTCCGACCATGCGTAGATCGTGGTGGTCTCGGACCAGAGCTCGGGGGCGAGTGACCTGAGCGCGGCCGCGACCCCAAACGCGCCGGCCCACATCACCAGGCCCGCGCCAACGCCCCACGCCAGCGCGGCCGCGCTTGGGCGCCACAGGGGTGCCCAGCGCAGGCGCAGCAGGGCCAGCGCCAGCACTGACAACACCAGCTCGAGACCGGCCATTCGCGTCCAGATCGATCCTGGGAGCCACGGTCCGGCGAGCAGACTGGCGACCGCGAGCGCGGCGAAGCACGCGAGCTTCCAACTTGGGATCCGGCTGCCGGCCAGCTCGCTCAGGCTCGCCGCGGCGGCTGGATCGGGGACCAGGCGGACGCTCGGCAGCCGCGGTTCAAACCCTGCGAGCGCGTGGGTGATCGCGGCTTCATCGAGGGCGCGCGGCTCGAGACCGAGGTCGACCCAGGCCGGCTCCGGGTCGCCGACGACCCCCACCGCGAGCAGATCGAGCTGCGACCGGGTGATCAGCGGATCGGCAGACACGCGCTCGAGCGCGAACGCTGCGACGCGCTGCAGCACCGCTGGCGCAGACACGACCGCGCAGCGGCGGGCGACCACCGAAGAGCTCGCCACGCGACCCACGAGCTCGCGCAGCTCGAGCCGCTCGGGGCCGACCAGATCATAGTCACGCCCGCTCGCCACCGGCCGCTCGACGCAGCGCAGCACCGCTTCGGCGACATCCTCGACCGCGATCGGCTGGACCAAGGACCGACCGCCGCGCGGGGCCGGAAACACAGGGGCGGCGCGGATCGAGTCGGCGAGGTTGCGCAGCATGTCGTCGCCCTGCCCATAGACCACGCCCGGTCGAAGGATCGTGATCGCGGGCCCGTCCGCGCGCGCGCGGAGGCGCTGCTCGCCCCGCGCCTTGGTCTCGAGATACGCACCCGCGCTCGGGCCCGCGGGATCGCTGCCCGCCACCGACACGTGGATCATCCGGGTCAAGCCGGCGAGTCGAGCCGCCTCGGCCAGCTGTTCGGGGAGCTGCACGTGGGCTCGCTCCCAGCTCCACCCGGGAGCGCCTTTATTCTTGGCGCGACCGGAGCTCTCGCGCTTGATGCCGACCAGGTTGACGAGCACCTCGCATCCATCGAGCAGCTGTGGGTCCACGCCCGTTGACAGATCCGCCGCGCGCAGCCGAGCACCCGCGATGCTCTTGGGTAACCCATGAGGGGCGCGGGCGAGCACCACCACCGCGTGGCCAGCAGCGAGCAAGCGCGCGACCACGTGACGACCGATGAAGCCTGTTCCACCCGCGACGGCGACCACCGAGCGGCTTGTTCGCGCTTCATGCATGCTCACCGCATCATGGACGATGGTCGAGCTCATTGAACGACGAAATACAGGGGCCATGGAGCACGATCGTGTCGGCGGATCCAGGGCCCCAACCGCTCCGGCGGTCATCGGTGTTGCTTTTCGCAGCTTCCAACTGGTATTCAGGCTGGGTTCGCGCGTCTTGCTCCCCGCGAGGCGCTTGGGTTTGTAGAAGCTCTTCGGTCTGGAGCGTCGCGGATCATGTCTAGCCAAATCCAACGTCAGCTCGGAGTCGCGGCGCTGTCCGCCACCGTGGTCACCGGCGCGCTCGGGCTCATGTTGTTGGTCTCCGAAGACGCGGCCGCGAGCCCACCTGCGGGCGAGGTCGAAGCGCACGAATTCACCCGGCTGTCGGTCCCGATCCCCGAGGGCATGATCGTCAATGGCGGCGGTCCCCCACCCACGCCAACGGCCGATCCCGAGTACGTCTATGTCAACATGGACGGCACCAACATCATCTGCAATGGCAACGATGATGCGGTCGCGAACTCATCGTGGATCGCCTGCCAGTACGGTTTCTCGGGCAATTACCCATCCTGGGGCGGGACCGCGGCGCAGCGCCAGTCGATCATGGACGCGACCAAGCAGGACTGGGCGCCGTTCAACGTCGTGGTCACCGAGTCGCGGCCGGTGAGCGGCACCTACACCATGTGCTTGACCGGGCCAGCCAACCACCCGTTTGGCAACGGCGTGCTGGGTATCGCCCCGCTCGACTGCAACGACCAGATGCCCAGCAACGTGGTGTTTGCGTTCCACAGCGCCAGCCAGCTCGGCCAGTTTGGCGCCAACACCCAGGCCACGACGATCAGCCAAGAGGTCGCGCACGCCTACGGGCTCGAGCACGTCAGCAGCAGCTCGGACATCATGAACCCGTACAACCAGGGCGGGAACCCGAGCTTCACCGACACCTGCATCACGCTGGTCAGCGGCCAGGGTCAGCCGATCCAGTGCAACCCCCAGCACCAGCAGTTCTGCAGCGCGGGTCAGCAAAATTCCTATCAAGAGCTGCTGGGTATGTTCGGCGCCAACGACCCGGACACCGAAGCGCCCAACGTCGTGGTCAGCTACCCCTACGACGGCGACACCTTCGAAATTGGGGCCAGCTTCACGATCACCTGCGAGGCCAACGACAACCAGGACCTCGCGTCGGTGCAGCTGTGGATCGACGGCGCGCAGATGGGCGGGACCAAGGCCGCGCCGCCGTTCGCGTGGGAGGTCACCAACATCCCCGAGGGCAGCTACGAGATCTACTGCATCGCCGCCGACGAATGGGACAACTCCGCGATGAGCCCCGTGATCGGGATCCTCGTCGAACAAGGCGGCATGCCAGGTGATGGCGGCGCCGACTCGGGCGGTGACTCCGGGGGTGACTCCGGCAGCGACTCCGGCGGTGAATCGGGCGGAGAAGACTCCGGCGGGCTCCCGCCAGGCTTTGGGCTCGACGACTCCGACAGCGGCTGCGCCTGCGCCAGTGATGGGCTCCCAACCAGGGCGCCCGCGCTCATGTTGCTGACCCTGCTCGGCTTGCCGTTGCTGCGTCGGCGTCAGTAGCAATCTCAATTACAGGGTAATACTCATGTTCGAATCCTCGCATCTCGTCGTCATCCCCCTGACTGTTGTCGCGCTGATCGGCTGCTCGCCGGACAACGGCGGCGCCAATCCGTTCTCAACCAGCTCCGATATCGACACGGGTATCAGCACCTCCCTCGAGTCTGGCAGCAGCAGCGGCGACGGTGACGGGGATAGTGGTCCCGGCGACGGCGACGGAGATGGCGATCCCGCCGGCGATGGCGATGGCGATGGCGACGGCGTCAAGCTCGATGTGCTCCCAGCCGACACTGGCGTCGACGATGGCCCCGGGGACGAGAGCTGCGACTTCGTCGATCTGCTGTTCGTGATCGACAATTCCGTGTCGATGGGCGGCTACCAGGCCGCGCTCGGCCTCGCGTTCCCGCAGTTCGCCGACACCCTCGCCGCCGAGCTGCCCGAGGGCACCAACGTCCACGTCGCGGTGACCAGCTCCGAGATGGGCTACGCCGGGTCAGGCACCACCAGCATCAGCAACGGCATGTGCACGTTCACGGGCGACGGGATGCCCAGCGATAATTTTTACGTCACGCCCGACATCCAGAACACGGGCAAGAACGGCGCGCAGGGCCGCCTGTTCGATCCCGGCGGCGGCCAGAACTACTTTGGCTTCAACGTTGGCGACGCGGCCCAGACCGCCGCATTGA
The DNA here is from genome assembly GCF_000737335.2 of Enhygromyxa salina. Classification (GTDB taxonomy): domain Bacteria; phylum Myxococcota_A; class Polyangia; order Nannocystales; family Nannocystaceae; genus Plesiocystis; species Plesiocystis salina_C. The sequence goes on along the minus strand of NZ_JMCC02000009.1, from coordinate 75,487 downwards.
AGACCTGGTTCTCCGACGCCGCCGCGATCGGGACCGGCGGATCCAACATCGAGATGTCGACGGCGCCCGCCGGCTGGGCGTTCGACCCGGCCAACAACGCGACCAACGCTGGCTTCGTGCGAGACGAGGGCGCGGTGCTGGTCGTGTTCTTCATGACCGACGAGCCCGACCAGACCCCGCTCATGATCAACGGCGTGTCGGGGGGCCAGGCCATGCTCGACAAGGTCGCGGCCGCCAAGAGCGGCTGCGGTGGGCTCGAGTGCGTGATCGGTGGCGGGTTCCTGCTCGAGTCCGCTTGCAACGCCCAAGGCAACCTCCCGCTCGACGACTTTCTGGAGGGTATGAGCGAGCCAGCGCAGGTCGCCCCGCTGCCCGACGACAACCTCCCGGCGGCGCAGGCGGCCGACGAGATGAACACGCTGCTCGCAAACACGCTCGCGGATGCGATCGCGGCCAAGTGCGACGAGATTCCCCCCGTCGGCTAGCAGGGCTAGCAATGACCCCCACATAGACCTTGGACTTCGCCGACTGCAGCCGCTCGCGCGTCTGGTCGCTTCGCTCCTCGGGGCCGTTTGTTCGCATCCGTATGTGTGGCCCCCTTGAAGGGGGCTCTGAACGCATTTCCTGTGTCCCTGGGACGCACGAAGTGCGTCCCAGGGACGAGTACCCTGCCGCAGTGAATTTGATGGTACTAGCAAAAAGAATGGTCGGCGCAGTCCGAGCAGCTGCAGCCTTCGTAGTAGGGGCTGCACTCCCCGTTGTTGGTGCACGCTTGGCCCACGCAATAGTCCTGGTTCGTGCAGTCGGGGCACACGCAGTCCTCGTCCTGCGTGCACTGCCCGTTATTGGTGCAGCCCTCACACACGCACAGCTGGGGATCCGCAATGTCGCAGCCGTTCTGCAGCATCACGCACACCAGCGGATCGGCGTCTCCGTCCCCGTCCCCGTCTCCGTCTCCGTCTCCCGTCGTGGGGTCACCGTCGCCCGTGCTCGCGCCCGGTAGGCACACACCAGCGTCACACATGAGCCCGGGATCGCAGCCACCACCGCTGGTGCACGCGCAGCCCTCCGACCCGATCACGCAGCCGCCGCACACACCGGCTTCGCACATCAAGCCGGGATCGCAGCCGCCTCCGGGTGTGCACGGACACCCGTCAGACCCGACCACGCAGCTGCCGTCCGCCGAGTTGTCGCCGCCCTCGGCCTGGGTGTCGCCTCCTGTTCCACTCTCGGCGGCGGTGGTGCTCTCGTCCGCGACGCTGGTGTTCGCCTCGCTGTAGGTTGCAGGGCTGCAGCCCAGCGCGAACACGAGGGCGAACGCCGAAGCGTGGAGAGACCAGAACCGCGTCATGCCACGACTCTCGCCCAACTTGGTGCCGAGTGCACCCCAAAACCTTGGGGATTCCTGGGGTCGTCGTGTGGCCCGGATCTCGGCCACCTGCGAATCGCGCGCGCCCGCGAGGGAATTTGGATCTGCCGTACGAGGCCGCTGACGCAGGTTTCGATCACCCCGTCACGCCCACACCCGCAGGGCCCCCTCGACCCGAGTGCTAGTAGAGACGTCCACTGAGGAGATCATCACCATGACACGACGACCCCACGATGCGCTGTTCAAGGCCGCCTTCGATACACCCAAGCACGCTGCTGGCCTGCTTCGCCAGGTCATTCCCCCACAGCTCTGCGCCCAGATCCAATGGCACACGCTCGCGCGCGAGCGCGGCTCGTTCATTGATCCAGCGCTCCGTGACAGCCACACCGACCTGCTGTTCTCTGCCCGATTCAACGACACCCGCGTGCTGCTGTACTTGTTGCTCGAACATCAGAGCACCAACGACCCGTTCATGCCGCTGCGCATGCTTCGGTACCTCGTCAACATTCACGAGCGACACCGCCGAGACAAGGCCCCGCTCCCGCTCATCATTCCCGCCGTCATCTCCCACGCACCTGAAGGTTGGACCGCGCCTGTCTCGTTTGGCGAGCTGTTCACCCCGCATCCCGACTCGATACCCGGGTTGGGACCGTTGGTGCCCAGCTTCACGCTGCTCGTCGAAGATCTGTCTGACCTCAGCAACGAAGACCTGCGTGGGTGGGCGTTGGCTGCGTTTCCCAAGTTGGCGCTGTGGGTGCTGCGTGACAGTCGAAACTCCGCGCGGCTGCTGCACGAGCTCAAACACTGGATCTGTGAGTTCCGGGAGGCGCTGCGCGCACCGGACGGGACGCAGGCCGTCGCGCAGCTGTTGCGCTACATTGCCCTGGTCGCGGGGGGCATGCACTTCGCAACCTTTCGTGCGAAAATCCACGAACAGATCCCCGAAGCCGAGGAAATCGCCATGACGATCGCTGAAGAGCTACGACAAGAGGGCATGAAGAAGGGCCGTCAAGAAGGCATGGAGAAGGGCCGACTCGAAGGCCGCATCGGCGTGCTCGGCAAGCTCCTGACCCTGAAGTTCGGCGAGCTGCCGCCTGACCACGCGGCCCAGATCCAAGCCGCTTCGGAGGCGCAGCTCGAGCGCTACATCGAACGGATCCTCAGCGCAGACACCCTCGAGGCTGTGTTTGCCGATTGAGCGGCGGGCGGCCCCACACAGTCGGCCCACCCAGCACGAAAACCTGCCAGTCGCGAGCATGCACGCCCCCCCGGCGATGCCAGAGAAGCTCGTCGCCCTGGCAACTCGCGGGGCCGATAAGATCCTGCTCGCGGTCCTGCGTCGGCTGTTCATCGCCAACCAGCCGGCGCTGGCCCCCGCGCAGTTCGAGCAGCTCGTGACCCGGTTGCAGCGCTATGTCGATCCAGCGCTGCTCGCCGACCCCCAGCGCGTGCTCGCGCCCCCGCTCGTGCTCCCCAAGCCTCGGGTGGTTCAGCGCCAGCCGCTGCTCGCTCGCGGCCGAGAGGTCGGAATCGATGAGCACCTGAGCTTCGACACGCCCTACACGCCCTACGATCCCGCGTACCAACCCGAGTACGCGACCTACCCCGAGATCGCACAGACTCACCTGTGGTCGTGGCGACACCTCGATCCGGCGCCGGCGTCGATCCTGCTCACCCATGGCTGGGGCGCGGGCCCGTGGTGGATGCACCGCCACGAGTATGACGTGCCCGCTTTGTTTCACGGGCTCGGGCTCGACGTCCACTATTACCTCGCGCCCTTTCACGCGCGCCGAACCCCGGCGGGGGCGCGCATGGGCGGGCAGCTGCACCCCTCGTCGGACTTGGTGCGCACCAATGAAGCGTTCATCCAGACCGCGATCGAGCTGGGCACGGTGATCTCGTTGATCCTGAAGCGCAACAGCGCGCCGGTCGGCATGATGGGCTCTTCGCTGGGCGGCTACACCTCGGCCCTCATGGCCTCGATCGACGCGCGCTTGGACTTTGTGATTCCGGTCATGCCGCCGGCCTCGATGGCGCATCTGTTGTGGGATCACGGCGGCGGTGACCCCATGCGTGCGCAAGCCGAGGCGCTAGGTATGACGCGCGCGCGCTTTCACCACTTTTGGTCGCTGCACTCACCGCTGACCCACCGGCCCAAGGTGGCCTGGGACCGCCGATTGATCATCACTGGACTTGGCGACACGCTGGTCACGGCGGACCACACTCGCGCGCTGTGGGAGCACTGGGATCGGCCCCGTCACTTTCGCTTCCCCGGCGGTCACGCCTGGCAGGTCCAGCGCAAGCGCTACCATCGCGAGGTGGGTCAGTTCCTGCGGGACATTGGTCTGTTGGGTGGTCGTTAGCGGCGACCCATCAAAAGCGCAGAGCATAGCCCACGCCCACGCCCTCGGGCCCCAGTTGTCCCGGTTGTCCCGGTTGTCCCGATTGTCCCGATAGCATGATTGGGACCAATCGCGCGATTGGCTTGGGCTTGACATCGAGCACCTGCCGCCGCTGCGAGGCGCCCTTGCCGATCAGCACCCCCCCGGGGATCAGGAGGCCCAGCCCGATAACGCCGGTCACGGTCCCCCCCGTCCAAAACGCGCCCGCGAACACATCGGCCGAAGGCGCGATCACGAACGCACCAATCGAGATGATTGCGAACACGCTACCGATCCCGGTCAAGACCGCCCCGCCCACGAGCCGCTTTTGGCCTTGCGCCCACATCGGACCAAGCGTGGGGTCGGCCTCGAGCTCGGCCTCCCACTGCTGCTGCGGACTCGCGGGGTTGGGTCCGACCGGGGGCACCGGCGCGATGACGTTGGGGTCTGGGTTGGCGTCGCCCTCGGCGGCGACCGGCGAGGTCTCCCCCGCGGCCTCGGACGCGGCGATCATCGTGTCGAGCTCGGCGATGCGATCGTCGACGTCAGCCCGCTCCGAGATCGCCTCGGGCTCGTCACCGTAGAGCGCGCGATGATCCGCTCGGTAGTTCTCGAGCAGGATCTTGGCCTTGCGAAGGTGCGCGGGATCCCGGTTGACCTCGTACGCCCGACTGTGGGCCCCCGCGATGTTGTAGACGAGCGCGTGCCGGATGCTTCGGGTCTGTTCGCCGTCTGGCAAGCTGGCGAACGCGCGGATCCACAAGTCCAGCGCCGCTTCGTACTCGGCGGTCTGGAACTTGATCTCGCCCTGCTTGTACAGCGCCCGCACCTCTGCCAGCGCCGGATCTTCGGCTTTCCCCTGGGCGGGACCGGCGAACCCGAGCACCCTCGCGTCGGCTGACCTCGAGATCACCAACACCGTGCAGATCGAGGCAGCGGTGATCGTGAACGACACCAGCGGGACGAAGCGGCGCACGCTCCGAAACTAACATCGTTGGTCCCGCCCCCGAAGCACCCGCCGCGGACCAAAGCGCCGCGATCCTTGACCGCACACGTATCGGTGGGGAAACTCCCGACATGAATCTCCCGCTACATCGCTTACCTTTTGCGCTGAGCTTCGGCGCCCTGCTCTTGGCTGGTTGCCCAAGTGACGACGTCCCGGCCGACACGACCGCGACCGAGACCGGCGACGGCGACGGCGATGGTGACGGCGATGGCGACGGCGACGGCGATGGTGATGGAGACGGTGACGGCGACGGCGACACCGGCCCGATCTGCGGTGACGGAGTCGTCGACGCTGGCGAGGCCTGTGACGACGGCAACACCGACGACGGCGACGGCTGCTCGTCGACCTGCACCGTCAGCGCGTGTGGCTTGGTCTGGACCGCGAGCGAGGCAGTCCCCAACTCCAACGCTGGCGGCTTTGACGTAGCGCTTGGCGCCGACGGCAGCATCTACGCGGCCGGTATCACGATCAACGCCGACAACGACGCGTGGGTCGCCAAGTGGAACCCCGACGGCACCGTCGCGTGGACGCAGAGTTTCGACAGCGAATTCGGCAACGACGCGGCTGCAGCGATCGCCCTGGGTGCGGGTGGCGAGGTCTATGTCGCGGGGTGGATGCAGGGCGCCGACGACGACGACCTGTGGTACGCCGCGCTCGACGGCGCGACCGGAGACGCGACCTGGACCCAGCTGGTCCAGGGCCCGATGATGGTGATGGAGGACGCCGACGACCTCGCCACCGGCATCGCCGTGGACCCGACCGGCGGCATCATCGTGGTCGGCCGCTCGCGCGTGGCGACCGGCGACGACGACGTCTGGATCCGCAAGGCCATGGCCGACAGCGGCGAAGAAGTCTGGACCACCACGTGGTCGGGCACCGGCGACGGCAACTTCTCGACGGACCGCTCGGGTCAGGTCGCGGTCGCAGCCAACGGCACGATCTGGGTCACCGCCCGCGAGCACGTTGACTTCAACACCCAAGAGGCGACCCTGCTCGAGTTCGTTGGCAGCGGCGCCCTGCAGTCAACGACCCAACCGCAGGCCGGCGGCAACCAAACCTACGAGCCGGTCGACGTCGCGGTCGACGGCGACAACGTCTACTTCGCGTTCGAGAAGAACAACTTCCCGTACCGCGGGTGGCTCTACAAGTTCGAGGGCGGCACCGAGGCGTGGGTCAAGACCGAGCAAGACTGGATCGTCGTCGGTGACGAGTGGGCGATCCGTGGGCTCGGCATCGACGCTGACGGCAACCTTGGCATCGGCGGGGTGTTCGGCAACGAAGAGCCTGGCGAGGGCATCGACTGGGGCGAGGCGTGGGTCGCCAAGGTCGACGGCGCGGGCGATATCGTCTGCCGCAGCTCGCACATGGTCGACGACGGCAACCTGATCCCGCCCTCGCTCACGATCGACGCGGCCGGCTACAGCTCGGCAGGGTTTGGGCTGACCGGCATCGAGACCGCCGGCCAAGGCAACGCCACGACCCTCTGGACCGGCTTCTTCATGCCCTGACCCCGCTGCCCTGACCAGACCTAACGCGCGCCCATCTGGGGGTATAAATAGACCCCCGTCGTGATGTCCAGTCCGAGCAACCGACCGCAGCGCGGCCGCAACTTTTACGGCCCAGGTCCCTACATCGAGCGAGAGGTCGACACCGGCCTCGTCGAGGCCCTGCGCGCGGGCGAGTACACCTTGGTGCTGTCGGCCCGCGGCAGCGGCAAGTCCAGCCTGCGGATCCGCGCGTCGGAGCAGCTCGCCAAGGCTGGCGTGCGGGTCGCAACCGTGGACCTCGGCGGGATCGGGGCCGAGACCCGGGCCGACGCATTTTGTGCCTCGGTGGTGATCGAGGCCGCCCGCAACCTCGGGCTGGTCGAGCAAGCCAAGAAAGCCTGGCGCCGATCAAAGGGCCCTCCACAGACCCGCCTGCGCGCGTGCTTGCGCGAGGTCCTGCTCGAGCCCAGCGAAGAGCCGCTGGTGCTGTTCATCGACGAGCTCGAGCTGGTCCGCTCGCTCGGCCCGGCCCGCGATGACTTCTTCGCAGCCCTGCGGGCCATGTCCGACGCCCGCGGCGACGACAGCGTGTGGCGGCGGCTGAGCGTGTGCTTGATCGGCGCCTTGACCCGCGACGAGCTGATCAGCGATCCCGGCCGCAGCAGCTTCGATCTGCCCGCCCGCGAGTTCAATCCCCGCGACTTCAGCCGCGAGCAGCTCGATGAGTTTGGGCCCACGCTCGCGCCGCTCGACGTCGATCAAAAGGCCCTGCTCGACGCGCTCTACGACTGGACCTCGGGCAACCCCGCGCTGGTCCAGTGGATCTGCGGTGACCTGCTGCTGCGCGAGTTCAGCCGCGGCGCAGAGGCCACGGCCGTCGAAGGGGTGATCCGCGAGTCGTTCTTGCAGCGCGGCCCCGAGGTCGATCCGCTGTTGGGCGACACGGCCCGGCGGCTGCGCCGGGACCACCGCGACCCCTACCGCACCCGCATGCTCGCCGCCTACGAGCGGGTGCTTCGCGGTGAGATCGTCGATCTTCGCGGGCGCCAGCTCGGCTCCGAGGGCGCGCTGGTGGTCGCCCGTCTCAAGGTCGCTGGGCTCGTCGCGCCCTCGGCGGGTGGCAAGCTGCGGGTCCGCAATCGCGTGGTCGAGCGCGCCTTCGATCGCAATTGGGTCCGGCGCGCGCTCGCGGGGCGCCCCGTCTCTGACGCGCTCGAGCGCTGGGAGACCGGTGGCCGTCGCTCGGGCCAGCTGCTGCGCGGACAGGGCCTGCGCGCGGCGATCGAGTGGGTCGAGGGCCGACCCGACGTCACCCCCAGCGAGCGCGACTTCGTGCTCGCCAGCGAGAGCGCCCGCGCGCTGTGGCTGCGCCGGCTGCTGTATGCAGGCGGCGCGCTGTGCCTTGGGCTCGGGGCCACGCTCGGCGCGGTGGTCTGGCAGTACCGCGTGGCCGTCAGCGTGCCCGTGTCCGCCAGCAGCCCCGCGGCACAAAACGGCGCCCCCGCCAACTCCGGCCAAGCTTCGGCGTCCAACAAGTCCACCCCACAGCTGGCCGAGCTCGCTGGCGGCACAGGTGATCCGCAAGGCCCAACCTTCGTCGCGACTGCCCGCCACGCCGTGGAACAAGCCGCGGGCACCGACGAGCAGAGCCTGAAGATCAACACGCTCGAGACCGAGCTGTCGGCGCTGGGTCTGCGCTTGGCGATCGAGCGAGCCGCCCGGGCCGAGCTGCTGGCCCCCGAGCCCACCCGTCGCAGCGAGGGCCTCGAGCTCGCGCTGGGGGCGTTGTCGGCTTGGAGCGAGGCTGGCTCGAACATCGACGACGTGCCCGCGCCGATCACCCGTGGGCTCACGGCCAACCTCGCCAGCCCCGGTGACACCACGCTGATCTCGGCCCACGCCGGGCCGATCGAGTGGCTGCAATTCACGGCCGACGGCGCCCGCCTCGCGAGCGTCAACGCCAACGAGCTCCGCGTGTGGGAGCGCGACACGGGCCGTCGCGTCGCCAGCTTGACCAGCATCGCCGGCACCACCGACGCGCTCGCGCTCTCGCCCTCTGGCCAGCGGCTCGCCGCGCTCAGCGAAGAGGGCAGCCTGACCGTGTGGGATCTGAGCGAAGGCGCCGCGCTCGGGCCCGCGCCGATCACCGCACCGTTTGGGGTCCCGATGCCGCTCGCGCCCGTTGCAAGCCTGGCCGTCGACGACGGCGGCAACGTCAGCGTCATCCGCCGCGACGGCAGCATCGACACCGTCGATCCCAAGGCCGGCAACGCGAGCGCGCGCCTGCAAGCGAGCGCGCTCGCCCGCACGCTCACGCTCGAGCAGGCCGTCGTGATCAACCCCGGGCTTGGCGCCGAGACCCGCGTGGGCGTGGTTCACGGCGAAGCGATCGAGCTGTGGGACGTCGCCAGCGGTCAAGTCCAGGCCAGCGTCAGCCCGCCGCAGCTGCGCGCAGGGGCTCGGGCCCGCTCGCTCCTCGCGACCCCCGACGGCGCCGAGCTGCTGATCCAATTCGAGGCCGACCCAACCATCACCGTGTGGGACACCGCCCGCGGAAACCTGCGCTCAATCGCCGAGCTCGCGTCCGCGACCCCAACCTCCACCCCTGCGTCGAGCGGCGCCACCGGGCCCCAGGCAGGTCCCGCCGATCTCGCCTTGCTGCCCGCGCTCGCGCTCTCGCCCGAGGGTGAGCTGCTCGCAACGGGGGGCGAAGATCGCATCGCCAGGGTCTGGTCGATCGAGACCGGCAAGCTGCTCACCACCACGCAGGCCCACGAGGCCCCGCTGACCAGCCTCGCGTTCACCCCCGACAGCGCCGCGCTGGTCGTTGGCGATCGGAGCGGGCAGCTTCGCATTCACCCGCTCACCCTCAACAGCACCGCCAGCTTGCCGCTGCGCAGCGCCGCGCTCAACACCGCAGGCGTGGCCGCGACCGTCCACTACGACGACACCGCGCTCGAGCTGCGCTGGTCCGGCGGCCAGACCAGCGCCCGCTGGCCGCTCCCACGACCGCTGACGAAGGCCGCCGTCAGCGTCAACGGCAGCCGCCTCGCGCTGCTCTACGCCGACGCCGATCTCGCGTTGATCAGCGGCGCGGCCGGGCCCGACGCCAAGCCCATCGCCACAGTCAGCGGCGCCGACGAGAGCCGGGTCCTGGACTTCGCGCTGAGCATCGACGGCAAGCTGCTCGCCGCCGCGACCGAGGACCGCAAGGTGTTGCTGATCGCGGGTGACGGCCAACCGATCGCAACCTTGTCCGGCCACGAAGCCCCCGTGGATCGCCTCGCGCTCTCGCCCGACGGATCCCGGCTCGTCAGCGCCGACCGCAGCAACATCGTGCGCGTGTGGGATCCCGGCACAGCGGCGATCCTGGGCACCTTCGAGACCGAGCGTCGCGCCGAGGTCATCGCGATCACGGGCGAGTACTTCTTGACGATCGATCAACTAGGCGGCGCCGAGCTGTGGTCAACCCAGACCCGCGAGCGCGTCGCAACCCTCGAGCTCGGCACCGAGCCGATCACCGGGGTTGCGATCGCCGACGACGGCGAGTGGTTCGCGCTTGGCCGCGGTGGCACCAACGCCAGCGCCGTTGAACTATGGCGTCCGTCGAGCCCCGAGGCGCTCGCGCGGTTCCGCGGATTCGGCCCCGTGTCGGCCCTGCGATTCATCGACGCTGGCGAGACCTTGCTCGCCGTCGACGGCCGCGGGCAACTGGCCCGCTGGCCCGCGCGACCCCACGCATGGCTGGCCGAGGGCTGCGCCAGCTTGGCGCCCGGGTCTGTCGTGCCAAGCGTGTGCGGCGAGGGCGAAGACGCGGGCTGAGCAAGGGTTCACGCGATCGCGCTGGTGCCGACGCGCCTAGTTTGGGTCTGCGGGGTTCGATGTGCTGATCGGGCAGCGCGCACGACCCGTGAGGGTCTCTCCGGGCACGGAGGGCTCAAGACGCTAATTTGCGTTGTCATGGATCGCTGTCGGCGAGGTTGGGCTGTGGCTTCGGTGACGCACTCGCAACGCCCTCTTATTGTGCCCGGAGAGACCCTCACGGGTCTTCTGTGCGCTTCTCGTCGTTCGAGACGGCAGCTACGCGCTCGGGATCGGGCAGTTCTTGGTCAACCACCGCTCCACTCGAGCGGGCCACCGTCCATGGCTGCCAACATCCACTGGTTTCGCGGGCGTACCTCGAGCATCGCCTGCGCACGACCCCCGGCTTCGGTTGCGAGCGGGTTGTCATCGGCGGCTTCTTGGGCCACGCCGGGCCGCGGCACGATGCTTGGACGCTCGCGTTCGACAGCGCCCGGTCGACGTCGTGCTTGGGGAGCACAGCCCGCACTACGGGCCGCACCACGGGCCGCAGCACGGGCCGCAGCACTCGGAACCCCCATCGACCCTCGGACGCGCGCTGCCGCAGCACCTGCTCGACCACTCGAGAGCATTCGAACGACCACCGCGACCTTCAAGTGCAACCACCGCAACCAGTATTGTTGGCCCCCAAGACGCCCCTCGATCCCGAGCGTGTAGCCGCCGTCTCGAACGACGAGAAGCGCACAGAAGACCCGTGAGGGTCCCTCCGGGCACAATAAGAGGGCGTTGCGAGTGCCCGACCGAAGCCACAGCCCGACCTCGTTGACAGCGATCCATGACAACGCAAATTAGCGCCTTGAGCCCTCCGTGCCCGGAGGGACCCTCACGGGTCGTGCGCGCTGCCCGATCAGCACATCGAACCCCGCACCCGCTCAAGCTGCTCACCGAGGCGATGTCCATACTCGACGGCCTAACGCGGAGTTCGCTAGATCTCAGATCCCAATCTGCAGCTGCAACCGCACCTGGTTCCCCCCATCCGCAAAGCCAGCGTTCGCCCAGGTGTGAAAGTAGTCCATCTGCAGCTTCATCGCGTGGCCCTGCAGGTACCACCCCAGCCCACCGCCAAGCTCCCCAATGCTACCCATGCTGGTGTTCCCCATCGCGATCGTCTGTCCACCCCGCGCCACGAACTCCACCGGCGCCCTCGGGAGCAGATACCCCGCCTGTCCAAACCACCCAATCCCGTTGCGCGGCGCCGAGACCGGGATCGCCACCCCCATGTCGTCAACGGCGGACCCCGGGTTACGCACCCCGCGACGCCAGAAGAACTCACCCGTCGCCGAGAACCCGCGGACCTTGAACATGGTGTCCGCCACGAACTGGTGAATGTTGGTCGTCCCGCCGTCGGCTGGGGTCGCCCCGCGCACGCCCCGATCCTGCTGCGCGTGATCACTAAACGAGTACGCCACCCCCAGCGCCAGCTTTGGCTTGCGCCTGCGGTCGAGGTCGGCCTCTACGTATTCGTCAAATCCGCCAAACGGGAGCACCTCGAGCCGCGCGACGTAGTCCATGCGCATGTCGTTGATCGCCAGGTTGTTGCGCCCCTGCCCCATGTAGAGGCCCAGCGAGTAGCGAAACAGATCCAGACCGCCAAGATCGTTCGAGAACAGATCAAAGCCAAGGTCGCGTTCGAGCAAGAACTCCGACTGCACGGTCGAGCGATCCACGAATTGCAGATCAGCCCACGCCGCGATGAACTGCCGACTATATTGGGGCTTGTATTGCCCAACCCGCACCGACAGGTCCCGCAGATAGTCAAACGTGAAGAAAAAGTCGAACAAGGGCGACTGCGTGACTTGGCCATTTTGCATGCCGAGCCCGCGCGGATCGAACACCAGCTGCAAGAAGTACTTGTTGTTGGGGCCAAACACGTTGCCCGCGAAGAACAGCGAGGCCCGCCTGAACTCCATGCCGTTGGTCAATTCCGGCGTGGCGCTTGGCGTGTGGGTCAGCGTGTCACGAAGCTGCATGCGCAGCCAGGTGGCCATCGCGAAGCGACCGTCAGCGCTGGTGATGTGGACGCCCGTGTTGGGCTTGTACTCGACGCTCAGCCGACTCCCCGACTCCGGCACGGCGTCCGCGGGCTGCTTGGGTGCTGCGGCGGGCTGAGCTGGCGCCCCTGCAACCCCTGGCTGGGCTGGTTGAACCGGCTGGGCTGGTTGAACCGGCTGGGCCGGTTGGGCCGGTTGGGCCGGTTGGGCAGGCGGGGCCGGTTGAGCAGGTTGAGCCGCGACCGCCGGCTGGGCCGGCTCGCCGGGTCCGACCGCCGCCGACCCATCGTGGGGGACCGGGTCGATCGGCGCAGGTGTATCCGAAGGTGGCGCGAAGCCGAGCAAGCCAGCCAGCGCCAGTGTCCAGACCGGCAGCATCAAGGCGCCTGACTCCCCAGGTTTGCCGCAGCCTTGCGCGCGGACGCCTGCGGGTGGTTCGAGCGTCGGCGGTGCCCATCGAGGTCAACGATCTTCAGTGTGTGTCCGTGCCCATCGATGTCTCGCCGCAGTTCCTCGAATTTGATCATCACCGTGTGGTCTACGACGCGAGTGCCGGACAGATCAATGATACCGAGCAAAAACAGGCCATGGTACGAGTTCGCCAACCGCGTGCGCGCGCCGTTGTCGATGTTGGCCGAGCCGCGATCTCCGAGATATCGAGCCTGTTGCGTACAGGACTCAGCTGAGAGACAGGTCAGCCATGGATGCAGAGTCGGGCGAGCCCGACGACGTCGATCGCGGCGCTCGGCCACACGCCAAGCCCGAACACGACGACGGCCAAGCCGGCCAGCACCCACAGCTCTCGGGCGCGAAGGTCGGCGGGGGCGGTGATCACGACCGGCCCCAGGAACACGCGAAACAGCGCACGGATCAGCGCGATGCCGTTGAGGGCCGTCGCGGCGATCATCGAGATCCCAAGCAGGGGGTAGCGCTCGAGCACGCCGTGGACCATGAGGTCTTCGGCGACGAACCCGAGCGAGCCCGGAAACCCAACGCTGGCGACGGCGAAGGCCGCGAACGCCACCGTGAGGCGCGGACAGGACTCGACGAGGCCGCCGAGCTTGGAGATCTTGGTGGTCCCGGTCCGCGCCTGCACGGCCCAGATCGTCAGCGCCAGGCCGGTCACCGCGGTTCCGTAGCAAACCCAGTAGACCACCGCTCCGGCCACGCCTTCGGCCTCGAGCGAGCACAGGCCCACGATCATCAGGCCCGACTGGCTGACGCTCAGCCACCCGATCAGCCGACGCAGGTCGTCTTGGATCAGCCCGAGCACGCCCGCGTACACCGCCGATGCCAACCCGCCCACCGTCAACCACGCGGTCAGGCCGCCAGCGTCACCAGGGAAGAACACGAAGGCCACGCGCACGAACAGGTACGCGCCCGACTGCGAGGCGACCAACAGCACCGTCGATCCCAGCGCGCCATGCTGGGTCATCGCCGGTAGCCACGAGTGCAGGGGCAGCAGCGCCATGCGGAAGAACACCGTCACCAACAGCAACCCCAGCACCGCGTCCACGCTGTGGTGCTGCACCGTCGAGATCACGCGCAGATCGAGCACATCGGAGCCAAGCGTCTGCGTGTCGCCCACCAACATCAGCCCGACCGCGGCGGCCAGCGGCACCGCGCCCGCGAACAACACGAAGCGATGCAGCCGGGTGGTGTCGGGCGCTTCGTGATGCGGCAGCACCGACCTGGCCGGGACCATCAGACCCACGAACGCGATCGCCAGCAGCACCAGATCCAGGCTCGCCAGCATCAGCAGGATCAGCGCCTCGGTCAGCAACAGCGTGACAATGCGCGAGCGCTCGTCGCGAGATCGCGGGGCCCCCACGATCACCGCGAACGCCGTGAGGGCGTTGGTCACAGCCAGCACCGCGCTCAGCGCGTCCAAGCCCAGCAGCGGGCGGTCACCGAACCACCCCAGCGCGAAGCTGGGATCTTCGATCCGCGCACCGCCCCCGCGTCCGACAACCTCGACCAGCGCCAGCGCGAGGGCAACCAACACCACCCCCGAGATCGCGCCGCCGATCTGCCGCGCGCGCAACGGACCGTGCGAGCGGCTGACCCACGCCGCGCCAATTAGCGGCAGCCCGATGATGATCGACAGCCATGGAAACGAGTCGTTCATGCCAGATCCTCGTCGTCGAGTTGCGAGCCAGACAGCGACCCGTGGCCAGGCCGCGGGCGAACCAACAGCTCCGTCACACCACGCTCGAGCCGGGCAGCCCCGTCCGCGAGCGAGAGCAACGGCCAAACCACCAGCACGTCGAGCAGCGAGTCGACCTCGAAGCGCGCGCGAGCCAGGGCGTACAGCCGCAGCCGCTCCTGCTCGGGGACGATCCGCTCGATGTGCTGACCCGTGTGCAGCCGCTGCCCGCCGAGCGCCGCGTCGCGCCGATGCCGATCATCGAGCACCGCCGGGGCTCGCAGCAGCTGAAAGGTCCGCAGGCTGATGTGGCCAAGCAAGTGGATGAGCGCCAGCCAGCGCAGATCCAGGGCGATCCACACGAACACGATGCCGATCTGGGTCGCCGACGCGTAGGTGAGCTGGGTCTTCGCGTCGGTCTGGACCCGGCTGACGATCGTGGCGTGCACGATCGTCGCAAGCCCGACCAGGCCCAGCAGCACCCGCGCGAGCATGGACTCGGCGAACAGCGGCGCGACCCGAAGCAGCAGGTACGCCCCCGCCGCGACCGAGAGCCCGCCGTAGAACAACCCGCTCGACGGCGTTGGCCCCTCCATCGCCCGCGGCAGCCACCCGCCAACCGGGAACGCGCCGGCCTTGCCCATCGCGGCGAGCAAGAACAGCAGCGCGATCAACGTGGCCGCGTGCGGCTCGAGCTGCGCGGTCCCAACCGGCCAGTGCCCGGCCCCAAACGCGGTGTCAAAGTCCGAGGCGTGGGCGTGGTGATGCAAGAGCACGGCGCCTGCGAGCAGGCCAACGTCGCAGCAGCGATAGGTCACGAACGCCCGCAACCCCGCAGCGACCGGCGCTTCGCGGCCGTGGAAGAACGCAATCAAGAAGGTCGAGGTCAACCCGACGAGCTCCCACCCCATGAACAACAGATCGATCGTGCCAGCCTCGAGCAGCAGCAACAGCCCGGCCTCGAACAGCGCGAGCAGCCCAAAGAACCGGCGAAAGCCGGGATCTTGGTGCATGTACGAGACCGAGAAGCGCACCCCGACCAAGGTCAGGGTCGACGCCAGCAGCAGCATCAGCGCGCTCAGGCTGTCGATCGTCAGGCGCGCGGCGAAGCGATAGTGACCGATCTCGAACCAGGGCCCGCGATCCACCACCAACTCGGCCGCGGGTGATCGCCACAGCGATCCCGCCAGCCACACGCAGCCGGCCAGCGCGACCACGCTCGCCGACATCACCACGCCGGACACGACCCGCTCGCTGAGCGGCTTGGTCCGGCTCAGCTCGGCGATCGCCACGAACGCGAACGCGAGCAAGGGCGCGAGCGGCACCGCGATCATGCAGATCGCGCTCAGATCCACGCCGCTCATGACGGGCCCCCCTGCGTGCGAGCGCCAGACGCCGCGAGCATCCGCGCGGGTGGCAGCGGCTCGCGCCGTCCCCCGTAGTACGCCGCCGAGCTCGGGGCCGTTGGCAGCGTGGTTGGCTCGGCGTGGTAGGGCACGAACGCGCCGTCCTCGAACACCTGCATGTCACCCGTCCGCGGGTCCACGCTGACCAGGCCGATCCAGCCCTTGATCACCAACGCTTCGATGATCGGCTGGCGCCCGACGACGCCGAGCAGCGCCTCGGTCGTGGCCTCGACGATCACCAACAGCCGCATCGGCTCGTGGATCTCGGTCATCTGCGTGGTCAGACCCGTGCGCAGATCCCCACAGCTCCCGTTGAGCACGCCGATGTAGCCGCACACGTTGTGCGGCAGCTTGGTCCCCGACCCGAACCGCTCGGGGTCGACCCGCGAGAAGTAGTACTCGAGGTTGATGCCCGAGCCGACCGGCCCGGCGATCAGCAGCAGCCGGTCCAGCACCGCCCCGCTCGGATCGTGCTCGGGATCATAGGAGACCAGGAACGCCCGCCGGTCCAGAAACAGGCCGCGGGTCAGGCTGCGACGGCCGACCAGGCACATCGCGTTGGTGCAGTGGTTGTACTCGGGCCGGGTCTCCCCAAGGTGCGCGCTGCGGCTCTCGACGTGGCGCAGTCCGGCTCGGGTCCCAGCCGACAGCGCGGCCAGCTGAAACTTGCGGGCGCGCTCGTGGCTGTTGCGCGCCCGCGCTTCGTCGAGCAGCGCGCGGGCGCGGGCGAGCTGCGTGGTGTGCGACTCGGGCAGCAGATCCAGATCGAAGAGATCGACCCGATCGGCCGCGGTGTCGTGCTCGCCCGCGACGAACCAGGTGTCGTCTGGGATCTGGATCCCACGCTCGGCGACCTTGGCTCGGACCCGCGGATCATTGGCGAAGATCGCCAGCAACCGCCCGGTCGCGCCGCCGCGTCGCCCACCGCAGGCACCACACTCGTAGGCCGCCGCGTGGGGATTGTTCACGCTGGTCGAGCCGTGCGCCAACAGGAACACCAGCGGCGCGAACGACTCGCGCAAGCCCATGCCCTCGAGCAGCGCGTAGACGTGATCGACCTGCTCCGCGAAGGTGTAGCCACTCGCGAGCCCGCGTGGGCTGGCCTCGCCCGAGTCCGCGTTGGCCAAGCGGGTCCGCGGCGTGGGCAAGGCCAGCGCGCCCAGACCACCCACCACCCGCGCGCTGGTCCGCGGCGCCAACACCCGTACGCTCAGCGGCAACCACGCGAACGGACCGACAAGCAAGCTCGCCAGCGCGCCCCGGACCGCGCTGCGGGTGCCGAAGAAGGTCTGGTGCAGCAGTCGGCCCCAGCGTCGGCGCCGATCCTCGCGGACCTTGCCGAGCGCCGCGTCGCTGGCCTGGGGCCGCTCGACGATCTCGTGGCGCGGGCGCACGCCCGTCGGCGCGAGCGAGACGTGACGACCGCCATCCAGACCCCGGTAGTCAATCGCGAGGCCGAACGACCCAGCCGCGCCAAATGTCTCTGCGCTCGGATCGATCTCCTCGATGTGGCGGCGGAGCGACTCTTCGCGATCGTCGATGCAGGTCACGAACTGCGCGCTGGGTCGGTCCCCACGCTGGGCTGGATCCGCGGGGCGCACCCCGCGAAGCCCATTGAGGATCTCAGTCCGATAGCGGCGCTCGTAGGCCTCCAAGAACACCCGACCGCGCTCGAGCTCGTCAAATGCATCGAGCGCGTCGAGCAGCGCGTCGAGGTCCTCCGGCACGACCGCGTCGAGCTCGGCCGGCGACAGGCCAAGCTTCTGCGCGACCAAGAACAGTCGATACGCCGCGTTCGCGTCTGGGTGCTGCGGCTCGGCCTTGGACGTGCCCCCGCCGGTGACCAGCGCGGCCTGGACCAGACCATACTGCGCCGCCGCCGACTCGACCGCGGCCCACTCGAACACCAGCCGCACCGCGCAAAAATCCACGAGCGAGGTCGGGGGCGCCCACGTGGCGCGCTCGTGCGGGTGCCGCTCGAGCCGGCTGAACATCCCGGCAAACCCCGGCGTGGCCGCCAGCAAGGTCGAGATGTAGTCGTCAAATTGATCGGGCTCGACCCCAAGGCCATCGAGCGCCGCCAGGCAAGCATCAAACGACCCGGCGCCGTCCAGCCCCTCGAGCAAGCGGGCCGCGCGACGGACCCAGCCCTCGACGTGGCCCCGCGCCAACAGCAGCTCGCGCACCACGTTGAAGAAGCCCGCCTCGCGATGGGGCATCGGCCAGTAGGAGAAGCCCTCTTCGAGATACGCCGCCGCCCAGCCAAGCAGCTCGGGCAGCACCTGCTGCCATATGTCGTGGCCCGTGCTGGCCAAGATCGCGTCGCGTGCAGTCTGGACTTGGCTGCGCGCGCGGGTGCTTGGCCGGCGCCCACACGCCCGCGCCAACACCCGACAGGTCTGCCACATCGACCCCGCGACCAACGGCTCGGGATCCCGATCGAGCGCCCCCAGCACTTCATCGATCTCGAGCGGGATCGCGTAGCGCTCGTCCATCCGCTCCGGCACCCCGTTGGGACCCAAGAACCGCAGCGCGAGCTCGGGCGGCGACGCGTTCGACACCACGCCGCGCAGGTAGGTCTGGCCGCGAGCGATCGTCGCCCGCGCGGCGTCCGGCTCCATCGCGCGCAAGCGCCGATCAAACTGCTCCTCGCGGACCCGCCAGCGCAGCGCGGCGCGGGTCGGCACGCTCAGGTCGACCCGCAGCGCCAGACCGTAGAGCGAGCGTCGCGTGCACAGGTCACCGATCCGCTCGGCGGGGTCTTGGCCGGTCTGTACGAAGTAGCGATCGAGCTCGTGGTCGAGCTCCGCAGGCTTGATCCGCCCGCTCGCCAGGTCCTCACGAAACCCCGCCTCGCCCCGATAGACCCGCGCCCCATACTCCGCGTGAGCCGTGCGCAGCGCCTCGTGAAAAGGGAGGTGCGCGAGCGCGTGCAAGGTGTTGTGGTGCACGAACATCTCGAGCGGCGCCTGGTCCGGCAGCAGGTGGACCGCGTGCTCGAGCGCGTGCTCGAGCTGCTCGCAAGCCTGGGTTGGCGCCGGCGCTACGCTCAGCGTCGCGGCACTGGAATGAACAGACACGACCGCGCCCGTGTGGGGCCGTGGGTGGACGGAGCTAGAGCTCGCGTCCGAAGACAGCGACAAAATCGACTGCATGGAGATATCCCTTGTCAGCGGAGCAATGGATCTGCGCGCGGCATTCGTGGAAGGGACCACGGACATGCGCGCGGGCCCGCCACATTGCGGACCAGACACATTCTCGACTCGGTCCCAGCGCGGGCTGGCTCGCATTGGCCAGATCGCATTGAAACGAGCCGCTCAGACGACAGGGGGGCTGCGGCCGCGCGCTTGCACGCCGTGGCCAGACGACAGCCGCTCGCGCTCGTACGCACCAACCCCAACCCGAATGGAGCCGCCCCCGAGCAGGCTGGACCGAGGCCCGCACAGCTGGGTCCGATCGGCGGACGTCTTGGCGCCCTCGCCGTCTTCGCCCTCGCGCGCCTCAGTTGGAACCGCGTCGCCGCCAACCTCGCCGACCCCGGTCCCCCCGGCATCAGCGCATGTGACGACCGCCTGCCCAGGTACCGCGAGCTTCGGGCCCATCACCGGCAGCCAGAGCAACATGCCCAGCAGGACGGCGAGCAGCTTGCTCGAGCGGAAGCCGTAGACAGGCTCGTACATTTTGCCTGCGCGGATACTGGCACGCTCGCAACAACAGTCAAGCGCCCAGCCACCTTGTCCTTCAGATCAATACGACGCTGAGGATCGGTGATCTAGATCACGCAACCTCAGCGAGTTCCAGCAAGAGCTGCGGTTCGCGCAAAACGTGCGCTGTAGATTCCGCGCGCTTCCCGGTACACAAATCCCAAGCCGATGCGGGACAGACGCGGTTCCAGCGGCGAGCGAGCGCTCACCAGCGGAGCTTTCCTCGGGTGAGTTGTTGTAGCCAATCGATAGCTTCTGGAACCCAGCATGCGAGCAGATCAGAGCGACCTCGTCATTGGAATGGACATCGGCTCGACAACGGTGAAGGCCGTCGTCATCAACCGACATTCATACGAAATCCTGTGGAGCGACTATCAGCGCCACCACACCAAACAGCCAGAGAAGGTCCTCGAATTGCTCGAGGCCATATTGGCGGCCCACCCAGAGCTAATCGCAGAGCCCTGCCAGATGTTCTGCACGGGATCCGGCGCCGGCCCAATCGCCGAGCCAACCGGGTCCAAGTTCGTGCAAGAGGTCAACGCGGTCACCCTCGCGGTCGAGCACCTCTACCCCGACGTCCGCGCCGTAATCGAGCTTGGTGGCCAGGACGCGAAGATCATCGTCTTCAAGCAGGACCAAGAAGGCAACCTCACCGCGAATGCGTCGATGAACGACAAGTGCGCCTCGGGTACGGGCGCCACCATCGACAAGTGCATGATCAAGGTCGGCGCCGAGCCGGGCTTCGCTACTAGCCTGCACTTCAGTGATCACGCGCTCCACCACGTCGCGGCCAAATGTGGCGTGTTCGCGGAGACCGACATCGTCAACCTGATCAAGTCGGGCATTCCCAAGGACGAGGTCCTCAACTCGCTGGCCGACGCGATCGTGCTGCAGAACCTCTCGGTGCTCACCCGCGGCAACACGCTCAAGCCGCGGGTCATCCTGCTTGGCGGCCCCAACACCTACCTGCCGTTCTTGCAAGAGTGCTGGAAGAAGCGCATCCCCGAGACCTGGCGCGATCGCGGGTTCGTCCCGCCCGCGGACATGACGATCGACGAGATGATCTTCGTGCCCGACAACGCGGAGCTCTATGCCGCGTTCGGGGCCGCGATCTACGGCATGTCGCTGCCCGACTCGGGCGCGCGCTTCAAGGGCCTCGCGCCCCTGCAAGAGTTCATCAGGAACGGCCGTCGGGCCAAGCTTGGCGACCAGGCCGGGCCGCCGCTGTCGGCCACCACCGACGAGACCGACAGCTTCCGCGAGACCTACACAATCCCCAAGTTCAAGCCGGCCGTGCTCGAGCCGGGTTCGGTGGTTCGCGCGGTGATCGGCCTCGACGGCGGCTCGACCTCGTCCAAGGCCGTGCTCGTGCGCGAAGACGGCGAGATCGTCGCCAAGGCCTACCAGCTGTCCAAGGGCAACCCAATCGTCGACGCCAAGGATCTGCTGCGATCCCTGCGTGACCAGGTGCACGCCCAGGGCGCCACAATCGAGTGCCTGGGCCTTGGCGCGACCGGCTACGCGGCCGACGTGCTCGAAGAGGTCGCGCTCGCCGACGTCAACATCGTCGAGACCGTCGCCCACATGATGAGCGCGGTCCACTTCTTCGGCGACGTCGACGTGATCTGCGACATCGGCGGGCAGGACATCAAGGTCCTGTTCATGCGCAACGGCGACATCCAGGGCTTCAAGCTCAGCAACTCGTGCAGCGCCGGCAACGGCATGTTGCTGCAGGCAATGGCCGATCAGTTTGGCATCCCGATCACCGAGTACGCCGAGAACGCCTTCGAGGCCTCGCTCGCGCCCAAGTTCTCTTATGGGTGCGCGGTGTTCCTCGACACCGATCGGGTCAACTTTCAAAAAGAGGGGTTTCAGAAGCAAGAGCTGCTCGCCGGCCTTGCCCAAGTCTTGCCCAAGAACGTGTGGCAATACGTGGTCCAGATCCCGCGCATGGCCTCGCTCGGGCGCAAATTCGTGCTGCAAGGTGGCACCCAGTACAACCTGGCCGCCGTCAAAGCCCAGGTCGACTACATCAAAGAGCGGGTCCCCGACGCCGAGGTGTTCGTCCACCCGCACACGGGTGAGGCCGGGGCGATCGGCGCCGCGATGGAGTGTCTGCGCCGCTACGAGCGGACCAAGACCACCCGCTTCATCGGCATCGAAGCCACGCTTGGGCTCGAGTTCACCACCCAAAACGACGAGTCCACCACCTGCCACTTCTGCCCAAACGAGTGCAGCCGCACCTTCATCGACACCAAGCGCCCCGACGGCAGCCTGTCGCGCTACATCTCGGGCTTCTCGTGTGAAAAGGGCACCGTAGAGAGCCAAGAGGCCATGCTCGAGGTCGTGCGCGCGAAGAAGGCGATCGCGTCGCAGTACCCCAACATGGTCACCTACGAGGCAAAGAAGGCGTTCATGCACTTCTACGACACCTCGCCAATGCCCGCGGCTGGGACCATGATCGACGACGTCGAGGTCACCGCCGGCGTCCTCAAGATCGAGCGTCGCAAGATCCGCCGCCCGTTCCAGCGCTCAGACGCCCACGAGCGGCTCCGGCGGGTCCGCATTGGCATGCCGCGGGTGCTCAACTTCTACTCGACCGCGCCGTTTTTCCGGGCCTACTTCGAGGCCCTCGGCGTGCCCAAGCAAAACGTCGTGTTCAGCGACGTCACCGACGACACCCTGTGGACCGAGGGCGGCCGCTACGGCTCGATCGATCCCTGCTTCCCGGCCAAGGTCTGCCAGGCCCACATCCACAACCTGCTGTTTCACAAGCACCTGCCCGACAAGCAGCGGCCGCTCAATTTCATCTACTTCCCGGTCAAGACCTTCATCCCCGGGTTCATCATCGACACCCACAACAACGGCGTGTGCCCAATCGTCGCTGGCACCCCCAACGTGATGCGGGCCGCGTTCACCAAAGAGCTGGATTTCTTCGCGGTTCGGGACATCGAGTACGTCGATGACCCGATCAACATGGAAGAGCAGAACTTCCTCAAGAAGAACCTGTTCGACACCTGGGGTCCGCGCCTGGGCATCACCCAAGACGAGAGCGACTTTGCCTGCCGCCAGGGCTTTGCCGCGCTCGACGCCTTCAACGCCGACATGGAGCACAAGGGCCAGGCGATCCTCGACACCGCCGAGGCCGAGAACTCCATCGCAATCTTGGTGCTCGCCCGCCCCTACCACGGTGATCCCGGCATTGGTCACTCGATCCCCGAAGAGTTTCAGGCGCTCGGGTACCCAATCCTGAGCATTCGCTCGATCCCCAAGAGCCGCGAATACCTGGATCGCTACTATAAAAAGGAGCTCGACAACGGCGACATTGGCTCGCCGCTCGAGATCAGCCACGTGTGGCCCGAGAACTACCTGGCCAACAGCGCCCAGCGGGTCTGGGCGGCCAACTTCGCGGCCCACCACCCCAACGTGGCGATCCTGGATCTGAGCAGCTTCAAGTGTGGCAGCGACGCGCCCACTTATGGGCTCGTGGACTCGATCATCCAGGCCGCCAAGGTCCCCGCCGCCGCGCTGCACGACCTCGACGCCAACAAGCCCGGCGGCTCGATCAAGATCCGGGTCAAGACCTACACCCACTCGCTCTCGCTCCACAAAGAGCGGCTCGAAGACGCCTCCGCCAAGCGCGAGCAGCTCCTGCAGTCGATCGAGAACAAGCGCATGGAGCTGCTCGAGCTCAAGCAAGAGCAGCTGCGCAAGATGCAGCGCCGCGACCCCGGCATTGACGAGGCGCTCGAGGCCGTGCGCAAGCGGGTCCGCGAGTACGTGCCCAAGCCCGCGGTCCAGACCGGCCAGCGCTTGCTCTCCAAGGCCAAGAACTTGGTCCAGATCCGCCTGGGTCGTCGGGACAAGTCCGAGTCCGTCGCCCCCTGACAAATCTTCTCTCCCACCGCTTCACGCAGCCACCCACTTCTACTTCGCAGCTCGCCCTGCCAGCACAGGGCCACCACAGGATCCCGATGAACGACGTCATTTCGCACAAGCTCCCGATCTACGGCCAGTCGCAGATCGCAGACATCGAAAAAGAGCTCGCCGAGTTCGAGCAGCAAGAGCGCCAGCGGCTTGGCCTGGAAGACACCAAGTTCTGGACCGACGAGATGGTTGATCTTGGCTTCACCAAGTCGGAGAAGGCCAAGATCACCATGCTGCTTGGCGGCCTCACCGTCGCGCAAGACATGTTGATCGAAGCCGCGGTCAAGGCCGTTGGCTACAACATCCTGGCCCTGGATCGGCCCGACAACGAGTCGCTGCGGCTCGGCAAAGAGTTTGGCAATCGCGCCCAGTGCAACCCCACGTACTACACCGTTGGCAACCTGGTGAAGTACCTGACCGCCCTGCGCGACGAGAAGGGCATGGCCACCCAGGACATCATCGACAAGTTCGTGTTCTTCACGGCTGGGTCGTGCGGTCCGTGCCGGTTTGGCATGTACGCAACCGAGTACCGCAAGGCCCTGCGCGACGCCGGCTTTGACGGATTCCGCGTCATGCTGTTCCAAGAAAAGGGCGGCGTGGATCAGGCCACCGGTGAAGACAGCGGCCTCGACATGAGCCCCAAATTCTTCGCCGCGATCATTCGTGGCTTGCTGATCGGCGACGTGATCAACGGCCTTGGCTACCGCATTCGCCCTTACGAGCGCGTGCCCGGGGCCACCAACATCGCGCTCGAGCAGGCCAAGAAGGTCTGCTACGACGCCTTCACCGACAAAAAGCCGCTGATCCCCGCGCTCCACAAGGCCAAGAAGATCATGGCCTCGGTCGAGGTCGACCACATGAAGGTCCGGCCCTTCGTTGGCATCACCGGTGAGTTCTGGGCCATGACCACCGAGGGCGACGGCAACTACTACATGCAGCGCTTCCTCGAGCAGGAGGGTGCGGAGGTCAAGATCCAGTTCGTGACCGAGTGGCTGCTCTACAACATCTGGGAAGAGGTCGCCGACCTCGAGCAGCGCGAGCTGCTGCGCGAGCACGACCCCCAGAGCGGCCTCGAAGAGAAGGGCCGGTTTGGCGCGTTCAAGAAGCGCAGCCTGCTATGGATGGCCCAGCAGGCCGTGCGCGCCGGGTGGACCACCTACTCGGAGATCATGGGCTACCACGACTACCACCTGCACAGCGTCGCCCACGGAACCGAGACCGCCAAGGGCTTCTACAGCTCCGAGCTGCGCGGCGGCGAGGGCCACATGGAGGTCGCCAACACGATCAGCAACTTCGTGGATCGCAAGACCAACATGACCTTGAGCGTCAAGCCCTTCGGCTGCATGCCCAGCTCGGGCATCAGCGACGGCGTGCAGTCCGTGGTCGCCGAGCGCTACCCCGGCACGATCTTCTGCGCCGTCGAGACCAGCGGCGACGGGGCCGTGAACTTCTACTCGCGCGTGCAGATGTTCTTGTTCAAGGCCCAAAAGGCCGCCGAGAAGGAGCTCGAGAGCGCGCTCGAGGACTGCGAGCTCACCCTCGATCAGGTCAACGACTATATTGCGAAGACCCCGAAGTTCAGCGACACGCTGTACTTTCCCACGCAGCGAAAGATCGCCGCGTGCAAGGCCGCGCGCATGGTCTATGACGTCCGTGATCACATGAACACCACCGCGTGGGAGCGGGGGGTGAACAAGGCTCGCAAGCTCGCGGATGACGCGGTTGGGTTTGCCAACGCCACCCGCGAGGCCTCGCCTGCGCTGGCGCGGGGGGCCAAGGTGGTCGCGCGCGAGCTTGGCGAAGAGGCGGTGCTGCAACTTCAGCAGCGGGTGCCGCTCGAGAAGCTGCCGGTGATCGGCTCGCGCTTCGCGGCGCGCTCGGTTCACTGATTAGCGGTTGGGTGGTCTACGCGGCTCTCGGCGCTCGCCGGGGGCCGCGAGCTTTTGGGAGGCGCGAAGACACGATAGCTCTAATGTTGTTGATCCGCAGTTTCCAGAGCCACATGGAACGCAGCACTCACCGTCGGCGGGCCGCATTTCGTCAGGCCTCCTGCGTCGCTCACTGGCTTGGGTGGGCTGGTGTGCTGCTGACTGGCTGTGGTGACGGTGACACGACTGATGAACTACCCAAGCCAGCGACTCCACCACGCATCTACGCTGGCGCCTCCAAGGCCTGCGCTGTCATCGAGGACACGAAGCTCCGATGTTGGGGCCGCAACGACCATGGTCGACTCGGTTTTGGCCTTCCAGGGTCCGCTTATGGTGACGACGAGTTCGCGTCCACCGTGCCGCTGCTCGACCTCGGTCAGCGGATCACCGACATGTCGCTTCGGACCTCTGTGGCATGCCTCACCCTCGCGGACGGGAGCGCGCGCTGCTGGGGCGGTGGTGCCGTTGGCAAATTGGGATTTCCATGGACCGGATGGCTCGGCGACGACGAGACGCTACTCGCCGGTCCGCTACTCGACTTCGGTGCCGACCGCGTCGTTCAGATCGTGACAGGCTCCGATCACGCCTGCGCGCTCCTCGAGACCGGCGATGTCAAGTGCTGGGGCAGTGGCGCGGCGGGAGCCACTGGTTACGCCTGGACGGAAAATCTGGCTCACGAGAGCGGTGAGCTGCCAAAGGATCTCCGGCGCGTGGATGTTGGAGGTTCAGTTCGTGCGCTCGCGGCGGGCTCGGATCAAACCTGTGCAATTTTGGAAGGTGGCCGCCTCCGCTGCTGGGGGGCTGCCGGCTTTGGACTGCTGGGACTCGGCGTTGATGTCGACTCAATCCGTGACGACGAGACCCCAGCCTCGGTCGACCCGATCCAGCTCGCTGGTGGCCCGGTCGTACACGTCGCCGCGCAGGGGCGTCTAATACGCTTGTTGTTCGACGGCGATGTGACCGAACTCGAGGTGATCACCAAGCAACCCACTCGACACTCTTGGGCGTGTGTTCGCGGTCGACATCATGACCTGCCCGCTTTGCCGAGGTGCGATGCGCTTGGTGAAGAACGCCAACAAGCCCGACGAGATCGCGGGTGTGCTCACCGACTTGGGCCTCGGTCCTCGGCCGCCACCGCGGCCGAGGCCCGCCCCAACTGGCCAGCTCGAACTCGACTTTGCCGCGTGAACGACACGACCCTGACCAGGCCGTGGTCGAGCCGTGACTTGGGCTCAGGGACCAAGGCAGGCCCGGCGCGAGACCGCGCCGAACGGGGTGAAGTTGGGAGCCTCTTCGCCACCCGACCGGGCCAGGGCCCACTGCGCCTGCCTATCCGCACGCTGAAATGAGCGTTGCGCAGTTCACGTACCCGACCTCCATCGCATGTTCTATCCGCTCGGCGCGAGGACTTTGACCTCTGTTCGGACAGGGCGCCTCCGCGACCAAGGCCAGCCCCAGCTGGCCAGCTCGAACTCGACTTCGCGGCCTGACCGACCCGATTCTGCTCGAGTTGTGATCGTCGAGCCGTGCCTCGGGTGCACGGGGCCGGCTTAGTTCGGGGCGACATCGCGCCGAACGGGTGACCCGTCTGCGATGCCCCTCGCCGCCAGACGAGTATGCCAAGCGCGGGACATGCGCGTTGTTCAGGCACCCTGCGACCCGCATCGGATGTCTCATCCGTCGTCATCGGCGCGCGTCATTGGCGCGTCATAGAATCACTCGACTGTCATTGTATGGACGCGATGTCATAAATTTCTTGCGATAGTCCGAACGAAAGAGTACAGGTCGAGGCATGGATCAGAGTCCCCCGTGGGAGCACTTCGACCAGTGGCGACACGCCCGAGCCGACCTCTTGGACCTCCTTGAGGAAGCTGTCCGTGTCCGCGACGGCGTCATCGACGACCTCACCCACCCGTACGATGACGCGCTCAGCCAGGGCGTCGCGTTCTACGTCCGCTGGCGCGGCACCCTTCGTGACCTCTCCCGGACCCACGAGTACATCGACGAGGTCCACTTTCAGCGTGGCGTGTTCGCGGTTCACGGCCTTCCCATCCGTCTCTACCGAGCCGACGCCGACACAGATCCGCCGGCGCGAGTGCTGGATGTCTCCTCCCAGGAGCGCGCCGTCCAGCAGATGCTGTTCGCGTTGGAGTACCTGAAGGAGGACAAGATTGAGAGCGACCTTCCCGACGCGCGTCTTCGGATCCGAACGATCCCGGATGAAGACAACCGCATCGCGGAGTTCGTCTTCGAGGAACTCGACTCCTTTGGAGAGATGATCTGGAAGTGGTCCATCCGGGCGGAGAACGTTCCTGTCATCCTCGCCAACGCCGCCACGCACATCCGCGAGCCGGTTCGACAGGAAACTCCAAAGGTTGGACTTCGCCTGGTAGACGACGAGTCGGCCGCCGATGACGAAGACTGACCCAACTTTCTCAGGACGCCGTCTCCGCATAGCTCGACTTCTCGCCACACACTCCCAGTCCTCGCTGGCGAAGGCTGTGTATCTCGATCAGAGTCTCGTCTCCCGTCTGGAGAAGGGGACACGGGAAGCAACGCCCGTCGTTGCTGCTGCGCTTGCTGAGTGCCTTGGTGTGACCCCCAATTTCTTCTACACGGATCTCCCTGGCGAGTTCTACGAGGAGGAGGTTCACTTTCGGCACCGAAACCGAATGGCCGTCGCCGAGAAGAACAAGGCCCTCGCCCACAGCACCCTGTTCGCCGAGTTCGTGGACTTCCTGGACCGGCATCTCGACCTGCCGCCGGACAACGTACCAACGCGCGCAGTGAACGCTGTTGAAGACATCGAACGCGCGGCCGAAGCCTGCCGGATGAAGTGGGGCCTGGGCCTCGACCGTCCCATCGACAACATGATCAGGTCGCTGGAGAACGCCGGCGTGATGGTCTTGATGGTGGAGGGGTATGTCGCCAAGGTCGATGCCTTCTCGGCAATTGGTCCAACGGGCCGCAAGCTCGTCGTGCTGAATCGAAAGGACAGCGGGTCCAGGACGGTCTTCAACGCGGCGCACGAGCTTGGGCACCTCGTGATTCACGAGGGGGTCGAGACCGGCGACCGCGAGACCGAAAGGCAAGCGGACCGCTTCGCAAGCGCCTACCTCATGCCACGGGCCGGTTTCGTGAAGGAGTTCCCACGAACGAGTCGCATCAACTGGACGGCACTGTTGAAGCTCAAGGCGCGATGGCGCGTGAGTCTTCAAGCGATGGTCCGTCGCGCCTACGACCTGGCGCTGATTTCCGCCGTGCAGTACCAGAGGTTCTACAAGGCAATTTCGGCGAAAGGATGGCGCAAGGCTGAACCAGGCGAGTTCCCCATCACGGGACCTGAGGTGGTCCATGCGGCGCTCGCTGTTCTCCAAACCAGGATGAACCTGGGGTTCGACGATCTTGCCAGCACGTTGTCGGTGAGCCGCCAGAAGCTGTCCGAGATCACGGGCATCGACGCGCCGGATGGACAACCCCCGGATGAACCCGGCAAGGTTGTCTCCTTCGTAGCCGCGAAAGAGGCGCGGCGACGAGCGTAGTCGAGGCCGCGGCCGAGGTCGGTGCCGGCTCGTCCTGGCACCGACCATGTCGGGGTTCCTGGTCCAAGTCGGGATGGCTCGCATACAGATTGGCGCGCCACCCGTGATCACACTGTGAGGTCGAGATGGGAGAGAATCGACGACAGCACTACGTTCCGAAGTTCTACCTGAGCAAGTTCGGAGCGGGGTCAAGGCAGGTTGACCTGCTCAACTTGTCCAGCGGGCAACTCGTGCGCGGCGCCAGCATCAAGGGCCAGTGCTATCGAAACAACTTCTATGGCGCCGATGGTGAACTCGAACGGGCATTCGCAACTCACGAAGCTCAACTCGCCCCGATCTTTCGACGCGTCCACGAAGACCCTTGGATCCCGCAACGCAACACGGAGGACTGGGTTTCAGTGATGACCTTCATCGCCATGCAGCACAACCGAACACAAGCCGCCGCGACGCTCACGGACGAGATGTTCGACGAAAGTACTCGACAGTTGTTGGCGGAGGATGGTCGTTTCGATGAGGCGACGTTGTCGGCGATGCGCGTGAAGGCAACCAATCCCGTTCAGATTTCGCTGTCGTCGGCGCTAGACGCCGCGATGGGGTTGGATGATCTTCAGCCGCTGTTGCTGACCGCAGCTAACCCATCCTTCGTGACCTCCGATCATCCCGTCGCGCTCTACAACACCTACGCCGAATCGGTGACGTGGGCTGGCGTGACCGGGGTCCTATGCTCGGGTCTCCAGGTGTTCTACCCGCTGACACCCTCATGTTGCCTTCTGCTATACGACGGAAAGGTCTACGGGGTCACCCCGAAACGGGCTATGCTGCCAGTCACGTCGTCCGATGCCGAGCAGATCAACAAGGTCATCGCTAGCCAGGCGGGACGCAACATCTACTTCGGACCGTGGTTTGGAGACGAGGAGGCACACTCCCTTGCTCGAGCCGTGGCGCGCGTCCGTTTGTCCCCTAGGATCAAATTCGAGAAGGCGGACGAAGTGCTAGAGCAGCCCCGAGCGAACGGAATTCGGCGAGTTCTGATGCACATGTTCTTCCCGGTGCCGGTCGTTCGCCCGAAGTTGAGCATGATCCGACTCCGCAAGCGCGCGGAGAAAACTCCGATCCACGAGCGGGGATCGCAGTGGCGCAAGCACCTTCGTCCGCGAGGTATTGAACCTTGCGCCCCGCTGGAGCCAGGCACCTTCCGCGTCCGCCGGCCGTGACTCGTTCGCGGTCGAGATGGTCACGTTGCGCGATGACCGATCACGAGCGCTTCGTTGGCAACAACCTCGGTGGAGACGCCGCTGAAGATCCGCGCCCATTCGCCGCCGATAGACGCTGGGCTCGAGTTCAGCCTGGCCTTGAGAATGTCGTCGCCCATGTTCGTTACCAGCAGTTGGATGTCGCTCGGTCGACAGCGCAGCGGGGCGGCCGTGAGATCATGTCGAGCAACACGTTCTGGGCGACATCGTCAGCCAGGTCGCCAGCACCGAGCCTGCTGGCGTAGACTTGCGCCCAGCCCGTAGGTCTCGAAGTGGAGCATCGAACGGAGGTCCGAACGTCAGAACTTGGCCGACCTACATACCGCGCTGACCTCGTGCCGTTGCTGGCTTTTCGTGCCAGGCTTCAACCCAAGCTGACCTCCTGCGTGCCTTCGGCGCATGTGCTGCCAGCGTGCTGTGTCCCTGCACGCCGAGGCTCCTTCTTGCTCGCTATCCACGTGACCTGGTACAGCTACCTTTCGGCCATCCCGTGCACTGATGCAGATCACCCGCAACACCACCGCGATGGTCGCAGGCGTCAACGCCCAGACCGACGCCGACGCCCGGCAATGGTGCGTCGTCGTCGTCAAGGGCACCTTCAAGACCAGCCCAAGCGGCGCGCTGCAGCTTGCCAGCGAGCAGCGCCCGCTGGTCGAGACCGACGAGCACTACGGCGATCCCGAGCAGACCCCGCTTCGATACGAGAACGACTTCGCCCTGCACAAGCCGCTGACGGACGTGCTGGTGGTCGGCATTGCCGTCGCGCCGGGTCGGGTGCCCGTGCAAGAGCTGCTCGTCCGGCTCGAGGTCGCGGGTCGGGCCAAGGACGTGCTCGTGATCGGCGAGCGCCGCTTTGTCCACGTCGCGGGTGAGCTGCGAATCTCGCCCCCTGTGCCCTTCGTCGAGCTGCCACTGCGCTTCGATCGCGCCTTTGGTGGGCTCGACGCTCCGCGCGGTCCGGCATCCATTCAAGCCGAGCGAAGAAATCTCAGCGGCGTCGGCTTCTCGGTCGCACCGCGCGGCTCGAGGCTCGACGGCGCCCCGCTCCCCAACCTCGAAGACCCACGTGCGCGCATCACCGCCGCGTCCGACAGGCCCGCGCCCGTCGGCTTCGGCCACGTGGGTCGGTCCTCGCTGCCCAGGCTGTCCTACGCAGGGACCTTTGACGAGACCTGGAAGCGAGACCGTCGGCCGTTTCTACCGGCAGACTTCAACCCGCGGTTTTTTCAGTCGGCGCCGGAAGATCAGCAACACCCACGGCTGCGCGACGGCGAGCTCATTCGATGCTTGCACATGGCTGACGACGCCGTCGTTCAATACATTGTCCCAAGTCTCGACATACCCGTGCGAGCGGTCTACGCCAATCGCAGCGTCGTGCTGCGGCCCGAGCTCGACACGATCGTCCTCGAGCCGCACCTGGCTCTCGCAACGCTGACCTGGCGCGCGCGGACCCCCTTGCCTCGCAAGCCCTCACACCTACGGGAGATCTGGATCGGTCCAACGCCATCCGGCGAGCCAATCGATTTCCGTGACGGCCGCCCCGTGTTCACACGTCTCGGTGACGCGACCTCGTGGCTCGCCAAGCAGGCCACGCAGGAGGGCTCGTGAGCCGGTGTTTCGTTCGGACCACGGGGCTCGTCTGCCCGGTTGGACTCACGGCCCCGACCGCCTGCGCCGCGATTCGTTGTGCCCTCAATGTGGCGCAGGAGCTCGACTTTGAAGACGAACAGGGCGAGCCCTACTACGCCTCGATGATGCCGGACCTCGAGCCTGGGCTCAGCGGCCGCGAGCGAGTGCTCGCGCTGCTCGCTCGAACCTTGAATCAGGCCGTCGCGCCCGCGCGCTACGGCCGGCCCGTCGCCGTCTTTGTGGTGCTGCCAAGCTCGTTCGCCAACGCCGATCTCTCGCGCGTGCTCCCGAACCTGGTGGGGCGCTTCGAGTCACCCGTCGCACTCGATGCCTCACGCGTGTTTGTTGGCGGCCCGGTGACCAGCTTCGAGGCGCTCGCGCATGCCCAGGCCGTGCTGGCCACGGGTCAGGTCGCGGGCTGCGTCGTCGCGGCCGCGGACTCGTTTGTCAGTCCACTGCGCTTGCTCGAGCTCGAGCGCGTGGGTCGTCTGCGCCGCCCTCATGACCCCGACGGCGTGATTCCGGGCGAGGCCGCGGCGTGTCTGCTGCTGGATCGCTACCCCGAGCGCGCGCTCGCCTGCCTTGGCGCGCCCGGCTTCGGCCTCGAGCCGGCGACGCTATGGAATGACGAGCCGCATCGCGGCGACGGCCTCCTCGAAGCTGCCACCAACGCGCTCGCTGCTTGCGGCTATGATCTCGCCGACATGGACACCCGGATCAGCGACGCCGCCGGCGAGAGCTTTGACTTCAACGAGCAAGCGCTGTTGGTGTCGCGGCGGCTCGAGCGGCGCAAGCACAGCTTCCCGCTGTTGCTGCCGGGCGGCGTGCTGGGTGAGATCGGCGTCGCGGGTCCGCTCTGCGGGGTGGCCAAGGCCGTCGCAACCTACCAGCGCCGCTACGCAGCGGGCCCAAGGACAATTGTGTTCGCCCGCGACCACCACGGCCCGCGCGGCGCCGTGATCGTCGAATCGACCCAGGGAGGTCAACAATGAGCAAGGTCTACGCCAACTCGATGGAGATCGCCGCCAAGGCCCAAGCTGGCAAGTCTGTCGCCGCCGTCCCCGACGTCTGCCTGAGCCCGCCTGCCGCCCCCGCTGGCCCCGTGCCCGTCCCGTACGCCAACACCTCCCACGCCCGGGACATGAAGGGCGGCAGCAAGCGGGTCAAGATCGGCGGCAAGCCGGTCATGCTCGCCGACCAGAGCTACTACGCCACCAAGCCGTTGGGCAACGAGGCCGCGACCAAGCCCTTGGGCGGCAGCCTGCTCACGCACACGATCACCGGCAAGACCTACTTTGGCGCCTGGTCGACCGACGTGATGTTCGAGAGTTTGGGTGTCTGTCGCCATCTGGATCTGACGACCTCCAACCACGCCAGCTATCCCGGGAGCACGCCGCCGTGGCTCAATACCGCGACCCTGGACATGGTCAAGGCCGCCGAGAAGGCGATTGCGAAGAATCTGTGCGGGTGCTGCAAGAAGCCAAAACATGCCACGGGTGAGCCGATGAGTCGGGACGAGTGGTACGAGGCCGAGATCGAAGCGAGGGCGACTGCCGGGAACTGGAGTCCATACCAGCGCTACGTGGAGAAACAGGCATATCGGGCGCTCATCAGGGACGCGATGACCCGGCAGGGGTGTGCCTGCGTGGGTAAGACCAAGGTTTTGCCAAATCCACCCTGCGATGTCTTTTATGCTCGTCACCCCAAGGGTTCAACGGAGCGGGACACGCAGAGGAAGGACATCAAGGATAGCTGGGACGGGTTCCGCGCGCGCTACCAGTTTCAGCAAGGCTTGCCCGCTCCCGAGTTTCACCGCCCGCAGCTCGAACGCCAACTCGGAAGGCCACTGAGCGACTCTGAGTTCAACCAGGCACGGAAGTCAAACCACCTCACGCCCAAGACCGCGGGCGGGTGCCCGACCGGCAAGAACAATCTGCAGTTGAATGCGAAGCTCTGCCACGCCTGTCAAAACATCGACGCTCGATTTAACCGCTTCCAGACATAGACACGATGACTCGGCCCACAAAGAAGATCAAGAAGCCCTTATGGCTCAACTGGGAGAAACGCGGCTACTTCGGGGTGCCGCACGCACCCGTAATTCCATTTTTCCATGAGCCACACACCCAACCCACGCGGGCCTGGCTGTCTGCTTTTCAACACGCATCCCACGGCGACTTCCGGTACATCGATCACGTGCCAGCACTCGTGGGCCAGCAGCACGAGTACATCCCCTATCATACGTGCGCGGACCTTGTGGGTGATGCGGGACGTGCATCGACTATCGATCAACTCGTCGAGTTCATCACTCAACATCACTGGAACTACGAACTAGCCTACTCGTGGTGCCGCGCAGTTGCCATCCATGGACGACTCAGCGACATCCCAACGCTGATCGATGCCTACCAAGCCTACACCAACCCAGTTGACGATGACAACGACATTATCCTCATTCGCATCGCTCAAGTCATCGACGAGGCTGAATTCTCCAAATTCGACCATATCGACAAGTTTGCCAACGTCGACGATTATCGAACCTCGGCGCTAGAGCACTGCAAAACACTCGCCGAGCGATACGGTGAGGACGTCCTGTTCTTTCGAGGACAGCCAACCAGCGTACGTCGAATGGCCCGCATGTTCATCGAACCGGCCGGTCCGCTCGGCATGTCTCTCCCCTCCTGGACCCGCCACCGCTTCGAAGCCTCCACAGGCATCGACTGCACCGCGATGTTCGACCGTCGCGGCGTCTTCAAGCCCCTCGCCGCCGCTGCGATCGCCGAAGCCTTCCTCGACAGCCCCGCGGCCGCGCAGTACCGCGACGGCGTCCGCTACTTCTTTGGCCATCCAGTGCCCTGACCCAGCTCATCCGTAACATCACTGCGATGAGTCGTTCCTCAAAAGCAGCCAAGACGCCGCTGTGGCTCAACTGGGAGGGCCGAGGCTACTTCGGCGTGCCGCACGAGCCCGTGACCCCATTTGACCAAGAGCCACACAAACAACCTACTCGGGCTTGGATGTCTGCTTTTCAGCACGCCTGCCGCGGAGAGTTTCGATTCGTCGACCAGATCCCCAAACTCGTTGACCAGGAGCACGAGTACATCCCCTACAACACATGTGCGGATCTTCTTGGTGATGCGGGTCGGTCATCGCTTTTTGAGGAACTCGTCGAGTATATCGCGCGAAATCACGTGAACTATGAGCTGACCTACTCGTGGTGCCACGCGGTCGCAATCCGCGGGCGGCTCGGCGACATCCCCACGCTCATCGACGCCTACGAGGCCAACATCAGCGATATCGACGATGACAACGACATCATCTTGATGTTCATCGCCCAGGTCATCGACGAAGCGGAGCTCTCGAAGTTTGACGATCTCGACAGTTTCGCCAACGTCAGCGAGTATCGGGCTTGTGCACTCGAACACTGCAAGTCGCTCGCCGAGCGCTACGGCGGCGAAGACATCTTGCTGTGGCGAGGACAGCCAACCAGCGTACGTCGAATGGCCCGCATGTTCATCGAACCGGCCGGTCCGCTCGGCATGTCTCTCCCCTCCTGGACCCGCCACCGCTTCGAAGCCTCCACAGGCATCGACTGCACCGCGATGTTCGACCGTCGCGGCGTCTTCAAGCCCCTCGCCGCCGCTGCGATCGCCGAAGCCTTCCTCGACAGCCCCGCGGCCGCGCAGTACCGCGACGGCGTCCGCTACTTCTTCGGCCACCCAGTGCCCTGACCGCTTCGATCGGATGTTCCGAACGCCATGGTGGCAACTGTGCGCAGAGCCTGATTGTTGGCCCGCACGCACAAACGCCTCAGCGCAGCCGCGGCCCCATACCCGACAGCTGCGGCGCCGCAGCCACGAACGCCCAATCCTGAACGCCGGAATCATCGAAGCAAAGCGTGTGCCTCGCCGCGGCACCGACAAAGGCGATGCTGTGCAAGAACCCCTCGATCTTCACGTCCCCCTCCACGAGCGAGTACTGCCCCGCGAAGTCTTCCTCGTCGAGGAACGCCGCCAACTCGCGAGCCGCCGCCGCCGCCTCCCCCACTTCAACGACCACGTGACAGCCAGTGACGTGACGCGCGGCGCCCATCGCCTCGAACGCACGCTCCGTCCCGGCGCCCCCCAACTCGAAGCCCCCACCGTAGAAGAAGACCAGCGTGTCGACCTGGAGGACCTCGATCTCGTCCGCCCCATGTTTGAGGCTGATGACCCCATCGGAGGGCCAGATGAACGAGCGCCGCGTCGCGAATTCGAGGCAGGGCGCGGCCGGCTTGGTCCCGTCGTTGTGGTTGTCGCGTTCCCACTTCACGAGCGCGGCCCGAAGCCCTTCGAGCGCCTCGGCGGCCGCGATCGCGCCCTCGTCTGACGGGAACTGGGCGCAGTGCATGACGACGTGGGCCATGTTCGCCGTGTAACACAACTGGCCCCACCACAGCCCCTGATTCGTGGAATCAGGCCGGCCGCTCGCGCGTGCGTCACCCATGCGTGCGAACCCACGTCCGGTGCCACAGTGTCTGGCCGTTGCGATCGCCCTGGCCAGCTTCGCCTGCACCGAGGCCGGGTTGACCCCCGACAGCTTCGAGCTCGACGAGGACGCCCCGCTGCTCGAGGCCCACGCCGGCTACGAGCACCAGCCCGAAGCGCCCGCGGCGCTGCCCGACCCCAGCGTCCAACCGCAGCTGTGGCTCCGGCGCGTGGCCCTGAGCGAGTACGAGCGCGAGCTGGAACTGTGTCCCTACCTGGTCGAGAGCCGTGGCTTCCCAGCGATCAGCGCGGACGGCAGCACGATCGTCACGCTCGCGTTGGGGCCGATCGGCAACGGCGAAGCCGACATCGAGACCCTGTACGTGAAGCGCTTCGACTTCGATGAGGCGCTCGGCGAGCGCACCGACCTCATCTACGATCGCGGCACCGACCACCCATGGAAGGACGACTTCGCCGGCTGCGAGGCCTCGATCGCAGCTGTGCTCGCAACCGTTCAACGCCTCGACGCCGAGCTGGGCGAGCAGGACTGGCGGCCGCTCGAGCCCCTCCCCGTGGTCATCTCCGATCCAGACAATGTGGAACTCTCGCCCTATGTCGATCAGGCCATGGACCACCTCGCCCCCAGCGAGCGCCCCGTGGAGCTGCGCTATCACGCCGGGTCCTTCATTGCGCGGATCCGCGGCGTCGAGGTCCTGCAACGGACTCCGCGCCCCGAATGGCGCCAGTGGTCCGATGAGTTTTCAGACAACTCGCCACACCTCGAAGCAGTGCAGGTCGACCGCGTCACCGGGCGCGCGCTGGTCAGCTTCAACTACAGCAACCACGGCTGTCTGAGCGACGACGCCACCTACTTCTCCGCGATCGAACTGGCCCCCGCAGTGCTCGACGCGGTCGATCGCAAGCCGACTGCGGCGTTCGAAGAGGAGCTCATCCGCTTCGAGGTGTTCGACTATCCCTGAGTGGACCCACTCGAAAATCTGGAGACAAGTGGAGGATGAACTGCCATTGGAACTGGCACGGGCAGGCCACGAATACGCCGACAGGACTGTGCGTCTACGCACCAGTGCGCGCTAGCGCGAAAGGACGCCCGCTGGTAGTTTGGGTCGATGAATGCGCGGCAACCAAGATTTAAGGAGCGCGTGTGGTTCTTCGCTCCGCTCCTGTTGATCGGCGTGGCTTGTGGCCCTGGCGGCCCAGGTGATGAGGGGTCGCCGCCTGTGTGCGGCGACGGGGTGCTGGGACCTAACGAGCTGTGTGACGATGGCAGCTTGATCGGCGGCGACGGATGCAGCGCCGCGTGTGTTCCATCGGGAACTCTCTACGATTGCGTGGATGTCCGGGTGAGCGATGGGCCGGGTGATGGTAATTGGGTTGGTGACCTGCTGCCGCTGCCAGACGGCAGCTTTGTGGCCAGCGGATGGACGCCCCCAGGGTGGACGTTCACAGAGAGTAAGCTTCGAGGATGGATCGCACGATTTAGCCAATCCGGTGAGCGAATGTGGGCGGAAGAGGTGGCAATCCCCGACACCGACGTGCGGTTGACAGATCTTGCAGCTGATGGAGAGACCGGATTCTGGGTGTTGGCCTCCGTCACGGACCACCCGGATCGCCTGATTCACTTCAACCAATCTGGCAGCGAGAACGGTACCCTCGAGATCGAATCCGGGGGTGGTGCCCCAGTTGTAGCCACCGCGATCATGCCGGTGCAGTCGGGCGTCTGGGTTGGTGGCAGCATCGGCGGAGACGCGTGGCTCGCCCACTACGACCCCCAATCGGGCGTCACCACGGACATCCTCATCGACGACTACCTCGGCTATGACGATGTCGTGAGCGCCTTCGCTCGAGCATCGAATGAGATCATCGCGGTCATAACCGTGAGCACGACTCCTCACAATGATGGTGACATCATGCTCAAAGCCAAGACGGAGGTTCTGGTTGTCCGCTTCGATGAGAACGGGACCGAAATCGGGCGACGTCTCGTTGGCAACACCGACGACCCTGAGTACGCGCGGGGTGCCTATGAGGCCGTCTTGGACACCGCTGGCCGATGGTTCGTCTCGGGTAGGATCACCCCCATGTCACCAATCGACCCGCTGGCGCAGTTGTGGCTGGCTCCGGCGAGCGGGGAAACGGGCTGGGAATGGACGAGCACCGACCCAATCACTCCAGAGTGGGGAGGAGCCATCGGCACGAATGACGGCGTGATGCTCGCGATGAACCGGGCGGGTGACGATGCACACTATGGGTCGCTCGTCGGCATTGGAGCGGATGGGGCGCAGCGCTGGGAGTCGACCGTGATCGAGGAAGCCTACGCTCATCGAGTGTTGGCGAAGCATCCGGAAGGGGAGATCCGCACCATTGGTGACCCGATCGATCCCGACGTCGATGACAACAACTGGTTGAGGTCCTGCCTGGTGGCGCTTTGACGGCTCTCGAGTGTCTAGGTTTCTTCATGTACCACTCCAAGAGGGTTCTTCAGTGTATTATTGCCTTCAGCCTGATCGCATTCGCCGAACGGGCTGAGGCGTACTGTGTCGGGCCTCTCGACTACGCATCGTTTTGGTCAAATGAGTTCGCTGACCTCAGAGTGCCGGTGTGGGTCAGCATCTCGCCGATTTACCCAGTTTCCAATACGGGCGAGAGCCCAGAGGATGTTGCGAGGATTTTGCTGGAGGTTATAGCTCGACACAATGAATCCACCCGAGCACCCAAACTCTACTTTGCTGGATTCACCAACGAGTCCTATAACCCTGCCCTGGTACCTTTCGGTGTTGGCGCTCATTCAGCTCTCCCAGCTGGAATTACGGTCCATGGACTCTCATGCGCGGACCTTGTGCCAGTCTGCAAAGGCGATGCGGCACTCGCGTGCGCAAGCTTCGGTATACGTGGCACCGGCCCGGCATCGGTATTCGACGATCCGGTGGGGTTTGTGCTGCTCGACTGCGCTGAGAACACCCCCTGGGCGCTCGATGCCTACCCTGATATGGCCCAGGTTCTGTTTCATGAACTAGGCCACGCCCTCGCACTCCAGCACTCGGATCGCACAAAGGCAGAGTGTGAGGCAGGAAACAACATCCACGGCGGCCCAGTTGGAGGCACAGTGGCAGTCATGCATACCGTCCCTCCGGCGTCCTTTGTCGCATACCGATCTTGGAGGCGCGACGATGTCGAAGGTCTCGAATACATCTATGGGGCGGCGGCGCCCAACTACGAGATCTCCTGGTGGGATGACCTGACTTACCCCAACTACCCGAATGAAGCTTCGGGGTCCTCGTTGAGGGACATGGGCGTGTCCCGGACGGCAGTCGTCTCGAATCGCCTGACGTCTGGCACCCAATCGATCGCTACTACCGCGACCGATGGTCGGGTCTTGAACTTGGTCCTCGATGAATTTGGCACGGAGAGTCCAGCGAACATCGCTGACCGTGTCGTTGACCCTGGCCCGGAGGGGCTCGCGTGGTCACTGCCCGCCGTAGCGATGTCTGAAGATGATGGTCAGGAACGAGTGTTCGTTGCTTGGATGGCCGGTGAGCAGCAGGATTCGGTGATGCTCACACTGCGGACCGCAGTGAGAGGCAGCAACAGTCTCGTGTGGCAGTACTCGAACTATTCTGAACAGGTCGCGACGAATCGTCTGGCAGCGGGATACGATCAGGCGACCGACAGCTTTGTCGTCACTACATTGGATCGTGTGACGACGGAGATTCAGATCCTGTACTTCGACGGTGATGGCGTATCGTCGGGCGAGGTGATACCGCTCGTAGGCTGAAGGCATTCGGAGTTGGCGCTCCCTCCTGCGAGGGCGGGCGGTGTCTCATCCCGTTTTCTACGTCGACGTTCGGTGGGCCGGACTACGGCGTGGCCGAGGTGTTGGTGAACCCGCGGGCTAACATGGCATCGGTGCTCTCTACCGAGGTTCTGGGGCACGTGTCTACGTTCGGACCAGTGACCCTGTTGGACGACGGTCAAGGCCTGCTTGGGGGCACTGGTGAGCGGCGGTTCGCGCTGGGGGACTACCCCGGCCTCACGCCCGATGGAGTCGAGCAAGCCGGCAATCCTCACAATGAGTGGGGGTACGGGGTCGGTCTCTGGAGCAACATGGGAGGCTCGATGGTTCGCCTCTTTCAGCCGCGACCCGTGCTGTGTGGGAATGGCATTGTGCAGGCCGCCGAACAATGCGACGATGGCAACTCGGTGGGGGGCGACGGCTGCGACGCTTGCCTTATCGAGCCGGATCAGGAAACGGGGACGGAGTCCGCGGGGAGTGGCAGCGACACCGGTGGTACGCATGGACCGTCCGGCGATGGCTGTAGTTGCAGCCTCGAGCGCGTAGGCTCCGCCGGGTTCGGATACCTCGCAGCGATTAGCCTGTTGGCCGTCGCGCTGCGGCCTCGACGACCACGTGACAGCCAGTGACATGACGCGCGGCGCCCATCACCTCGAACGCACGCTCCGTCCCGGCGCCCCCCAAGTCGAAGCCCCCACCGTAGAAGAAGACCAGCGTGTCGACCTGGATGACCTCGATCCCGGACTGCTTCGAGCTCGACGAGACCCGCCGCCGTTCGAGGCCCACGCCGGCTTCGAGCACCAGCCCGAAGCCCCGCGGCGCTGCCCGACCCCCAGTACCCAACCGCAGTTCTGGGTCCATCGCGTGGTCCAGCGCGAGTACGAACGCAGCTGGGGCTCTGCCCCTAGAGGTATGGGCCCCTCTGTGGACAGGCAAATCGTCAGTCGCTATAAATGCTCGAATGAGCACCGACACTGAGAAAACACTGGTCTTTCGAGCAGACTTCCTGACGTCCTCCGAGGACGCTTCAGGCGCTTCCGAGTCCCGGCCCAGCGAAGTGGATACGCTACAGGAAGCCGAGGCGCTGCTGGTTGTCAAAGATGGGCCAAACGCAGCCTCTCAGTTTCGAATCTCCAATGAGCTATCGAGTATCGGCCGTCACCCAGATAGCGATCTCCTTCTCGACGACGGAACGGTTTCCCGTCGTCACGCCGAGATTCGGTTGGAAGGTAGCGAGTTCGAGATCATCGATGTCGGCAGCCTCAACGGCACATACGTCAATCGGGAACCGGTCGACGCGCAGGCCCTCGCCAGCGGCGACGAAATCCAACTCGGCAAATACCGTCTGGTCTTCTGGACTGCCTGACCCGTCCTCAACCATAGGGCGCAAACACCTGCGTGCTCACCCGGCGCCGGTTCATGTCCGCCAGCTCCTGCTCAGTAAACGCG
This sequence comes from Enhygromyxa salina, assembly GCF_000737335.2. Lineage (GTDB taxonomy): Bacteria > Myxococcota_A > Polyangia > Nannocystales > Nannocystaceae > Plesiocystis > Plesiocystis salina_C. The sequence continues at coordinate 34,140 of NZ_JMCC02000009.1, read as the reverse complement.
TCCGGTCCGTCCTGCGGCGCGACGCGGGCAATGAAGCGCGTGATCTTGCGCCGGGCCGCGCGCGCCATTCCCTGGCGGCTATCATCAATCCCCGAGGCTTCCCCGTCACCGCTTGACGCGGCCTCATCACATTCGTCCCAGCGCAGAAACAACAGCTCCTTGCGCGCCGCCACGCTGCGCGCGCTGGCGTTCCAGATCTCATCTAGCTCACGCTCGAGCTCGCCAAGCTCCTCGATCAATCGTTGCTTTTGATACTGCTCGGCGATCTCCATCCGCATCTCGAGGGTGGCGGCGAGTAGCTCGGCCTTGACGCGCTCGTTGGGTTCGCGTCCGCGAGCCAGGCGCACGATGCCGACCGTGTCGTGCTCCACGGTGAGGGTGACGAATTCCTCTCCGTCGCGGCGCACACCAGGCATCGAGCCCGCCCTGATCTTGATCAGCTTGTTGCGGAACTGCACGCCGCCGTCCTCTTGCACGGTCGCCATGAACGAGCCGTCGGGGTGGCGATAGATCCACTTGTCGCCCACGCGCTCGAATTTGTAGTCCGGCTTGTGCTTGGGCCGCGGGCGCTTCGGGCCCTCGCTGGCGCGACCCGAGGGCGCCCCGTCGTACAGCGCCTGCGAACCTTGGAGTCGACGCGGATCGACCCCAGCCGTCTCGCCGCGGCCACCAAGACCGCGAGCGGCATGGCGAGCGCGCAACAGGCCAGCGTTGGGATCGACCTCGCGCAGCTCGAGCTCTTCGCTCGGTAACCCCGGCTTGGCTCGGGCGTCGTCCGGAGCACGCGACTCGGTGGCGCTGCCCGGCCCAGCTGCAGCGGCCGCCCCAGCGCCCACGCCTTCGCTCGAATGCTTGGGCGCAGGGACCGGCTCGAGCTCGAACTCGATCAACGCGCCAGGCGTGAACAGTTCGTCGCCCGGGGCCCCTCGCAGCATCTCGAGATACCGGATCGACACGACCGCAGCGCCAGGCCGGGCGAAGCCAAACCACGCGAGCAACCCAAGCGCCAGGTGCAGCGCGAGCGAACATGCGCTCGCCCGCGACCAGCGACGCCTGTCCGCTTCGGCTCTCGTGGTCACGCGCAATCATCGTACACGAAGTTTGCGCGAGCCTCGCGGGCTTCGAGATCCACCCGCGTAAACACGGTTACGCCGCGGCTTCGTCCAGCTCCTTCGCGACCTCACCCAATTGCTCACGCCCCGCGCGATCAGCCAAGCTCACCACCACGCCGGCCAAGATCGACAACACCATCGCAGGCGGCAGCTCACTCAGCTGCGCGATCACAGCCCCGAGCGCGCCCAGCTTCGGCACCACGAAGGTGAACAGCGGCACCGCCAAGAACCCGGTGATCATCGCCGCCAGCGCCCCACGCTTGGTCATGCCGCGCCAGAACACCGACAAGATGATTGTTGGGCAGAAAGTCGCGGCGATCCCCGACCAGCCAAACAACACGTACCAGAACACCGACTGCCTGCCGGTTATCCCGGCCACACCAAACGCCATCGCCAACGCCGCGACCGCGAGCCCCAGCGTCACCCACCGGCTCAGCGACACCAACGACTCGTCGCGCAGCTCGGGGTGCCGGACCTTTTGGTGGTAGTCGCGGACCACCGCGCTCGCGGCCAGCACCAACAGTGAGTCGACGGTCGACATGATCGCCGACAGCACGATCGCAATGAACAGCCCAACGAGCGCCAGCGGCAGCAGCTCTTCAACGAGCTGCGGGAGCACGTTCTCGGCCTTCAGGCCCAGCACCGCCTCCACGTCGTCGCCCGGCCCCGTCATCAAGTAGCGGCCCACCATCCCAGTCAGCACCGCGCCTGAGTCCGCCAGCAGGGTCCACAGGATCGCCACGGCGGCGCCCTTGTTGATCTCGCCCTCGTCGCGCAGCGCCAAGAAGCGCACGAAGATCTGCGGCGAGCCCATGAAGCCCACGCCGATCGCAACCAGGCCAACAACGCTGAACACCGCGCCCAAGGTCCACGCGCCCTCGCCCGACCAGCTCAGCAAGTTGGGCTCGATGCTGGTCAGGCCCGCGCTCACGGTCCCCCAACCACCGGCGACCACGAAGCCGACAATTGGCAGGGCCACCAGGCCCAGGAACATCAAGAGCCCCTGAAAGATGTCGGACCAGACCACGGCCACGAACCCACCCGACATGATGTAGATCAACACCACGACAAAGCCCACGAGCGCGCCAACATAGTAATTCCAGCCAAGGAAGCCCTCGAAGGCGGCCCCGGTCGCGTGGATCTGCGCCGATACGTAGATCGTCACAAACACCACCAGGCCGATCGCGGCGACCCGGCGCAACAATTGGCCCTTGTCACGAAACCGAGATTCTAGATAGTCGGGGATCGTGATGGAGTCATAGCGATCCGTGAGCCGCTTGAAGCGGCGAGCCATCAGCAGCCACGCGCCCATCACCCCCAAGACCTCGCCAAGCACCACCCAGAACGCCTTGACCCCAACAAACGCCCCCATGCCCGTGAGCCCGAGCAACAGCCACGCGGACTCGCCGGTTGCCCGAGCGGAGAACGCGATCCCCAAGAACCCGAGGTTCTTCCCGCCCGCAAAGTAGTCCCGCATGTTTTTCATGCGCCGCGAGGCCGCCGCGCCGATCCCCAGGAGCACGCCCAGGTACAGCACGATACCGGCCAGCTTGAAGGCCATCTCGTACGATTCGCCCGTGTCGATCATGTACGACGGAGGCTAACACATGGAATTTTGGCTACTCGCGGGCGCGCAGCCAAGCCACGAGCTTCTCGATCAGCAGGGTCACGCTGCGGTCCTGCCCGGCCAACACGGCCGCGGCGTCCTGTGCCTCGAGCAGCGCCAGCCCGGCGCGCACCTGCGCTAGACCCAGTTTTCGCTGGCCCAAGCCATACAGCGCCTGCCCGAGCAGAAACTTCGCGCGGCCCGTCTCGAGCAGCTCGTCGCCAGCCTCGAGCGCGGCGAGGGTCGGCTCGACCAACGCCCGCACGCCCGCCATGTCCCCGCTCCCAAGCTTGACCGAAGCGACATCGAGGGTCAGCTCCAGGGTCTTGGAGTGTGCGTCGCCGTGGACCTGGCGGGACAGCGCAAGCGCGCGGTTGGCCAGCTCGACTGCGCCATCGCCATGACCATCGCCGTCGCGCGCCTCGATCAGGTGAAACATCTGGTCGACTGCTGGTGGTGCACGTAGGTGGCCTCGCACGCGTTGCGGTGCATCGCCAACCACTCACCGGTGTACGCGTCTAGGGTGGTCTCGAGCGCCCGCCAAGTCTGGGGGCCGTACTCGATCCCGCTCGCCTCGATCGCCGCGTGGATCTCTTGCTTGCGGGCGTCGTCCCACGCGCCTGCCAACAGCTGCTCGGCGGCGACGCACGAGCGGGTGGGATCGTCGTCGCTGTCGTTGATCAACGCGACGCCCGCCGCGTCGCGCCACTGGTGCTCGTTGAGCCCGCGCCGCGCTGCGCTCGTAGCAGCTTGATCGCAACCTTGCGGTCGAGCTCGGGATCGTAGGCGGCATACACCTCACCCATGCCGCCCACGCCAACGCGCTCGAGCACGAGGTAGCGACCCAGCGCCGAGCCCCGGCTGAGTTGCGGTCGCGCGCGTGGATCTGAGGGAGCGCTCGGCTCTTCGGCGGGGCCGTCCGCGAGCAGCGTCTGCTCATCACCCTCGCTCGAGGCTTTCGCCATCGGCGAATGGTACCGCGCTTGCCGGGCCGGCCAAGGCCAGCGCAGGTGCTGGCCTTGGCCGTCCGCGACAGCGTCTATTTATGCTCGCCGTCGTCGGCTCGCAGCCACCCCAAGTCGTCCAGCACCACGTACGCGGCCGGGATCAACACCAGAACCAAGACCGTGCTCGCGCTGAGCCCGAACACGATGCTCGTCGCCACGGGGATCAGCATCTGGGCCTGGCGGCTGGTCTCGAACATCAGCGGGACCAAGCCTGCGATCGTCGTGGCCGAGGTCAGGAGCACGGCCCGAAACCGATCCCGGCTCGCCATCGTGGCCGCCTCGACGGCCGACCGCCCGTCGACCCGCGCGCGCTTGATGAAGATCATCAGGAGGATCGAATCATTGACGACGATGCCCGCGAGCGACGCGAACCCAAGGATCGACTGTGAGCTGAGCGGGTCGCCAAGCGCGAGGCTGCCAACGACGACGCCGACAAACGCGAATGGAATCGCGAGCATGACCAGCAGCGGCTCGACGTAGCTGCGCAGCTGAAGGCTGAGCACCACGAAGATCGCGAGGAGCCCAAGCACGATCCCGTGGGCCATCGAGCCCAAGGTCGCCGCTGAGTCCTCGACCTCGCCGCCGACCGAGAAGTCGAGATCTGGATACTCGGCCGCGAGCGCGGGCAAGGCGTCGGCGCGGAACCCATCGATCAGCGAATTGAGGTTGAGCTGCTCGCGGTCGACGGCCCCGGTCACCGTCACCGTGCGCAGGCCCTCGTGGCGGCTGACCTTGCCGTAGCTGCGTGACTGCTCGACAAAGGCGATCGAGCCGAGCGCGACCTGGGTCCCGTCGGGCAGGCTGATCGGCAGGGTCTCGAGGTCGCCGACCGTGTCCCGATCATTGCGCTGAAGCTCGACAAACACCTCGTACTGCTCGCCGCCCTCGAACAGGTTCTCGACCGATACACCCGCGAGGGCGTCGCGGACCTGCGACGCGACGCTGGCCCCGGTCAGGCCCGGGGTCCCCACGCCAGGCCGCAGTCGCACGCTGATCTGGGCCGTGCCGAGCTCGAGGTCGTCGGCAAGATCGCTGACCCCGGAGAAGTCGACGAAGTAGGCCTTGATCCGATCCGCGACCTCGTCGATGCGCTCGAGGTCGTCGCCGGAGACCCGCAGCTCGATCGCGTTGCCGCCCGGACCCCGACGCCCGCCGGCCCCGAACGTCGCCGAGACGGCGTTGGGGATCGGCCCAAGCTGCTCACGCCACGCGCTCGTGAACTCGGACAAGGTCACGGAGCGGACCTCGACGCTGAGCAGATCGAGGGTCACCGTCGCCACGTGAGGCCCGGCGTCATCGACGTTCGGGTTGTAGTTGAACCGGACCGAGCTGTTCTTGACCAGCGCTTGGCCTTCGGGCTGGTCTGCGCTGAGCTGATCCGAGACCTGTTGGGCCGCGGCGATCACACGATCGGTCTCGCGCTTGGTCGCCTCGAGCGAGGTCCCTGCAGGCATCTCGAGCCGGAACTCGACGACGTCGCCCTCGGCGTCCGGGAACGCCTGATAGCGGAGCTTGCCGCCTTGCACGGCCCCGAGCGCGGCCAGGAACGCCGCCAGCGCCAGCCCGACCGCGGCGTAGCGACGCCGGACCGCGATATCGACGATCCGCCCGAGCCCGCCTTCACGCAAGCGCTCGAACCCGGCGTCGAAGCGAGCGCGCAGCGGGCCGCGGGTTGTGTGGGGCCGGAGCGAGTGACCGAGGTGGCTCGGCAAGATCAAGAACGCCTCGATCAGGCTCATGGCCAAGACCGCGATCAAGACCGCGGGGATCACCTGCAAGGTCCGACCAATCCGCCCGTCCATCGCCGACAGCGGCACGAACACGCAGATCGTGGTCGCAAATGAGGACAGCACGCCCCCGGCGACGTCCTTGACCCCTTTGGTCGCGGCCTCGAGCGGTGGCTTGCCCGCGTGCAGCTCGGTTGCGACGTTCTCGGCCAGCACGATCGCGTCGTCCATCAACAGGCCGATCGCGACGAGCAGCCCCATCATCGTCATCATGTTGAGGGTCTGACCGGTCGCGGACATCACCCACAAGGCGCTGAGGAACGCGACGGGGACCCCGGCCGCGACCCAGAACGCGAGGCGAAGATCGAAGAACAACCACAGGGTCAAGAACACCAAGAACAGACCCTGGACCCCATTGACCGTGAGCAGCCCCAGCCGCTCTTCGATCACCGAGGTCGTATCGTTGGTGATCGAGAAGGTGACGCCCTCGGGCTTGATCTCGTCTTGCTCGGCGACGAACTGCTCGACGGCGGCAAACACCTCGAGGCTGTCCTCGTTGGTCGCCTTGCTCACGACCAGCATGCCCGCGCGCTCGCCGTTGAAGTAGGTCTGCTCGGCCTCGTCGGAGAAGGTGTCGGCGACGGTGGCGACGTCGCCGAGCAGCACCTCGCCGCCGGTCTCTCCGGTGGAGACGACGATCCGAGCGAGCTGGTCGGGCGTGACCCGCTTGTCATCATAGCGGACCAACAACGTGCGCCCGCGGGTCTGCAGCTCGCCGAGCGGGCTGTCGAGACTTTGGGCCGAGACCGCGGCGGCGACCGCCGAGGTGTCGAGGTTGTAGCGATACAGCGCCGCTTGATCGAGGGCGATCTCGAGTCGGTGGGTCGAGAACCCAGCGATGCTCACCTGCGAGACCGCGTCGGAGGTGAGCAGCCTTCGCTTGAGCCGCTCGAGGTAGAGCTTGAGATCTTGGCCGGACATCGGCCCGGTCACTGCGATCGTCACCACGCTCCGCGACCGGCTCTGGGCCGTGACCGTCGGATCGTCCATGTCGGTCGGGAAGTCGTTGATGGTCTCGACCGCCGACTTGATGTCGGTCAGCGCGGTCTCGATCTCCACGCCCTCGCTGACCTCGACGGAGACCGTGGCCGACCCCTCGCGCGAGCTCGCCGTCACCGCCCCGACCCCCTCGAGCCCACCGAGCACGTCCTCGATCCGCGCGACCACGGTCTCGTCCATGGTCTCGGCGTCGGCCCCGGGGTACGAAGCGCGGATCTGGACGACGTCGGACTCGAACTCTGGGTAGGTCTCGCGCTGCAGATCCGGCAGGGACAACACGCCGATCAACACCAGCGCGACCATCAACAAGTTGGCCGCCGTCGGATGCCGCGCGAAGTAGTCGATCATTGCGCGCCCTCGTCGGTCCCGAGCAGCCCGGCCAAGCGGGCGGTCTCGAAGGCGTCGACGGTGGGGGCCAAGCGCATGCCGTTGACGGCGGGCACGACCTCGCTGACGACGACGCGCTCACCAACGGCGAGGCCCGATTCCACACACACGAATTCCTCTTGCGACCAGGCGATCTCGACGTCACGGCGCTCGAGCCGGTCCTCGTCGGCGACCACGTAGACCACGCCGTCGTGGACGGCGTCGATCGGCAGGGCCAGGCAGCCCGGCTTCGCGGCGCCGACGAACTCGACTGACACGTGCATTCCGGCTGACAGCTGGATGTCCCGCGAGCCCTCGCGTCGCTGCGAGCGATCGACCTCGACGACGACGCCGGTCGTCCGCGTGAGCGGGTCGACCCCGGCGAAGCGGCTGAAGCGAGCGGGCCAGGTCGCGTCGACGCCGGCCATGCGCAGGCGAACCGTTGGCGTGACGACCTCGGCGACGCGGTCAAACCACCGGCCGGGGCGAGGCTGCTCGGACCCCGCCGCGGGATCGGCTGGCGGACCGGCGTCGGGTTCAGACGGTGTCTTGGTGGACGCGGGTGTGTTGGGTTCGTCCGGCGCCTCGGTGGACGGGGGAGGATCCGACGCCGCCGCGTCGGAGCCCGGAGCGGGACCGGGTCGGGACCGTTCCGGCCGGGCTGGCAGCAGCGGATCGATCCCGCCAAGCGGAAGCCGAGCGGTGACCTCGAGCACGTCGAGCCCCTCGCCAACGATCAGCACCTGACCCGACGAGACGCTCTGGCCGGTCGTCACGTTGAGCTCGCTGATGCGCATGGTGAACGGCGCGACGATCCGCGTCCGCGCGAGCACCAGCTCCGCGCCGGTGACCCCGACGTCGACCTCCTCGAGCTGGGCCTCGAGGATGCGGCGCGACGCCGGGAGCTCGGCGAGGGTGTTTTGCAGCGACACCACCGACTTCTTGGCGCTCAACACCGAGGCCTCAGCCGCCTCGACCTCGCTGAGCGACGCGGTGCCCTGGCGGTACAGCGACTCGGTTCGCTCGAGCTCCTTGTTTGCCAACGCGAGCACTTCTGCGTCAACGGCGAGGCTGGCCTTCGCGCTGGCTTCGCGGGCTTTGAGCTCCGAGATCTGGGCGCGGACCCCCTTGGCGCTTGCCACGGTCCGGCGCTTCTCGAGCTCGAGCTCTTCTGGATCGACCTCGAACAGGATGTCACCCTCGCGGACGATCCGACCGACCTGGACGTTCGGTCCCATCTCGATGATCGTCCCAGCGACCTCGGCGAGGCCCTGCCAGCTGCGCTGGGCCGCGACCTCGCCGTAGCCGATCACCCGGGGCACCGCCGCCGCCTCACTGACTTCAATGACTCGAACGGGCTGCCCCTGCTCGCGCGAGGAGCGGGGCTTGGGGGACGCGGCGGTGCGGGTTAGCCATAGGTAGCTGCCGACACCGAGGGCCGTGAGACCGACGAAGGTGATCGCGCGCCGGAGGGTCTGCTTGAGGTCTGGCATGGAGTCACCGTGTCGCGACGGAGTGTCCGCGAAACTCGGCGCTGTGCGGGCCCCGTTACGTAAAGCCCGAGTAAACGCTCAGGCCTGCGGGTTTATCACACAGTCCCGCTACGCCGAGCTACGCGGAGCTGTCGTGTGAATGGCAGCCAACGATCACATTTGACAACGCCACGTCGCCGCCGTCGGTGAGCGCGATCGATTGAGCGTGCCCGATGGCAGCAAGGTGGCACGCAGCCGCAGCTTGCTTGCCCGCCCGTGGCAACTGGGCTACTCGCGAGCGCGTGCTGACGGTCCTCGACGTCAACAACTTCTGGAGTCCAACCGGCGGCGGTGTGCGTCGCTACGAGCTCGAGAAGGCCCGCGTGCTCGGGGCCCGCGACGACGTTCGGTTTGTGTTCGCGCTGCCTGGCAAGACCAGCAAGCGCGAGCAGATCAGCGAGAACGTGGTGTTCGAGCACATCGGCGACAGCGTGCCGTCGCGCGGGCAGTACCGGAACATCGTGATCAGCCGGGGTCTGCGAAAAGTCGTCGAGCGCCACCGGCCCGACGTGATCGAGTGTGGCTCACCGATCTTCTTGCCGCCGCTGGTGCGTCTCGCGGCCGCGGCGATCAACCCGGCGCCAGCGCTCGTTGGGTTCTGGCACGCCGACTTTCCCCGCACCTACACGGGCCTGGGCATGCGCATGCTGCATCCTTCGCTCGAGCCCTACGGCGAGCAATTTGGTTGGTGGTGGATGCGCCGCGCGTTTCGTAGCTTTGACGCGATCTTCGTCGCGAGTAAGTGGGTGGGCCGCAACCTGCAGCGCAACGGGCTCGAGCGGCTGTACTACACACCGCTGGGTGTCGACACCCAGACCTTCAGCCCGGACCGGCGCGACGCCGAGCTGGTCCAGCGCTTCCGCGGTGGCGTCGAAGATCGAGCGATCATGCTGTTTCCGCATCGCTTCTCCGAAGAGAAGGGGCTGCGCAACTTGTTGAGTGCGTACGAGATCCTGAGCGACCGCGTGAGGCCCGTGCCCGCGCTGGTGTTCGCGGGAACCGGGCCCGAGCAAGCCTTGGTTGAACAGGCGGCGCGCGACCACGAGCATGTGCACTTTGTCGGCTACCTCGACTCGCGCGAGCAGCTCGCCGCTCACTTTGCGTCTTGCGACATTTGCCCGTGCCTGTCCAAGTTCGAGACCTTTGGGCTGTCTACCGCAGAGGCGCTGGCGTCGGGGCTGACGGTCGTGGCCGCCAACGAGGGCTGCGCGGGCGAATTGGTCGATGATTGCCAAGGCGGGTTGACGGTCCCCTACAACAACGCGCCCGCGCTGGCAGACGCGATTGAGACGCTGATCACCGATCACGGCTTCGAGGCCCGGGCCCAGCGCGGGGTCGCATACGCGAGGCAGCTCAGCTGGGAGGCGACCTTTGAGCGGGAGCTGCGGTTCTATCGGGAGATCATCGAGCGCAAGCGCAGCGGGGCGGGCGTCGAGCCTGGGTTTCATGGGATCTGAGTTGGGCGTAGACATCCAGTACGCCCTGCTCCAATACGAGCCGAGCACCGTTGGCGAATTCTAGGGTCAACACGCAGTTCGCCATCACGATCTCACCGATCGCTTCGCCGATCACACCAAGCTGGGCGCCCAAGTCCACGTACTCGTCACCCGCGAGCAGGTCTTCTTCTGCGTCGGGGCCCGGTCCCTCGGCCCAGAACAGCAATCCTGCGTCGAGGAAGAATCGATGCCATACCCCCGCACTTTCCATGTACATGACGCCGAGCCGTCCGCCGACATCTTGCACCCCCAGAAACCCCGAGCACACCAACCCACGAAGCTCGGGCATGCTCGTGGTCTCGTGTTGCCGTGTGATCTTTGACGTCATGCTCCTGCGCTTGATTTGGGGCTAGTAGCGCACAAACCGGCCCAATTCCTCGATCAACCCCCGCTGATCTCGCAGCGAGATCACATCGAGGGTCAACACAATCTCGAATTGCGAGTACTGGCGCAGAACCTTCAGCACCGCGTCTTCGCTGATCCCATGAACCCCGGCGATCGACTTGCACAGGCTCAACACGCTCATCGATTTCCCAAGCTCTGCGTCCGGCTGCCCCCAGGTCTCGAGGGTCATCAACGCGTGATTTGCAATTTCCACAGCGTTCCCGCGCCCGGACGCGCTGCTCTTCAGCGCGCGGTCTTCGACATCGCTAAACCGCCGGGCCAGCGCGCCGATGAACGACCCCATCCACGGCTTCATCGCGTCGACCTCGCGCTCGAGTACATCCGCGGTCACGATCATCGCAACAACCTCGGTCAGCGCGACCACGCTGGCCGTCCGGGGTGACGACGCCAGGATCGCCGTCTCACCAAACACGTCGCCCGCCCCGAGCATGCGCAGCGACTCCTGCTTTGCGTTGACCTGCTTGAACACCTCGCAGCGCCCAGAGATCAAGATGAACGCGGCGTCCCCTTCTTCGCCCTCGCGGATCAGCCACTCGCCCTTGGCAAACCGTCGACGCGGAAAATTGTCCCCGCCCCGCATGAAGCCCTGTAGGTCGGCCCGGAACAGCTCGACGCTCTGATAGCGCTGGGCTGGATCCGCGTGCATGGCCACACCCACGATCCTCCGCAGCTCGCGAACGATCGGCAAGTGCGGAAGCAGGACAGGCTTGCACGCCTTCGCCTGCTCGAGCTCCTCTGCCGCGTCGTGCCCTTGGTAGGGCGGATGGCCCGTCAGGATCTCGAACAACATCGCCCCAAGCGCGAACACATCGGTGCGGTGGTCGACCTCGCGCTGCTCACCGCGAGCCTGCTCTGGGCTCATGTACGCGGGCGTGCCAATGACCAAGTTGGCGCGGTCCGCCCCCGGCGGCAGGGTATTGCGCACCCGCGTGGGTCGAACGAAGGGCGCCGCGACCTCGCGCTCGGGCAGCACCTTGGAGATTCCCCAGTCCATTAAATAGACCTGCCCGTAGTCGCCAACCATGACGTTCTCGGCCTTGATGTCGCAGTGCGCCACGCCGCGCGAGTGGGCAAACGCGACCGCGTCGAGGACCTTGAGGAACACGTCGATCAACCGCAAGAGCTCATCGTGCTCGACCGTGGTCGAGACCTTGAACCCACGCCGATCATAACGATCCTGGTTGGCCCTTAGCTCGTCGATCAGCTGCAGCAGCGTGCGCCCCTCGACCAGCTTCATGGTGAAGAACAAGCGCCCGCTCGCGTCGACCCCAAGCTCGTGGACCGGGACGATGTTGGGGTGATCCAGCTGTCCGGTGATCTGGGCCTCGCGGATGAAGCTGCGGACCGCCAGCATCGCGCGCTGGTGCTCCTCGAGCATCAGCTTGATCGCCACGCGCCGCCCAAGCGTGCGATCGATCGCGGCCTCGACCGAAGCCATGCCCCCCCGAGCGATCTCGCCCTGTGTGCGATCAAGCCGCTCCGATGGCTCGAAAATGATCGAGTCAATCAGGTCCGCAAACGCGGCTTGTCGGTCGCTGACAACTGGTTCATCCGGCTCGCGGCCTGTCATGGACCGCGTTTATAGCACCGACTCGCATCGGGGGTCGGAGGGGAGAGAACCGGACTCGGAGGGCGGTCCTCAGGGGCGTGGGAGCGTGGCGTCAATTCTTCCGGGCAAACAAATAGTTCTTCGTCCGCTTCACCACCGTCCAACCCTGGGGCCGCTCGTCGAAGTACCCGTGGATCAGCGCTCGGTTGTTGGGCACGTCGGCGACGAGGACGTACCCACCTTTACGGGTGAAGCCCGCGGCCCTGCCAAGACAGACTCCGCGCTCGTCGTCATCGAGCAGCAGGTGCAGGACGCGGTCGAGCAAGACCACGTCAACCTTGCGGCGCGAGCGGAAGTTCAACACGTCCGAGACGACGCCGGTCACGTCGAGCCCCTCGGCCTCGGCGTCCTCGACCATCTGTGCGATCCCGATCTCAGACAGGTCCACGCCGACGACCTCGTGACCGTGTCGAGCCGCGAGCAGGGCGTCGCGACCTTGGCCGCAGCCTAGCACCCGGGCGCGCCGCCGGTCATAGCCGGCGAAGAACGCCGCGAACTCCGGGAAGGGGTCGCCGCACTGGCCCCGGCCCTTCCGGTAGTGCTTGTCGTAGTCGACGAGGGAGCCCACGACGCAGGTGTAGCGAACTTAGCGGCGCCCAACGAGCTGCGGGTGAAACACCGCGTCAGCCCGGGACCGTGATCGGCGGGCCGCCTTCGCAGTTCCACGAGAAGTTGTCGAGGATCACCACGCTGTCGAGGATGTTGTCGCTGAGATCGAAGATCGCAAACACGATCGTGAAGTCCTCGCCGGGCTCGACGCCTGCGCTGGTTGTGAGCCACTTGGTTCCCGCGTGCCCCTGCATGGCCGTGCCCTGCAGCTCCGGCGCCGTGCAGGGCGCGTTGCAGTCGTAGGGGTTGGGGGCGTCCTTGTAGTCGAGGAAACCGGCGTTGAGGGAGATCGGCGCGCCGTCGTCGTCGAACGAGACGTTGCCCGTCCACTTCTCGCTCTGCAGCCACGCGATGTACATGTCGTTGAAGCTGGACTGATAAAAGCCCGGGTACTCCGTCGAGAAGAACGCGAGGTTGTAGCTAAACCCGGTCGCGCCAAACGGGACCTCGCCGGTCATGCGCATCTCGGCGTAGTCGTAGGCGCCGTTGCCCTGGCTCCACTGCTCTTGGATCGTGTTGGAGCAGTCGCCGGTGCCGATCAAGTTTGGGTTGGCGACGCAGTCGACCATCAGGCCGTTGTCGACCGGCGTTGGGGTGAGCGGCGCCGGCAGGTTGAGCGGGTCGTTGCCCACGTGCGAGGTGGAGGCGTACTGGCCCGGAATGGTGAGTTGCTGGGCGATGCCGCTGGACAAGATCACCATCTTCTCGCCCTCGAGGGGTGGATACGTGGCCGGGTTGTAGGTGCCGAGCTGCCCGGTGTGGACATACAGGGCGTCGACGTGACCGGTGTACGCGGTGGTGATCGCGTACTCGTTTGGGCAGTTGACCCCGATCGCGTGCCACGGATCGTTGTCGTTGTCGCAGGGATTGTGGATGGGCGCCGCGCAGCCACCGTTGGTACCGCCGTCGGGGATCCCCGCGAGATCGAACTTGGTGCCGCTGCCGCCGCTGTCGTCATCTGTGGGATCGGCGTCGCCGTCACCGGTGTTGGTGTCGGCGTCGCCGTCGCCCGTGTCGCTGTCGCCGTCGCCGGTGTCGGTTGGCCCGTCTTCGGTGCTGAGCGTGTCATTGCCCTGATCGACGCCGCCGATGCCGTCAGCGCCGCCGGAGCCGGAGCCGGAATCGGTCGGGGAACCGCATCCAGCCACGAGCGCCAGGGTCACGCAGGAGCTGATGGACAGGCGAAGAAACGAAGATGGTCGAGGCGTGTACATGGCGCTAATCCCCGCCCAATAGCGGCGCGTACTGGCTAGCGTACCAAGATATTGACGCGCTTGGAAAATAGATGGACCGGCCATCGACTGACCACCAAACTCGCCGCGAACGGTGAGTTCAAATACCATCAGTACGATAAATGAGCCGACTCAGCCTAGGCCCAGCGGCCGCGACCGCTCCCCCCAACCGCGCCAGTTCTTGACCGTGACCCGCTTGGTCAGGTGAAACCGGACGTCGTTCAGCGACTTGCGAAGCGGCTGCTTGCCGCGCTCGCTGGGGTGCCACTGGTGCAGCATCGCCGTCTGGTCCTGGACCCAGACCTGGCGCAACCCGGCGCGCCCGGCCCGAAACCGCATGTCGTTGTCTTCCTGGCCCCAGAACGAGAAGCCCTCGTCGTAGCCACGCACGCGCTCGAAGAACTCGCGGCGCGCGACCTGACACGCGCCGGTGCCCGTTGCCTTGCGAAACGGCGCCGCCGCCAGCAGCTGCGGGAAGTCTTCTAGGGTCCAGGTCTGCTCGGCCAGGCGCTCGGGGAGGTCACGGCAGTGGCAGACCACGAACGCGGCGTCACGCTCGGCCGCCTGGGTGTCCAGCAACGTCTGTACGAAGTTGGGGGCGAAGATCATGTCGGCGTCGGTGCAAAATACGTAGCGGCCGGTCGCCTGTTGGATCCCGTAGTTGAGCGCGCGCGCCCGGTTCCAGACCCCGTTGGCGTCGACGCGGACCAGGCGGACGCCGTAGCACTCGCACAGGTCGCGCAGCGCGGCGGCTTGCTCGGCGCTGCTGCCGTAGTCGGTGATCACGATCTCGAGCGCGCCGGGCTCGAGCTGCTGCCAACGGAGTGAGCGGAGGCAATTGTCGAGGCGCGGGCCGCTGCGGTCGCGGACGGGGATTACGGCGCTGAGCTGCACGCGGCGGGGCATCGCGGCGCAGGGTACTGCGTGGCTCGGCGCCGGGCCAGCGCGGCCGCCGGCGGGATCAGTTCCCAAGAAGCGCCGACTACACAGCCAGAATCATGATCGAATACAAGCAGGTGAAGATCCCCAGTACGCCAGAGGACTGGCAGCTCTACTGCGACATGTCGGGCGCCGGTGTTGCCGCCGCAGCTCTGACCCAAGCCGCGAAGGAAGCGGTCGACCTGATCGCAGACGCCAAGCTCCGCGACGCCCAGTCGGTCCAGGCAAGGGCGCTCCGGGTCATCAACGAGGCCCAACACCAGCACGCCGACGTGGGCGCCTACGACTCGGAACCCCACGTTGAAGCCCAGCGCGTCGTGATCCGGGCAATGAAGGTGATCGCCGGAGTCGAGGTTGACCCCGGGTCGCTGTGATCACGCCCCGAGCAACGGCAACGCCAGCGCTGAAAACAGCTGGCGGTCGGCGTGGGCGCGCACGTAGGCCGCGTCGATCTTCGGCACAATCGACTTGGTCCGCACCGAGGCATACCAGTGCACGACCAGCGTGTCTGTGCTCATGACCTGATCCAGCGGCGGCGGCGATCCGCCAATCCGAAACCAGTGCTGGCTGATCTCGGGCCCAAGCGGATAGAAGTAGCGCGGCGGCAACACCCGCAGGTCACCCTCGCGCGCGTGGGCCAGCGTGTCCTGCAGCAGGTGCGTGCCCAGGGCAAAGCGCACGAGCACCCGCGACTCGGGCACCGCGAGCATGTTGTTCAGCAGCCGCCGCACGAACGGGTGGCCACGCTCGGCCCCGACCACGGCGTTGTTTGCCGCCGCGGGGTACAGCGCCTCGATCGATCGAAACCCCCGCCACCCGCCGGGCAACACCCGATAGAGCTCCCGCGCCCCCGCCCGCGCCAGGTTGCTCGCGCGCATGGTCAGGTTCTGCGAGCGCTTCACCGCGGCGGGCCAGATCACGCGCTCTTCGCCACAGAACGCGCCGTGCTCGGCTCGCAGCGCGTCCAGGGGGCGCACGGTGACCGTGTCGAGATCCAGGTACACCCCGCCCTCGCCCATCAAGATCGCCACCCGGAGCAAGTTGGCGCGCGCGGCCGGGGCCTCGAGCTTGGCGTAGATGCCCGCGAGCGCCTGGGCCCCGTCGCCGACCGCGGCGAGCAATTCGTCTGCGTTGATCCGCCGCGCACAAAACCCCGGCAGCGCGTGCAACTCTGCCCAGACCGGCGACCGCGACAGGTCGTCGGCGTGGTGCAGGATCACCTGATCAAAGCCGCCGCGCAGCGCCGCCGAGCGAATCGACAGCGCGTGCACCCACGGCAGCTGCGGCCCGAACCAGATGAAGTGCGCGACGGCTGGAATCACGGGGCCGGAGCCTAACAGGCGGCTTGGTCCAGCCAGAATCGGCCGCCCACCGGGGGCTGCGGGGGTGATTTCAAGTGATCCGCCAACGCCCCTCGCGCCACCGGCCCACGCCTTCGTAGCGCCACGCGTCGCCGCTGCGGGCCAAGACAAACGCGGTCTCGCCGGGCATGCGATCGCCGACCGGGACCTCGAGTTGCCCCGAGTCGGCGAGGCGCTCGACCATGATGAAGAGGTGCCCATCGATCCGCGACCAAGGCGCCCGCGGTGGTTCGGAGATCCCAAACGCCTGGGCCCAGTCGCGCACGACGCTGCCCACCGTGGGCCCAAGCTGCTCGGGCGTGACGCTGCCAACGAGGCGCGCGATCACGACGGTGGTCGCGTCGATCGGCAGATCGGGCTTGGCCGGGTTGTCCGAGCGCAAGCGCAGGCCGCCGTCGTCACGAACGACGCGCTTGAGGTGGTGGCTGTACCCTTCGTCAGCGTCGCCGCGCCCGATCAAGACCACGCGCCCCACCAGCGCAGCCAGCCCAAAGCCGCGCGCCCACTCGAGCACCGCCCAGTCGCCGTCGTGCAGCGGTGAGCGCCCGCCGTCCATCGAGTGGCCGGTCACGCGAACGGCGAAGTGATCCGGCCGGGCCTCGATCGGCAGGCGGACACATTCAGGCTCGGCGCCAACGCTGCTGGGGCCAGCGCTGCCCGCCGCGGCCTGCAAGCTTGGATAGGCGACGAGCATCCCCCGAACGGGAAGCGCGATGACCGACGACGCCGCGTCCTCGTGAGGGGCGCGGCGGCGGCGATAGGTTGCGAGCCGCCAGTCGACGATGTGTCGGGTCAAGCGCTCGAGCGCCTCGGTGACCGCGACATCACTGGGCGCCCGCTTGCGAAACCGGAACACGCCGTCCTGCACCACGAACCACGGACGCTTGGCGCCAACCCAGGCTGCGATCGGGTTCTTCTCCCAGTAGCGACGCCACTGCTCGGGATCGGGCCGCCGCGGATCGTCCAGCGCCCCGACGCCGTCGAGATCCGTGAGCAGATCCGGGTTGCGCAACAACCAGGCATGGCACGCGCGACACAGCTGCTCGATCGCCATGCCTGAGAACAGCGCGTCGTGAGCGAGCAGCACCTCGAGCACGACCATCTTGAAGCACTTGGTCATCGGCGTGACCTCGAGCTGGCGCAACCAGTCGTGCTCGCTCAGGGCCTTTCGCTCGCCTGGGCTGAGATCCCCCTCTGCTTCCACGAACCCATACCAATGCTGATGCTGCTTGCGAACGGACGCCGGGTTGAGGCCCAGACGCGCGAGCTCGCCGGGGGTCGGCCGGACCCCGCGAGCGTCGCGGAGCTCGCGGTAGGTTCGGATCGTCTGGTTGCGCGACCCGGCCGGCAGCAGCTTCGCCAGCATGTCGATGACCTCGAGCTCGAGCTCGAGCTCGCACCCCGCGGGCAGCTGCAACGCCGCTCGATCGCCCAAGAACTCGCCCAAGCTCGGCGGATTTGGTGACAGCGACAGCAGCGTGCGGACCCGCTGCAAGAACACCTTGTGGTTGCCGACGAAGTCGATGACCTGCAAGAACGGCTTGCCTTCCGCCACCCGCAGGCCCCGGCCAAGCTGCTGAAGGAACACGACCGGCGACGCCGTTGGGCGCAGCATCACCACCCGATCGATCTGCGGCACGTCCAGGCCCTCGTTGAACAGATCGACGGCGACCAGAGCCTCCAGCGCGCCCGCCTCGAGCTCGGCCAGGACCTGCTCGCGGTCGCCCGAGCGCGGACCGGTGTGCACGGCCTCGGCCGCGACGCCGCGCTCGCGCAGCCAGTCTCGAACGTAGTCCGCGTGGGCGATCGACACACAAAACACCAGCGTACGCAGCCCGGGGTGTTCCACCCAAGCGCGCCACAGCTTGTCCATTCGGGCCTCGCTGGTGGCCAGGCCCTCGAGCAGCTGGGTTGTATAGCGCGACCACGACTGGCGCTGATCGTAGGCGATCGTGTCGCGGATCCCGAGGTAGCGAAACGGCACCAGCAGCTCACGCGCGATGCCCTCGCCAAGATCGGCCCGGTACGCGACGTGGTCGTCGAACAAGCTGGCGACGTCGGCGTCGTCGGCCCGCTCGGGCGTTGCTGTGAGGCCAAGCAAGAAGCGCGGCTCGAGGTGAGCGAGGAGCTGCCGATACGAGTCGGCCGCGACGTGGTGGCTCTCGTCGATGATGACGTAGGCAAACGCGTCAGGCCGCAGGGCCTCGAGCGTGCGCGGGCGCGTGAGCTTTTGAATCGACGCGAACACAAACTGCGCGTCGAGCTGGGCCTCGTCGCCAACGAACAACCCAAACGACGCGGTCGGGAACACCCGGCGGAAGCTCGCGCGCGCCTGGATCAGCAGCTCGCGGCGGTGGGCCACGAACAACACCCGCGGCGGTCCACCGGCCTCGTGCACGTCGTGCACCTCGTCCGCCAAGAAGCCGCGCACGTCGAAGGCCGAGAGATAGGTCTTGCCCAGCCCTGTCGCGAGCACGACCAGCGCGCGGCTGCGTCCGCTCGCCCGCGCGTTGGCGAGGACCTCGAGCGCCTCGAGCTGGACCCCGCGCGGCTCAGCCGGCGCGGTCGGGTCTGGGTCCGCCAGCTCCGCGGGCGGCAGGGTGATCGGATCGCTTGCCGCCCGGCGGGCGTAGTCCTGCAGCCACGCGAGATCGAGCGGACGCGCGGCCGCCCACAGCTCCTCGAAGGCCACGACCAGCTCTCGGTAGGAACCCGGCTGATTCGCGCGCTCGACCCGGAGGTTCCACTCGACCCCGTGGGTCAGCGCGGACCTCGACCAGTTCGAGCTCCCGACCCACGCGACGGCGAGCGAGGGCCCCTCCATGCGCCACGCCTTGGGATGAAACGCGCGGCCTCCCAGCGCCTTGGTCTCGATGATGCGAACACCAAAGCTGCCCGCGGTCTCGTCAGCGCTGTCAGCGTCCTGGGCTCGATCCAGCAGCTGATGAAGCGCCTGGGCTTGGGTGATATGAAGATAGTCGCCAGTGATGACGCGGAGCTTCGCGCCCCGGGCCAGCGCGCGATCGATGGCGTCGTTGAGCAGCTGAACGCCGCTGTCCTGCACGAAGGCCGCGACGATGTAGATTGCATCGGCGCGCAGCAACGCCGGTCGCAGGTGGCCGTAGAAGGGATCCCGGGGGCCGCCGGTCGCAAGCTGCTGCGCGGGGATCCCCGTCGCCGCGTCCGCGCGCCACGGCCCGGGATCGCGCTTGGCTTCCGGCAAGCGCCCCGGCTCCTTGTAGTTCCCCCGCGCTGGGATCACGAAGCGCACACCCCCGCGGGGATCATCCACGTCTCCGTTCCAGCGGGGGATCACGTGGACATGCAGGTGCGCGACGGTCTGGCCCGCCGCCGCGCCGTCGTTGATGCCGATGTTGTAGGCGTCCGGCTGCAGCTCACGATCGAGGTCGGCCTTGACGCGATCCACGAGCTGCAACAGCCCGCTTCGTTCGGCCTCGGTGGCCTCGAACCAACTCGCAACGACCCGCTTGGGGATGACGAGGGTGTGGCCCGCGCTGACCGGGTAGCCGTCGCGGATCGCGAAGGCCAGCTCGTTGTCAGCGACCCACAGATCGGGCGAGATCGACGAGAAGACGGACATCCAAGTTCAGCCTTCCCGCCCCGGTGTCCCCGCTACTCCCCAACCAACCCACGCCGCTTCAGCAGCGCGTCCACGGTCGGCTCCTGCCCCCGATAGCTCACGTACTGCGCCATCGGATCCACCGTGTTCCCCTTCGACAAGATCAGCTCCCGAAATTTATCCCCATTCGCCCGCGTGAGCCCACCTTGGGTCCCCATGTACGCGAACGCATCCGCCGCCAGCACTTCAGTCCACAGATACGCGTAGTACCCAGCCGAGTACCCCCCAGCAAAGGTGTGCGCAAAGAAGGTCGACTTGTAGCGCGGCGGCACCGGGGCGTAGTTGACCCCGTGCTTGGTCAGCGCCTGTTCCTCAAACGCCGCCGCGTCGCTGATCGCGGCCCCGCTGGAGATCAAGTGCCACTCCATGTCCAGCAGCGCGGCCCCAAGGTACTCCAAGCTGTCAAAGCCCTGGTTGAACTTGCGTGAGGCCAGCAGCTTGTCTAGCAGCGGCTTGGGGATTGGCTCGCCGGTCTCGTAGTGCTTGGCGACGTTGCTGATCACCAGCGGGTCGATCAGCCAGTCCTCTTCGAACTGCGAAGGAAACTCGACGTAGTCACGCGGCACCGAGGTCCCGGCCAAGCTCGGGTAGACCGCGTCGGAGAACAGCCCGTGCACGCCGTGCCCCATCTCGTGGAACATGGTCGTGGCCTCGGCGAAGGTCAGCAAGGTTGGCTCGCCCTTGGCCGGCTTGGGGATGTTGAGCACGTTGACGATCACCGGCTTGCGCCCCAGCAGCTTGGTCTGCGGAACGATCGCGTTCATCCACGCCCCGCCGCGCTTGCCCTCGCGCGCGTAGTAGTCGGCGTAGAACAGACCGATGCTGGTCCCGTCCTCCTCGAACACCTCGAAGGTGCGCACGTCCGGGTGGTACACGGGCAGATCCTTGCGCTCTTCAAAGCGGATCCCGTAGAGCTTGCCCATCGTGAAGAACAAGCCGTTTTGCAGGACGTTCTCGAGCTCGAAGTAGGCCCGGATCTCGGCCTCGTCGAGGTCGAATTGCTTGGCCCGCACCTTCTCGGCGTAGTAGGCCCAGTCCCAGGCTTGGACCTCGAAGTTGCCGCCGGCCTTGGCCTTGTCGGCCTTGATCGCCTTTTGGATCTGCTGGGCCTCGGCCTTGGCCTTGGCGGCCGCCTTTGGGGCCAGATCGTCGAGGATCTTCAGCACCGCTTGGGGGGTCTTGGCCATCTGCTCCTCGAGCACGTAGGCGGCCCAGGTTGGATAGCCAAGCAGCTTGGCCTTGGCGGCGCGCAGCTCGACGATCCGCAGCAGCGCCGGGCCGTTGTCGGCGACGCCACGCTGGGCCGAAGCCTCCCACACGCGCTGGCGCAACGCCCGATTCTCGAGGCTGCTGAGCACGGGCTGGCGCGTGGTGTTGAGCAGGTTGATCAGATACTTGCCCTCGTGCCCGGCTTCGGTCGCCGCGGCGGCGAGGCCCTTGATGTCCGCCTCGGACAGCCCCGCGAGCTCGGCGACGTCCTCTACGATCACGGCGCTGTTGGTGCTGGCCGCCAGCAAGTTCTGGGAGAAGTCCGTGGTCAGCTTGGACAGCTCGCTGTTGATCTCGCGGATCTGGACCTTGGCGGCCTCGTCGAGCTTGGCGCCCGCCCGTACGAAGCGGGCGTACACCTCTTCGGCGAGGCGCTTGTCTTCGCCGCTGAGTTGATCGCGGGCTTGGTACACGGCCTCGACCCGCGCGAACAGCTTGGGGTTGAGCGTGATCGAGTCCGCGTGCGCAGACAGGAGCGGCGCAAGCTCGGACTGCAGAGTCCGCAGCCCCTCGTTCGAGACGGTCCCGGTCAAGCTGAAGAACACGCTGGCGGTCCGCTCGATCAGCTCGCCGCTGCGCTCCATCGCGACCAGCGTGTTGTCGAAGCTGGCCGGCTCGGCCGCGTTGGCGATCGCCTCGATCTCGGCGGTGTGCTCTTCCATGCCGCGCTCGAAGGCCGGGCGAAAGTGGTCGAGCTCGATCGCAGCGAAGTCGGGCGCCTGGTACTGCAGGGTGCTGGCGGTGAACAACGGGTTGTCATCTTGCACGGGCGTCTCCTTGGGGCCGTCGGTGAGCTGCGGCTGCGGGTCGGGGACGGGATCATGTGCGCACGCAGACAGGAGCAACGCGCCAGCAAACAGGGGGACCAGTGACGAAGTACGCATGGGGCGCTGAGACTGTATATGTTTTGACCCCCACAGACACCTTCGCACTGTTCGCGGTCGACCCAAGGGGCGGCGACAGGACGTGTCAGTGGGCCCACTGCTCGACCCGAGCACGCTTATTGACCGCGGCGGCCGTCGGTGGAACGATTGCCCGATGATCTGCGATTTGCGCCTCTGCACCGCGCTGCTGATGTCGACAGCGCTGATGTGTATGGCATGCACGGGCGACGACGCGCCCGCGGAAGACGAGACCGGGACGGACTCCGGGGGCGACGGCGACACCGACGGCGGGCCGCTGTTCGTTCCGCTTGGCACGATCCTGATCCCAGCCGGCGAGGTGTGGCGCGGCTGCCTCATGGGCGACGACGACTGCGACGCCAACGAGAGCCCCGGCGGCATGATCAACGTGTCGGCGTTCTTCCTCGACGAGTACGAGGCCACGGTCGCGGAGTACCGCAAGTGCGTCAACGTCGACGCCTGCGAGGAGACCGCCGACGACCCAGACTGCAACCTGTCGCGCAACGATCGCAACGATCACCCGGTCAACTGCCTGAGCTGGAATCAGGCGACCGCGTACTGCGAGTGGCGAGGTCTACGGCTCCCAACCGAGGCCGAGTGGGAGCGAGCGGCCCGCGGCGATCAATTGCAGCTGTACCCGTGGGGCGACGACACCCCGTCTTGCGAGCTCGCGGCCGTCGACACCTGCGGAAACTCGACCTCGCCGGTTGGCTCGCTGCGCGCGGGCGATTCACCGTTCGGGATCGCCGACATGACCGGCAACGTCTCGGAGTGGGTGTCGGACTTCTACAGCGCCAACTACTACGCCAACAGCGAGGGCGAGGACGATCCACAGGGGCCCGACAGCGGCAACGAGCACGGCGTGAAGGGCAGCGCGTTCACGGTCCCGCCCGGGTTCCCAGCCCAGCGCATCTCCAAGCGCAACTCGGCGGCGCCTGAGTCGGCCCTGCGGATCTACGGGGTCCGCTGCGCTCGAGACCGTTGAGCGCGATGCCAGCCCGAGCCAAGCAAGGGTGTCGGCGCGCGCGAGGGCAAGGCCACGTACAGTCAAAACCGGGGTGGCTGGGGGTCGCCGGCCTGCTCGGGTTGACCGGGCTGCTCGGCCTGACGGTCGGCGGCGCGTTCGCGTGCGCTGACCTGACCACCGTGGATCGTGGCGTGTGCGGCAACCGGATCCTCGAGCCCGAGCTTGGCGAGGACTGCGACGGCTCGGCGAGCGCGTTTGGCGAGAACGCAAGCTGCGGCGCACCTGGCAGCGCCGTCGCGTGCCGGCTCACCTGTGACCCCACCGCGAGCGCGTCGCAGTGCCCACCAGGCTGGGGCTGTGGCACCGACGGCGTGTGTCGCAGGCCCAACGCCGAGTTCGAGCTCGTGTCGCTCCCCGGTCTGGCCCGCGGCGCTGGCGATCTAGACGGCGACGGCCGCGACGACGTGATCGTTCGCGGGCCGCAAGCTGAGGCCCAGGTCGCGTTCTTCACCGAGGGGCGGGTGCTGGCCGATCTGTTCGTCGATCCCGCCCGCCGGCGGATCAGCGACTCGCCCGCCGTGCGGCCGATCGTCGCGCGCATGACAAAAGATGGCGTCAACGATCTGGTGCTGCCGCTGATCGGCGACGACCTGACCGTGCGGGTGTTCACCGGCAACTCGAGCCGGCAGCTCGCCGACCCCTTTGTCGAGCTGGTGACCGCGCCCTTCACCTCTTCCGGCGCCGTCCCGCAGACCCGCAACCTGTACACGGCCTTCAACCCACGCGGGGTGCCCCAGGCGATCTGCGACATCGGCGGGTGCACCCAAACGCTGCTGCTCAGCAAGAGCGACGAGTTTGGCACGCGCTTCGCCGTGCTCGAGGATCGCCGCTTCATCCCGCTGTTTCGGCTGCCAAATGATCACCGCTCGCAGACCGCCGCGCTCGCACGCTGGGATCAAGGCCGGTCGTGCGACACCCTGGCGGTCAGCTACCGCTACAGCGACGCGGGCTCGCCCGGCAACCTTGTCAACTTCTTTCCGCTGTGCGCCGGGCCCAACCAGCTCAACCAAAGCGTCCCGGTCGCGCCGCTTGGCGCCGTTGATTCAATCGCGAGCGTGAGCGTGTCCGGGCTCGACGACACGCTGAGCTTGGAGATCAGCGGCCAAGCCGACGTCAACGCCGATGGGTTCCCGGACCTGCTGCTCAACGTCATCCAAAACAAGCCGGCAACCCTCGACGACCCGCAGACCTACGTGGTCTACGGGCTTGGCAACGGGCACTTCAACAGCGCCCCAGACGGGACCGGGCTGGACGATCTCGCCGACCTGACGACGCCGCTGATCCGCGGGCACAGCTGGGCGACGGAGCTGATCGAGCCCGAGTTTCAGATCGAGCACGCGACCTGGCCCCGGGCGATCGCCGACGTCAACCAAGACGGCTACGTGGACTTCTTGCTGACCGCGGGCGTGGTCGCGCTGAGCACCCCCGACCCTGCGGATCAGTGCCTCATCGCCAGCGAGGCCGTGCTCGCGGGTCCGCCGGTTGGGCCCATGGGCGAGCCAGAGTGGGGCTACGCCTGCCTGCTGGTGACAAACGACGGCCTGATTGACGCTGCCACGGTGACGCGTGCAGACGTCGCCCGGAACTGGCGCACGACCGGATCGCTGGCCACGGTCGTTGACCTGCGCGGCGACGGGCAGCTTGGGTTTGCGACGATCGACAAGAACTCGACCCCAAGCGAGGTCACGGGTCAGCCGCCGGATCATTCACCGATCGACTTCCTGGATCTGATCTGGCGCGACGAGTCGAGCACGCAGCTGGTCCTGCACACGATCGAGAGCACCCAGATCGAGCAGGTCGTGGCCGGCGACATCGACGGGGACTTCACGGTGGATCTGGTGTTTGGCGGCGAGTCCTCGCTGCAAGTGATCTGGGGGCCTCCCTACGATCCGGCCCGCGCAACCAGCTTCTCGCCGGTTGGCTTCGACCTGCTGCGGGTGTTTGGCGAAGGGCTACCAAGCGCGAGCTTGGGCGCCGAGCGGGACGGGCGGCTGACGATCTTTCGTGATGGTCAGTGGCCCGCGCTGGCTCTGACCGCGCCCGGCAGCTGCGTCACCCGGCAGGACTGCCACGTGCGCTTCGCCGCCGGGGCGTACGCCGACGATCTACACGAGGACCTGTTCGGGTGGGGGTTGGGCGTGGCCCAGGCCAGCGAAGACGGCGGCCTGCGGGTGCTGCGAGCGATCAGCGGCGAGGCCGATCTTGGCCCGGCCTACGACTCCGTGGGTCCCCTGATTCAGCTGTCAAGCGTGTTGCCCAGCGCCACGCCGGATCACACGACCGTGGTGGCGATCGAGCTTGGCCAATTAGAGCAGGACAAGGGCACGCCAGAAGTAGAAGAAGCGCTGGTGATCGGGCGAACCGACACGGCGCTCGAGATCGCGGTGCTGCGACCACGCATCGAGACCACGCCAACCACGTCATTGTGCAGCGGGGTGTTCTTGGCCCACGTTGGCGCCAACAAATTCGAGTCGCGGACGCTGTGCTTCGAGGTCGTTGATCTGCTCGTGGCAGAGGGCGCCGTCCGTGGGCTCGGCGACGGCGAGGATCCCTTCATCGAGGTCGCCGACGCTGACGGCGACGGCATGCTCGATCTGACCTGGGTGACGCTCAACAACGAGATCAAGCTGCTGCGGGGCACCGGAACCGGCACCCTGTCGTTGGACGCGCTGTCGACCTTTCCGCTGTTCGAGCCGGGCGATGAGGCTGATGAGGGCGATCGCCCCAATCGGATGGACTGGGCGCGGTGGGTCGAGCTCGACGGTTCCGCGGGCCGGGAGGTCGTGACCGGGGACCTCGTCGGCACCAACATGATCTGGGGGCTGAACGTGGGGTTTAGCTCGGAGACCTTGGACCCGCGGGGGGTGATTGAGATCGCTGACTTGGACCCGCGTAGCATTGGCCACGTGGGCGACTTTGATGGGGACGGGGTGGACGACGTGGCGATCGCTAGCCGGGTGTTGTTTGGCCAGCCGGTCAATGATTGAGCTCGCGCTCAGAATTGCACCACAGCCGTGAACCCGGCTGTCCCCGCGCCGATCACCGGGGCCCCGGTCACCCGCGCCACGCCCCGCGTTGCGCCCAGCTGCGGCCGATCAAACACGTACAACATCACCCCCGTCACCAGCAGCGCGGCCCCGCCCAACCCCGTGAACACCGCCCCCGTTCGCAACGAATTACGCGAGTGCACCAGCTCCAAGTACGCGTCGTACTGTGGGTTTGAGACCTGGCCATTCATGCGCTGCCGCTCCAGCGTCAACGCCCGCCCTTGCCGCTCGACGCTCAGCCCAGCCAGCACACCGCTGCTCACCAACGCCACGCCCCCAAGCCCCATGAAGAAATACGACGTAAACCGCTGATTGGACACATCCAGCGACGCCCGCACCAAGCTATTTCCGTCGCGCTCCAACGTGACGTCTTTCGAGTACGCCCGGTACCCGTTCTTGGTCACGCTCACCACGTGCGGCCCAGACTCCACCTCGAGCGGGTGCGAGAGCGGCAGCTCCCCCATCGCCCGACCATCTAGCAACACCAGGGCCCCCTTGGGCCCCTGCACAGCGAGCGCCGCCGGCTTGTCTTCGAGCTCCGCCTGAACCTGGAATGTGGTGCCCTCGGGCACGTCGAAGCCGCGCACGAAGTCGTGGTAGCCCGCCGCGCGCACCAGGATCTCGTGATGCCCCGGCTCGACGCTGATCACCCCCGGAGCGGGCAGCGGCGGGCCCCCGTCGATCTGCATGCTGGCCTCTTCAACCGTGGTCGAGACCAGGATCCGCGTCACGACCTCGAGCTCCATGTCGCCAAGGTCGCGATCTGCCAGCAGCGAGGTCAGATAGTTCTGCGCCAGATCAGCGCTCTCGGCGTCCGGCGCGGCCGACAGGTATTGTTGATAGCGACGAATCGCCAGACGCCGATGCTCCGTGTCGCCGTCGCGCTCGTATGCGCGGCGGTGGGCCGAGCCCAGCGAGTACAGAAGCGTCACATACGGGAAGGTTCGGTACGCCTCGGCCAGAAACTCGATCGCGTCTTCGAAGCGCTCGTCTCGAAACGCGGTCTTGGCCGACTCCTTGAGCAAGCGCGCGTCGTCCTCGCTGCGCAGTTCCTCGGGCAAGGGCTCGAGCACGTCCACGTAGGCGGGCCCCGAGTGCTTTGATGGCGCCGCCGCTGGCCCAAGCAAGTCCGAGGTGTCGGCGCTCCGCTCGGCCGGATCGCCAGGTGGCGCGAACGCGAGCCACGCCAGCAAGCCCACGCCCCCCAATGGCCCGGTCAATGGCCCGGTCAATAACCCAATTCCTTGTCGACCTTGCCGGCGTCCGACTCTTGCTTGGTCTTCTTAATCTTCTTGACCCTCTTCTCGGCCTTCTCGGGCTCCGCCTCCAGAGCAACCGGCACCGTCAGATCCGCGACCGGCACCACGACGACGGCCGAGGGCTCGTAACCTTCGGCGACGATCTGCAGGCTCACCGTTGCCTCGCTCCTGTCGAGGGT
This sequence comes from Enhygromyxa salina, assembly GCF_000737335.2. GTDB lineage: Bacteria > Myxococcota_A > Polyangia > Nannocystales > Nannocystaceae > Plesiocystis > Plesiocystis salina_C. The sequence goes on along the minus strand of NZ_JMCC02000009.1, from coordinate 6,757 downwards.
AAAGGGCTGATCCGCCAATCCAACCACCCGGTCGTCAATCAACACCTGCGCGCCCGCAGGCGCCCCCTCGAGGGTGACGACAACAGTGGCGCTGGGCGGCTCGTCCACCGGCTCGTCCACCGGCTCCGGTTGCGTTGGCTCGTTCACCGGCTCCGGCTTGGCTGGCGCGACAACTTGGGTCCCTGGCGGCTCGGTCTTCGTCAGGCTGGCGCTGGCTGTCAGGTGCCCCTGCGAGACCGCAAACACGAGCCCGGCGACCGCCAACACCCCAGCCAACGCCACCCCCACCCACACGTCGCGCCGGCCCGTGGTCGCGGTTGGCTCTTCGATCTGCTCGAGCGCCCGCGCCAGCTCCCCGGCGCTCTGCCAGCGCAGCTCGCGATCTTTGGCCAACGCCTTGTGCACGATCCGCTCGACGGCCGCCGACAGCTTGGCCTCTGGCGCGAACTCTCGCAGCGAGGGGATCGGCTCCGTCAGGTGCTTGGTGATCATGCCAAGCGGATGATTGGACGAGTACGGCAGCTTGCCCGTGAGCATGCGAAACAGCATCACGCCAACGGCATAGACATCGGCCCGCGAGTCCACGTTGGCGTCGCCCCGGGCCTGCTCGGGGGCCATGTACGCCGCGGTGCCCACGATCACGCCGGTCTTGGTCAGCTCCGAGCTGTCGCCCTCTGTGGTGGTCTTGGCGATGCCAAAATCGACGACCTTGATCAGATCGCTGGTGCCGCTTTGCTCGACGCAAAAGCAATTCGCCGGCTTCACGTCGCGATGCACGATGCCCTGATCGTGCGCGGCCTGAAGCGCGTTGCAGATCTGCACGATGAACCGGCGGGCTCGCTCGAAGCTCAGCCGGCCTTCGCGGTGCAGGATCTGCTTGAGATCCTCGCCCTCGAGGTACTCCATCGCGATGAACGGCGCGCCCTCTTCGGTGCTGCCGTAGTCGGTGATGTCGACAACGTTGACGTGGCGGATCTGCGACGCGGATCGGGCCTCCCGCAAGAACCGCTCGCGCAGCACCTTGCGGCGGCTGAGCTCGACGCTGAGGGTCTTGACCGCGACCAGCTTGCCGATCGTGGTTTGCTCGGCCAGGTACACGTTGCCCATGCCCCCCGAGCCAAGGTGCCGGATGATCCGATAGCGACCCGCGATCTCCCGGCCTTCCTCGAGCCGCTCGGCCATGCCCTCGAGCTCGGGGTTGGTCTCGACCATTCCGGCAAGCTCGGCGCTGTCGACCGCTGCTTCCGTTGGCGCATCCGAGATGTCCGCGTTCAATCCCACGGCCTCCCGATCGGGATCGGTCCCAGCCTGGCGAGCGGGCTCGCGGAGCCTTCGGCGTTGCAGCTTTGGTTCATCGCTTCGTCGTCGAGACTGGCCGCCCAGCATAACCCACCACGCGCAGCGGCGATATCGCGCGTTGCCCGTCTCGCTGTTGCGTCGACAGCCCCCTCACCGCCACGAAGGACCGCCCAAAACCCGTTGGGACCAGCTGCGGCGCTGACCTTGGTAAGCTACGCGACGCGATGTGGAAGCTCTGCTCACCGATGCTGGCCGTCGTACTCACGTCGCTCTCGCTGGGCTGCTCCGCGAACGCGGACGAGCAGGCCGCGAAAGATCCAGGCAAGCCGCTAGTGCCAAACAGCTCGGCCGCGAGCGACGATCCCAGCTTGGTCGGCACGGAGTCCGACGGGACCGACTCGGAGTCGGATGACGGCGAGCTCGCGATCGAGGCGGTGATCGAGATCGACGGCCCCACGACCGCGCCCAACACCGTCCCGGCCACGCCCGCGACACCAACCCCGATCACGCTGAGCTGGCGCGAGGTCGCTGAGTTTCCGACCCCGCTCGAGTTCGTCTACATCCAGACTGGCGTGCTCGCGCGCGGAGCCAACGGCTACTACGACCTCGACGACAGCGGGCAGCTGCGACCCCGCGCCGGGCTCGAGCTCCCCACTGGCGAGCTGCTTGGCGACTGGCCCCAAGATGCATGGTTGGTCACGAGCACCCAGCAGCCGATCACCCCCGGCCAGCCGCTGAGCTTCGAGCACGAGCTGCTGCAGCTCGACGCGGACCGCAAGTGGATCCCCCGCGACTTTCGTGGCCAACCACGCTGGATCGCCGGGGCCCACGTCGTGCGCAAGGGCTCGCTCGGGACCGTGCTCGTGCGCGAGGGCTCCCGGCTCACGCGGATCGGCGGCAAGGACAACCCCAAGACTGGGCCGCGCATGGGCAAGGTGATCGTCGACGTGGTCGAGACCCGCGGCGGCGGCCTCTACAACATCAGCGAGCGGCCCAACGGGATCTATGTCCAGATTAACTGTGACGATCGCAAGTGCGTGGACGACAACGCCAAGAAGCTCCCGCACGGCAGCCTGTGGAGCTTCTCGACCCAGGTCGTGCGCCAGCAAAACGCCGTGTCGGTGGTCGCGACGGTCGATCGTGACGGCGCCGTGGGTCAGCACTTGCTGCACTACGAGCGCGGCAACTGGAAGCTCGAGTCGTTGCTGCATCCACCGACAGGGCTGTGGCCGGCCGACGACGGTGGGCTGTGGGTGATCGGCAACGGCAAGCTGCTGCACCGCGATGGGCAGGGGGTGTGGTACACCGTCGCGCTGCCCGAGGGGGCAGGGTCGATCAGCGCGGCGATGCTGTCGGATCGCAGCGAGCTGTGGCTCGCCGCCAATGTCAAAGGCAAGGGGGTCGTGTTCGCGACCCCTGCGAGCGCTGCGAACCCGTGACGCTTGGGTGAGCCTTCACGGCTCGTTGTCTTGGTTCTCGGCGATCGTGGCCTGGGCGTGGTGAAGCAAAATTCGAAGCCACCCCGGCCCTGCGGCCGCGACCTGTGCGGTGAGACTCGAGTGCTCGAGGCCATCGCCGTGATTGTCGTGAGATTCCAGGCCGACTGATTCGGTGTTGGCGCTGATCGGTCACTCGAACATGGCGCAGCGAAATCCGGTGCTCGCTCCCAAATGGGCTCCCGGGTGGGGTCCACCGCCCTGACCCCGCCAAGCCAAATGCAAATAGCCGCCATTGGAGTCGTACAGTTGGGTGGCGATGTAGGATCCTCCCTTCCGCACTTTGAATGGGCCGCTCTCGGGACCGGAGGGATCCGTCCCGAGGTTGAGCTGCCCAGGCCCAAGCCAGTCGGCGACGACCTCGCTCACGTTTCCGACCATGTCTTGTACGCCATACGGGCTGTCACCCTGCGGCGAGTGGCTCCCCGGTCGCTGCGGCATCCCGGTGTCGCATCCCCACCCTTCGTACGGGTCCTGGTCCCCGATCGTCTCATTCGCCATGCTGGCGTAGAAACAAGTAGGCCCTTCGTTCCCCCAAGCGTAGTGGCGGCCGTCGGTGCCGCGCCCGGCCTTTTCCCACTGTGCCTCGGTGGGCAACTCAGCGCCCCGTGCGTTGCAGTACTCCAGCGCTTGCAGCCAGTCCACGCAGGCGACTGGATAGGCGTCGATGCCCTCGGTCCCCCAGCGACAGCCAGAGGTCCGAATATCGTTCGGGTCCTCCGCCACAGGCGGCGAGCAGTTCCCCGCCTCTACGCAGAGCCGATACTCACCAAAGGTCACCTCGTGTCGGTCGATATGAAACTGCGACAGATACACGACCTGCTCGGGAATCTCGCGCTCTTTGAGTAACCCCAGCCCATTCGAGCCCATGATGAATGGCCCCGCGGGGATACAGACCATTCCCTCGTGCATGGACTCGCAGGGCGGCTCGTGACCGTCACCGTCACCGTCGCCGAGGTCGCCGTCTCCAGGGTCGCCGTCGCCGTCACCGGGTTCCCCATCGCCGTCACCTTGCACATTGGTATCCTGCGACCCCTTGGGCACATTGGGCCCACAGGATGTCAGCGCGAGCGCGACGAGCCACGCCCCCCCTGCACCCATTGCTCCCAAGCTCTGATGACGCATTGTGCCATTGTCTCCTGAGTGTCTTCGACGATCTGCGCGTAGCAAGCACGAACCATGGCGCGGCGTAGCACTCATCAGCGAAGCACGCACGAGTTCGCCCATACTTGAACCCCGTTTTGTTTGCGCCCCGCCAACGCACCCATGTGCGACGGCCGCCAGCCCGCGCTCGCGGATCTCGCGAGCGCGCGTGGCGGTCCACACCCATCAACTTCGGCCGCGACCGACGCGAGCTCGATCGCTCAGCCCAGATTGTGAAACACAACCTGGACGTCGTCGTCCTGCTCGAGCCGATCAATCAGCTTGAGCACCGCGTCAGTCTCGTCGTCCGACAGCTCGGTGGTCGTCTTCGGCACCCACTCGAAGCCAGACGACGCAACGGCGATCTTGTTGGCGTCGAGGCCCGCCTGCAGGTTGCCAAAGTCCTCACGAGCGCAGCGCAGCACCAACACCGGGTCGCCGTCGTCGTTGATGCCGTCGTCGAGCTGCTCGAGCCCGTGGTCGATCAGCAAGAGCTCGAGCTCATCGCGGTCGAGGCCCTCGGGGTCGAGGCGGAACACGCCGAACTGGTCGAACATGAACGCGACGCTGCCCGTGCTGCCCAGGTTCCCGTCTTCCTTCTTGAACGCGAACCGAACGTTGGCCACCGTGCGGGTCGGGTTGTCGGTCGCGGTTTCGACCATCATGGCGATCCCGTGGGGCCCGTAGCCCTCGTAGAACACGGTCTTGTACTCGTCGACATCGCCGAGCCCGGCGGCCTTCTCGATCGCGCCTTGGATCCTGTCCTTGGGCATGTTGACCGCTCGCGCGTTTTGGATCGCGCGGCGCAGGCCCGGGTTGTTGTCGGCGTCGGGACCACCGGCCTTCACGGCCATGCTGATCTGCCGGCCGGCGCGGGTGAACGCTTTCGCGTCGCGGTCCCCGCGTTTCAACATCGCTAGCTTTCGGTTCTCGAAGGTGCGGCCCATATCGCTGTCCTGTTCGCTCCTGGCCGGCTTCTACACCAGCGTCACGAGCCCGGCTAGCCCCGATTGGGCTCCGACGGCTGCTTCGCTCGGGTACCATGGGGGATGCGTCGGCTCGGCCTCCCACTCTCGGCACTCCTGCTCGTGCTCGCCAGCGCTTGCAAGCGCGCCGACACCCCGCCGCCGCCACCGCCAGACCCTACGCCAACGGCCGAGACCAAGCCAGTCGAGCCCCAGACCGCTCCGCCGCCCCCGGCCTGCGAAGAGCTCGAGCTCGAGGCATGCGCCGAGCAGGGCACGCTGCTGCTGCTCAGCCCCACGCCCGCGGACGCGATCCCACTGCTCACCTGGGCCTGCGCCATGGACCACGCGGAAGCCTGCGCCAACTTGGCGACCAGCTACCGCGCCGAGCACCTGCCCCCGCCCGCCCAAGGCGTGGTTCACGATCTCAACGTGCGTGGGTGCAGCGCGGGCTCGGCTCGCAGCTGCGGGTTGTTGGGCGCCGACTACTACGAAGGAGAGGCCGTCGAGCGGGACATCACCAAGGCCGCCAAGCTGCTCGCGGGGGCGTGTGAACAAGACGAGCGCCAGGCCTGCTCGCTGTTGGGGAACATCCTCGTCACGGACCACCAAGATCTGTCGGCCGCGGCCAAGGTGTTCGCGCGCGGCTGCGAACTTGGAGACGTGGACAGCTGCAAGAACGCGGGCGTGATCTACCTGTCCAAGCTTGGCGAGGTTCAGCTCGCGCTCGGGCTGTTCGAGCGCGCCTGCGCAGAGCGTGACGCGGAGGCTTGCTACAACCTCGGGGCGGTCCACGGCGAAGGGCTGTATGGGGCGGCGCAGGACCTCGCGGCTGGCGAGCAGTGGATGCGCAAGGCCTGCGAGCTTGGCGACAAAGACGGCTGCGCGGGCGCGGACAAGCTCGCGGCCGCCCAAGATCCAAACGCCGTCGTGGGCGCGAACCTCAACGTTGGTTCAATGGATGTCAACGGCATGACGATCATGGACCTTCAGTGCCGGCTGTCGGGCGGCGGCGGGTTGTTTGGGTCGATGGCGCTGGCCGGGACCTTGGCCGAGAAGAAGAAGGCATTCGACAAGTGCGCGCCCAAGGGCGCCGCGCCGATCGTGCGCTGGGACTTTGATGGCGGCAAGACCCACGTGCTGCATGTTGATGATCCCTCGGAGCAGGTCGCGGCTTGCGTTGAAAAGATCATGAAGAAGGTGCCGGCGACGATGCAGGCGCAGTGCCGCGCAACCTTGCTAATTGGCAACAAGCAGGGCGCAGAACAGGCCGCGGCAAGCCGCTGAGACCTTTGGCGAGGCTCCGCCTCGGACCGTCGAGCATGTAGACCTCTGCATGGACATCGCGTCGGTGGGGTGCGGGTGCGGGGGTCGATGTGCTGATGGGGCAGCGCGCACGACCCGTGAGGGTCGCTCCGGGCACGGAGGGCTCAAGACGCTAATTTGCGTTGTCATGGATCGCTGTCGGCGAGGTCGGGCTGTGGCTTCGGTGGGGCACTCGCAACGCCCTCTTATTGTGCCCGGAGCGACCCTCACGGGTCTCTTGTGCGCTTCTCGTCGTTCGAGAGGGCAGCGACGCGCTCGGGATCGAGGGGCGTCTTGGGGTCCACCAATGCGGGTCGTGGTGGTTGCACTCGATGCTTGCGGTGGTCGATTGTACGCCTTCGAGCGGTCGAGCTGGTGCAGCGACAGCGCGCGTCCGAGTGCTCCGGCCCGTCTCCCCGAGTACGACGTCGACCTGGGCGCTGCCGCACGCGAGCATCCGAGCGGCGTGCAACGGCCCGGCGAGGCGTGGCGTGGCGTGCAACGGCCCGTCGTGGCGTCGCGTGGCGTCGCGTCGCGTCGCGTCGCGTC